>JBQTHK010000089.1:0-16057 GCA_052389935.1 Gemmatimonadota bacterium | reverse complement strand
TTGTTGTGTTTGTGTTTGTTTTTTGTTTGCTTTGTTCTGCGCGTGCGTCCGGGGGGTGGGGGGGGGGGGGGGGGGGGGGGGGGCCGCGCTCGGCGATGTCCTGGATGAGCGAGATCACGATCAGCGTCAGAGCGTAGTCCTGACCCGCTGCCAACTGGCCGTCGCCAAGCTCGGACGTGAGCTCAAAATGCCTCGGTGTTGTGGCGCGGATGATCCGCGAGAACAGACCCCACCAGCGCGAGACCCTGTCGGGGCCGAGTGGTGAGAGGCGTCCAGGAGTCTCCGCACTCCGCAGTGCTCGCTGCGCCGCACTCATCTGGCGCAACTCGGCGCCGATGGTTTTGAGCGCGGTCTGCTCCTTCGAAAGTTCTACGTTCAACAGTGAGTCGGCTCTCATCGAGATCGCCGCCGCCAGCGACCCAAGCTCGTGGCCCATTGCCCCGAGAATCATCCTCAGGATCACGGACTCTTCACGGGATGGCGCTCTCGTGGCACGTCGGGGCCGCTTGCCGGTAATAGCTGAGGTGACTACTTGGCGACGCACTGGGGTGTAGGTTTGAGGGATGGGACGCTCGAGTTGCGGTCTCCTTCCTGATGACATTCGAACTGCCAATGACTGAACCGATCCGCGTTCTCCTGGTGGACGATCACACGATCATGCGCGAAGGACTTACCGCGCTGCTCGCGCAGTCGCCCGAGGTTGCGGTCGTCGCAACCGCCGGCGATGGCAAGGCGGCGCTGGCTTTGTTCGAGGAGCATCGACCCGACGTGTGTGTGATCGACCTGCGAATGCAACCGATGGACGGAGTGGAGACCACCGAGCGCATCCGGCAGATGGAACCTTCGGCAAAGGTCATAATCCTCACAACCTACGACACGGATGAGGAGATTTTCCGCGGCCTTCGTGCCGGCGCTTCGAGCTACCTCCTCAAGGACGTCGATACTTCGCGCCTCGTTGACACGATCGGCGCGGTCCACGCAGGGAAGAAGGCGATCCCGCCCGAGATCGCGGCCAAGCTCGCCGATAGGGTGTCTGCCGACGCGCTGACGCCACGTCAGCTCGAGGTTCTCCACAGCCTTGCCGAAGGAAAATCCAACCTCGAGATAGCCGGGAAGCTTTTTATCAGCGAGGGAACAGTCAAGGCTCACGTCAAGGCGATCCTGCAGAAGCTCAATGCCCGCGACCGAACCCAGGCGATTACGATCGCGATGAAGCGAGGCCTCGTCAGGGCTCCCTGAAGACACGCAGCACCAGCCGGTCGTTCGTCCGGTTCTCGTGATCCTGCCGTGACGCTCGAGGCGTGCTCGTCCGTGTGCCGGCACTGCGCAGGAAGGTACGCGCGCGGACGTAGCGGCGCTGTTCCCCCTGAGGGGTAGCTTCGCCTGTCCCTGCGGCCCCTTCCCCGTATCAAATCATGGGAGCGGTGTGAATTAGGCCCTTCGGCGAATGGACCTCGTGGCTGCTTGCGATGAGCTTGCCCGGACGCAGGAACACTGAATCCATTCGAAACCAGGACAGCCGACAATGCATTCGATAACACGGACTATTGCAGTGCTCGCGAGCGGCGTATTTGTCACCGCCTGCATGAGCCGGGACGCCCAGACGGAAGACTCCGTAGCTACCGCGACGTCCGAGGGCGCAGCCTCGACATCCATATCCGGTGACTCGGCCGACCGGCGTGGCGTGGCTCTCGTTCGGGTCGTGAACGCGGTACCAACCACTTCGCAGCTTTCTGTCCGCTCCGACGAGACGCGGCAGTTCGACGGAGTCGCCTACAAGGAAGTCACCCCCTACAAGTCGATCGACGGCACGTGGGTGGCGTTCGAGGTGACCGGAACGTCCGGTGGAGCCTACGCACCCCTTGCAACGAACCGCGAGCTCCTGAGCGACGGCCATCGTTACACGCTGGTCGTTCTTCCGGCGGAGCGTGACGGTGGCTTTGATACGAGAATCCTCCGCGATGAGCTGGGCACCGATCCCGCGAAGGTGCAGCTGCGGGTGATTCACGCCGCACGCGGTGTCGATGAAATCGACGTCGTCAAACGCGGTGGCGATGAGGTTTTTGGTGATGTCAACTTCTCGAATGAAGCCGGATTCAAGTCGATCGATCCGTGGCGGGGGACGCTCGAAATCCGAAACGCTGACGGCGGCCGGGTGCTTGCGACCGTCGCTGACACCAACTTCGAGGGCGGCAAATCGTATACCGTCGTTGTGACTCGAAAGGCCAGTGGCAGCTATGAAGCGTTCTGGATCGAGGACGTGGTCCGGTAGCTGACAATGAAGTCGCGCCGCTGACTCGCGCCGCGACCGACGTCGAATCTCAATGGAGCCGCGGCGAGCGAAGTTCGCCGCGGTTTCGTTTCGCCGGTTACTGCGCGCCGAAAGTATCCAGTTCATAGACCGCCTCACCGGAGCCCACCTTGCGCAGGGCGTCCAGCAGGCGGTTGGTCCCCACTCCTTTCGCGATCAGCCCCCAACCACCACCAGCTACGGCTTGCTCCATCAGTTCATCAGTGGGATATCCGGTGAAGACGACTACTCGTGAGGCGGGGGCTTCTCTGGCCAGTTCACGCAAGACCCACAGCGCGTCGCGCTTGCCGGGAAGGTCAACATCAAGGAGCACGATCATGGGGTTCAGCTTCGTAACCTGAGCCACCACGCTGTCGAGGTTGTTCACAGGTGGCAGCCAGTGGAAATCCGGCTCCATTGCCAGTCGCTGCTCGAGCGCCTCGACGAGGAGCTCATTGTCGTCCACACAGAGAACGCTTATCGACTTCTGCGCTGTAGTCATGCGCGGTTCTCTGGCAGGCGGCTGCGCCTGCTTCTGTGTTCGGGATTCAGGACGTCCAGCAACCGTGTCAGGTTGGCGCGATCGATCCATGAGATCCGCGCGTCCCGTCTCGCCGGGGCGTCTCCGATTGCGATGAGTGATCGAGTTGCAGGCGCGTTCTTGAGGGCCTTTCGTTCGGCTGCGACGGTCGATTCGTCGCAGACCACGAGATCGGCGAGCGACTCGTCGGCTCCCCGGCCCGTCTCGAGCGGGATGCCCCGCGATTTGAGCAGCAGTCGTACGACAGCCGCGGTTCGGGCGTCCGAGAGGGCAATCCTTGCAAGAATGGGAATCGAGTCGCCCACGTGGAGCGCATCGGCCGCGAGCGGCAGCATCATCGAAAAGGTGGCCCCACGATCCGGCTCGCTATCGACTCTGATGTCTGCGCCGTATCGGTACAGGATCGATCGCGCCGACGAGAGACCAAGTCCCGTTGATATCTCCCGGTGTCCGGTGGCGAAGAACGGCTCGAAACAACGTTCGCGAACTTCAGCCGTCATTCCCGCACCGTTGTCGGAGAAGGACAGGATGACCCTGTCATCGATTCGCCGTGCCTCGATGTGTACTTCGGGATTGTCCTGACCAGTGAGCGCCTGACTGGCATTCATCGCCAGGTTGAGAGTCACCTGTGCCAGAACATGCGGCGGCACCGCCACGCTTCGCTCCCCTTCCGCGATCTCCGCCTCAACCAGACAACCAGATGGGAGCGTATCAACGACGAGCGCACAGACGTCTCGCCACCACTCCGCAAGATCCGTTGTCTCCGTTTCCCCGCGCGACTCGAACGGGTTTCGACTGAGCAGCATCAAACCGTTGGCGAGCCTGGTCAGGTTCTCAAGGCTGCTCCTGATGATCGTGATGTTCTCACGCGCTTTCGGCGGAAGCCCGTGCGCATCCAGCACATCAAGGCGTAATGCGATCGGCATTACGAGATTGCGCAGGTCATGCCCCAGTCCGGCTGCCAGCGTTCCTATCATTGCGAGACGCTGTAACTGACGCGACCTGCCTTCTTCCCGATCGGCGTCGTCGGCACCGGACATCGCTCCCCGAGCTCGATCCGGGTCCTGCCCGCGATGGCTCACGGGCGTGACGGTTGATCGGGGCGGGGGCGACGTTGCAGGTGCGCTTTCGTAGAGACCACGGCTCAGTTCGCCTGCCGGCAATCCTTGCGGTTGGGTTGATTGAGCAATAGCGGCTCGCTGTGGTATGGGTCACAGCGCGGTCGCTGCTTCCGGAATCTTAGAGCTGGCTGGCGGCATGCGTAAATGTACCCGGGTAGGATGTTTGACTATCCCGGCGGGGTAATGGTCGGTTCAGGGGTCTCGGTCGACCATCCCTCTCCTCGGCTCCCGGTGAGAAAAATCTCCCCGTAGTCCAATCGTGATGTTACACTTCAAGTCTACTCGGTCCCACCGGATGCAGAGACGCATACTCGTCGTCGACGATAATCGCGACATCGCCGACAGCATGGCAGAGGTCCTCAGGCTACTCGGCCACGAATGTGAGACAGCTACCAATGGCCTCCGGGCGCTCGAGCTGAGCGAGGAGTGGGGCCCGGAGCTGGTTGTGCTCGATGTCTCCATGCCGGGACTCACCGGCTACGAGGTTGCCAGAAAGCTCCGCGCTACCGAATGGGGCGCCGGCACCTTGCTGGTTGCCATGACGGGATGGTCGGGCGATGAAGATCGCGCCAAAGCTCTCGCTGCCGGGTTCGACGCGATAGAGACCAAGCCGCTCGACCTCGCGCGTCTCCGCTCACTCATCGATCAGCTCGGAAGCAGGGCCGGAACGGCCTGACAGGCGTTCGGGCGGTGTCCTGCTCATGCTGACACTGCGTCACCAGCCCGGACGACCATGATGAGGACGAAGGTCATAAATCGGAGGCTGCCGTCCATAGCCAGGCGTGCATCTGTCCAATCAGTGGCAGTCGAAGATCTCTCCTGGGAGAGATGCGACATTCGAACGGCGTACCCACATTTGGGCACCAGTTTCCGTTTTCCGATGCCGAACCCGACTGCTTCGTCCGACTATCAGGCTGCACTTCGCTACCTCGGCGCCTTTGATGGTCCAGTCATCGTTCGTGTAGCGCGCCGAAGCCCAACCGACGGGAGTTCTTCAGTGGCCGCGGACGATTCCCACGGCAGCGGACCCACAAACGAGTTGGTGCAGCAGCATCAGGGCCGCTGACCTCGTCACAAGTGGCGACGGCTGCTCAGTTGCCGTTCTGCCCGTGTCAGTCCTCTCCCGTTTCCCGGTCGAAAGAACGAAACCCGTCCGACCTCGCGGTCGAACGGGTTCCGGAGCGAGCGAAAAGCCTACCTGAGTGACGGCTCTATGATGGCCGCAAAAGCGTTGCGCGCGCGATTGAGCCGGGACTTCACCGTACCGAGGTTGCAGGAAGTGATCTCTGCGATCACTTCGTAAGACTTTCCCTCGAGCTCACGAAGGACGAACACCTCCCTGTGGTGCCGCGGCATCGCTTTGACTGAGGCCTCGACCAGTTCGCGCAGGTGTCGTTTGCGGAAGAGGTCATCGGGGCGTGAGGCCTCGTCCTCGAACTGGAGTGGCCGGTCTTCATCTTTCCATTGGGAGCGGATTGTCTGGAAGAGGACCAGCGGGTTACGCGCCCGGTTCCGCAGTTCGTTCTTGGAGAGGTTGGCTGCGATCGTGTAGATCCACGTCGAGAACTTCTTGGAAGGGTCGAAACGTCGGATATGGCGATAGACCCTGATGAACGCCTCCTGGACCAGATCTTCCGCGCGCTCACGGTCGCCGACGATGCGGTATACGAAGTTCAGCAGCCGGCTCTGATATCTGTCGACGAGTTCCTGGAAGCCGCGCTCGTCACCATTGAGAAAGGCCTCGACGATCCCGGCGTCATCAAGCTGCTGCAGTTGAGCTCTTGTCATCAACCGCCGGGCAGGAACAGTCCCGGCCCCGGCAGGCGCTGCCGGTTCAGACTGGGCATTGTTCCGCTCCCCCCGCCTGCGCACTGCGCTTGCTTCTTCGGTTTCGGGAGTCTGCGGCACCTGCGCCTGACGTACTGCGGCCTGGGTTGGCATTGGGATTCCGGAGTATGGAAGGGGGAGGGATCAGCTGGGGTCTGGTGGCGGGATCGTTCAACAACCGATCCCGCCCCGAGTCAGACCGCTCGTCGGCCGGAGATGACGCGGACGAGGAACATCACGATGGCCACCACGAGCAGAATGTGAATCAGGCCACCGACGGTGTATGATGACACCATTCCAAAGATCCACAGCAGAAGGAGGATGATCGCGAGTGTTTCCAGCATGGGATACCTTCCGTCAGGAGAGAGGAGTCGGGTCCGGTGTCAGCGAATGACTGTCACCTGCGGCACAGTGTACGGAGGGGCCAGCGAGCCCCGCTATTCATCGCGCGGGCACTCTTTTCATTGGTCCTGGATATCCACCTCCAGCGCTCCCCGAGGCAGACGCTGCCGTAGCTCGCGAGAGATACGTGTGCCGACGATGTACTC
This sequence comes from Gemmatimonadota bacterium, assembly GCA_052389935.1. Taxonomy (GTDB): domain Bacteria; phylum Gemmatimonadota; class Gemmatimonadetes; order Gemmatimonadales; family Gemmatimonadaceae; genus JBQTHK01. The sequence goes on along the minus strand of JBQTHK010000089.1, from coordinate 9,730 downwards.
CCGGAAGACCATGCTCGCCTCAAGCTCCCTTGCTCAGGCTCCGCCTGCGGCGTCAGTTCGCGGGGCCGGCTGTGGTGGTCGATTCGAGTTTCAGTTCCCGCAGTCTTTGCCGGGATCCTATGCCTTTGGGGCTACCTCAATCCGCCACCGACGATTACTTCCGCACGAACGCCCGTCAGCGGAGAATTAGACGACCTCATCACTCCCCGTGACCGCACCTCCGACACCGCCGCGTTTTCGTATCGCCCACGACACGATCGAACGCGCGGTACGCTTCAGTCGGTTGAATCTGCCGCGCCCGATTTTCGACGACGGCCAGGGCGACGTTCAGGCTACAGGTGCCTCCGAGTCGACACCCTGGACGGCGACGTCGGCGTCACTGGTGGTCCTGGCAACGCTCGCCGTCTTCTACACTCTCTACGTCGCCCGCACCGTACTCCTCCCGGTTGCGCTGGCCCTCCTTCTCGGCTTCCTCCTCCGGCCATTCGTGCGCTTGCTGCGAGTGAAGCTTGGTATCAGGGAGCCGTTTGGCGCTGCCATTGCTGTGCTCTCATTCACTATCGGGATCGCGACCTCCGGCTACCTGCTCATCGCCCCCGCCACCAGCTGGCTCGAGCGCGCGCCGTCGGCAATGGCAGATCTCGAGCGCAAAGCCAGTGCGCTTTCGAGGCGTTTCCTCAAACTTGAGGCGACCGCAGCACGCGTCGAAGCGATCACTTCCGGCACCGCACCCAGCGCACGTCGGGCACCCGAGGCCCCGCCCTCGCCGCGAACACCGCTTCTGCGCCGTTTCGCCGGTGGTGTTTTCGGGTTCCTCACCATGGCGTTCACAGTCGTCTTTCTCGGTTACTTCCTGCTTGCGTCGGGCGATCTCTTCATCCGAAAGATGACGAGGGTCCTTTCCGGCGGTGATTCCAGCCTGCCGAGGGAGATATCGAACCAGGTCGAGGCTTCGGTTTCCCGATATCTCCTCACTGTGGCCGCGATCAACCTCGGACTCGGCTTGACCACCTGGGCACTGCTCCAGGTACTGGGCATGCCTAACGCTGGTCTCTGGGGTACGGTCGCCGGCCTGATGAATTTCGTGCCATACGTCGGCGCGCTGATCACCACTGCAATCCTCACCGTGGCGTCAATGACCGCCTTTGACACGTTCGGTCGGGCGCTCGCCATTCCAGCTGCCTATCTGGTGCTCAACCTGATCGAGAGCAACGTGGTGACACCGCTGCTGATGGGGCGTCGCTTCCCCCTGAACCCCGTGGCGTTGTTCGTGGGCATCCTTTTCTGGGGCTTCATCTGGGGCGTGGTCGGGGCGATCCTTGCCGTCCCGATGATGGTGACGCTCAAGATCGTCTGCGATCAGATCCCAACGCTCAAGCCGATCGGCGAATTCCTGGGACAGTAGCCGAAGCGGGCGTTTACACCGACGACAGGGGTTTTGAAGCGGGCAGAGCCCGGATTTCCTTGCAGGGCGAGAGCCAGCGCGCCCGGTGTCCAGTTATTGAAAGACGCCGAAGTTGCCGAGGAGCCACCAGAGCAACGCGAAGACGATCACGGTGCTGATGCATCCGCCACCAAGCTTTTTCGCCCCATAGCCGGCGGCGAGACCGCGCAGCAGTTTGCTCACGAGACTCTCACTTGACTGCCGCGACGACGCCAGACCACGATGGCCCGGCGTCCAATCGCGAACGTTGAGACAACCTAGCGACGAACAGCGTCGTCGTCCCTTGCCCGTTCGATGCGCTGCTGGTCGAGCCAGTCGCCTGCATCTTTCTCGAAGTTGAGGACGTCGCGCTCCACTGCGTCCTTCGCATGACCGTATTTCTGCTGAATCACGCCGACAAGCTGTTCACGTTTCCCGTTCACGCGATCGAGATCGTCGTCGGTCAATTGACCCCACTTCTCACGCACGCGCCCCTTGAGCTCCTTCCAGTTGCCGGAGATGATGTCGTTGTTCACTGCAACCTCCTGATTGATTGGCGAAGGCCCGGTCGCCGATTCCCTTACTGAGCATCGGCTCGGGCACTCCGCCAACGTAGGGTCGAGGTTGTCGCCATTCCATTCCGCGCGGGGGTAGTCCTGCTGTCACCCGTCCGGGGTACGCAACTAGAGCTGTGACGCCAGTGGGGCGGTGATCACTTCCCGGATTCGATCCTGCAACGGTCGTCGCCGCCACTCCTCGATCGTGACTCGACGCGCTTGCCGCAGATCATTTTCAAACACGTCGGTCAACTGCGAGGCGAACTCTCGATTCAGGACGTTGAGGCTCGCTTCTGCATTGAGCCTGAATGATCGGTTGTCGAAATTCGTCGACCCAACCGAAACGAGCCAACGGTCCACTATCAGGACCTTGCAGTGGAACATCGTCGGCAGGTATTCGTGGATCAGTGCTCCGGCGTCCAGCAAAGACCCCCACGTCCTGCGCGACGCCCACCGCACCAGGCGCGAATCGATGAATCGACCCGGAACGATGAGCCGGAACCGCACTCCTCGCGACATCGCGCCGATGAGCGCCTTCACCGTCAGTTCATCGGGCACGAAGTAGGCCGCACCAAGGTCGATCGCCGTCGTCGCGTTTGCGATCGCCATCAGATACATCAACTGCATGCTCTCGCTGCCCCCGGTTGGGGAGCTCGAGAACATCTGCGCTGCGACCCCGCCTGTCCGATGCAGCTGAGGGAAGTAGTCGCTCCCGCGCAGCACCGCTCCGGTGGTCTTGATCCAGTTGTCGACAAAGACCGACTGCGCCTGCGCCACCACCGGGCCTGTGAACTCGAAGTGTGAATCACGCCAGTGGTCGGGATCGGTCGCGTTGCCCGTCCAGGGGTCTGCAATTCCGACCCCTCCTGTAAAGGCCTTTTCACCATCCACTACAAGCACCTTGCGGTGGGTCCTGTTGTTGAGGCGTGCAACGTGGTACCAGTGCAGAGGGTGAAAGAGCCTGACGTCAGCCCCGCTTTCCTGCATCGATTCCAGTAGCGCGTCATCAATGCGATGACTGCCCGCCCAGTCAATAAGCACGTGAACGCGAACCCCGGCGCGCGCCCGTTCGGCAAGCGCCGAGGCGAATGTTCGGCCGATCTCTCCCGACCAGTATATGTACGATTCGAAGGTGACCGTCCTGCGCGCCTCCCCTATCGCCGCAAGCATCGCGGGAAAGATCTCATCGCCGTTCTGCAGTGCGCGCACGTCGCACCCCTCCAGCACCGGTGGGCCGAGAAGATGACTCATCTCGCGCACCAGCTGCTCGTCGTCGAAACCTTCCCTGTGCTCAACCTGTTTGTCGACCTTCTTCTCCGGGGTGATGAAGTTGAGGCCGAGGATGATTGCCAGCGCCGTCACGGCGACTGCCGCCACGATCACGAGAGCGCTCATTCCTCCAGGCCGTAGAGGTCTGCATCCGGATCCCTGTGGCCCAGGATCCACGAGGTGACGATCTCGGCGCCGAGAACGCTGTGGCTGATTCCGTTTCCACCGAAACCCATGACCATGAAACAGCCCGGAAGGTGCGGCACACGGTCGATGATGGGCAGGCCGGTCGAGCTCTCACCGAAAGTGCCACCCCAGCAGTATTCGGTGTCGCCGGTGACATCGGGGATGAGGCTGTCGAGTACCCGCTTTATCCGTCGCGCCTTTCGGGTGAGGGTCGGTGGATCGGTGTGCTCGTGGGGGCCTGCCTCGTCCTGACCGCCGGCGACGATCCGCCCATCGGCTGTCGTTCTGTAGTAGGAATAAGGATCAGACGCCTCCCAGACGACCATGTGGTCGAGCCAGCCCGGAAAGTCGGAGTGTCTCGTGGTGGCGATGGCCCAGGTGGAGCGCGGCGAGTGGCCGGATGGCTCGATTCCCTTCAGAATCTCGTAGCCTGTACAAAAGATCGCGTAGCGGGCTGTGATGAAGTGCCCGGAATCGGTCTCCAGTCTTGCGCGGTCTCTGGTGGCGGCGACTTCTCTCACATCGACAGGGGCCATGAGTCGTGCGCCCCGTGTGATCGCCGTCCTGAAGAGTCCAGCGGTGAGCGCTACTGGATCGGCAGTCGCGGCACCAGTGGGTGAGACAACCGCGCCAGTGCGGTCTATACCAAAGCCCGCCTGCAGCTCGGCGGCGCTCAGGTACTGGCCAGGTAATCCGGCGCGCTCGCGTGCGGACGCCTCGCGCGCCAGCGCCCGGTGGCCGTACGTGTCACCGGCAACGTAGAGCGACGCGCGGTCCGTCCACTGGCATTGCAGCTGCTCGCGGCTGACGATCTGGCGCAGGTTTTCGACCGAAGTGACCGCCCTTTTCCACGCCCGCCGGGCGCCGGCGGCGCCGATCCGCTCGCTGAGCTCGAAAAGAGCGCGGTCGAGCTCGAAGGTGATGATTGCGGTGTTGGCGAGAGTGCTCCCCAGCGCCGGGCCGCGTCGGTCAACGACGATGATGTCGCTGAGATGAGACGATAATGCGTGCGCCATGATGGCGCCGCTGATGCCGGCCCCGACGATCACGGCCTCGCATTCGATGTCATCGCCGAGGCGCTGCGACGGCAGGCTCCGGGCGGGTGCAGTTGACCAGGTGGACTGTCCGGTGCGCAGAACGCGCCGCCTGGTGCCTGCGCGCGGTCGCGTGACCGCGCGCGCCTTCATCGTCAGCGATGCGGGCGACAACGGCAGGCCGGTTACTGACCGACCTGTCGTCTCGCGTCAGCCCGCTGTTGTTCGCCGGCGAAGATGGCCACCTCGACCCGTCGATTCTGTGCGCGGGCGGCGTCGCTGTCGTTAGGTGCAACGGGCTCTGTTTCCCCCAGACCCATGGTGCGCATGCGGTCGCGGGCGACGCCGTCCCAGTTGAGCACGTTGGCGGCTGCTGCCGACCGGCGCTCAGAGAGATCCTGGTTGTAGGACTCGGCGCCGACGTCGTCGGTGTGGCCAACGATTACCAATACCGAGCCGGGATACTTGTTGAGGCTTCCGGCGAGGGTCTTGAGGTTCGACTGCGCGGCACCCTTGACGGCGTCGGAATCGAAGTCGAAGAGGATACCGGAGTCGAAGGTAACCTGAATGCCTTCGCCGACCCGTTCGACCCGGGCTCCGGGGATATTCTGCTGCAGTTCCTTTGCCTGCTGGTCCATCTGGTGCCCGATGATGGCGCCGGCGGCGCCCCCGATCACGGCTCCGATGATTGCTCCCTTGGCGGTGGAGCCCTGGTGTTTGCCTATTACGCCGCCGATCGCGGCCCCCGCTCCGGCTCCTATCACGGCCCCCTGGTCGCGCTTCTTCCAGCCACAGCCGGCAATGAGGAGGGTGACCAGTGTGCCTAACGAGATAATGCGTGCATGAGACATCGGGAGTCGGTCCGTTTGAAGATATGGTGACGTTAAGCGAGCAGGACCGGGGAGCGCGACGCGCTGGAGCGGTATTCTCCACTATCCCTTTGGGATGATTTGCCGCGAGCAACGACTCCCTGGCTCGGCCGTCCAGACAGTCAGGAGGAGGATGTCGAGACGCGGGCGTTGTTTGCGCCTGCCTGGGGAGGGGGCTGCAGTGGCTGCCCGAGACCTGGCTGGGCTTTCCCGGCCGGTCATCCGCGCGGAGAATCACTGGACGGTCCATCCGGCGCGCCCGACTCAACGAGCGACTAGATTCCCATCGCTGCCGACCTGGTAGCTCAGCTGGTAGAGCAACGGACTTTTAATCCGTAGGTCGCGGGTTCGAGACCCGCCCGGGTCATCACGTTCGAGTTTCAAAAAAAGCCCCCGCCGGTCAGGCGGGGGCTTTCTGACTGCGAGACCAGGTGCCTACTGCATCGACGAAACGGCCGTACCACCAACGCCCTTCGTCTCCACTACGAACACTACTCGGCGGTTCGCCTCGGCTCCCGGCATGTCACGCTCGGCGCCATCGACCACCAGTCTGGCTTCACCAAGACCAACGCTCCGAAGCGTCACGCCCTGGATGCCGACGCTCGAAAGGTACGAGGCCACCGACTCGGCTCGTCGCTGCGAGAGGTCGAGGTTGTAGCGCGCCGACCCGGCCGGATCAGCGAAGCCCTCGATCGTCACCAGAGAGCCACCGTAGTGCTTGTTCACCACCTGGACGAAGCGGTCCAGCGCGGGCCGATCTTCGGAACGGACGCCGGCGTCATCGAATGCAAAGTTCACCGGAAACGCAAACTTCATCCCGTTTTCCATCGCGGTGATCTTGGCGCCGAACTCGGTGCGCAGCGCGGTCAGATCGTTGCGGAGGGCTGCCACATCGGTCCTGAGCGTCGCGATTTCGGACTTGACGCCCGAGATCTCGGAGTTGAGGGAGCTGGTGATCGAGCTGTCAGCCGACATCCGTGCGGAGCGCTCGGTCTCAACACCGCTTGCCACCTGATTCCTTACATAGCCTTTGGTTGCACAGGCACTCAGTGCGACCATCGCGACAGCGGCGGCCGCGTACTTCTGCATCGTTCGCATTCTGGATTCCTCGTGGGTTCGGTGCTGCTATATGGAAAAGGACGATCCGCCGCGACAGCGTTACACAATGCCGTCGGCTGGCGAGGGGAAGTATATCCGCGGCATCGATTTCCCCATGTGACCCGCGTCACACCCTAACCATCACGTAATCAAACCGATCCGTCACGCCATACGGCCGGCACGCGAGGGCAGGCAAATCCCCCTGTGGAAAGAATCAGCAACCCACCCTACGCGCGAGGGCAGGCAAATCCCCCTGTGGAAAGAATCAGCAACCCACCTTACGGGGGAGAAGTGAGGGGCGGCACACCGATGGTTGTCCCGGCCGGCAACCTGTCCATGACCGGCTCCGATTCGAAATCCGGTGAACCGACATCAGCCAGGTCGTTAGGCAGGGCAAAATCGAACGACAGCTGCTTCACGAGAAAACTCCGGCGGTGGTGGGGCGAAGCACCCCGCTCGTCGACCGCTGCGATGTGCAGCGAGGTCGCGTAACCAACGTTGTGGTCCCACCCGTATTCAGGGTACCGGAAGGACAGGCGGCCCATCAGCCGGTCGCGCGTTACCTTGGCGAGGATCGATGCGCAGGCGACGGCGTAACACTTCCCGTCACCGCCCACAACGGCCGTGTGTGGAACTCCCAGCCCCACAACCTCCCTCCCGTCCACAACCACGTGATGCGGCTGCAGCGTCAGTCGGGCCAGTGCCCGCTGCATCGCCAGTGTAGTCGCGCGCAGGATGTTGATGCGGTCGATTTCCCGCGCCGACGCCGCCCCCAGAGCAAATGCCAGCGCGCGCTCGCGAATCCGGCCCGACAACCGCTCCCGCTGCGCCGCCGTCAGTCTCTTCGAATCATCAACACCGGCTATCGCCCGCACCCCGGCCGGCATTATCACGGCACAAGCGACAACGGGACCCGCCAGGGGGCCCCGTCCAACTTCATCAACTCCTGCGATCAGCTCTCCATGGACCGATCGCAACTCCCGTTCGATCGCCGTCCAGCGCCGTCGCCGAGACACGCCTGGAGTGAATCGTCAGGATTCGGAGCTACCGGTCACCGGAACAGATGCCCGTACCTTCTTCTCCCTGATGCGCGTCGCCTTGCCGACCAGGTTGCGCAGATAATAGAGCTTGGCCCTGCGCACCCGTCCTCGGCGGACCACCTTGATCTCGGCAAGCATCGGCGAGTGGGTGGGAAAAATCCGCTCCACGCCTACGCCGTTGGAGATCTTCCTTACAGTGAACGTCGCACTGACTCCAACTCCCCGGCGCGCTATGCAGACCCCTTCAAAAGCCTGCAGCCGCTCCTTGTCGCCTTCCTTCACTCTGACGTTGACACGCAGCGTATCGCCCGCGCGAAATGGCGGCACCTCGCGGAGCCACTCCTTTTGTGTTTCGGTGAACGGGTGCATGCGTCGCTCCTGGCGCAGCCTTGGGGCCCCGCAAACTCAGGGGTAAAAAAACGGAAGACCGTAATGGTAACCCCTTGTGGTGGCGATCGGTAGCCCACTCGGACCCCTTCCCCAAACACCATCAGACCGACCCCTCACGTCGGCGCGCAGCGGACCTTCTCGCCCCCTCCACTCTGCGCCACTCCGCGATCCTCTCATGATGACCCGAGAGCAGCACCTCGGGCACCGTCCATCCCCGGAAGTCAGGTGGCCTGGTGTAACTGGGCGCGCTGATGCCGCTATCGGGACTGAAAAACGAGTCCGTTCGCGCGCTCTCGTGGTCCGACATTGCCCCTGGAAGCAGCCGAACGACCGCGTCCGCGACCGCCAGGGCCGCCGGTTCGCCGCCACTCAGGACGAAATCACCGAGCGAAAGTTCCTCGGTGGCCAGGTGGTCAGCGACGCGCTGGTCCACGTCCTTGTAGTGACCGCAGAGGAGGGTGAGCTCCGACCCCGCGGCGAAGCGGGACGCGTCAGACTGGTTGAAAACGCCGCCGCGGGGCGACAGAAGAACGATCGGCGCCGCCGCTCGCGTGGCCTCTACCGCTTCGAAGAACGGCTCCGGTTTCATGACCATCCCCGGGCCGCCCCCGTACGCGTAGTCGTCAACCGTTCGGTGCCGGTCATGGGTGTAATCGCGGAGGTTGATGACCTGGTAGTCGACGCTGCCGGCGGCCGCCGCCTGCGCCGGGATCGAAAGTGCGAGAGGCACCGTGAAGTATTCGGGAAAGACCGTGATGATGCGTATCACGAGCGGCCCCCGGCGACCCCCCGCATCAAGGAGTTTGTCACTCATTCCAGGAACCCCTCCGGAAGCTCAACGATCAACCGGCCCGCGGCCTTGTCGACCACCTTCACGAACTCGAGCCGGTAGGGAATGAGGACGGCCCCCTTCGTCGTCCTCACGTCGAGAAGCAATCCAGCCGGCGACTCGAAGAAGGCGGTTACGGGGCCGAGTTCGCGATCGCAATCACTGACGACGAGGCCGACGAGATCGTGAATGAAGATCTCGCCTGGAGCGGGAGCTGGAAGTGCGTCGCGCAGGGCGAGAATATAACGTTCACGAAGTCGGTCCGCGGCGTTGCGGTCCGACACTCCTTCGAGTGCCACGATCAGTCCCTCGCCGAATGGACGCGAAGCGGCGATTACCGCTTCGGTGCCGCCGCCGGCGACCTCGCCCCGCTGGTCACCCAGTGTCAGTCGCGAGCCGGCCCGAAAAACCAGTCCGGGCGAGTCGGTCAGCGGTTCGACGACAAGCTCGCCACGCACGCCGTGGGATCGGCGGACGCGTCCGACGATGAGCCATTCGGCTGGTGCGGCGCCGGATGTCATCCGGCGGCTCCGGTTACTCTTCTGCGGCTTCCGGGAGCGGCACTGCGCTCCCAGCGAGCTTGCGCGCCAGTCTCGCTTCGTGGCGGGCCTTGAGCACACCGGCGCGGCGAAGAATCGAACGCACAGTGTCGGTAGGCAGGGCCCCCGAGTCGAGCCAGTGATTGGCGCGATCGGCCTTGAGTGAAACCGGGTTCTCCTTCCGCCGGGGCTGGTACGTGCCGATGATCTCGATGAAGCGACCATCGCGGGGACTCGTCGACTCGGCGACCACGATACGGTATGACGGGAGCTTGGTGCGCCCTTCCCTGCGAAGCCTGATTCTGACAGCCATTTCCTTTTCCCTGTTGCGGAAGTGTTGGTCGGCGGGCTCATCGCGTGTCCGGGATATCCGGGTCGCACCCGCGCCTGCTCGACGGTGGTTCAGTCCTGACCGGTGTCGAGCGCAACCGGTCAGGAATCTTAGCGGGGTTGCGACCCCGGCCTCCAGTTCCCCGCGCGCAAACCTCCCCCTTTC
>JBQTHK010000088.1:0-2549 GCA_052389935.1 Gemmatimonadota bacterium | reverse complement strand
CACGCCTCCCGCTGTCTCGCGTGCGTCAACGGAGATCAATTGGGCTGCGTACGTCGAAGGCGGACATATTTTGGGAGACAAAGGCGCCCGCGTCACCATAGTTGAGTTTGCCGATTTCGAGTGCCCCTACTGCCAACGCTTCGCGAGGTACGTCGACTCGCTGACCGTTCTCGGGATACCCGTCCGCGTTGTATATCGCCACCTTCCCGCTCGGAGTCACAGGTCTGCTTTGCCGGCAGTGACCGCCAGCGAATGTGCGGCGGAGCAGGGGAGGTTTGAGAGTATGCATGACGCGCTCTACGCGAACCCCGAGTCCCTCGGGGTTGCATCATGGCAGTGGTTTGCGGGAAATGCCGCGGTGCCCGACTCGATGCGATTTCGTGAATGCGTATCCGCATCCAAGCCCTTGGCGACGCTCGCGCGAGACACAGCTGATGCTCGCCGCCTGAAAATAGGTGGAACGCCCACGCTGCTAATTCATGATCTCCGATACGACGGCCTACCCAGCTTCGATTCCTTGCGAGCGTACGTTGAGCGAGCGGGGTCCACGAAGCGCCAGTAGTCGAGCGCAATCCCGCAGTTGCCATCCCCTTTTGCGCCGGAGGCTTGGGCCACAAGTTGTGGATCGTCGCAAGGCTCGTGACACACTTAGATGATTCGATCGCGCGTCCGAGGGGGACTCCTTCCGGCCCGTCTTGACCTTGGACCTACACGCCAGGCAACGATGGCAACCGTACGGCGTTCAAGAGTCGCGGCGTACGCTACGTTCCTCTTCGTTTCCACGTTGGCATCCGACCTGCGGGCACAACCTCCGGCGGTCTGGCGCCTGGTTCCTGAAGCGAGGGTGGAAGGCGAGACCGGCCACTACGAGTTCACCAGAATCCTCGCCGTGGTCCCAGTCGCCGACGGCTCGGTCTATGTAGCCGATGCGCGGGTCCAGGACATCCGCGCGTTTGACGGTTCAGGCAAGTATCGCTTTACCGTTGGGAGAGCCGGCGGCGGGCCAGGTGAGTTCACCAGGCTGCAAAGCGTTGGTCTCATCGGCGATACACTGTGGACCACGGACACGAATCTGCGACGCGTGACACTCTTCGCGCTCGATGGCAGCGTGCTCGCCACGGTGCCGCGGGATCCGGTCGACCGTGCCGGAGCGTCCGGTGGTGGGGCTACCGTCAACGTGCTGGGTGTCCTTCCGGATGGAATGGCGTGGGGCGAACCCGGGCGCGGCCCGCAGGCATTGGCGGGACCCGAGCTCCCTCGGGACATTCTGCGAATGAGTCGCGGTGGACGGGTCTCGGACACGCTCGCGGTTGTCTCGACGAGGAATACCATCGTCTCGTTCACGGACGGCACGGAAATAGTGTTTGGCATGCAGCGATTCTCTGACGCGCCGCTGACCATCGTGGCTCCTTCGGTCCGCAGGCTCTACGTCATCGATCGCTCGGTCACTGCCAGTACGCGCAACGCTTCCTTCCGCGTGCTTGCAATCTCCACCAGTGGAGACACGCTCTGGACTCGTAGCTACCGGTACGCTGCCCGGCGGCTCGCGAAGCAGGCGGCGGACAGTTTCGTGAAGTCGCTCGAGCGATCCTTTCGTGGAGCCGGGGCAACCGATGCGCAGGTACGAAATGCAGCGTTCACCCCGAACTACCGGGCACCCGTCTCATCAGCATTTGCTGCTGCAGACGGAACCTTGTGGCTGCGCCGCGAGGAGGACCGGCCAAACGTCGAGTACTGGGTCATTGCGCCCGACGGCACACTCGCCGGCAGCGTAACTATCGCCCGCAACATCACGCTGAGTGCCGCAAGCGCTTCGAGCGTCTGGGGCGTTGAATCGGATGCGGATGACGTGCAACGCGTGGTGCGCTACAGGCTCACAAAGTAGGCGGCCGAAGTTCGCCTGAAGCTGGCGCCACCTGCCCGCCGCCGCGACCTGACTCGTCAGGCCCCGGTGGTCAGCCTTGACGGTGGCCTGGCGCTCAGCGCCGCGCATCTTGGCATGGCCAGCAAGTTACCACTCGCCGATTGCATCATCTTCGCGACGGCGATCACCGCACAGTCAACACAACGTGTGCGCCGACACCTGACTTCGCGGCGCTTTCAGGTTCCACCTGGGCGCACGAGGCGTGGCATCTGGATTCCGCAACAGTCTCAGCGAAACTCCCTGCGAACGACGTGCACAAACTCTTTGAACGATGTTCAAAAGTCCCCTGTCCTTGCTACAGCAACAGCTCCAACGACTACTACGGCGCACACGAGCATGCCAAGGCTACCTCGCTGAGCGCGCACAACTCCCCAGCCATGCAGCCTGACACCTTCACGTTCTACTGGAACAAGGAAGACGGGTCCGGTTGGCGTGATGATCCCTCCTATGTGCTCCAGTGCCCGTGAAGCGGGCCGGTGGGCGTGCGGCTGGCGCACTTGTGGGTTCCGGAAAATCTGGCGCGCGAATTCCGGAAATTCTGGCCACCTGAGGAGATGGGGGTGAGACAATGGGATCGTCAAGCCCGAGGTGCTTCGTCCGGAGTGACGGGCCGTCGAGCGTGAGC
>JBQTHK010000087.1:0-34933 GCA_052389935.1 Gemmatimonadota bacterium | reverse complement strand
GTGTGCCCCAGGAGTGTGCCGTCTGGCAGAGCCGCGAACGCACCTGGAACTCGGTGAGGTTGGGTTCCCGCGACAGGATCAGAGCCGCCGCTGCGGCCACCTGGGGCGCAGCCGCTGACGTCCCTGTAAAGGTCGCGGAGTAGTTGATATTGCCTCCCGGCATTGTTCCTCCTTGCCCGACCCCGGTCGGGCGGCAATGCGAGTGACGAGCCCGCTCACCACAGTACCGACTAGGACTCCGCAGAATGCAAGCGAGCTCTGCAGCACGGTCACCGCAAAGGCCGTGTGGCAGCCCTGACAGTCGTCAGTACTTGAGTCCCGCTCCCTCCGCAAATTCCCGCAGCTGACGCTCCTGCTCCTCAGTAAGCTTGTCGGGAACGGTGATCGTCGTCTCCACTATGAGATCACCGGGCTGGCCCTCCTTCGGGATCCCCTGCCCGCGCACCCGGAAACGCTTGCCACTCGGCGTCCCGGGCGGAATCCTGATCGTAACCTTGCGACCATCGAGCGTTTTCACAGATATCTTCGTGCCTAACGTCGCCTGCGCGATGTTGAGCGGCACGCTCGCCACCAGGTCGGAACCCTCGCGCGTAAAGAACTTGTCGCTCTGAACGTGAAAGGTGATGAGGAGATCGCCGGGAGGTCCACCGTTGGTGCCACGCCCACCCTGGCCCTTGAGCCTCACACGTGTACCGGTGTCTGCACCAGCCGGCACCGTGATGTTCACCTTTCTCCGCGCACGGACCTCGCCAAGCCCGCCGCACGTCGCGCACCTCTCGCTGGGAACCTGACCGCGACCACCACAGGCCGGACAGGGACGGTTCACCGCAAACCCACCCTGACCGAACGAAATCGTCCCGACTCCGTTGCACTCCGAGCAGCGACCAAGCGTCGCTCCTGGAGCAGCACCCGAACCTCCACACGTCGCGCACTCCTCGTTAACTTCGAGTTCGATCGGTACCTTGCCGCCGGTCGCAGCCACGCGGAACGGTATTTCGAGCGTCGCCTCGATGCTCTGGCCCTGCTCCGCGGCCGGGGATCGGCGATTGCCACCGCTGAACATCGAGTTGAAGAGGTCACCGAGGCCACCAAGGCCCCCGATGTCGAAATCCTGGAAGGTTGATCCTCCACCAGCAGGGCGCGGGCCGCCAGGCGGCCGCCGTGGCGACCCGGCGGCCGGACCACGTCCATAGCCGCCGAATGCACCGAGGCGCCGCATTTCATCGTATTGCTTGCGCTTCCCGGCATCACCCACGACCTGGTACGCCTCGGAGATCTCCTTGAATCGCTCTGCGGCTTTAGGGTCGTTCTGGTTGGTGTCGGGATGGTACTTCTTGGCGAGGCGCCGGTATTGCTTCTTTATGTCCTCCGCGCCCGCGGTCGAGGAAACTCCCAGTACCGAGTAGTAATCCCTGGTCTGAGCCATTCCCGCCCGTCAGCCCTCAAGCTGCCGGACGACAACCCGCGCCGGCCGCAGCAGCTGACCACGAAAGAGGTAGCCGGACTGGAACACACGCGACACCATGTGATCCTCCTCTGGCGCCGATGTCGGCTCAGTGGAGACTGCTTCGTGGTGCTCCGGGTTGAACGGCTGATCCACCGGAGACAAGACCTCGAGGCCGTGGCCGGCCAGCGATTTGAGAAGCTTCTTCTCGACCATCGACACGCCCTGCACCAGCGTGTCGGAATCGGTGGTTGCCGGGTCGACGTGGGCAAAGCGCATCACGTCGTCGAGTGCATCGATGAGGCCTGCCGTCAGATCAGCCTGAGCCCGCCAGCCTGCCTCCTGTCGCTCGCGGATGGATCGCTTGCGGAAGTTGTCGTATTCGGCGGCCAGTCGAAGGTACTTGTCGCGCTGCTCGTCGACTGCGCGCTGAAGTTCGTCCACGAGCGAAGCCTCAACGGTGCGGTTTTCGCCTGGAACCTCCAGGGGGCCCGCTCGTGTCGCGCTCTCGCCGGCGAGGGGATCGCGACTGCTGTCGTTATCTGTCATTGGTCTGCATCTCTTAACGCACTCGATGCGTTCTGGTTTCGGACATTGGGGCCGCGCCGCTATTCAGGCGCCGGCGACGGAGCTGACGCTCGCAACTCAAATCTCTTGAACTACTTGGGCCGTTGCAACGGCTCTCCCGCAGCAGGCCATTCCGGAACTCCGCTCCTGCTGATGAGGCGCCTCAGCAGGTCCAGAGCTGCCTGAGTCGCCCTGAACCTGATCTCTCCACGATCTCCGATCAGGCGCGGTCCGAACGCGCGCCGGCTTCCGTCTATGTCCACAGCGATCCAGACCAGACCGACAGGTTTGTCCTTCGTTCCTCCCGTTGGGCCGGCTACGCCTGTTATACCCACTCCGATCGACGAGTGGACCCGCTCCCTGATCCCGGTCGCCATCTCGAGTGCTACCTGCTCGCTCACCGCGCCGTGGGCTGATAATGTCTCAGGACGCACTCCTGCCAGCAGCTCCTTGAGCCGGTTGTCGTAGGCGATGGCGCCGCCGATAAACACGTCACTTGCGCCAGGTATCTCTGTCAGGCGTGCCCCCAGGAGTCCTCCCGTACAACTCTCGCAGACCGCGATCGTGAGGGAACGTTCGCGGCAGAGCGTGAGGAGGGCTTCCGCGAGGTCCTGACTCCCGGAGCCGTAGACGACAGCGCCCAGCCGGTTCGCGAGCAGGTCGAGCCCTTCGGCGAGAATCCGATCAGCCTCGTCAGGCGCCTTGTCGTGGACCGTGAGTCGCAGGTCGACCCCTTCCCGTCCTGGCAGATAGGCGAGGTTGAGACCGCCAACCGAAGACGCCAGGTCGCCCAACCTTGAGGGCAGCTGCGACTCGGCGATTCCCGTTGTCCTGAGCGTAGCCGAGCGAATGACCCGCGCTGCACGGCCGATCAATCGCGGGAGGAGTTCGCGGGTGAACATTGACTTCATTTCGGACGGGACGCCGGGCAGCATTGCGACCCATCGTCCGCTTTCCCTGACGAGGAGGCCCGGTGCCGTTCCCCGTTCGTTAGGCAGGATCTCGGCGCCGGCCGGGATCATGACCTGCTGGCGGTTGGCTTCGGGGGGCTCGCCCGGGCGCCCCCGCTCGCGCCAGAGCGCACGTAGGCGTTCCCACGATCCTTCGTGAAAAGCCATCTCCCGGCCGAAAACTGCCGCTATCGCCGGTTTGGTGCGGTCGTCGGCCGTTGGCCCAAGGCCGCCGGTGGTGATGACCATTCCCGTGCGATCGAGGGCAGCGGCAACCTCGTCGATGATCGCCGCCGCATCGTCTCCCACCGATGAGCGGCGCGGGACGCCGACGCCGGCTGCGCCGAGTTCCCTCGCGAGCCAGGCGCCGTTGGTGTCGATCGTGAGTCCGAGGAGCAACTCGTCGCCGATCGTGACAATCTCGACGTTCACACCGTTCCGGAACGCGTCAGGCGGGCGCGCGACGGCGACCGGTGAGCAGCCCGCCATAGCGGCGCAGGTACAACCACAGGGACCAGAGCGTCAGGGTGACGGCGCCGATCATGGCGAGGACCCCGACAATCCCGTTGAACATGGCGAATGTATTCCACGCCGAGTTTGTCCAGCGGTGCTCTGCAGCCGCCGAGGAGGCGAAGAACCAGAAGAATGCGGCACCGATCCAGATGTACTGGAAGGTTGCCTTCCACTTCGCGGGGCCGATCGCGGCAATGAATATCCCACGCCTCACGGCGTAGTGCCGCAGCCCCGTCATGAAGAGCTCGCGGCCGAGAACGATGACGAGGATCCACAATGGCAGCCCCACCAGACCAATCGGCGTTACGAACGGCCACGCGACGTTGGATGAAGCAGAGACCACCGGACCAACCGTCTGGCCGGCCGCCCACGAGGCACCGGCGGGGACTTCGGCGAGGAGAGCGACGTCCCGGGTGAGCCAATACATCGGGATCAGCGTCGCAAGGAGCAGGGTCTTGTCCGCGATCGGGTCGAGCAGCTTGCCGAAATTGGTGACGAGATTCCGGTCGCGGGCCAGCTTCCCGTCGAAATAGTCAGTGATTGCCGCAGCCAGGTACAGAAACCAGGCCGAGAGCCGCGGCTGCCAACCGGCGCTCACGATCAGCGCGGCGATGATCGGCGTCGCTGCGATACGGCTGATTGTTATTGCATTGGGCAGGTTTATCTGCACAGCCCCGACTTCAGGAGAGAGACTTCAATACCGTTTTTGAAACTGCTTTCAAGGTATCGAAGACTCCATCCCCAGTCACGGCCACCGCCTCGAAATAGGGCGCCCGCTCGACCCAGGTCCCTTCGACCTGCTCCACGAGGTATTCCCCCGCATGAAAGACGTCCGGCGTCAGCCGCTGCCTGGACCCGTCGGTCACGTCCCAGCCCGGGTTAAGTGCCGATTGCAGCTCAATCAGGGGTAGCGCATTGGGGAGGTCGCGCTTGTTGTACTGGATCACGAACGGCAGCTTCGACAGATCGTATCCGTACTCCGTCATGTTGTCGTAAAGGTTCTGCATCGATTCCTGATTCGCCTCCATCCGATCCATCTGGGAATCAGCAACGAACACGACGCCGTCGACACCCTTGAGAATCAGCTTCCGGCTGGCGTTGTAGTAAACCTGCCCGGGAACCGTATAGAGATGAAAGCGGGTCTTGAAACCGCGGATCGTGCCCAGGTCGACCGGCAGAAAGTCGAAGAAAAGCGTCCGCTCCGACTCCGTCGCCAGGGAAATCAGCTTTCCGCGCGTGGTCGGCGAAACCTTCTGAAAAACGTGCTCGAGGTTCGTTGTCTTGCCGCCGAGTCCCGGACCGTAATACACGATCTTGCAGTTGATCTCGCGCGACGCATAGTTGATCATCGACATCTGAACTTCCGCCCCGCGCTACTGAAAGAGTCGGTCGATTTCGTCGTCCACGTCGCTGAAGATGGAGCTGCCTCCGCCTCCCGAGTGCTGCGCTACGGCCGCCTTCGCGAACATCTGGTCGATCACCCGCGTCAGCTCCTCAACCGCTCCCTTGAGGCGCAGGCGCACCATGCCCAGCGTCGTCCGGTTGTCGAACAGCACAGCGAGGATCACGCGCCGCGAAACATCCGCCAGGAGCATCGACTCACGTTCTCCCTGATGGAAAAGTGTGTTGAAGTCCTGTTCCCCGACGAGCCGAGCCAGCTGATCGTTGGCGGCAAAGTCGGCCGCGGCCAGCGTCGCAAATGACGTCACGTCGAACACCGGCCGCTCTCCGGCCGTCGTGATCAGCTGACCGCTGCGGTCGACTACAACACA
Source organism: Gemmatimonadota bacterium (assembly GCA_052389935.1). Lineage (GTDB taxonomy): Bacteria > Gemmatimonadota > Gemmatimonadetes > Gemmatimonadales > Gemmatimonadaceae > JBQTHK01. The sequence continues at coordinate 29,687 of JBQTHK010000087.1, read as the reverse complement.
ACAGCGTGCGTTGCTGTCAAAGATCAGTCGCTGCAGAACCCGTGCGATCGCGGCGGCGTCCTGTTCGGTGAGCGACCAGCTGGTTGCGCCGAAGTGCATGTCAGTCTCGTCTGGCCCGGGTCAACGTGTGTCGTGCATGTCGCGCCTTGCGGAGATGGCCTGGGCTATCGTCACGCCATCGGCATACTCCAGATCCCCACCCACGGGCAGACCCCGAGCGATGCGGGTTATCCGCACTCCTGCCGGCCGGAGAGCCTGTTGCAGATAAAGAGCGGTAGCCTCACCCTCAACACTCGGATTCGTCGCGACGATCACCTCGGACACCTGCCCATCCATCACTCGACGCACGAGATGCCCAACGGTCAAATCCTCGGGGCCCACGCCGTCGAGCGGCGAAATCCTCCCTCCCAGAACGTGATACTGGCCACGAAACTCTCCGGTCCGCTCGATCGCCCCAATGTCAGCCGCCTCCTCGACCGCGCAAATGACGGTCGTGTCACGTCTTGGGTCACGGCAGATGGCGCACTCAGGGTCTTCGGTCAGGTTGCCGCAGATCCGGCACTGCCTGACCCGCTCCACAAGGGTCAGGAGAGCCGCCGCAAGGCGCTGTACCCGCTCTCGGGGTTGCCGCAGAAGGTGGTACGTCAGCCGTAGCGCCGTCTTGCGCCCGATCCCTGGCAGCCGAGCCAGCTCGGTCGCCAGCTCGTCGATCGCGCTCACAGATGACTCACCCTGCCAACACCGGCGCTTGCAAGGCTAGAAAGGCATCTTGAGGGGAAACGGCAACCCGTCGGTCAACTTTCCCATCTCGGCCTGCGCAGCTTCACGAGCCGCTTCAGCAGCCTTCTTCTGAGCATCCGCTATGGCGACCTGGATCAGGTCTTCGAGCATCTCGATGTCTGCGGGATTCACGACCGCCGGCTCGAGCTTAACTCGCCTTACGTTGCCCTTTCCATCGGTCTCGACGGTAACCATTCCCCCACCGGAACTCCCTGACACTGACATGCGCGAGAGCTCTTCCTGCAGTTGCTCCATCTTTCCCTGAACCTGCTGCGCCTGCTGCAGGATCTTCATGAAATCAGCCATTGGTTCCTCTCTGGGGACGCCTTCGCGCCCCGTGTCAGTCCATCAGTTCAAGGTCAAGGACGTCGATCGCGGTGGCAATGACAGCGTCCTTTTTTCTCAGTGATGATAACGTCTCGGCCTTGCGTGATTCTGCGGTGATTCTCGGCGCGGCCGATTGCTGGTTGTCGGGCTGGAGAAGCGCGACACGCGTGAGTCCGGCGATGTGGGGCGTAAAGGCGGCGAGGAGGTCGCGGCCCGCGTTCTGGAGGCCTTCGTAAGCCCGGCTGTCATCGAGCGCGAGGGTGAGTACTCCACCGGCGGTGACGGCAGACGGGACCGCGTGGGCGAGCATCGCGCCAACAATGGGGCGGCTCGCGCGTACCGCCTCGACAAGGTCGTCCCAGCGACCCGCGATTGCGTTGAGGTCGAGGCCGACCGGAGCCGGCGTAGGATGTTTCTTATCGTTTGTCTCCCGGACCGCTGACGCCGGAGATTGTCCGGGCGCGCCGCCGGATCGTGCCGGCGCTTGCCGTCCTTCGTCCCCCTTTCCCTTTACTTCCGGCGCTGCGCGAGGCGCAGGCGGCACCCCGGGATCAGGATCGGGGCGTGATCGCGACCGGGATCGATCTGTGGGGGAGGCAGGCGTCGGTCGATTGGTGCGCTCGCCGCGGTCGCCCCTTCCCCCGTCCCCGGGTGGTGCGTTGTCGAGGCGCTCGAGCAGCATCTGGATGTCGACCGTGCGATCCAGCAGGGCAAAGCGGACGAGGAGCGCTTCGAGCAGGATCTGCTGTTGGGTGCTCCGCCTGAAGTCCGGCTCAAGGGCGGCGATGGCGCTCAGCATGCGCAGAATGTCCGCCGGCAAAAGCCTGCCGCGGCGCGCCTCGAGCTGATCACGGGCGGCTGCGCTGACTCCAGCATCCGGTGCCCCGAGTTCCACCGCGAGGAACGCGCGCAGCATATCACTCAGTCCAACCAGGAACTGACCGAGGTCGACTCCCGAGTCGATCAGCCGAGTCATCATCGGCAGGACGTCGGAGGCCCGTCGCTCGACGATCGCGTCAAGGAGGGCCAGGTATTCCTCCTCGGCGACCAGACCCAGGGCTTCGCGGACGCTGGACGCGGTCACCTGACCGTCGCCTAACGCGAGAACCTGATCGGTGAGGCTGAGGCCGTCGCGCATCGAGCCGTCGGCTGCACGCGCGATCATGGCCAGCGCCTCGTGTTCTGCTTCGATTCCTTCCGAGTCGAGTACAGCGATGAGCCGTGTACGGATGTCGTTGACGCTCATGCGCCGGAAGTCAAAACGCTGGAGCCGGCTCAGTACCGGGGCTGCTGCCTGCGCGATCTTGTGCGGTTCCGTGGTCGCGAAGACGAAAACGACGCGCGGAGGTGGCTCCTCGAGAATTTTGAGGAGCGCATTCCAGGCCTCACGGGTGAGCATGTGGGCTTCGTCGATGATGTACACCTTGTAGCGATCGTCGCCCGAGGGAGCGTACATGGCCCGTTCGCGCAAGTCCCGCGCGTCATCGACGCCACGGTTGGATGCAGCGTCGATCTCGACGACATCGAGGCTGGGCGAACCACTCCAGATCCGTTGGCAGGTGGTACAGCGACCGCAGGGCTCGGCATCGGGCTGCTTGTCCTCACAGTTGAGGGCCATCGCGAGCACGCGGGCGAGAGTCGTCTTGCCCACACCACGCGGGCCGCAGAGCAGATACCCGTGCGCGATGCGCCCTCGCGAAATCGCCCCCTTGAGCGTGTTGGAGACGTGCGACTGTACGGCGACGGTCGCAAAGGATTTCGGTCGGTACTTTCTGGCGAGAGCGATCAACGCGGACTGGTCTGCGGAACGTGTTGGGTCAAAGAAAACCGCGCGGGCTCCTGCGCGCATTGCGCACGGTGGCCCGCGCGGGATGCTCCAGGCCTGACGAAGCAACGTAAGACATCGCGTACCGCTGCTACCTTCGGGGTCCTCACGGGGTTGGCGCGCCTACGCCCTCCGGGACCTGGAGCACATGAAAGATAGCGACTTTGCGGGCGGCCGGCAGGGCTCCGGATGATAATGAGGCTCGCCTCGGACGCTCCTCTCGCTCCTCTCGCTCCTCGTTGCCCTCATCGCCGTCGTCGCCCTCATCGCCCTCGTCACAGCGCTCCTTTCTCCCACGGTCCCGTAATCGCAAGCGTCCGCGATTCCGAACGCCCCGCGTCGATTGTCGTCCCCATGATGTTCACGAACATGACGCGCCCGTCCGGACTGAAGCAGGCGCCGGCGAATTCTGTGCTGTTGAAGGTGTTGCGCGCGAGATCGAATATCGCACCATCGGGAGTCAGTCCCTTAAGCCACGGTTGCGTCGTGTCCTCGCAGAGGACGAGTCCGCCGCGGGGGCTAACGGTGATGTTGTCTGGCGAGTTCAGAACCTCACGTGAGGGTGACTCAAATATGAGTGTGAGGGTGCCGCCGGCGGCTGGCGTGGCCCCGGGCCGGTAGCGCCAGACCTGACCCAGCCTTGCGTCGCCCCCGTTTGTGGCGTGGAAGTAGATGCTGCGGTCGCCGTACCAGCAGCCTTCGAGTCGGGAAAAACGGGCGCCGCCGTCGCTGAAACCCTGGGCGAAAACGGCGTTATCTTCGCCCCAACTGGCCTCGGGGTCCGGCACGCGAATGTCGATCCATCTGACCGGCAGGTCTTCGCCGACCTGTTGTCCATCACCGGTGTCGTAGTTCTCCCGTCCTTCGATAGCCAGCATTTGCAGCCTGCCACCCGCTCGAAGGTTGTTGCGCTCAGCCGGTATGAACCGATAAAAGCCGCACAGGAGTCGATCTTCGGTTTCGTAGACGATTCCGGTGGCAGGATCAACTGCCACGGCCTCGTGAACGAAGCGGCCCATCGCGTTGAGTGGTTCGGCCTTGACGGGGCCGTCGGCGGTTATCGGAACCTCGAAAATGTATCCGTGCTCCTTGCCCCAGCCGAACTGCACTCCTTCTGTAGTCTCTTCGCAGGTCAGCCACGACCCCCACGGCGTGGGGCCGCCTGCACAATTGATGCTTGTGCCGTTGAGGGAAAGAAAGTCCCGGATGAGAGTTGCCTTGCCGCTGCTGTCGATCCGAACGTCGAGCGTCGTCACGCAGGCGCCTGCCCGCACGTCGTACGCAGTCTCCGTCGGGCCCTTGAGCCGGGCGCGGGCCGGCAGATCCCTGTTTTCGTGATTACGAATCAGCCGCACGACTCCACCGGGCATCCCAAAAGCTGCCATTCCGTCGAATGCCGTTGGCGTTCTGATACCGTCTGACATCGGTCTGCCGGATGCGCTCACGACCGAATAGCTGAAGCCGGCCGGTAGTTCGAGGTCGGGCCCTGCCGACACCAATGGACCATAGCCGCCCTGCCCGAGGTCGGCCCGACGAATGGGTTCGACGCGCCGGCTGGAAGCGGTGGTGCCTATCCCGCGCGAGCAGGCGACCAGCCCGCTGAGCGAAGGAGCGATGAGCAGGGCCGATGACTGGCGGAGGAAAGAGCGCCTTGAAGTAGACATCAGATTTGTGATTCTGGTCGAAATGGTGCCGGCGAACCGCGAGTGTAGAGCGAGCCCGTTGCGCTAACTTATCATCGCGCGCGACTCAGCAGTAACCGCTCTGTATCGCCCGGGTGGGGCCGCGTGGTGACTTGCGGGACCTCAAGACGCAGCAACGTGCTTCCTGCCATTTGCGAAACTGAAAGTATGACTAACGACCAGAGGCAAGTGTTCCGCGAGCTCCATTCGGGCGGCTGTTTTGTGATCCCGAACCCGTGGGACCAGGGCAGCGCGCGACTGCTCGCCACGCTCGGGTTCCGGGCGCTGGCGACGACCAGTGCCGGCTTCGCGTGGTCAACCGGAAGAGCCGATAACGCCGTGCCGCGTGACGATGTGCTGGAGCACCTGCGCCTCGTCGCGGCCGCGGTTTCGGTCCCGGTGAATGCCGACTTTGAGGGGGGATTCGCGGTCGACCCGGGCGGGGTTGCGACGAACGTTGCGCTCGCCGCTGCGACCGGGATTGCCGGACTCTCGATCGAGGACTCGAGCGGTGACCCGGAACACCCGCTTTTCGATTTCGATCACTCCGTTGAGCGCGTACGGGCCGCGAGGGTCGCGATCAATGAACACGGCCCGGGGATCGTTCTCACCGGGCGGTCAGAGGGCTTCATTTGCGGGCGTCCTGATCTCTCGGCGACGATTGATCGTCTTTGCGCCTACGCTGATGCCGGCGCCGACTGTCTTTACGCACCGGGCCTGGGTTCGATCGATGACGTGAGTACGGTCGTGCGCGCCTTGGCCCCCAAACCTGTAAACGTCCTGATCACTCGCGCGTTCACCGACTGTGCACAGTTGGAGCAGGCGGGAGTCCGGCGGATCAGCGTCGGTGGTGCGTTGGCTCGAGTTGCGTGGGCCGCGTTCCACGACGCCGCCCGCGAACTTTCCGGTCCGGGAACGTTCAGCTTCCTTGCGCAGCCGCGGCTTGACCTGGATGCTGTTTTCTCGGGCGAGCGGACCATTCGTTAGGCACCCCAGGTAGGGCGCCCTGTGAAGGTGAAGGCGAGGAGGGTGAGGATGGACGAGCGGCGCTTGCTTGTGCTGTCGCAGTTCCCGCCGCGGGCCCACGAGCCTCATGTGCTGCAGTCAGCTTCGCCATCGTCCTCGTCTTCATCGCCTTCATCGCCTTCATCGCCTTCATCGTCTTCATCGCCTTCATCGTCTTCGTCGCCTTCATCGTCTTCGTCGCCTTCATCGTCTTCATCGTCTTCATCGCCATCGCCTTCATCGCCTTCATCCTCACGCCCCAACTCTCGACTACCGATGATCTCCCCTGCCCCCCTGACCGTCGAAGGCCACGGAGTTCGCCTCGAGCCGATGTCCGAGGAGCACGAAAACGACCTCACCGCCGCGGCCACCGACGGGAAACTCTGGGAGCTGTGGTATACATCAGTTCCGGCACCGGGAGAAACTGCAGCCTACATCAGAACTGCGCTCTCCGGCCTGGCCGCCGGTCATATGCTGCCCTGGGTCGTCCGTGAACTCGGCGGTGGCACCGTCGTGGGAAGCACTCGCTACCACGACATTGTGGCGTCGATCGATCGCGTCGAGATCGGTTACACCTGGTACAGCCGGAGTTGGCAACGCACTCACGTGAACTCAGCCTGCAAGCTCCTGCTCCTCGGTCACGCGTTCGACACGTTGGGGTGCGCGGTTGTCGGGCTCAGGACCGACAACTTCAATTTTGCATCGCAGCGGGCGATCGAGGCGCTTGGGGCACGCCGCGATGGCGTGCTGCGACATCATGCCGCGCGCCGGGATGGCACTGTGCGGGACAGCGTGATGTTCAGCATCCTTGACAGCGAGTGGGTGGATGTGAAGCGTCATCTGGAGCTTCGACTCGCCCGTCGTTCAGGTGACTGACCAGATCGAAGCACCGGGCCGGTGCGGAGTCGACCCACGTATTCCGAGCTCGGGATGCAATGAGTACCATTTTTCGGGCTCGGTTAGGGGCTGGTTGGTGCCTGCGCGTGCCGTTGCTTGCGCTCGTTGGTTACGGTGAGTCAGTGGTTGTTCGTCATCACTGCGTCATCGCCAGGTCCCAAACGGTGTCTTGCGCCGGACGGATCCGTCGCGCCTCACCCGCACCCGCAACGGCACGGCGACTTCGGCGAATTCCCTGCCACGGAGCGGTAACGTGGCATCGAAAGGCAGCGCATATTCATCCCAGGCTTCCATGTCCACCGTGTAACCAAGGTCTGACATCGCGCCCAGGGTTACGCGGCTCATCGGCATGTGACGCGTCCTGTCGACCGCAGGAATCATGAGCTCGGGCCGCATCACGGAGTAACGCCAGTGGGAGGCGTACGTGCCAGATCCGCCGCTGTTCTCGAGAGGAACACCCGGACCGCTGTAGCTTCGTCGCCCCCCGACCAGCGCGAACTGGTCCGTTGCGGCGGTCCCCCTGAAAAAGGGATTGAGGGCAACCGCCACCGACAACAGCCCGGCAGCGTCCCAGACATCCCGTCCGAATCCCAGCGCATGGGCGAGCTCGTGGGTCACCAGCGCATCCAGCCACCTCTCGGCCAACGCTGTTTCGATCACCGTGGCGTTGAACACGGCGACCGACAAGAGCGGCAGGTGAATATCATCACGCGAAGCACACGAACCGGCCAGCCCGGCGATGTCGCCAGGGAGCGTATCCGTGGCACCGACGTAGATGACCAGGTCATCGACTATCTCGTTCAACTCCGGAATGCCTGGGAAACACTCGCCCGACGCAAGCCTGACCAGCCGATCTGGAACGTCCGCGGTGATCGTACGCCGCCACCGCGCGACGGCTCGTTGGAGGGCGGCCGCCAGCGCTGGTGGAATTGGGCCGAGCGGCCGTAACTCGATGTTGAATGGGCCCTGAACAGCCGTCGGAACCACCTCGACTCGGCTTTCGGCGCGACCACTGTCGACCGCAGCCGAGACTATCGCGCGCCCACCAGCCACGCCGCGCACCAATCCGGCGGTATCGATCTGGAGCACATTGGCCGCGTTCGACAGCCACGGCACTCTTCTGTTTGGCTGGACTACGCCATCCAACCCCGTGAGGATGGCGTTCATCCTTATCGTCTGTCCTTCGACGATTACGACCCGCGACGGTCTGATGACGATGCTCGTCACCAACGGCAGTTCGGTAACGATTACAGCGACCGTCGCCGATATTCCTTCGCAGGTAGCGGTTATCGTCGCCCTGCCGAGCGCATGGGCGGTCACGACGCCGGCATTCGAAACCGAGGCCACGGCCGGGTCTGAACTTCTCCACGCTACAGGTCGCCTCAGATACAAATTATCCTGGTCACGCAGGTCGACGGAGATCTCCCTGTTTGCGCCCGGCTGCAGATTCACTGCAGTCGGGCTGACCGTCACCGTCGCGACCGGGTTGAAGACGACCCTCACTGGAATCTCACGTACGCGACCAAAGATCGAGATGTCCAGTATCGTCTGCCCCTCGCGACGAGAACCCACGTATCCGGTCTCGTCTGCCTCAGCTATCGACGGGTCCCGCGTTGCCCAGATTGGCTCGCCATTCGGAATGACCCTGCCGACTGAATCCACCGGCTCGGCCGTGACCTTGACGTCATGGCCCTGCCTGATGACGACGATTTCGTGTGATGTTCGGATGCTCCACGTGTCCGGAAGGGAGACGCTCACGGAGATGGAACCCGCTGTCGGCGGCCGCGCGAAGGTTACCCTTGCCCGACCAGGGCCGACGGCCGTGAGGAGACCCGTTGAATCGACGTCGATCACTCGCCGCTCCGACGACGTCCAGTCAAGCCTGGGGTTGGGAACCACGACCCCCCGCCGATCGACGCCGTCCACGCGAAGGACAGCTTTACCCAGGTAAGGTATCAGCAAACTGTCGGCGGCCGGGAGCAGGGCGACCAGGTGTTGCGGCGAAACGGTTACTGGCTTTAGCGCCTGCCTTCCCGGTGTAGTGACGATTATGGAAGCGAGTCCCGGCGCAAGCGCCACAATCCGTGCCCGATAGTCTTCGCTGGAGTTCCTGGGCAACGGCGTCACTGACACGATGCCTGGCGGGCGCGACTCCCACCCGATTTTGACGTTCAGCCGGGCACCCGACGCGTCGCGAGCCTCCGCGACTGCGATGACCGTGTCGCCCAGAGGAAGTGTTCCGAGCTCCGGCTCGACGGTTAGAAGCAGCGACGTCGGCGGGCTCACCGCATCCGGCCCCCCACACGATCCAAGGCTCCACACTGCTGCTACGAACCATAGCTCCATTGACCTGCTCGATCCCCTGACCATTACACACCTCCGTCCGGCTATGGCGTGTTTACTCGTCCCGATCAAGGTCCACCGAAAGGGTCGAAAGTCAATCGGTCCGGCGCAACCCTGACGGCATCCTTACCACGCACCCACTCGCATCGGACTCTCGGGGATGGAGAAGGCGCGAAGTGCACCCGCTGGCGAAGAACCTCGGACAGTGGCCTGATCAGGAAACGACCGGCGCCAGGTCCTGCACGGCTTTCTGCAGGAGCCGAACCCGCCGTTCGTCGCAGGACGAACCCGAGTCCGACCCCAGTTGCGACGCAAGATTGTTGAGGGCGACCGTGCGCGTTCCGCCGCTGGCCCGCTCCGCGCCTGAAAGCGACTGCCGGATTGCCGCGATTCGCGACGCGGTGAGGCAGCCGTTTCGCTCCAGTTGATCGACGTAGGAACGGGCCAGGGCAAAGGTGGGCGGCCACGACAACTTCGGCTGACCCTGGGCATTGAAGTAGTCGAGACGGACACTCTTCGCCGCCTCGATCTCGTTGCGCGATATGAATTCGCTGGGTACAAGCTCGGCCACGTCGAGACCGCGGCCTATCTCGGAGCTCACGATGGCCCCGTTGTACCAGTACGCCGACCACGATCCCGCGTCACCCATCTGCGTGGAGTCAGCCGGCCCGCGATCGAAGAAGGCGATCTCCCTTGGGTTCGCTGGGTCGGTCCAGTCAAAAACGGAAATGCCGCCCTGATACCAGGCCTGGACCATTACGTCACGGCCTGGTATCGGAATCAGCGACCCGTTGTGCGCCACACAGTTTTCGAGCGCGGTCTGGGCCGCCGGCAGCTTGTAATAGCTCCTGAAGACCATCTTGCGATCGACGATCTCGAAGATCGCATTGGCTCCCCATTCCTTTCGATCACTGGCCCGGCACTTGGGTGCCCCACCTCCACCCCATTCGTCCGAAAAGAGGATCTTTGTGCCGTCGTTGTTGAAGGTCGCCGAGTGCCAGTAGGCGAAATTGGAGTCGGCGACAGCATCTATGCGGACCGGGTTCACCGGATCGCTGATGTCAAGCAGGAGGCCGTAGCCCTCGCAGGCCCCACCGGCCAGGCCTAAAGAAGGATAGACCGTGATGTCGTGGCACTGGGTTGGCCCTGTGTCCACCCCACCACCTCCGACCAGTGTGTCGATCAGTCCCTGTATTCCGGCGCGGAGTGCAGCGCTGTCGGCCGCGGTCGGTGCGCCGGTGCCACCTCGCGCACGCACGATGCTGTCGAGGAGCACACGAGTGAAGCCCGAGGGGATGACCATCTCGGTGCCCATAGCAGTCGCGGTGAAGAACCCGCGCGCCCTCGCATCCGCCGCCGCGGCTCGCGCCGCTTCGACGTCTTCGGGGGCCTCGCCGTGCTGCGGTGCCGGAGCAAGATTGTTGAATATCCGCGGTGAACTGACGATCGCCGCCTGCTGTGGATTGGCCAGCGGTACGCGAATCACCTCGATGCGGAACAGTGCCGAGTTGGCGTTGCTGTCAGGTGGCGCGCTGACGCACCCCGGCAGCTCCTCGGCCGGCCGGACACCAGCTGATCCTGATACGTACACGTAGACGTTCTCACGGTCCTCGGGGTCCTCGACCACCGTATGAGTGTGGGAGCCGCGACAGGTCTGAACGTTGTGGATGTACTTCGGATTGCCGATGTCGGAGATGTCAAAGATTCTGATCCCGCGCAGGCGGTCTCTGCTCACAGGCTCGGGCACACCCTGGCCGCCACAGTCGAGTCTCCCCTCCCTGCCCTCTCCGGAAACAAAGAGGAGATGCCGGTAGACAGATACGTCGCTCTGCGACGCGGGGCAGAAGTACGCCGTCTTGAGGACCGGCCTGGACGGATTCGTGATGTCCCAGATCTGGAATCCGTTGTAACTCCCCTGTATCGCGTAGTTGCCGGTAAAGGCGAGATCGGAGTTCGTGGCGCCCCGGAACCGCTCCGGCGGCTGCGCTGTCGAAGCAACCCGGAGGTTCCATGTCGCTTCGCCGGCGTCTGACATTCCCGCTCGCAGTCCGATCCGCGGATCGCGCTCCGGCACTGGCGGCGATGCCGGTGGCGCAGATGCAGTGCAGGCCGCCAGAACTGAAAGAGCCGCAGCAACGCGAATGTTCATCGTCATCGGAGTGGAGTGCTGCCTCGCGCTGGGCACGGTCAGTGCGCCGGTGAGGAGCGGTCTGTGAGTCTGCCTCTTGCTGAGGTTAACGTGCAACCGGTCTCCTGAGAAGCCGAAATGTGATCAGTCCACTGCCTGGACTGCTCTGCCGTTCGTTGGACATGCAGTGCGAGACCCGGAAAGCCGGGCGCGGGTGAAACTCCTCCTGCCGCAAGAGAGCGTGGTACAGAATGCGCAGGCAGGTGTAGGATCATGTACACGAGCGGCGCCAACGAGGTGGTGGTGGCAGAACATGAGGCGATCGGTCGCCCGCAATTCCTGCCGGCTCGAGCGCCGCGTTTCCGGAATATCCATGAGCCGACGCGCCTTCATGTCTCTCGTCGCGGCAGCCGCTGTCACCGCTGGTTGCGGTGCCAACCAGCCCGCCGCAGATCAACCGCGGACGATGCTCCGCGTTCAGAATCAGAGCACACTCGACATGAACATTTACCTCCTCGCCGGATCACAGCGTGTGAGGCTGGGCACCGCGACGGCACTGACGACCACAATGCTGAGGATTCCCTCGCAGTTCGTCTTTGGTGCAAGTTCGCTGCGCTTTCTGGCCGATCCGATCGGAGCCACGAGGACACCTGTCTCCGAGTCGATAACCGTGAGCCCGGGCGATGAGGTGACACTCCTGATACCTGCTGCTGCCAACATGTTTTCGGTCACGGGGATCAACGGCGGTGGTGGCCGCTTTACGAGAATACCTCGCTGAGGTTGATCGCGGCTTCCGAAAGCGGCCTGGGAGCCGCAGCAGATGGCCGGTCATAGAGCCGCCCTCGGCCGGCCGGTCGGCGCGCTGACGTCTCCCGCACCACGTGCGGTCGCCTCCATATTCCCGGCCGCATGCGCAACCCTGATATCCGCGAGCGCTTCAGCGAGGCTCTCGCCGCGCTCGTCGACCAGGTTCGAGAGGACAAGACGGTACTTGCCGCCATCCTCTGTGGCAGTCTGTCGCACGACACGGTGTGGGAAAAGTCCGATGTCGACCTTGTTCTCGTAACGATCGACGATCGCAAGGCGCCGGCGACGAGTGTGGCACTCGACGCCGATGGCGTGAACGTGCATGCCCTCCTCATCCCACGGGCGTCATTCCGGGCGACGGTGGGCGGGTCGCTGCGCAGCTCTTTCCTGCATTCGTTTCTCGCGAAGGGTCGGCTTCTCTATTCACACGACTCGACGATAGCGGATCTCTGGGACGGCATGAAGGAGATGGGGGACAGGGACACGCAGCTCCAGCTGCTTCACTCGGGGATCCACGCCCTGCCCTGCCTCTACAAGGCACGCAAGTGGTTCGAGACCCGTGGGGATCTCGAATACTCCTCGCTCTGGATCCTCTATTCGGCAACGCCACTGGCCCGGATCGAGGTACTCGAGGCGGGCGAGCTGGTGGACCGCGAGGTGATCATCCAGGCTCTGAAGCACAACCCTGCGTTCTTCCGTACGATTTACACCGATCTCCTGAACAGACCCAAGTCATCCGAGGCCGTGTCCGCTGCTCTCAGCGCTGTGGAGGCGTTCATCAGGCAGAAGGCGTCGCGACTCTTTGGCGCGATCATCGATCATCTCATTGACGTCGGCGAGGCAAGGTCGGCGACCGAGATCGAGGATCACTTCGCTCGCAACCTCGACGTCGAAGGTGTTCTCACGGCCTGCGAATACCTCGCTGACGAGGGTCTGATCGGACGGGCCTCTGCACCCATCCAGTTGACGAAGATGAGCAAGTTGATGGTGCAGGAGCTGGCTTTCATCGCACCGCCGCCGGGGCCGAATGACCGCTGAGAAGTCCCGCCAGCGGCGCAAGGGGGAGGGGGGGGGGGCGTGGTCAGCCGCGGAGCGTGCGGACGGGTGGTGGGGTGCCGGGTTCACCAGCGAAAGGTGGCGTGGCGACGCGCCGCGTTGAACCTCGCACAACAGTCGCAGTGCAGGGAGCGCGCGTACACAATCTCCGCAACATCTCGCTCGAGATTCCCCGCGACAGCCTCGTCGTTGTCACCGGGCTCTCGGGTTCGGGCAAGTCGAGCCTTGCCTTCGACACGATCTACGCCGAGGGGCAGCGGCGCTACATGGAGTCACTTTCGAGCTTCGCCCGCCGCTTTGTGTCGCAGGTGACGCGGCCCGACGTCGATTTCGTCTATGGGTTGTCGCCGGTGATCTCGATCGAGCAGAAGACGATCGCGAGCAACCCGCGGTCGACAGTCGGGACGATGACCGACATTGCGAGTTATCTCAATCTCCTGTTTGCGACGATCGGTGAGGCCCATTGCCCGCGGACCGGCGAGGTGACACCGATGCGGAGCTCGAGCCAGATTCTCGAGGGCGTCCTGTCACTCCCCGAAGGCACGCCGGTGGAGCTCAGGGCGCCCGTTTTCCGTGTTTATGGGGAGGAGCTCGACTTCGTCCTCACCGAAGTCCGGAAGAAAGGCTGCCGCCATATGGTGATCGACGGCAGGGTCGTTGATCTCTCCGCGGAGCCCGACTTCGACCGCGAGCAGGTTCGCGAGATGGATGCAGTCGTGGATCGATTTGTCGTGAGCCGCCGCCACGAGAAGGCGATCAAGGCGGGGATTGCGGCGGCGCTTCTGATCGGTGACGGCCTGATCGCCGTTCACGCCGGAGTCGCTGGTCGCGGCCGGGCGCGCCCCGCGCCCGCAGTCGAGAAGGTCCAGAGGAGTTTCTCGACTGCAACACACCGATTTGTCTACGGCGACATTTCGCCGGACTTCTTCGTTTTCAACAATCCCGAAAGTGCCTGCCGCACGTGTGGGGGGCTTGGCGTCCACAAGCTGACACATCCCGAACTGCTGATTCCCGACCCCAGCCGGAGCATTCGCGGCGGCTGTTTCGTGAAGGAAGCGTTCCGGTACAACCCGGACACCTGGGATGGTCGGGTGATGTACAGCTTGTCGAAGGCGCTTTCGTTTTCGCTCGAGACGGCGTGGGAGGATCTCCCGTCCCCGGTTCACAACGCCATCCTCGGTGGCCTCGATGGTCGAAAGATCCCGATCACCCTGCCCCCCGACGGCAGGCCCACCCGTGAAGACCCCACCGGTCACGAGGTAAGCTTTGGCGGAATTGCGCGGCGCATCGAGCGCCACTACCGGCGTTATCGCCAGCGAGGGGAGGCGAGTTCGGGAATGGAGGAGTGGCTGGACAAGGTCATGGTCGAACACGTGTGCCCCGACTGCGGCGGGGCGCGTGTCCGCCAGACGCGTCTGCTTTTTACGGTTAGCGGGCGGACGATCCACGACCTCGGTCAACTGCACTTCGACAAGCTCGATGAGTTCCTTGCCGCGCTCAAACCATCGGGGCGTGGCGCAGATGCCGGGCGGCAGATTCTGCTCGAGATCAGGTCCCGGCTAAGGCTCCTGCTCGGGATCGGGCTCGACTACCTGAGCTTCAACCGCAGATCCAGTACCCTGTCCGGCGGCGAGTCGCAGCGAATCCGGCTGTCGACGCAGATCGGCTCGGGGCTGATGGGCATGCTCTACGTACTGGACGAGCCCAGCATCGGACTTCATCCGCGCGATAACGCCAAGATGATCGCGACACTGGAGAGCCTCCGGGACATCGGCAACACAGTGATCGTGGTCGAGCACGACGAGGATACGATCAGGGCCGCAGACCACGTTATCGAGATGGGACCCGGTCCCGGCGTTCACGGCGGCATGGTGGTCGTGCAGGGGACGCTCGATGACATCCTGGCGTGCAAGGAGTCGCCGACAGGTCAGTTTCTCTCCGGACGTCGCCGCATTGCAACTCCCGGAAAGCGTCGCCAGGGTGTGGGGAAGGTCCTCGTGATTCGTGGTGCCAGGGAGAACAACCTCAAGTCGATTGACGTTGCTTTCCCGTTAGGCAGTCTGATCGCCGTCACCGGCGCCTCCGGCTCGGGCAAGAGCACGCTCATCAACGAGATTCTCTTCAAGGCCCTCTGGAAGAGACTGGTCGACACCCGCTCCCTTCCCGGTGACCACGACGGCATGGATGGAGGGGAACATGTGCACAAGGTCGTCAACATCGACCAGTCCGCGATCGGGCGGAACAGCCGTTCGAATCCGGCCACGTATATCGGCTTCTACGACGCCATCCGCGACCTCTTCACGAGTTCCCCGCTGGCGGTTGAGCGCGGTTACAAGGCGGGGCGGTTCAGCTTCAATGTCAAGGGAGGACGCTGCGAGGAGTGCCAGGGCGAGGGGGTGATAACGACGCAGCTCTACTTCATGCCCGATGTCGAGGTGACGTGCGCGACGTGCAAAGGGGCGCGCTTCAACGGTGAAACCCTCGAGGTTACGGTCCGCGGAAAGACGATCACCGACATTCTCAACATGTCGATCGAGGAGGGAGTGAGATACTTCGCTGCCGAACCCACGCTGGCGCGCAAGATCGAGGTCCTCGACGACCTCGGGCTTGGCTACCTGACACTCGGTCAGTCGGCGACGACGTTGTCGGGGGGCGAGGCGCAGCGCATCAAGATCGCCGGTGAACTCAGCAAGCTCCAGCGGGCCCGGCACACCCTGTACATTCTCGACGAGCCTACCACTGGTCTGCATCTGGCCGACGTCGAGCGGCTCATAGGCTCGCTCAACCGGCTGGTGGACGCGGGCCACACGGTCATCGTGATCGAACATCACCTCGACGTGATCAAGACCGCTGATCACGTGATCGACCTCGGGCCCGAAGGGGGGCATGCGGGTGGCTGCGTGGTCGCGACCGGGACCCCGGAAGCCGTGGCCGCTGTTCGGGGGTCACACACCGGGCGCTTCCTCGCCGGGCGGATGGCGGCGCCGAGGCCACGCCTCAAGCGCTCCTGAATGTCCACACTGCGCACTTCACGCTCGCGTTATCGCAAGTTTGTCGAGGATTATCGCGCCCGACGTCTTGACGACGACCAGCCGGCGGCCGAAGACGGCAGCGCCGAGGCTCCCACGCGGCCACCCCGACTGGAGCGCAGGCGTTACCTGCACGAGTATCTGCGGTGGCTCAGGCCACACGCCGGTTCGGTCGCTGTTGTGTTTCTGCTTGCCCTCGGCGTCGCCGGTCTGGAAATGATGGAACCGCTGTTCATGCGTTTCATCATCGACCGGGTTCTCCTGAACGAATCGCTCGACGCCGCTGCCAGGATGCCGCGGTTGAACGTTGCCGGGGCGACTTTCCTGGCCGTTATCCTCGTGGCGAGCCTGCTCAGGGTGGTCAAGGACTACCGTCAGCGACTGCTCAATACGCGGGTAATGTTGTCACTGCGGAAAGCGCTGTTCGAGCGATTCCTCCGGTTGCCACTGGCCAGGCTGTACGACATGAAGACGGGCGGCATCCTGTCCCGGCTGAGCGGCGACATCGACACGACAACCGGCCTTCTGCAGATGGCGATCATCTCGCCTTCGCTCTCACTGATCAGGCTCGTGATCGCGATCACCGTGTTGATGACACTCAACTGGCGACTGGCGCTCACGGCCATGGCGATCATCCCCGGGGCGATGCTGATGAGCTTTGCGTCCGCGAGGCGCATCAGGCCGATCTACCGTACGGTGCGCAAGGAAGTCGAGCAGATCGACGGCCGTGTCGGCGAGACGTTTTCCGGCATCAGGGTCGTTCGCGCCTTCGGTCGGGAGGCACGCGAGCTTCTCGACTACACGCGGGGCCGTCACTCGGTTACCCGCAAGGAGCTTTTTGCGCACCGCCGCGAGCTCGTGTTGTGGACGTCATGGGGGCTGCTCGTCTCCGGGGTGAACGTCATAATCGTCTGGTACGGCGGGCTCCTCAACATCCAGGGGCGGGCGTCGATCGGCGACATCATGGCTTTCCAGTGGTACACTTTCCTCCTCCTCAATCCGGTCTGGAACATCGTGAACTCCTTTTCCGAATTGCAGCGCTCCCTGGCTGCCACCGAGAGGGTGTTCGAGGTGCTGGCGATGCCAGATGACAAACCAGACAGAGCGGATGCCCGTGACGCCCCACCCGAAGTATCTTCGGTCGAGTTTGACGACGTGTCATTCGAGTACCGTCAGGGGCAGCCGGCGGTGCGCGACTTCAGCGTCCGTGTCGACGGCGGTTCGGTGGTGGCGCTCGTTGGTCGCAGCGGAGCCGGCAAGACGACCGTGACTGATCTCGTCGCCCGGTTCCATGATCCCAGCAGCGGCCGCATCCTTCTCAACGGACAGGACATCAGGGAGTTCCGGCTGCGCACGTACCGCGACCTGCTCGCGATCGTGCAGCAGGACGTCTTTCTCTTCGACGGATCCGTAAGGGACAACATCGCCTATGGCAACCACCACGCCAGCGATGCCGAAGTCGAAGACGCCGCCCGACGGGCCAACGCCCACGACTTCATCGCCCGCCTGCCGGCGGGCTACGAAACGTTCATCGGCGAACGGGGAGTCAAGCTCTCAGGCGGCCAGCAACAGCGCCTGGCGATTGCGCGCGCCATCCTCGCCGCACCCCGCATTCTCATCCTCGACGAAGCCACCAGCAACCTCGACACCGAAAGCGAGCAACTGATCCAGGCGTCGATGGCCGAACTGCTGACCGGACGGACGACGTTCGTGATCGCTCACCGGCTGTCAACGATCAGGCGGGCCGACATGATCCTGCTCCTCGAAGATGGCCGGATCATCGAGCGCGGCAGCCACGAGGACCTGATGCGTCAGGGAGGGATCTACCGGGACATGGTCCGCCGCCAGATGGAGTCGCAGGCCGAAGCCGTCGGTGACCTCTGGATCACCGCTTCTCCGGGTTGAACAGCGCGACAAACTCGCCGTAACCTTCGCGCCCGAGATCTGCCACCGCGACGAACCGCAGCGCAGCCGAGTTGATGCAGTAGCGGAGCCCGCCCTCGGAGCGCGGACCATCGTCGAAAACGTGGCCAAGATGAGAGTCCCCGTGACGCGACCGGACCTCGATCCGCCGCATTCCGTAATTTGCATCCTCATGTTCGGTCACGTTCGGCATCACCGGGCGAGTGAAACTGGGCCAGCCCGTTCCCGAATCGAACTTGTGTACCGAAGCGAAAAGCGGCTCTCCGCTGACTATGTCCACATAGAGGCCGGGCTCATGGTTGTTCCAGTAGGCATTGCGGAATGCCGGCTCCGTACCGCATTGCTGCGTCACGGCGTATTGCTCCGGAGTCAGCTTGCGCGCGATGTCGGCATCGGCTGGTTTCCTGTATTCGGTCATGGTCGGTTGGTTGATGGCGACCTCAGCACAGGAACGAAATCCCGGTCCCTGGCGTAGAGTTCCTTCAATAGATGTTACCGTCTCGAAAAAAGGATGCCACCGAGATCGCAGCCCTCCTCCCGCCGTCGTTCCTTTGGGGAGTTGCGACCTCGGCCTACCAGATCGAAGGGGCCCTCGAAGCGGACGGCCGCGGTCCGTCAATCTGGGAGTCGTTCAGCCGTCAACAGGGTGCTATCGAGCGCGCCGAAGATGCCTCGGTTGCGTGCGACCACTACAACCGCCTTCAGCAGGACCTCGATCTCATCGCGGCGCTCGGAGTCGACAGCTACCGGTTCTCGATAGCCTGGCCGCGGATTCAGCCTCATGGCCGAGGGGGCGCGAACCCCGGCGGGATCGCCTTCTACGACCGCCTGGTCGACGGGCTGCTGGCTCGGGGAATCAGGCCCTTCCCGACGCTCTACCATTGGGACCTCCCCCAGGCGCTCGAAGACTCTGGTGGCTGGGCCTCCAGAGACACTGCCGAACGGTTCGCCGAATACGCCGGACTCGTGCTTGGAGCACTGGGCGATCGCGTTCGCGACTGGGCGCTGTTCAACGAGCCGTTCATCTTCGCCTCGCGCGGTTACCTGCTGGGTCGTTATGCACCAGGCCGTCGGAGCGCACGCGACTTTCTGCGGGCGGTGCATGTGATCGTGATGGCGCACGCCCTGGGATGGCGCGCCGCGCGCGCAGCGAGGCCTGACGCGCAAATCGGATCCGTCTTCGCAATGGCTCCCTGCGAGCCGGGTACGAACACCGCGCCTGACCGCGAAGCCGCGGCCTACGCCGACGCCGTCTTCAACCATCTCTTCCTCGGGCCGTTGATGCGTGGAGCCTATCCGACCCGCTTCCTCGAGAGCGTTCCAGTCCAGTCGCTCGAAATGATAGCCGGGGACGAAGAGGTGATGAGGACCCCGCTCGACTTCATCGGCGTCAACTGTTACTACCGGCTCGTCGTGAGCGCGGACGGCCACCAGCGTCCTGACCTCACATATCTGATGTTTGATCTCAGCACCGACTCCCGTCCGAGTGGGGGGCACGTCGATCTCAGCGGTCCGCGGCCGCGCCGGATTCACAAGGCGTTCGGCGGTACCGAGGGCAGTCGGACCGAAATGGGCTGGGAGATATGGCCGCGCGCGCTGCGCGACGTGCTGCTCACGCTATCGAGAGAATATCCCGGGTCCCCGATCGAGATCTGCGAAAGTGGGTGCGCAATCCCCGACGTCGCTGACGCTGACGGAATCGTGGTGGATGCGCCGAGAATCGCCTATCACAGGGCGCATATCATGGCGATCGCCGAAGCGATCGAGGGAGGTGCTGACGTACGCAGCTACCATGCCTGGAGTCTCTGCGACAACTTCGAGTGGGCTAGCGGCTATAGACCACGGTTCGGTCTCGTCCGCGTCGATTACGCAACGCAAAAGAGAACAGTCAAGGCGTCAGGAGAGTGGTTCCGTGAGATATGTCGCGAAGCCAGGTCGCGGCGGAACGGCGCTGGCGCTGCGCCTGCGTCCGAGCCGGAGGCACGTCAGGCGGGCGCATCGACGGCTGATGGGACAAAAGTATAGCTTCTTCGCTGCCAAGGTTTCTCACAGGGAGCGTTCGATGTTTCGTCCGGCAGTCGTCGCCGTTGCTGTCCTCCTGGCGTGCTCACCTCCGCGAGTCGTCGTCACCAACACTCCACGGGCCACGGCGTCGGCGACGATCGCTGATGGTCTGGCCATCGCCGATCGTTACCGGGTGTCCGCGGTAAACAGCAGGCGCATCAGGCATGCGGAGTACTGGCGGGCGATAGGGCCGTCGCTTCAGTCGAACCGACTGCGCGTCGCCGAAGCTGGTCGCTCGATTCAGGGTCGGGAGATAAGGTCAATCACGTTCGGCAGCGGGTCTGTTGACGTAATGCTCTGGTCGCAGATGCACGGCGACGAATCGACGGCGACGATGGCGCTGGCGGACGTTCTGGCGTGGATGGCTGGGCCCGGTGATGATGACGTCCGCAGCCGGGTGTCCTCGGCTCTGACGGTGACGATCGTGCCGATGCTCAACCCCGACGGCGCGGAGCTCTTTCAGAGAGAAAACGCCCTTGGCGTGGATATCAACCGTGACGCGAGGCAGCTCTCGACTCCCGAGGCGCGGATTCTCAGGTCCCTGCACGAGCGGCTGCAGCCGGACTTTGGCTTCAACTTGCACGATCAGAACGCGCGGACAAGGGTCGGTCGCGACGGTCTCCAGGCAGGCATTGCGCTTCTGGCGCCGGCTGCGGATGCAGAGCGGTCGTGGGGGCCATTGCGTGTCCGGGCGCGGCTTGTGGCCGCCGGACTGGCGCGCGCGTTTGCTTCTGAGATTCCGGGCCGCGTTGCGAAGTATGATGACGCGTTCAATCCTCGTGCCTTTGGGGACCTGATGGCCGCGTGGGGAACGAGCACTGTTCTCATCGAGAGCGGCGCGCTGCCCGATGACCCTGACAAACAGAAGCTGCGTCGTTTGAACGCCGCGGCGCTGGTGGTGGCGCTCGACGCCATCGCAAGTCGCAGTTGGGAAGCCTGGGATCCGGGGGATTATGAACGCTTGCCGTTCAATGCCGGTGGCGCATACGACGTGTTGGTATTCGGCGGTCATGTCGTTCTCCCGGGAGCATCGGCCATGCGTGCCGACGTTGCCATCAATTACGACGAGCCGGTGGCTCGTAGCGGGGGCCGGGTGCGTGAAGTTGGTGATCTCTCGGGCGCGGTCGCGCTCGACACGATCAGGATCGAAGGAGGGTTCCTGCATCCCCGCACCGAGGCTCTGGAGCGTTCGGGGTCGGCCGTCTGGCTGCGTCTGGGGGCCCGTGCGCAGTTCGATATCAGGGAAGGGCCTTCACCGACCAGCGCGTTGCGGCGACGGATCGAATGATCTACCGTCCGCCGCGATCCTCCATCGGGAACGCGGACAGGAGCCGTTTGAGATTCGCTTTCGCTTGTGCCATCCCGACATCCTCGGCGAGGTCGGTTGTTTCCCACGGATCCGTCGTTATGTCGTAGAGTTCGTCCGGTCCTCCGGTGCGTTCGATCAGGTGCAGGCCGTCATGAACAATCGAGCGCATGTTGCCAGCTGAAACCGGATAGCGATTTGGCTGGTTGGGTACCCAGTAGAGCTCGGAGAGTATTGGAGAGAGCTCGCCGTCCGGGGTGCCCGCTATCAAGGGCATGAGTGAGGTTCCCCCAATGCGCTCATCGACCACGTCAGCCAGGTCCAGTATGGTCTGCGGAACATCGCGGAGGCTGACCGGAGTCGACTCTCGTTTTTCACTCGGAATGCGTGACGGATACCGGATAATGAGGGGGACGTGGAGGGAAGGAAAGTGAAGGCCGTTGCCATGGCCGAGATGTCCGTGTTCGGCGAACTCTTCGCCGTGATCCGAGGTCACGACGATTATCGACCGGTCGAGGAGTCCCCGCTCGCGCAGCGTATCAAACAGTCTGCCAAGGGCAGCATCCTGTGCTGCGATCGCGCCGTCATATGCATCGCGCAGTTGGGCCACGTGCTGCGGCAAATACTGCCTGTCCGGCTCGATCGAGCGTGTCGGAGGGTCGCCGCGGACCAGCATTGAATCGAAAGGTTGTGGCGGATCATACGGCTCGTGCGCGTCGAAGACGTTGATGAACGCGAAGAACGGTCGGGGACCAACTTGCTGCTGCCAGTCGAGAAACTCATCTATGACTGTGTCGGCCGATTTTCGACCGGGAAGTACATAGTCGTCGAAGGCCATGTTCCAGTACCGTATGGCGCGCCGGCCGAGCATGGTGCTCCCGATGAACTGGCTGAGCGACGTTGAATAGTCGCGGTAGCTTTGGAAGCCGCGAGCCAGACCGTATTCCCTGGTGCAGTATCGAAGATTTGCGACGAAACCGCCGGTAGTGTAACCTCGACCGAGAAAGGTTTCTGCAAGCGTCCGGGGTTCAGACCCGAGGGGTGTCGCCCAACCCACGTCCAGTTGATACTGATACAGTCCGGTAAAGAGCGTGGCATGCGTGGCGAGAGTCCATGGCGCCGGCGCTACCGCGCGCTCGAACGCAATGCCTTCCGACGCCAGGTGATCAAGAGCGGGCGAGGTTGGTCTCCCGAACCCGTACGCGGATAGCTCGAGGGCGCGTACCGTATCGAGGACCAGAAGGATGACGTTGGCGCCACCGGAGCCGCGTGCGCCTTCGGTAAGATCGCGTCGGAGAGGAGCGGCGGTGGCCGCAACGCAAACCACGAGTAGAGCAACCACTGACGCACGCAGAATCATGATCGACGGCCTGGAAAACCGAAGAGCCAGGCCGAGTCCGACCGAAGCCATGCCCGAGGCGAGCGCAACTCTCGCGAAGTCGTGCAGCCGTGGAACGAAGAGGAGCAAGTCGAAGGTGACCAGCGCTGCTGTCGTCACGATAACTCCGCGACGGGCCGCCCCTGCGCTCAGAACACGCAGAAGAATGAACCAGACGATTGCGGCAGCAACGCCGAGAAGCGCCAGAGCGGAGACCGGTCCCATCCATGCGGACGCGGGATCGAGCAGCACGGGCCGATCGCTGAGCGCGCGCGCAGTGGTCCGGAGGATGTACTCTCCACCACCGGCAACGAGAGCGCCGCTGCAGATCACAAGTAATGGATGCGGCAAGTCGTCGGTAGCCTGCAGCCTGGGACTGGGTGGTTCTGTTGCCCGGGCCATCATCTTTCTGAAAGACGGGGTGCAACCTCCCTCACAGGCACCGCGGCCGACGCCTGGTCGGAACCGCCGTAAACGCCGATCATCGTGCCCTTCGCCCTTATTCGACCAGCCATCTGTGCCAGCACTGCGGCCCTCGTCGCCGCAGGCGACGCGCCGGTTGGCGCGACTTCAATGAGAGTGTCCAGCGCAAACAGCTCGAACACGTAGTGATGTCGCGGACCGGTGGCCGGCGCAGCGGGACCCCGATAGTAGGGACCACTGACACTGATCTGGCGACTGCCATCCGGTTTCTGCGCGCCATGCTTTATCCCTTCAGGGAGCCCGCGTGCGCTTCCGGGGATGTTCCAAACGAGCCAATGGAGCATGTCGTCTGTGCCGTTGCCCGTCGCCGCATCAATGTCATGAACGAGGAGCACGAAGCTGACAATGCTGTCAGGGACACTGCTCCACGCGAGCGCGGGAGACAGTTCCGCACCGGCCTGGGCGTGACGCTTTGGAATCCGCGCTCCGTCGCTGAACGCGGGCGATGTCAGTGACATGAGACGTACTGCACGCGGTCGTTGGGCCGGCCGTGGCTGCTGGGCTTGCGGCGGTTGCTGGGCCTGCGCCCCGGCGTCGAGCGGCATGGCGGTCGCGACGGCCAGCGCTCCCATGACTGCGATGGCGATTCGGGTCATGAGTTTACCTGAAGGACGGAGGTTGGGTGCGGCGCCAGGTATCGTAGCGGGCGCGCAACGTGCGTACCGGATTGAGGTTTTCGCCTGGCTGAATGGCATTCGGCCCTCCGGTCTCGGGCTGGGAAACGGTCAGATACATCGCGTATCTGCCGTTGTTGTGGGAATCCCCGTTGGTGTCGGTGCTGTCGGCCATGAGAATGTAGGCGACGTAAGACGTGCGACCCTCACACGGTATCGTTACGGCAGCCGCGGCCAGCGGCGACGGACAGGAACAGCGGCCGTCACCACCCGCCTGATCCGCTGCATCCATCGCCGCCATCACCCGGTCGGTCAACGCTCCTGAAGCGGCGAGAAAAGCACGTTCGGCGTTAGGCACGACTTCACCGGGTCGAAGTATGTTGCCCTGGATCGAATAGTGGATTTCGGTCCCGGGCACGCGACCCTGCACATCCTGCGTCACATATCCGTTTGACAACCCGCTGTGCCCCGCTGAGCGGCCGCTGAGGTCGAGAATGCCGAACTGGCGTGACTGAAAGGCGGGATCGACCGAAAGGAGTTCGATTATTCGCGCCGGATCGGTGCCCTTCATGAGCTCGCTGAACACGAGCATCTGATTGGCGTGAGTGCCGTCGACGGCTGCCTGACACGCCGCCACACCCTTGCCCGGGACAATGACTGCCTGCACGCCGCGCAGAAAGTTGTCATCGCGATTGACACACGTTGCCGAGGCGATCACCACCCGTCCCGTGGCGCGGTCGATCGCGATTACCGACCACGTCGCGCTGGCGGTCGCTGGCAGGCCCAGAATCAAGGCTAATGCAAGTGCGAGTCTCATGGCGGATGAGCGAGGAGGAGCGTCGATGATGAGGATGATGAGGATGAACGAGGATGAACGAGGATGATGAGGATGATGAGGATGATGAGGATGATGAGGATGAACGAGGATGATGAGGATGATGAGGATGACGAGGATGATGAGGATGAACGAGGATGATGAGGATGAACGAGGATGATGAGGATGAACGAGGATGATGAGGATGATGAGGATTAGCGGGATGCTGCGACCGCCTTTGGTTATCTCGCCGAACCGCGGCGAAGCCGGTCGAGCGCACTTTCCAACCGCTGGCCACGATCGTACAAACCTGACCACAAGTCACCGACCGACGCCAGCCTCTCCACCATCGATCTCAGGGTGAAGTCTGTCGGGTGCACGCCCGCCTTCACCTCATCCCACGTAACGGGTGCGGATACCGGGGCTCCTGGCCGGGGGCGGACCGCATAAGCCGAGGCAAAGGTTGCACCCGGTCGGTTGCGAAGCACATCCACAAGAATCCTGCTTCCGCGGTCGGCCTTGCTGAACTCGAGTGTGAGGTTCCGAGGGTCGCGGCGAACAAGTTCGCTTGCCAGGGCTTCCGAGAAGCGACCGGATTCCCCAAACGTCGTTCTGCTGGCAAGTGGGATGACGATATGAAAGCCACGTGAACCCGACGTCTTGACGTGGCTTTCGAGGCCGAGCTCTTTCAGTAGCTCACGAACCTGAAGGGCCACCGAGGTCAGCACTTTGTGGTCGTCGACCGACGGATCGAGGTCGATTACGCAGATGTCCGGCTCCATCAGCGATGGGATTCTCGACGTCCATACGTGGGGAGTGATCGTGTTCTGATTGATAACCCACATCAGCGACCTGACGTCGTTGACGAGCGGATAGTTGACTGTGCCTCCCTCCTTGGGAACCTCGACGCGCTCGAGCCATGCCGGAAACCCGCGGGCGACGTTTTTCTGGATAAAGCCCTTTTCACCGATTCCGCGTGGGAATCGCTCCATCGTCACCGGTCGTCCGGCAAGGTGGGGCACGATCAGATCGGCAACCAGTCTGTAGTAGTCTGCCAGCTCTCCCTTCGTGATGCCGCTGTCAGGAAAAAGGACCTTCTCGGGGTGTGTTATCACTCTGATTCTCTTGCGACCTGGTCGGCCCGCTTATCGTCTCGAATCGCAATCAGTCTCGGGTGTCGAAGTTTGCCGTGCACGGTCCATTCGGTGAAAGCGACCTGGACGACAACCTCGGGCCTGACCCAGTGAGTGCGGATCCTCGGCAAGCCGGTGGCTACGTCGAATGGTGAGATCCCGATCTCGATGCGGTCGAGCCTTGGCCTCAGATTGAGGAGCATGGCAGTGTCGAAGCCGGTGCCGACCTTGCCGGCGAAGACGAATTGCCGGCCTTCGAAGTAGCCGACGAGCAGTGCGCCGAGGCCCTTGCGCGCGCCCTGGGGTTCAGTGAACCCTCCCACCACCAGCTCCTGGCTTGCTTCGCACTTCATCTTCAGCCAGTGTTTTGATCGTTTGTGTTCGTACGGTGCATCCCGCCTTTTTGCGATCACCCCTTCCCAACCCTCGGCGCACGCCTTTTCCCAGGGCCGCGCGCCCGCGAGTTCCCTGACGCGGTACAGGGGCGGCTCAAGCGCGAACGAGTCGAGGAGCGCTCGTCGCACCATTAGTGGTAGTGAGGTCAGGTCGCGGCCGTCGAGATGAATGACATCGAAGATGTGGTACCCGAACCTTGCTGCCTTGCCCCAGACGCCCATTGCTTCACCATCGAGGATCGCATCACGCAACGGGAGCGCCAGAAGCGCCTCGGTTATGGCCGGGTGGCGCTGTTCGAGGCGATTTCGCGAAAGCAGGCGCACGGACTTTCCCTTTCTGAAGGCGAGCAGCCTGATGCCGTCGAACTTCTGCTCGAACAGCCACTCCGGACCGCTGAATCTCTCCTGGGTGAGCGTGGCCGCCATCGGCTCGACCCAGTCGGGGAAGGCGGCTTGAGTCAATGGCCGCCGCGAGTCTGCCAGTGGTTCTCTGATGCGGCGTCGCCGAAGCGGGCCAGCGTCTCCCGGCCCGACGTGTGCCCTTCACTGATGATCTCGTCGATGCTTTCGAAGGCGAGCAGGCCAAACCGTGCAATGCCTGGGCGCACGACGATGTCTGCATCCTGTGCGCTCTGCGCCTCGCGCTTCGAGCTGCTGAGCCCCGTCGCGCGCATGACAACCTCGACTATGCTGGGAAATCGCGGTCGGACCCCGCCGAAGCGGCCGCGCAGCACTTCCCAGACGGCCGGGATCCTGTCGCAGGTGAAGGTCTCCGTCACCTGAGCCGATACGACCGACGCAACGATCGTTGCGCAGCCTGCCCTTCTCATTACATCTGTAGGGAGGTTGTTGAGGATGCCGCCGTCGACGAGCAGGTTCCTGTTGTGCAGCATCGGAACGCCGATTCCGGGGAGGTTGGCACTGGCAAGTGCTGCGTCGCGAAGCAGGCCTTTGCGGTGGACAACAACGTCGGCCGTGGTCAGGTTGGCCGACACACAAAAGTAGTTGAGCCAGAGGTCCTCGATCTCTACATCTCCGTAGCCTGCACGCCCGGCCAGCTCCATGCGCGCACGTCCAACGAGTGAGAGCAACGGGAGGTTGAAACCCCGGTGGGGCTTGATTCCGAGGAAGACCCTGCGACAAACGGTGGTTATCTCCTCTGGAGTTCGGCCAATCGCGAACTGCCCCCCGACGAGTGCCCCCATGCTTGTCCCGCCAACCATGTCCACGGGCACGCCAAGTTCAAGCATCGCGCGCAACAGTCCAATGTGGGCAAAGCCC
The DNA here is from genome assembly GCA_052389935.1 of Gemmatimonadota bacterium. Lineage (GTDB taxonomy): Bacteria > Gemmatimonadota > Gemmatimonadetes > Gemmatimonadales > Gemmatimonadaceae > JBQTHK01. Next base: position 2,417 of record JBQTHK010000087.1, on the reverse strand, counting down.
CGTGCCCCACCGCCGCCCAGCACCAGTCCGAAGCTCCGGCCAGACACGATTCGCGCTATCCTTGCAATGTCCGCCTGCTCGGTCCACCTGATGTGGTGATGATCGGCTACATAAGGGCGCGCATCGAGCCAGTAGCTGGTCCCCGATGGAGCCTTCGATCCGTCGGGATGAACCAGAACGAGGGTGGCGCGCAGATCCGGGCCGCGCTGGGCGCCGAGCAGGATCTCCTCCTCGAACCTGGAGGGAGAGTGAAGCTCCCTTGCTTCAGCTACGAGCACGAGCCGGTCGGCATGGCGCGCGCAGCGCCGTGACCACTGGCTGGCCGTGCCGTCGGCGACGTAGGCCACGAGGCGATGTTCGGCCTCGCATCGTTCGAGAAAGGCGAGCAGCCGCTGCTCGTTAGGCCCTCCCTCCGCCGTCTGGGCCAGACCAGCAACACCGGTCATGGCATCGAGGCGCGCCGCATCGAGAAAGAGGAGTGATCCGTGGGTGGCCAGCTCACGCGTCAGACGTTCGGCCAGCTCCCGGAAGCGTGACCTCTGACCGGCCGGGGCGAAAGCGATGGTCGTGACCGACGCCGTGCGCGCTGTTCGCAGTGGCGCCGAGGAGCGGAGGGCGATGGCGCGAGTGATGTAGCGAACCACGTGCGGGTGACGTGCGATCAACTGCTCGAATGCCGCAGACGTGTAGCGGACAAGTATGCTGTCCCGTACTGCACGCGCCTTGTAGGACCGCGGGCGACCTGTGAGAAACCCGGCTTCGCCCACCGTTTCGCTGCGCGTCCGGTACGACTGGACCTCTTCCTCCCCCGACTCCAGCACCGTCAGCGCGGCGATCCTCCCCCTTATGATAAAAAACAGCCCGTCCGAGGCCCCGGACGGCTCGAACAAAACCTCGCCGCGTGGCAGATGCACCCAGTCGCCGAGACTCTCGAGATCGTCGAGCAGTTTCTCCTCGAGCGGACCAAAGATCCGGCGCAGACTCGTGAGCGACTGGCGGCGGTGCATTCGCCGCACCGCCGCCCTGACGTCGCCGAGTGCCGCCACGAGTCGGTCTGCTTCCGCGTCCTCGATCACCGCAACCTCCGACCGGTCCACCGCGAACACAGCAATCGAGCGGTTGCCCCCCAGCTCCTGCAGACCGTCGAGAACTTCACCAGGGCCGATCAGGCGCATCAGCCGCGGCTCACCCGGGGGGTCCGGCTCTGTGGCGTGAAGCAACCCCTTGTGCAGCATGTAAAGCGCTGCAGCACCGCTGCCGGGACTGAAGAGCCGTTCACCCGGCATCAGTGTTCGGAGTGAAGTCCTGAGGGCGACCGCGGCGCGGGACTCAGGCGCGAGGCCCGCGAAGAGCCGCGTGGCTTCGACCGCGTCAGATGCCGCTGGATTCGACTCGGTACCGCTGGTCATGACAGAGTCAATCGCATTCGATGAGCCTCCAACGGTTGACGCGTCAATCGCCCGCTCCGGGGCTCACCTGGCGACTCGTTCGCCCCCGATCCACACCGACGAAATTCGCCGAACAGCTCCGATGTCCAGCGTAGGGTCTGCGTCCAGAACGACGAAATCGGCCCACTTGCCCGGCTCGAGAGTTCCGAGCTCCCGCTCGAGCTTGAGGCAGCGCGCCGCGTCGTTTGTGGCCGCGCGGAGGGCCTGGGACGGTGTCAGTCCGGCTTCGACCATGAGCTCGAGTTCCATGAGCTCGAAGTAGCCCTGGAAGCGACCCATCGGACCGGTATCGGTTCCCATCGCGATCGTCGCACCGGCGCGCGCGACCTTCGACAGGTTTCGCTTCGCGGTAACAAGGGATGCCTTGTAGCTCTGCGCCGACTGACTGGTCCTCGTCGACGCCTGACGGGCGGGTTCGCGAAGCGACGCGATCCACTCCCGGTTGGCGTGTGCGAGAAAAACGGGGTCGCTGAAAAAGTCCGGCGTCGTCTCATACACAAAGGTCGAGACTTCGCGCATGAGGGTGGGACTGGTGCAGACATCACGACTGCGGAGCAGATCGATGAATGATTCGTCGACCTCGCGATCACGCACGCTGTGAGCGATGAAGTCGACGCCGGCTTCAAGGAGGCGGCGAGCGTCCTCCAGGTAATACACGTGTGCGGCGACACGCAGCCCACGGCGGTGCGCCTCGTCGATTGCCGCGCGCCATGCTGCCTCTGGCATTTTCTGTGTAGTGCCAAGATTGTCGTCGACCCTGATCTTGACGATGTCGACACCAAGACCGGCGTTAGAGGCCACCTCCGCGGCCGCAGCGGCCGCGGTCGCGCCGCTGACCACGCTCCCGGCCACCAGGTGCCGCGCTCGTGGCGAAGCCGGTACGCGTGACCGGCGGCCGCCTATCACCTCGACGGACTCCCCTCCGAGACTGACGACCGTCGTTACGCCGTAAGCGGCGTACGTCCCGAG
>JBQTHK010000086.1:0-6423 GCA_052389935.1 Gemmatimonadota bacterium | reverse complement strand
CCGATCGGTCTGGAGGGCGGGATCAATCCGTACGTGTTCGGTGGGAACGATCCGGTGAACTTCTCCGATCCGACGGGGCTGGAGTCGTGCATCGTGATTAAGGGCGGCCAGGCGGAGGCGATGGTCTGGGAAGATGGCAAGTGGGTGATAAGGGCAACACGAGACTATATCTTCTGCTTCGGTGGGCCTGGCGGCGCGACGTGGTTGGCACCGATCCCGTTCCACGAACCCCGAAGCGGGCCACCAACTGAGCAGGGTCTTGAGCCAGTTCGCTGGGAGCAACTGCTACCATCGGGTAAGGGTGCCGCAGGCGCTGCGATCCTGGTTGGTAGCATCAAGAAACTTGGCTCTCGCCTCGCCAAGGCGAATGTGGTGCGGATGGCAGCGAAGCTGCCGGGGGAAACATCCAACCTCAGGCACGCCTTCAAGAAACTCGGACTTTCGCAGCGCTCCGGTGGGCGGATGATTGAGGAGCTAAAGGACGCCGCAGGACTGCGCGGCAACGATGATGTCTGGATAGACACAACCACCGGCGCTGTCAGATCGATGGCGAATGGTGAGATCATTGGACATCTCAAACCCTGAACTCGACCGATGCCGTACACGATTAACATGGTGGTTGAAGGCGCGGGCTCGGCGAACGCCTTCGAATGCGAGACCGTGCTCGCGAGTCCCGACGATCCTCCGCTCGCGTGTCTCCAGATGGGAGGCCACGTGATTTGCGGCATTCGTTTTCTGCTGGGAACGGTAAACGCTCGTGGATACCACAACGCGAGAGCATTCGTACATTTTCCGGAGGATGATGACCAGCCGCTCCGGATTCAGGTACCAATGGAGCATCAGTCTGGTCTCCGTGCTGCACTTGAGCGGATACTGTCGTTATCGGTGACCGGTCGAGCAGCGTTATACCTGGAGTTAAACCGACAGATTAGCCGCAAGCACGAAGATGAGGAGTATCCAGTCCCGATCAAGTATCAGAGTCGCTCCTCGTTCCAGGAGTTGTGGCACGCACTTCTGGCGTGTGAGATAGAAGCGCACGCGATTCAGCTGCTGACTCCCGATAGCATTCGAGCGCGGTACCGAATGAACTGAGACCGTGATGTTAGTGGGTGAGTCCCAGTGACGTGACCACCACCGCGTTGTCCGAGCAGTCGCCCTTGCGACTCATGCTCGCGATTAGGCAAGGCGCCGATCCGCGAAGGAGCGTTCCCGAATGGCAACGGTCCGCTCGGTGGTGAATCTCGATTTTCGAATTGGGTCTCCGATGCCGTCAAACACGGCCGAGGAGGACCCGACTGTCCACCTTCGATTGTAGGAGCCATGGTGGGACCCGCAGTCGACCATCACGGCAGGGTGCACTCTTATGGTTTGACCCCATGGTTACGCCATGTATGGCGATTGCCCACTACGTAATGGCCGCGCCGTCTCGATCGGATAGTTTGAACAGGCGCTCTTCGGGAGGAGTCGATGGTGGTCAGGTCGCGACGATGGCCCACGCAGCAGCGAATGGTTCTTGCACTCACGCTGTGCGCCGCCCAGGCTCCCGGTGCACAATCGGCCCCACAGGCCTCTGCCACGCGCGCCAGTCTCATTCGATCGCCCGCCGCGGGCCTCGCGCTTTCGTTCGTAGCGCTATCCGAGAATCAGCGACCTGCCTCGACGCAAAAGGGGGTTGCTGGATACGTAGGCCTCCGGACCGCACCCCTCGCGTGGCTGAACTGGTTCACGAAACCACTGTTCGCTGACTTGGACAGCCTCGAGGTGATTCCGCACGTCTCACTGGCGGCTACGCACCTTCAGGGCCTCAGCAAGCGCGGAGATCCGTACGCGAATGGGTACTTCAGCTTCAAGGGCGTCAGGATCTCCTATCCCCTCCTCGCCCGCTTGAAGCCTTTCGTCATCGTGCGCAACGGGAAGGCAACGATGGAACGATTCGAGGCCGGCCACGGAGACTTTGTGGTCAGCTACAGTGGGACAGCGAAGACCGCGGGCCTCGGCGTTCACATCCCCATGGCAGGCAGCGGTCGCGGCTTCGAGCTGGGCCTTCTGCGCATGAGCGGGCGGTTCGATCAGGCAGAAATCTGGGACGTTACAGCCGGCGGTCCAAAGTTCGTGACACAGGACGTGCCATTCAGGGCTGTTTACTTCCAGGTCGGATGGAGTGGCCCCTTCACCGGAGCATCGTTGCCATGGCGGTGAAGAAGACCACGAAAAGGAAGGCGGCGAAGAAGAAGGCCGCAAAGAAGAAGAGTGCGCCTGAACACCGGGCGCACATATCCCCTGAGGCCTTCGAGAAGGAACGGAAGCGGGCGCGGGCCGTGCGGCGGCGTGCGGAGCTCCGCGCTGCCACTGCGGCCGATGCCACGTCCGTCGACATTGGACTTGGGTCATCGACCGACACGGGTCCTCCTGACTTCGATCCTCGCTCCGGTGGTGCCAGGCTCTCGGGTCCGGTTCGCGATCAGCCTGCCGGTGACCGGAGCTGCTCCGCACACGCGATGGTAGCAGCGATGGAGGCGTGGCTCTGTCGCCAGCGCGGGACCAACGCCGGACTGCTGCCGCTCTCTCCGGAGCACGCCTTCATAGTCGGCAAGAAGCAGGAGGGCGTCGGCCCCTACATGACGGCAGTGTCCAAGGGGATCCTCGAGCAGGGATGTTTCGTTGCTCCCTGTGCGGCTCCAAAGGAACACACATGGCGAGCCAACGCGCGCTTCTTCGACGATTCGAGCGGAGTCGTCGACAAGATGAAGAAGCTCTTGCGCGACGGAAACGTCCTGGTTGCAGAGATTCCGTTCTTCACCGACCTGGAGTCGTTCACCAGCAAAGGTCCCGATGATGTTTACGTGCCGGCAGGAGCGGGCAACGGGGGCCATGCAGTGTGCATCGTGGGATACCGTGGACCGTCCGGGGGTCGCCCCGGCTGCTGGATAGTCAAGAACAGCTTTGGCGAAGCGTGGGGGAACGGGGGTTACGGCCTCATTCGCTGGCTGGATCCGATGCTGGAGCCCGAGCTGCTGGTGCACCTCATTGAACGAGTCGAACCTCTAGCCTGAGGGATCAGGTCTAATGCGCCTCCGACGATTCCCTGTTCTCCTTGCGTTGTGCGCCACGACGGCCAGCGCTCAGGATCCCCCTCCCCAGGGCTTGCCTCTCTGGCAGCAGCATCGAACGTTCTCGTTCTACGCGGAGAACGATGCATTCGGCGGCATCAGTGACAGCGGCTACACGAATGGCTTCAGGCTAGGATGGGATTTCGCCACCTGGAGCCCGAGGCTTCACAGGCTCGCTCGCCTTTCCACCGGCGCATGGCTGCTCGACGCGCTGCCGTTCGTGAGGATCGCTGATGCCCCGACCGCCTGCACCCCACTCGGCGGTCACACGCGACGCCCATGTGGTACGGTGGGATTTGCGATCACCGAGACGATGTACACGCCCTCTGATCTCTCGGACACAACCCTGCAGGCGAACGACAGGCCGTACGCAGGGTTGCTCTTTGCATCGGGGACCCTCAACTACGTCGAGCGGTACTGGCAGGCCAGCAGCGAGTTCGTGGTTGGTGTGCTTGGCCCCTGGTCGCAGTCGGAGAGCACGCAGAATCTCGCGCACTGGACCTGGTCACCCAACTCGGTGAAGCCAAGGGGTTGGCGCAACCAGCTCCGCAACTCGCTTCAGTACGGACTGATCAACAGCTATTCCGGCCGGCATCCGAAAATGGAATGGTGTCGTGATTCACAGTGCAATGGGTTGTACAGCGAAGGGCGCACGCTGGACCTAACGCCGCGTGCCGAGCTCGTGGCGACCACCTACATGCAGCGGGCATCGATAGGTGGTGTCCTGCGGGCGGGCAACCGTTTTCCTGACGTGCTTTCGGTATCGAGGATCTCGACCACGGCAGCGCGCGGTGGAGGAAGCGGCAGCGATTCCCAGGTCTGGTGGAACGGCTTCGTCGCATACGACGCGCGAGCCGTCCACCATAGTGCGTTCATCTCCGGAACGAGCGAGGACCGGGGGAATGGCGGCTGGCGGGATCGTTCGCTCATTGATGAGACCGGGCGGGTCACCGAGTTTGCTTTTGGAGGGTCGATCGGGGCCAAAGGGACGTCGGTGACGTTCCAGATCATCAAGCGCTCGAGCGAGTACGAGCCGGGTGGCGGAAGCCACCGATTTGGAGCGCTGTCGGTCTCTCTCTTCACGCAGCGGGGCCCAAGCTGATGCCTTCGCTTACTAGTCTCGCCGTCGCGAGCTCGACGCGGCGTGTCTGACGCAGTCCTCACAACGAGCACAGGGAGCATGATGGACACCGATTTTGTGATGCCGTCCTTGACTGGCTCGTATGCCATTGCGGCTCTCGCGTTGAGCTTTTTGATTGGCATCTTCCTTGGCGTCATCCCCGTGGGGTCAAGGCACGGCGGCACAGCGAGAAGTTGAAGCAGGAGTTGGCGCAGGCTGAGAACGCATTAGCCGCTGCCCAGACGCCCGCAGTCAACGTTCCCACTCCTGCACCTGCCCGGTGGACCGGCGCCGAGATCACGGCGATCATCGGTGCCGTCGGTACCCTTCTGGGGGCCTTGGGAACGGTGTATGCCACGTATCAGGGGCGCAAGCTACGTGAGCCTGACCCGATTTCGTGGACACCTTACTCACCTTAGTTTTCTGGGTGGAGGTGTCTCAATCTGAACGACAAAGGCGAGGTCGATGATCTGCACCGCGCCCGGCGTTCACCCAAAGCCATTCTGCTGTCCGCGCCTGAATCGAAGTCGTGGGGACTCCACGAATTCACCGCAGCGGATCCCGACGGCAACCGACTGCGGGTGTATGACTTCGCGACGGCAGAACGCGAAGCCAGGTGCCACGGCACTCTAACATCACGCCGCCTGCCTAACGAACGCTGTTTTTGTCATCCCACCGTATCTTGACTCCATGACGTCCCCGGAACTGCGCGATCTTCTCGACCGCACCTTGAGAGGGACCGCGCCGCACGTGGAAAAGATGACCGTTGCCGCCGCGGTCGTCTCCGAGTTGCTCAGACAGCACGGGATGGAGGCGACGCTCGTTGGCGGCGGTGCGATTGAGTTCTACGCGCCGGGGGTGTACTCCACAACGGATCTGGATTTCGTCGTCGAGGGGAGAACCCGTGACGATATCGACGACGTTCTCCGGGCCTTCGGCTTCGAGCGCCGAGGGCGGCACTGGGTCCTCGACGAACTGTTCGTGGAGGTGCCGGGAAACTGGATGTCGGACCCGGTCGAGGTCGTAAAGGTGGGGCCGTTGCTACTGCGTGTCGTGCGGCGCGAGATCGTGCTTGCTGACCGGATCATCGGGTTCAAGCACTGGCGGGCGACGGGCTACGGCGCACAGGCCCTCGCTCTCCTGGAGGTGCTGGGGGAATCGATCGACGAGCGGTTGCTGCGCGAGCGCCTGCGCGCAGAAGACGCCGTAGATGCATTCGAAGCACTTCGGACGTTGGCGAGGTCACAACGCGATGTGGGAGCAATCGAACTCGATACTGTGCTACAGTCGCTGCACAAACCGCGAGGTCCCGATGGCCGATCCTGAAGACGTGACGTCCGCCTGGGGAATTGATCTCACGAAGCTCCGCCAGATGTGGGCGGTGCGCCGCGCGGCCGCAGAGTCGGTGCGTCAACGGGTCGTGCTCTCGGGCCTTCGGCGCCCGGCGCGTGACCCCGACGAACGCGCGTGGCTCGAGGAGCGACGCGAGTCGCTGTTCGTCGAAGATGAGCACGCAGGGGCGTTGGCTCGTGCCTATTACGAGCGCAAGTACTCCCGACCTGCCGATTGAATCGTGCACGTGGGTTGGCAGGGGACGGTCGGCAAGCCGTGCCTCGCCTGAGTACTCGACCCGCCAACCCAACGCGCGAAACGTGACTCACTCGCGCTTTACGTCCAGCGCAGGCTTCGTTGAGTTTGCAGCAGAGTGAACGCCAACCGTCAGCTGACCTTCGCTTTAGGCGGCCGGTGACGCTACACGATCGCCGTTATAAGAGAGCTCGTGATAAGCCGTTCGCCGACGTCGCCACCGAGGACCTTTTCATTGGTGTCGACAGTCGCCGTGCGCGGGTGCATCCCGGAGAGATGCTCCTTGAGGAGGTCCTCAAGCCCCTGGGTATCTCCCAATCGGCGTTCGCCATCCAACCAGGCGGCTCGTTCCCTCGGCTGAACGAGGTCATTCCCGAGAAGCGCAGTGTGACGCCGACAGGGGAGGACTATCGCACGCTGCTGGCTGCGCTCGGAGCCATTGAAGCGTTCACAGCAGAAGCACACGTTAGGCATCAACGGCACATATGGCCGTGGCAGGGATGGTCACTGGACCGCAGCGGTCGGCTCTGGAGGGCCGGGGTGTCCGCTCGAACGGTCACCAATCAGGCGTCGGGGTAAGTCTGCAAGCTCGGGGGGCGGGGCCAC
>JBQTHK010000085.1:0-36830 GCA_052389935.1 Gemmatimonadota bacterium | reverse complement strand
ATCCAGGCCAACATCTCCACATTTCGGGCGATTCGGGCGACCTGCATCGCCGAATCGAGTACGTGGAGGGCGAAGGGATACTGCCCGAGGTTGATGGCGTAGGAGCCGGCCCACTGCAGAGTCGCCGCCAGGCCGTGGAAGTCCCGGGTCCGGCGTTGCAGCGGGCTCAGGATCTCATACCAGGCGCGAACTGAGTCTGTCTCACCCGATCGCACAAACATCGTGAGCAGGCGGAAGCCGCATGTGCCCTGGGCTCTGAGGGCACCGGACCGGCGAGCGATCGCTACACCGGCGTGCGCCGCGGCTCGTGCTTCGCGGAGTCTGCCCTGTAGCCCCAGAACTGACGAGCGCGTGCATTCGTACGCAGACTCGATGACTGGATCGCGCGCGGGTCGGTGTGCGGCGATCGTATCGAGGAGCGCGATCGCCGCGGTCGCGCCAAGCAGTCTGGTGGTTACGCCGGTGCGTGCGATGTCGGCTTCGAGGCGGGTGAGAGAGTCGCCATCGGTGGCCGCGTCCCTGCTCAGCGCCGCAAGGATCTGGCGCCCGTTTTCATACTGTCCGCGGGCGAACGCGACGGTGCCGGCCAGCAGCGCCGCCTGTCGCGCAACGGCCGGAGGAGCGGTTCGGAGCCCGGCGATGCGCGACTCCGCCGCTTCGAATCGGTAGGTGAGCTGCTCAGCCACGGCCAGACCCAGCCGGGCGTAGGGGTCGGCTGGCGCCCGGGCCAGCCTGCGCCTCCAGCCCGACTCGAGAGCGTTCAGAGTCCCCTGCTCGACCGCGCTCTGGGCCGCGCGAACGACACTTCTCGCGCTGTCCTGACCCTGGGCGCGGACAGCCGTGGAGGCGAGGAGCGCCAGGATCAACCGCATGGGCCGAATCTGGGGTTGGGTCGCCGGGTGGCAAGAGCGGAGTGAGAAAGTTTGAGGTCTCCAGTCGTGTGTTTCCTGGCACACCGCAACGGAGGCGTCGTGAGGTCGAAGTCCATCAAGGCACTTGTTCTGGGCACGCTGATCACTGGGTTGGTAACGATCGCGGCCGGGTCTGCTGGAGCCCAGTTGCAGGTTACCCGTGGCCTCCTGGCGCCCATGAGGGCGGACTCCCAGGCAGCCAGGGGATTCCTTTCCCGGTTCGACTTCTGGGCCGACGTGCAGCACAGCGGTGCCGGCAGGCTCAACGCCGCATCGTGGAACTACCGGATGGGAGCGCACGTGCAGCTCCTCACGTTCGGCGAAGCAATCTCGATCGAGGGACTGCTCGGACATGAGCTCTACGCCACGCCTACCAACAACATCGGTTTTGACCCCGCGGGTGGTGTCTGGGAGGAGCGGCTTGGCGTGCGCTGGACGAATCCCGCCGGTGCGATCGTGTTCGAGATCTTTCAGCGGTGCCGTCACGAGATCGACAACGGCACTCCGTCGTCGGACTACACAGGAACTGCCGACAGCCTGCCGACGTCGCGAGTCGTGACGCTGGGTGGGTTGCGACTGACGTCGATCACCCCCGAGCTGCGCAAGGGCCGCTGGTCGATGCGGGTCCAGGTGGAGGCAGAGGGTTACACGGCGTCGTCGGACGTGCGCTCACCAGTGCCGGAAGCGCTGGCTCGGCGCTGGGACGATGCCGTTGCGCTGGCCGGTGTGACGGCCGCACTGAGCTCGGCGTTAGGCGGGGGTCGCACGGGATACTTCAAAGTCTGGGGGTCGGGGATGCGCTTTCGTTCGGACGTGGATGGCGGGGTCTGGCAGCGCAGTGGACGGGTGGAGGCTGGGTTGCGAGCCGCTGGCAGCGGCGGCCGCGGCGTGAGCCTGTTTGTGGCTCACGAGCAGACGTTCGACGACGTGATGTCACCGGTGCCGCAGCGCTTCAGCGGATCGTTTGTCGGGTTGCGAATCGGCAGCGGAGGTGTGTTGTGATCACGTTGCCTGGAGCGAAGAGAATCGCGGTGGGGTGGGCTGCTTTGCGGCGGCACGATCGTGGGTTCGTCGAGGCACCCGTATGGAAAAGCTGGATTCGAAGCGGCCGCCGCTCGACGGGAACGCTACTCGCGCTTCTCACGAGCATCCAGATGCAGGGGTGCGACTGCTCGCTCAGCGTCGACTGTGAAAACGATCTCCGGATCACCTTGGACCGTTACACGATCGAGCTTCCGCCAACCGGCGTTCATACCATTTTCGTCGCTGTCGCTGGATTTCGGGGCGACGTTTCGGTCTTCGCCTCTGATCTGCAGGCGACGAAAGTCACCTTCCCGCAGTCTTTGTTCACTGCGCCGGGGACCGTGAGGATGATCGTGGAACCTGCCCTCACGCCAGGCCTTCAGTTTCCCGTCGCGGGTAAAGTAACGATCACCGCCGGTGGAGGCGGTTTGGCAAGCGTGGCAACCCTGACTGTGAGCATCGTCAAGGGCTTCACGCCACCGGCACCGACGACGGTGCCGGCAACGATCGGCAATGCGGCAACGGCAACCATCGGCATCACCCGACATCCACGACACAACGGGCCGATTTCCTTCACCTCGAATCCGCCATCCGGTCTTACGGTCGATCATCCGCCAACCTCCACATCAACGGCCACTCTGACTGTCTCCGTTCCTTCGACGACCCAGGCACGTATCTACCCTCTAACCGTTTTCGCCACAGACGGCTTCCAGACAGAGTCGTTTGTCGTGGACGTTGACGTCCGTGCCGCGCCCGTCCCGGCCGACTTCTCCGTCAACCCTAACGTCAGCGCCCTCACCACCCGACCGGGAAGCAACATCGCCACCGGCGTCAACATCAATCGCACCGGCGGGTTCGCGGACCCGGTGAGCCTTGAGATGCTTGGCCTCCCTGGCAACGTGCAGGCGACTTTCGATGAAAATCCTGCGACCGGCACCTCCACTACAGTGCGCCTTAACGTTCTTGCTGGAGCCCAGGTCGGGCTGCACTCTCTGACACTCCGAGGCACGTCTGGGAACCTGGTACGAGGTACCCCGATGACGCTCCAGATCGACCCACCGCCGTCGATCGCTCTCCTTGCCCAGCCATCATCTTTGACGATCGCCGCCGGGGGCGCGGGCTCGGTGAATCTGGGTATCCAGCGAGTTTCAGTGAGCGGAGTCGTTTCCCTGGACGCTCCCGTCAACAGCGGTGGTCTTGGTCTAGCCTTCGCCCCTGCGGTCGCAGGCAGCACAACGCCGCTCAACATCACGGTTCCCTCAAACACGACTCCAGGACCCTATTCCATACAGATGAGGGCAATCCTCGGCGTGCTTTCGTCGACGGCAACCATAACCGTCACCGTCACTGCCCCGCTCGACTTCACGGTGTCGGCGATGCCCGCCGCGGTTTCCACCAGGTTGCTCAACACGACCGGTCAGTCGAGTACGATACAGATAAACAGGTCAGCTGGGTTTGTTGACCCAGTCAACGTCTTCGCGATGAGTCTGCCGCCAGGCGTGAACGCGACTTTCACACCGACAACAACCCCCGGCAACACTTCTGTTGTGCGCGTAACCGCCCGCGGCTTCGCAACCCCCGGAACTTATCCGATCACCGTGCGCGGAACCTCGGGCGGGATTGTCCGCACGACGCTCCTGACCGTGACAGTCGCCGATTCCAACCCCGGCGCAAGCGACTCATGGCTCGACGCTCAGGACACGGTCGATGTGCTCAGGGGCGCTCCGGCGGGATCCACCGCGCTCTTCGCCCTCGTCCGCCATTCACTGACACCAAACACACCAACGTTTGTCGTGACTGGACTCCCGGCAGGCGTGACCGTTACCGTCACACAGGGGCCGTACTCGTCCGGCGTCATCGGCAGCATACGGTTTGTTGCCACCGCAGGAACGGTGCCCGGCAACTACACCGTGACGCTCAGCTCGCCCGCCGCCACCAACGGAAGCGTGACCATCACTCTCCGTGTTTTCGGGTCGTGACTGATCGGAATCGCGCTGGCGCGGTGGACGCCTCTCATCCATCGCGCTACTCCGAACGGGCATGGATTCCAGAAAACGGCAAGGAGCGACGACTGCTACCCGTCTGGCGCCGCACCCCATGGCGGTAGCGGCGGTGCAACCTGCCGCGACAGGTCGAACTCGACCCGGAACCTGCGGTCGGATCCCGCTGCCTCGCGCTGCAGAGAATAAACGAAACGGCTGTCGCTCACCTCCACCGTCCACACGTTGGTAGCGGCCGCGGGAACCAGCGCAGCCGTCAGCGAATCCGCCGCGAACTCCACTCGCCCCGCTCCCAAGCCGTCACGCGAGTCACCGCCATATTGCGTTATTCGATCTGCGGTCCCGTCCTCATGACGGTGGTCGTGCTTGAGCCTCACGCCATCCTCGGTGCGAGTGAACACCCAGGTTCGTGACCGGTCCTCCCCGACATGGAACGGGATCCGAACCGTGTCGCCACAACCGCGAACGTGCATCACCAATCGTTTCCCATACATTGCGCTGTCGACTGGCTGCGGGTCAACGAGCGTGCCTTCGAAGGCCTGTCCGCAATGTGCCCGAAGAGCATTCAAGAAGAGATCAGCCTCGCCGGTGACTCCGGCGCTGCACGCGATCGTGAACGGGATCACGACTGCTGGAATATTGCGCATCTGGCGATAGTCGCATTGGCAGCCGTGCGGCGCAACCAGGCCAGCGCTGTCTCCGCGGAAGACCGGCTCCCTTCGCGCGGGTTCCGGCCAAGGTCGCCGCCGTACGGCATTACGAGCCCGTCAGGGGAGCGCTGCACATGCCGCGATGTCCGCCGCCTCGTCGCGTGGCGTTCCGGCCAGCCGCGTGCGGAAGGGTATGTAATCGTAAACGGCTGTTGAGCCCAGGACCGCTGTGATCCTGATGCACGTGAATATCGGAGTCACGAAGCCGCCGCAGATCGGCGCAACGTTGATCCGTGGTCCGGCGCCGGTTGTGGCGTTGTCCGGCGGAAAGGTCCATGGAGACGGATTATTGCTGGCCGCGTCGAAGGCGTAGGCACCGGAGAAGATTCCCGCAGGATCGACGGCCATGACCGCTGCCTGAACCGGCACTGCTCCGAAGTTCCCGATGGAGAGGGCTCGAATGAGCGACGGCGAGCTGCACAGAACGTTGTTGCTCTGATACGGGGTGTCGATCGATGCCGGCCCGAAGTTCACGCACGGAAATGGCACCCTCCTCGTGAACCCGGCCGGGCTTTCGTTGGTGCGAGTTCCGTTCCTGGCTATACGATCAAAGACAGCGCCGGTTGTCCCGTGTGGTTCACCCTTGCCTCCTGTACCTGCGTCACCGGTGCGCGCGGCAACTCGCACGTCACCCGCGGCCCCGCTCGAGGAACCGGTACCGCCGACGCCATCCCGTCCGCGGACAGTTCCCCCGTCGCCGCCATTGCCTCCCTCGGTAAAGCCCAACGGCAGCGTGCAGCTATTGCTCCATCCGTCTGCTCCGATACCACCGGCGAACGCTGCGCCCCCTCCGTGCCCACCGCGCGCGAACGGTGCACCATTCAGGCCGCGCAGCCGGGCGTCACCGCCGGTGCCTCCGATTGCCTCCACGTCGCCCCCGTCACCACCATCACGCGAGCCCTCATGGCCCGGGCCGCCGCGACCTCCTGTCGCCGTTGCCGGGCCGCCAAGCCCCCCTTCACCACCAGCAAGCTGCGCCAGCTGCAGTCCCAGGACGTTCGCAGCACGCAACTGTTTGTCTCTGCTGCTTCCACCGTTCCCGCCTTCGGCTTTGGCGTGACCGCCGGCCTGGGCCGGTCCACTGCTCACCGCTACCCCGTCAGCACCTCTGGCCGCGGCGATACCACCAGGCCCACCCCTTCCCACAGCGAAACGACTGGACGCCTGCATCTGAATCTCCACGCCCGCGCGCAGATCGAACGTCCCACCTTCGTCACCATCCCCTCCACGGGCGGTAGCGTCCGTGCCCCTCGAGCCAAACGCGCCGGGCTGTCCCACTGCCAGTGCATCCCCACCAAATCCGCCGATCCCTCCCGAGATGCTCGCGTCAGCGATTGATAAAACCCCGGTTGCTCGTATTCTCACGTCCCCACCCGGCCCACCATGCCCACCCGACGCGCTGGCCGGACGGTTCGTGTTATCCGTGCCATCCCCACCGTTGCCGCCGTTCTGGGCCTCTATCGAGGACCCGCCGGTAATGACCAAATCTCCTCTGCAGGTAATGCGCACGTTGCGCCCCGTTCCCCCCGGGTTGCCGTTCCTCCCCGCGTTCCCCGTTCGGGCATTCCTCGGAAGGATGGGGTAGCTACCACCGCCAATCGCGCAGATGGGGTTGGCGGCAGACTGTCGCCCTGTTGCGCGGCCAGTTGCGAATCTCCCGCCCGATGCGATCATGAGGAACGACGCGTCCGTCAGTGTGGTGTCGTTGGTGATCTCGAAGTCACCGGTGGACGTGACTGTCGCATTCGTGAACGTGTAGTCACTGCCAGCGATGATCCTGAGATCGGGAGCGTTGTCGTCGGCTGCGGCACAGGTGTTGTTGACTGTTCCCGTCACGTTTATCGACCGCCTTGCAATCACCGTCACAGGAACGCACAACCCGCGCAGCGTCCCGTTGATCGTGATCGTGCTATCCACGATGAGCGTCAGAGCGGTTGTCGCTGTAATCGTGCGCCCGGCCCCGATTACAAGCCGCGTGGCCCGGACGGTTCCCGACAGAACTGTGTCAACGGCCGGCGACAGCAGGAGCTCGTCGCCGGTCGCCGTGAACACAGCCGCCGGCACTGCCGCGCCCGCGACGGTGGCGGAGAGTGAATTGACTCCCACCGAGCCCAGTGTCCACCCACCCGCGGTCGCCACGCCATCGTTCCCGGTAGTTTGTGAACCGCCTGTCACCGTCCCGCTACCGGCGGTGACGGCAAAAGTCACCGTCGCACCCGAAACCGGGTTGTTGAACCGATCCGCTACCCGCACCGACGGCCGAGTCCCGACCGGGAACTGAGATACTGCCCTCTGATTGTCACCGGCCACCTTGGCCAGTTGCGAAGGCGGCCCCGGCGTCGCTGTTGCCGTAAAGCTCACGCTCGTTGGGGTCGCCCCGGAAACGCTGGCCGTGATCGTGTTTTCACCCGGCGTCTGACCCAGAGACCACGAGCCCGGTGAGGCCTCGCCTGCGGCGTCAGTCGTTGCGGTCGTCTGTCCGATCGAACCTCCACCGGCGCTGACGACGAAGGTCACCTGAACGCCTGCCGCGGCCGCTCCCCCCGACGTTGCCACCCTGACCCGAGGCGTAACTGGAAGAGCCGTACCCACTGCTCCAGTCTGGAGGTCACCATCCATCTTGCTCAGGAGGCGGGCTTGCGGCGGTGGCGTTGGAGTTCCCCCACCTCCTTCGCCACCACCGCACGCCATGATCGAGGCTGTCGCGAGCAGCATTATTAAGGTTTGCTGGTACATCATCTGATCCTCCGTTACCGAACTACGCGACAAACGCATGCGCTGAGCGGCCAAGCGGGATCCCGAGCCCGGGCTTCCTCGTCCTGTTCGTCCCTTCATCCTCGTTCCACGTGAACCACCGTCAATCCCGCCTTCTCGACTCCGTGCGCACCGCCCTCCTCTGCGTGACGCTGGCTTGCACCTCCACCGGCAACGCCTCACGCCCCCAGGCCCGGCCCGAAGGCCTCCCTGCCCTCGACTCGGCTGGGCTCGTAAACACCGTCGCGCGCCTCGCCCACGATTCAATGGCAGGGCGCGCCGCCATGACGGCGGAGAACGCGCGCGCACGCGCCTGGCTCTCCTCGGAGTTCGAGCGCATCGGCCTGATGCGTGTTGGCACCGAGTGGTCGCATCCTTTTGCCCGCGCCCGGCCCAACCGGCCTGACTCCGTAAGGGGCGCCAACGTTCTCGGCCTCGTGCGCGGGACAGTGAGACCGGACCGGGTGATCGTTGTAGGTGCCCATTATGACCACCTTGGCACCCGTAACGGGGAGATCCATAACGGTGCAGATGACAATGCGTCAGGCACGGCCGCGGTACTGGCGATGGCCGCGCACTTCAGTACTAACTCTCCGCAGCATTCGATCCTGTTCGCACTCTGGGACGCCGAGGAGGTGGGATTGGCCGGTGCCCGCGCTTTTGTCGCCCAGCCACCAGCGTCGATTCCGCTGTCGAGCATCGTGGCCAACGTCAATCTCGACATGGTCTCGCGCAACGACCGCGGCGAGTTGTGGGCGGCCGGCGCTTCACATTATCCCGCCATGAAGACCCTCCTCGACTCACTGGCGCGGATTGCTCCGCTCACACTGCGACTCGGCCACGACTCCGGAGGCGGACAGAACGACTGGACGACGCAGTCTGACCACGCGGCGTTCCACGCTGCCGGCATTCCTTTCGTGTACTTCGGCGTCGAGGACCATCCTGACTACCACCGGCCAACCGACGACTTCGAACGGATCCAGCCCGGCTTCTACCTCAGAGCGGCGCGGACGATCGCCGCGTTCGTCGAGCTGCTGGACCGGCTGCCGTCGGGTTCTCGTCTGGATCGCTCGGACCCGGCTTCCCGATAGTACCTCACCAGGACCTCGCGACTACCGCTGTGCGCAGTTGGCGTGGAGTTGTGCGGGCCTCTCTTCGCGCTGCAGCGTCAGGGAACCACTCCTGTTGGCTCGACCACTTTCACCGTGATATGTGACGGCCGGGCCGGTGAGCGATACACCTGCTGAGTTGTCCGCCTGTAGTCCGACGGACTGGCCTGGTAGATGTTGGTGAAGACACCGGGATTCCTGTCGATCACGGGGAACCAGGTGCTCTGCACCTGCACCATTATGCGGTGCCCCTTGCGGAAGGTGTGGTAGCGGTCACGGAGGTCGAACTCGATGCGGGCGGGCTGGCTTGGTACCATCGGCACGGGTTTCTCGTAACTCTGCCGATATTTGGCGCGAAACACTTCGCCGGCGAGGAGCATCTGGAAGTGACCCATCTGAACGCCGGCAGGGTTGGGGTCGTTGTTTGGCGTGTCACCGGGAAGCACATCGATCAGTTTCACGACGAAGTCGGCATCCGTGCCGCTTGTCGCGGCATGGAGACTGGCGATGATGGGACCGGCGATGGTCACATCTTCGGTGAGCGGCTCTGTTTCGTAGACGAGGACGTCGGGGCGCATCGCGGCGAATCGCTGGTCCTCGATCATCCAGAGGTGCCCCTGGGTGGTGCGCGTCTCGGCGCTGAACGGGACCGGCCGGGCGGGGTCATGGACGAACACGTCGTTGCCGGCGGTACGCGGAGGCTCGAACGAAAGCCTGCCGTTGGCGTGGAAGTAGAGCTTGCGCTCGCCGACGTTCCGTGGCGGCCAGGTTTCGTAGCGGCGCCACTGGTTGGTGCCGGTCTCGAACACCGTCGCCTCGGCGATCTGTTTGCTGCATTCCCCCTTGAGGTGACATTGAAAGAAGGGGAACTGGATTTCGGTCTGGAACCAGCGGCTGGTCTGTGAGCCGAACCTGATGTGTCCCAGTTGATCGCCGGGCATACTGTTCCACCCTCCGTGAAGCCAGGGGCCAACGGCGAGGACGCTCTTGTTGCCCGGCTTCAGTTTCTCGAGCGTGTAGTAGATGCTCATCGGGCCGTAGAAGTCCTCGGCATCGAACCAGCCGGCGACGTTGAGGATCGGGAGATCTGCCGGGACCCTGCCCAGGTCCTTGAGTACGTTCTGCTGCTTCCAGTAATCGTCGTAGTCGGGGTGCTTCATGAAGTCGTTCCACGCCGGCACCTGCCCGTGGAAGTACAGCGAGTCGATACTGCCGGCCGCGCCCGCTTCCATGAAAAAGCGATATCCGTCCGGAGTGCCGTAGGCAAACGCGGTGTTGCCGGTGGTCGCGGGGCCGGTTCGCGTGCGGGCATTTCCGGCCAGCCAGCTGAAGGCGTAGGCGAGGCGGAAAGCGCCGTTGTGGTGAAAGTCGTCCCCGATGAACATGTCGGACGGCGAGGCCTGCGGTGAGGCGGCCTTGAGCGCCGGGTGGGCATCGAGCATGCCCATCACCGTCTGCCATCCGGGGTAGGAGACGCCCCACATTCCAACCCGACCGTTGTTGCCTGGAATGTTGGCGAGGAGCCACTCTATCGTGTCGTGGGTGTCGGTGCTCTCGTCCACATCCCGGGCCGACGTTTTCACCGGCTTGAAGGGCCGCATGACCTCGAACTCACCTTCGGAGCGGAACTTCCCGCGCACGTCCTGGAAGACGAAGACGTACCCTTCGCGGTCGAACTCGCTCGATGGGCCGAGGACGCGCCTGTAGACATCCGGTTCATAAGGCCGGATGGAATACGGCGTGCGAAGGAGGATTATCGGCCAGGTACGGGTTGTGTCGCGCGGTGCGTAGACGATTGTATACAATCTGACGCCGTCGCGCATCGCGACCATGTGTTCCTGCTTCGTGTAGCTGGCCTTGAGATCGAACTCCTGCGCGCTTACCGCCCGGGGGGCGAGCACGGCCGCGGCGAGCGCCAATGCCACTCTTGTTAGTCGATGTGACATTGGCCGTCTGCCGGGAGAGAAGCCGTCCGCTTCAGGGCTGGCACCACCTGCGGTGCGATCGGGATCGTTCGCCTCAGGACGCGACCTTGACTTCCTTCTTCTGCCTGGACTTGAGATGCTCCTCCATCCTGAGGCGCGGCACCCCGTTCAGAATCCAGTCCGGGGCCGGCTTGCCGAGGAGGAACGTGTCGAAGTACTCCATCATGCGGATCGTGTAGTCCTTCTGATTCTTCGGCAGCTGCAGCCCGTGGTTTTCACCAACGTACTGCAACATGATCACGTTCTTCTCCTGCTCCCTTAATGTGTTGAACCAGGTGATTCCCTGATTGAAATCGACCGCGCCGTCCTTCTCGTTATGCAGGATCATCACCGGCGTCTCGACCTTGTGGGCGAAGAACGCGGGCGAGTTCCTTACGTACGCGTCCATGTGGTCGAGATAGCTCCCCTTGAATCTCCCCTGCGAACTTTCGAAGATGGCCATGTCGGCCGTACCGGTGTTCCAGTAGACCGAGTTGTACATGCTGATCATGTCCGTCAGCGGCGCACCGGTGACGATGCCGCTGAACAGCTTGCCCGTCTGCGTGGCAAGGAAGCTCGATTGATAACCTCCCCACGAATGGCCGTGCAGGCCGACCTTGTCGGCATCGATGAACCCGGTCGCGATCGCCTCCTTCACCGCCGGCACCACACACCACACCGAGGACATCCCGGGATCATTGATCCGGTAGACGATATCGGGCTGGAACACCACGTATCCGCGAGACGTGTACACGCTGGGGTTGAAGGCCCTCGTCTCGTTAGGTACCGCGTAGGCGTGCAACCCCTGGCTCAGCTTCTCGTAGATGTAAACCACCATCGGATACTTCTTCGACGGGTCGAAGCTGGCCGGCAGGTGCATCGCACCCTGCAGCGAGTCGCCCTTGTCACTCACGTAGTTGATGAGCCGCGAGCCCGACGACCATGCGTAGTCCTTCTGCTGCGGATTGGCGTCCGTGAGCCTGCGGCCGCTGGCAACACCTGATGCGCCGACCCAGTAGTCGGGGAACTCGCTCACAGTCTGCCGCGTCCAGGTCCAGACGTCGGCATTGCGGGCCCTGGTAAAGAAGAACCTCGCATCATCCCATACCAGCGGCTCGGCGCCAGGACGGTTGGGCATGACACGCGCGATTCCCTCCTTCTTTGTCCGCTCGCCGTAGGTCTGCAGCCAGAGAGGCTGCGTGAGGTCGATCCCCCTCTCCCGCGGATTCCACGATACGCGCCGCGTGTAGCGGATGCGGTCTTTCCTGCCGTTCCCCGTGAGATTGATCATCGTGCTGCCGTTGCCCCGGACCGGAGCCTTCCACACGTCCCAACCGTCGAAAAGCAGCACGTGGGCGTTGTCCGACGCCCAGCCAAGGGGATTGACCGGCGGCCGGTCGATATTGTGATCGTCCTCGACGTTGACGAACGAAACCGGTGCGCTCGCCGAAATGTTGCTCGATGCGCCGGCCGCGAAATCATGGACGTGGAAGTGGCCGTCGTCATAATAGAGGGCCCTCGTGCCGTCAGGCGACGGCACGAACAGGAACTGCTGCTTCCTGCGCGCGAGCTTCCTGTCGCCGGTCCTGAGGTCGACGACGTAGATGTCGCGCCTCTGACCACCATCGATGTTGTCGCGTCGCTCATAATTACGCCGGTCGGAGGCTATCGCGAACCGTTCGCGCGGCGCCAGCTGTACATCACGTGTAGTGTCGACCGCTATGCGAATGAACCTCTTCTCCGCCACCCGCCAGGTCGACAGCCAGTTGTGCTGCTTGTCCTGATTCTCCTGCACCTGCTGCTGGGACTGGAGCCTCGCGTCACCCTTGCCGTGCCAGATGACGAGGGTCGGCAGCTCATCATCCGGCATTCCCGCACCCGCGGGCCGCTGCATCGCCCCGGGTGTTCCGGCAACCGGTCGGACGTCAGGCCTCGGATTCTTCGGATCAGGCGCCGTCTTCCTGTCGGCGATGCCGAAGAAGAGGGCCGAGAAGTCGCTCGCCCACCGCGCTGCGCGATCGGGGCTCACACGCATACCGCCCGGGAAGTTCGGCGCGTCACCGTGGGCGAAGCTCACCTTCATCGGTGTCCCGGTGGCTATCCCCGTGATCCCGATAACCGTGTACGACGTGTCCGACGCCGCGCTGTCCACCCTGCCGCGCAGAACCGTCAGAGCGAGACCGCTGTCGGCCCAGGTCAGGCGGCGGTAGAGCTCCTTTTCACTGTCCAGGCCACGCACCACGTCGGTCACGAGGTTCCGCAGCTGCAATCCGTTACCGACCATGTCCCTTGCTTCAGTTGTGTAGGCCAGCCACGTTCCGCTCTCCTCGAGAGCGTATTCACCCACCGACCCGATGGTCGTGATCACGCCGGTCCTGAGGTCGAGAAGAAGGAGATCACTCGTTGACGCTCCTTCAGCGGCATAACGATGCAGCACCACCCAGCCCGGCTTCTCGCCGGCGAACTCGAAGCGTCTGATCTTCTCGACGTCGGTGCGCACGCCCGTAGCAAGATTGATGATCGAAACGTTGTTCTGGAGCGGTTTGCGCTCCTTCGTCAGCCGTTTGGCGTCGGCACTTTTTGGATAGACGGTAAAGCCGGCCCACTTCGAATCACCCGAGACTGCGATCGGTCCGCCCGCCGCGGGACCTCCAAATGGGCCTCCGCCACCTCCTCCGGGCTCACCGATCGGGAACCGCTTCTCGGCGCCATCGGCGGCCGTGGGCCTGATCACGAACTCACCGTCGCCCTCGCTCGGCGCGACCACATAGCCAAACCACTTTCCGTCCCAGGAGAGCGTCGGAGTCCTGATCGTCTTCCAGAACGCAAGGTCGCCAGCATCCAGGACCTTGAGTGCCGGGGTCGCTGCCGTTGCGCTCCCCTGCGGAGCTTGCGCGTACGCGCCCGTAACAGCAGCCGCCAGGAAGACCGGAACGGAGACGTGGCGCAGATCTCGGAACAATCGATGGTTCATACCCGGACTCCGGGAGAAGTGGTTTGTCAGAACCTCTTACGTTCGCCTTGTGGCGGCCGCTGCGCGAGCCCCCGCCGCGTGCGGCGTTCGGCTCCCTTCCCGCCCGCCGTCTTCCGTCGCCGGGACGAACTGATTCGGATGCCGTGCCATCGAAGCGTTGAAGTGTGATCCGATCCGGGCGAGATCGGCCTCGTAATCGCCCGTGAGGAGGATCGGGTCGCCGAAGACCACTTCGCGCCTGCTGAAGTCGATTGCGGCCGGTAGGATCGGAACACCCGCACCACGGGCGATGTGATAGAAGCCGCGCTTCCAGTGCGAGCGCTTCCTCGTTCCTTCGGGAGCAACGACCAGGACCATCTTGTCGCGCTTCACGAACGCTGCGACCTGGTCCTCGACGACATTGCGGCTCCGGCCGCGGTTGATCGGGATGCCGCCGAAATACCTGAAAATCGGTCCAAACGGCCAGCGGAACAGGGTGTGCTTTCCGAGCCAGTTGGCGTGGATCTGCAATCCCAGGTAGACGAAGAATGCGATCACGAAGTCCCAGTTCGAAGTATGGGGGGCGACCGCCATTACCATCTTCGGAATGTTTGGGACCTCGCCGCGCACGCGCCACCTGAAAAGCGTTAACCCGAGCAGGCCGACTACACGTCGCATCAGGCTCCGCCTGGCGGGGACGTCAGGCGGCACGGGACGGACGCGCGACTTTCTGATTCCGGTTGTCATTCCGGGAAAGGTGTCCGCGATAGCTCGCTTGCGCGAGAGAGCAGGCCGTCATTGCGCGATCACATGCGCGCCCACCCTTGCGCGAGGCCTGGCGCCAACCGCCCGCAACCCGACCTGGTTTCACCCACGCGTTTCATCGACGTGACACACGTACCCTGAAACACCGCGGTGGCCGCGCCTCGACAGGCGGACGCGTCACGTATCTCCCGGACTCACATGGAGTTGCGCAGTGGCGGGGGACAGCAGATGAGCCATGGCAGCGTAACTGCCTTCTGCGGCGGCGTACGCGTCGCCCCGACGCAACCGGAACCACCCTCCCAACACACCGAGGTAGCACATGAAAGTGAATACCCTGCGATTCAGCACCATCGCCGCGCTGGCACTAAGCGCCGCCTGCAGCGACGTATCGCGCACACCGCTTCCGCTCGATCCGGCCCTCGATCTATCGCCCGCGGGCGGTCATGGTCAGGTCTACACGCAGACCAACTCACCCTCCGGCAATTCGATCCTCGTTTATGATCGCGCAAGCAACGGATCGCTTACCGCTGCCGGGTCGTTCGCCACTGGCGGAACCGGCACGGGCGGCGGGCTGGGCAACCAGGGTGCGGTCATCCTCCACCTCAGCAACACCCACCTCCTCGCCGTCAATGCGGGCAGCAACGAGGTCTCATCGTTCCGCGTGAACGAAGACGGATCGCTGCGTCTCATCAACACCGTCCCATCGGGCGGCACCACCCCCGTGAGTGTCACCGGGTACCTGCGTACGGTCTACGTCCTGAATGCAGGTGGTACGGGCAACATCACCGGCTTCCGTCTTTCCAGCAGCGGCGCACTCTCCATGATCGCAGGGTCGAGCCGACCCCTCAGCGGCACAAGTGCCGGCGCAGCGCAGATCCAGTTCGCGCGGCGGGGCCGGGTGCTGATCGTGACCGAGAAGGCGACCAACAACATCAGCAACTACACCGTGGGTGCGGGAGGCCTCGCTACCGGTCCGATCGTCACGCCGTCGAATGGCGCGACACCCTTCGGCTTCGCGGTCCATGGCAGCGGCCTCGCCGTGATCTCCGAAGCCTTTGGCGGAGCGCCTGACGCCAGCGCACTCTCGTCGTGGGAAGTGAACGCGTCGGGTGCGATGGAACTCATCAGCGGCTCAGTGGGCACGACCGAAACCGCCGCGTGCTGGGTAGTGATCACCGAAAACGGCAGGTATGCCTACACAACGAATACCGGCAGCGGAAGCATTTCGGGCTACCGACTCTCCGGCGGAGCGCTGTCGATGCTGGATGCGGACGGTGTGACCGCCACGAGCCCCGGCGGGCCGATCGACATGGCCCTTACGCGGGGGAGCGGCTTTCTCTACGTGCTCAACGGCGCCGGGAATACTATCCTTGGCTGGTCCGTGAACGCGGACGGTTCGCTCTCACCGGTCAGTGGCGGGGTAAGCGGGCTTCCCGCAGGTACGAACGGGCTGGCAGCCAACTGAGTCCCTGACCAGACCGGCGCGCCGCCATCCTCGGCATTATCCGAGGCTGGCGGCCAGCTGGTCCGGGTAATCCGTTTTCTTCCTTTGATCGTGCGCACCTCACTCAACAGGGTGATCCTCCTCGCCATCGCCGGCATCGTGGCGGTGGCACTCGTGCCCGCTGCCGTGGTCCTCGACCGCCGGCTTGCGCGGGCGCTGGAGGAGCGTTCGCGGAGCGACCTGGCGACGGCACCCGGCATCCTGTCCGACCGTAACGCCGGGTACTCAGATGCCATGATGATGCACGCGAAGGAACTGTCGCTTGCGCCTGGCCTCGCCCAGGCGGTGAAGAACGGCGACAGGAGTCTGATCGCCGCAACACTTGAAGCCCTGCGACCTACCCTGGGCGGCGGCGTACCCGTGGTCGTGGATCAGCGCGATTCAGCGCTCGCCGGACCGCTGCCGGAAAAGGAACTGATCGACGCTACCCGCGCCGGACAGATGCCGGTGACTCTGTCGGCCGAGGGCCGGTCGATCCACAACGTTGCGCTGGCGCCCCTCAAGATCGAAGGCCAGTGGGTCGGCGCCGCCGGCGTCGCCTCACCCGTCGACGCACGACTTGCAGAGGCCTATTCGGGGCTTACGCGCTCCCACGTCGTCATCGTCGTAAACGAGAGTGGGTCGCCTTCGGTATCAGCGGCAACCGTCGACTCGGCACTCGCGATCAGGCTTCTTGCTGCCTACCGCACTGCGACGGCCGACTCCGGCGTTCGTGATCTCGACGTCGATGGCGGGCGCTACCAGGTCGTCAGTGCGTCATTGGGGCGGGCTGGCAGCGCGCTGTTCGTGCGCGACGTTCGACAGGAGCTGGCGGTGCTCCCTGACCTGCGACGCACGGCTGTCCTGGCCGCCGCGGCGGCAGTGGCGATCGCACTGCTCGCCGGCTGGTGGGTGTCGATGAGGCTGTCGCGCCCGGTCCGCGACCTGGCCGCGGCCGCCGACGCCCTGCGGCTGGGGAGTTTCGACGCTCCTCTCCCGAACTCCGGGATCGAAGAGGTGGCGAGAGTGTCGGAGAGATTTGACGAGATGCGGCAGTCGCTCGCAGCACGGTTGAACGAACTGCGCGTGGCCAACGATATGCTGCAGGACAGGAACGAGCGGCTGACCGCGCTCCAGGCCGACCTGATGCAGCGCGAGCGTCTCGCGGCCGCGGGTCGACTGGTGGCCCAGTTGGCGCACGAGATCAGGAACCCCGTTGCCTCGCTCCGCAACTGCCTCGAGATCATCCGACGCCGTCTGGTGCACGACAAGGAGGCCCTCGAGTTCGCCGATCTCGCCATCGACGAGCTCCTGCGAATGCACGAACTCGCCGAACAGATGCTCGACGTCGGCCGCCCGCGTGATCCGGCCACGGCGCGTTGTTATCCCGCGCGGGTGGCCGCTGACGTGGCTCGACTGGTCACTGCCGGCGTTCCGGCGGCAACCATGAAGGTTGACCTGGACTGCCAGGACGGAGCGGAAGTGCCGATGGCGAGCGATGCACTCAAGCAGGTGCTGCTCAACCTCGCCCACAACGCCCGGGAAGCGCAGCGGCCCGGGTCAGCGACCCAACTGAGGATTGCTACAACAGCAACCAGCGCACGGGTCCTGATTCACGTTGATGATAACGGCCCCGGAGTTCACGCCGATCTCCGCGAGCGCATCTTCGATCCCTTCTTCAGCTCCAAGAGCGATGTCCACGGCGTCGGCCTTGGACTGTTTGTCGCCGAAGGACTCGTCAGAGGCGCGGGCGGCCGACTTACCGTCGCTGACTCCCCGGCCGTGGGAGGGGGTGCTCGATTCACCATCGAACTCCCCAACAGCGCACTCCGCGGCGGCGCTGAACCGGCCACCTCAACCTCTCGAGCCGCCGCCGAGCGATGACCAACGCGCGCCGCCTGCTGGTGGTGGACGACGATCGGGCGTTCAGGCTCTCCACCAGCCAGTTGCTGCGCGACGAAGGGTACGTCGTCGATCTCGCCGAGGATGGCCGCACAGCGGTGTCGATGTTGCAGTCGGCTACGTATGACCTGTTGCTTCTCGACCTGCGCATGCCGGGCATCGACGGCCTGCAGCTTGTCGAGGCCCTCCGCTTGTGGGGCCACAAGACGCCGGTCCTGATGATCAGCGGCTTTGGTACCGTTGACCTCGCGGTCCGCTCACTGCACCTCGGCGCCGACGACTTCCTCACCAAACCGGTTGAGCCGGACGTGCTGGCCTCACGCATTGCGGCGTTGCTCGATTCCCGCCCGACCGAATCACCGTCCGTTGACGCCGGCAATCCTGGAGGCATTGTCGGGAGGAGCGCTGCGATGCGCGAGGTGTCGGCGCTCATTCGGCGCGTGGCAACACTGGAGACGACGGTCCTGGTGACGGGAGAAACCGGTGTCGGCAAGGAGCTTGTCGCTCGCGCCATCCATGGAGGCTCACCTCGAGCGGGATCACGCTGGGTCGCCGTCAACTGCGGGGCTCTGGCGGAAGGGTTGCTGGAAAGCGAGTTGTTCGGTCACGTTCGCGGCGCCTTCTCGGGAGCTGTCCGGGACCGCGTCGGGGTGTTCGAGGCGGCGGCCGGCGGCACCTTGTTCCTTGACGAGGTCGGCGAGATGAGCCTGGGCCTCCAGCAACGTCTCCTCAGGGCCGTGCAGGAGCGGGAGGTTGTTCCCGTTGGTGCAACACGACCTCTGCGCGTCGACGTCCGCATCATCGCCGCAACCAGCCGCGACCTCCTCACGATGGTTCACGACGGTACTTTCAGGGACGACCTCTATTACAGGCTTGCGGTTTTTCGTATTGAGGTTCCGCCGCTGCGCGATCGCGCTGAAGACGTACCGCTGCTCGTCGAGCACGCGCTGGGCAGGTTGCGGGCACGCGTGCGCGAGTGGCGCGACCTGAGCTGCACGCCGTTCGCGATGCGCGCACTGCGCTCGTATTCCTGGCCCGGCAACGTGCGACACATGATGGGGGCCGTGGAGTCGGCCGCCGTGCAGGCAGAGGGAGGCAGAATCGAGGTCCAGCACCTCCCGCACGAGGTGCGGGCGGCAATGCGGGACAGCAGCGGCGAACGGTATCGCTCCCCATCGGACAGCCTTGCGGAGGCAGAACGCATCCGGACGATGCTGGAGTTCACCGGTGGATCCCTGTCGCGCGCAGCCGATCTGCTTGGCATGGGCAGGACGACACTCTGGCGCAAGATGAAGTCGCTCGCGATCGAAACCGATTCGTCCCCACGCTGAGGAGATTCGAGCGCACCGGAAACTCGTGAAGGTCCGGCCGGTGCTGTAATTTGACGCTGTCGCCCTTACCGAAATCCCGACAGCAGATGTTTCTGACGCGCAGATCGCTCCTCGCGGTCGTTGCCACGCTCCCCGGTCTCGCCTCGACGACTGGTGCCCAGGCTGTCCCGCCAGCAGCCACGGCGCGGCCGGCGGCGGCACAGCAGTCGGCCGGGTTTCCCCCGACAGCGCTGGCAGCTCTCTCATGGCGCAGTATCGGGCCCAATCGCGGCGGCCGTTCGATCGCCGCCGCAGGCAGCCAGCAGCGACCCAGCGAGTACTACTTCGGCGCAACCGGGGGTGGCCTCTGGAAGACGCTCGATGGAGGGATGACGTGGAACCCGGTCACCGACGGCCAGATTCGCAGCTCGTCGGTGGGCGCGATCGCGGTCGCACCGAGTGGACCGGATACCGTCTACATCGGAATGGGAGAGACCCAGCTTCGCGGCAACATCATGCAGGGCGACGGAGTCTACCGATCCGTTGACGCCGGTCGCACGTGGACCCATCAGGGGCTGGGTGACTCGCACGCGATCGCGAAGATCAGGGTCCACCCGACAAACGGCGCTATCGTTTATGCGGCGGTCTTCGGGAATCCCTATGCGAAAAACAGGGAGCGCGGCGTCTATCGTTCGCTCGACGCCGGCAAGACCTGGACCCAGATACTGAGTCGCGGCGACTCCGCCGGCGCGATCGACATCACGATCGATCAAAGGAAGCCGGAGGTGATCTACGCCGCCTTCTGGCAGGCGTACCGACGTCCATGGAAGCTCTCCTCCGGAGGGCCGGCATCGGGGCTGTTCAAGTCCATTGATGGTGGGGACAGCTGGAGCGAGATCACTCGCAACCCGGGCCTGCCCCGGGGCATTGTTGGCAAGATCGGTGTTGCCGTCTCACCGGTCGATGGAAACCGTGTTTACGCACTCGTCGAGAGCGATTCCGGCGGCCTGTTCGTCTCCGACGACGCCGGCGCGACCTGGCGCCGGACAAATGATGAGCGCAAGCTCCGCCAGCGGGCCTTCTACTTTTCACGTGTAGTCGCCGACACGAAGGTAAAGGACCGCGTGTACGTTCTCAACGTGGAGTTCTGGCGGTCCGACGATGGGGGGCGGACGTTCCCCGCTCCAATCACGGGCACCCACGCCGACTTCCACGACCTCTGGATCGCCCCTGATGACAACAATCGTTTGATCGTTGCCAACGATGGCGGCGGCGCCGTTTCGGTAAATGGCGGCAGGACCTTTTCGCACCAGCGCTACCCGACGGCGCAGCCCTACCACGTCGCAACAACAGGCGACTGGCCCTACCACGTCTGCGGTGCCCAGCAGGACAACTCCACCTTTTGTGTCCTGAGCGCCGATGAGAGCAACGCACTGGGCTCCGGCCAGGAGCGACCCGGCGACTTCCTCTACGACGCTGGCGGAGGCGAAAGCGGCTACATCGCCCCTCATCCGACCAATCCTGACGTCTTCTTCGCCGGAAGCCAGGAAGGCCTGCTTACGCGCTACGACCGGAAAACAGGCATCCTTCGCGACATCCAGCCCTTTCCGCGCTTCTTTTCCGGTGAGGCCGCCGGAACGCTCCCCGAGCGCTGGCAATGGACGTTCCCGATTGTATTCTCGCGCAACGGACCTCCCACCCTCTACGCGGCCTCACAACATCTGTGGAAGAGCACCGACGAGGGCCAGAGCTGGGAGAAGATCTCACCTGAC
This sequence comes from Gemmatimonadota bacterium, assembly GCA_052389935.1. Lineage (GTDB taxonomy): Bacteria > Gemmatimonadota > Gemmatimonadetes > Gemmatimonadales > Gemmatimonadaceae > JBQTHK01. The sequence continues at coordinate 16,174 of JBQTHK010000085.1, read as the reverse complement.
CTGACACTTGCGGTCGACTCGACGCTCGGTGATTCGGGGGGACCGATCACCCGCGACCAGAACGGTCCCGAGTTCTACGGGACGATCTTCACCGTTGCCCCGTCGTGGTTCGACGCCGCAACGATCTGGACGGGGTCGGATGACGGCCTCGTACACCTGACGCGCGACGGTGGAAAGACGTGGAGCAACGTCACCCCGCGCGACCTGCCCAGGCTCTCACGCATTTCCCTGATCGAGGCGTCGCCCCACGACTCCGGCAAGGCTTATGTGGCGGTCAAACGATACCAGAACGGTGACCGCGCACCCCACATATGGAAAACAGTAGACTTCGGACGGTCGTGGACGAGGATCGCCGACGGAATCCGGATCGACGCCTACGTTCACGCCGTCCGCGAAGACCCGCGCAAACCGGGGCTGCTCTACGCCGGCACCGAACATGGCGTCTACGTGTCGTTTGACGACGGCGGCCGCTGGCAGCCACTGAATCTCAACCTCCCCGACGTCCAGGTGCCTGATCTTCAGATCGAGGACCACGATCTGGTGATCGCCACCCACGGCCGCTCGATGTGGATTCTCGACGACATCGACCCGCTGCGACAACTCACGCCTGAGGTCCTGCGAACCGGCGTCCACGCATTCACGCCCCGGCCCGCCACCCGACGCGTCAACCGTGCAATTGTTCATTATCACCTGGCTCGCAACGCCGACAGCGTCATGATCGAGATCCTTGACGCTGATGGTTCACTCGTCAGGCGTTTCGCTTCACGGTCGTCCGGCACACCAGCTGTTGCGGCGCCGGCAACCGCGACTTCCCCGCAGATGGGCACCGGCAATCCTCCTGGCGCCGCAACCGGGATCCCCACCCGCACAGCTGGGCTCAATCGATTCGAGTGGGACCTTCGGTATCCCGGAGCGGTGACTTTCCCCGGGATGATCCTCCGGAGCGCACGGCCGGACATCGGACCGTGGGCACCGCCGGGACAGTACCAGATCAGGATCATCGCCAACGGTGAAACGAAGACGGTTCCTCTCACGGTTCGGCGCGATCCGCGCCTCACCGAGTTCAGCGATGGCGATCTGCGCGCACAGTTCGAGCTGGCGATCCGCATTCGCGACCGCGTGTCGGCGGCCAACTCCGCTGTGCTGGAGATCCGCGAAGTGAAAGGTCAGGTTCAGGATCGACTTGCGAAGAGCGACGATCGGGCAATGGGGACCGCAGGCCAGCGACTGGTGACCGCGCTCAGCGCCGTCGAGGAAGCGCTATACCAGGTGCGCAATCGCAGTCCACGCGATGCGCTCAACTACCCGGTCAGACTCAACAACAAGCTCGCGGCTCTCCAACGATCCCTCGAAACTGGCGACATGAAGCCTACGCCGGGAGTTGAACGGGTCTTTGCCGACCTGTCGCGTGAACTCGACGTCGAGCTGACACGCCTGGCGTCTCTCATGTCAGGAGATCTGAGAGCCTTCAACGCCCGCCTCGAAGCGCGCCGGCTGGAGCCGGTTCGTGTACCACGGTAGAATCTCACCCTCTCCTTCCACGGAGCCTCATGCACCGAACACTGGCCCCACTGATTCTGGCAGCGGCGCTCCCGCTTTCCGGCACCGCGGCTCTGGCGCAGACGTCGGCGCGCGACAGTCTGATCGCGCGCAACAAGCCACGCTCCGAAACCGCTGAACGCGCCGGGCTCGCCGAGCCGTTCAGGGGAATCACTACAAACGGAATGCCGGCGAGCGGTTTGTTTCCCGTTCGCTCGACGGGAGTCTCCACCGCTCCGGTGGTCAGCGCCGCCCGCACTTTTCTCGCCGCCCTGACGCCGGCCCAGCGGGCCCGGACCACCTTCCCCGTTGATGATCCGGAGTGGCGCAAGTGGATGAATCAGCACTTCTACGTGCGCCAGGGTGTGGGTTTTGACGAGATGAGTGAAAGCCAGCGCGAGGCCGCGTTTGCGCTCCTCGGGGCTTCGCTCAGCGCCCGGGGGCTCAGGTTGACGCGGGATATCATGCGTCTCAACCACACGCTCGGCGAGCTCAACAACAACAACCTCGTCGAGTACGGGGAGTGGCTGTACTGGATCACGATCATGGGTGATCCCTCGGGGACCGAGCCGTGGGGCTGGCAGCTCGACGGCCACCACCTGATCGTCAACTACTTCGTTCTTGGCGACCAGGTCGTGATGACTCCTCTGTTTGTCGGGTCGGAGCCCGTGACGGCAACATCGGGAAAGTTCAAGGGCACGTCGATACTCCAGCAGGAGCAGGAACAGGGACTGGGGATGATTCTCGATCTCGACGAGACGCAGCGCAAGGCCGCTGTATTGCAGGTGTCAAAGACGGGCAACAACAACCTCACCGAGGCGTTCAGGGACAACGTGGTGCTCGATTACGCCGGCGTTTCCGCGAGCACCCTCAACACGTCGCAGAAGCAGAGGCTGTTGCGGCTGATCGCGCTCTTCGTCGACAACATGAAGGAGGGGCACGCCAGGGTCAGGATGGCGGAGGTCGAGAAACACATCGATTCGACGTACCTGGCGTGGATCGGCGGCACCGAGCGATCGTCCGTCTTCTACTACAGGATTCACAGTCCGGTCATCCTGATCGAGTTCGATCACCAGCGTCCGGCGAATCTGCGGCAGCTGTTCGGCAACGAACCGGTGAGGGAACACATTCACGTGGTGGTGCGCACACCTAACGGGAACGATTACGGCAAGGATCTGCTGCGCCAGCATCACCAGCGGGTCAGGCACTAGGTTGCCGGGGGGGGGGGGGGCGGTAGCGGTACCGTCTCCGCAGCCCGGCCTCTATTTTCCCTGAACACCAGAATCCGGACACCGATGGCTCAAGTCGATACTGCGCACGCTGATCTCGAAAAGCAGCTGGCCGCGATACTCACCCGCTACAAGGGGTCGGTGCTGGGCAAGAGCCTCTGGCAGCTTGCCAACTCAGCGGTGTTGTTTGTCGGCTTCTGGTGGCTGATGTTGCAGAGTCTCGAGGTCGGCTACTGGCTGACGCTGATCCTCGCCCTGCCGACGTCGCTGATGTTGACCCGCCTGTTCATGATCCAGCACGACTGCGGGCACGGCAGCTTCTTCAACTCCCGGCGCGCCAATTCGGCGATTGGCTACGTCGTGGGAGTGCTCACGCTCATTCCGTACACATACTGGAGGAAGACGCACGCGATCCACCATGCATCGGCGGGCGACCTCGACGGCCGCGATTTCGGGGACATCGATACGCTGACGGTCCGTGAGTACCTCAGCCGCCCGTGGATCAAGCGGTTCATGTACCGTCTCTATCGGAACCCCCTGATTCTGTTCGTAGTTGGTCCCACGTGGCAGTTCGTTCTCAAACACCGCCTGCCGCTCGATGCCCCACGATCATGGAAGCGGGAATGGGCGAGCGTCCACCTGACGAACTTCGGGATAGCCGCGGCCGTGGCGCTGATGTGGTGGTGGGTCGGCCTTGACCGGTTCCTCCTCGTGCAGCTGCCGGTGACGCTGCTGACAGGGACGATCGGCATCTATCTCTTCTATGTCCAGCATCAGTACGAGGATTCGTACTGGCGATACCGTGAGGCGTGGAGCTATTACGCCTCCGGTATGGAGGGAGCGTCACATCTGGTCATGCCGAAGATTCTGCAGTGGTGCACCGCCAACATCGGCCTGCATCACATTCACCACCTGGCGAGCCGGATCCCCAACTACAAACTGCAGCGCGCGTTCGACGAGAACCCTGCTCTGCAGAAGGTGACAACTCTGACGCTGGCCGGCAGCGTCAGGACGCTGTGGTTGACACTCTGGGACGAGGACGATCGCCGGCTGGTCGGCTTCCGCGAGTTGAAGCGTATCCGGGAGCGGCTCGCGAGCGAGCTCGAAGCGGGAGCGCGGATCATGGCCACCAAGCCGCAATCTGTGCCGGCCACCTGGAGATAACGTCCGCCGCCTCAGCTGGCCGCAGCCGGGCGCATCAACTGCCGCGGCGCAGCGCATCAACTGCCGCGGCCCATGGCGCGCACTACGCGCCAGGCGACGGCGCTTTCGTGTAGCGAAAGGTGATCCGACCGCGGGTCAGGTCGTATGGGGACACCTCAAGCTTCACGACGTCCCCGGCCAGGATGCGGATACGGTGCTGGCGAAGCTTTCCGCCCAGCGTGGCCAGAACGTCGTGACCACCGGGTAGTGCCACGCGAAACGTGGCGTTGGGGAGAACTTCGCTCACCGTGCCTTCCAGTTCGATCGCATCCTGTTTTGCCATGCAGCTCCGGGTATGGGGGCCGACGGAGGTCAGGGCGCCTCTGCCGGGCCTTAAACCTACCCGGTTGGGGCCCTGATTAGGAAGGCAAGTTCAAGCTGGAGCGCGTTTTCAGGGCTCCGCGGTACCGCGGGGTTCCGGACTAACGAGCCGTCCCCGGGAGCCTCCGGAATCCGGCCCGGTTAAGCCGAAGCCAAGTGGTTGGGACGTTGATCGATGGGTCGTTTGCCGGTGACCAAAAGCAGAAGGGCGGGGATGCCCGAATGAGGCACCCCCGCCCTGCCCTGATCAACCCAACCGATTCAGAGTGTAACGCCGATCGTCGCCATGGTCCTGTTGAGTTTCTCGTGACGGCGCATTTCGCCGTAGATGCCGAGGCGTGACACGCCGAGTCGGATGCCACCGCCGTAGTTGATCCCGCGGACTTCGGTCGACTTTCCCCAGGAGTAGGCGCCGTAACTCAGGATCCCGTACGGCTGGACCACCGGAGCACGGATCGGGACGATTGCCGTGGCGAAAATCGAACGCGGCGAATTTCGAATGTCGTCGCCCGAGACCATCGCCTCGGCCCTCACGGCAAACGGAAGGACCGGAACGTCAAACTGGATTCCCGCCTGAATGTTGGATGTCTTTAGGGCGACTGGGCCGTCAGCGTCAACTGGCCGCCCGGCACCGATGAGCAGCGAGACCTGTGCTCCAGCTGCCGAGGCAGCGCCGGCCGAGCACAACAGGATCGCAAGCAGTCTGCGGAATTTCATGTGTCCTCCGTTGGGACCGGGGCCGAAGCGGCGCCGGACTTGCTCAGTACGCCTTCTCCTGCCCGAGGTTCCTCACGGCCAGGTGCGAACTATGCGGGCCGTAACTATGTAGTCCAGACGAGGGAAGTGCCGGCGTAGATACGCATTACCCTGCCGGGAGATGGAGTCCTGGGACGGACCGGGGAAGGTCTGCCCGCCACGGGTGCCCGAATATTCCCAGTTGAGAGAGTCGAGCAGCGCGTCACCCGCGACGACGAGCCCGATCGGGGGAAATCCGAAGGTATTCAGTGTGTCGAGTCGCGGAGTATTGTCGACCGTATTGATGTAGAGCTGCACGGACCTGCTGTTGGGCCCGCCGCGTGCGTACGAAAGTGTCCCGCGGCGATTGGGGTGTTTGACGGGCTCATCCGGTATCGTTCTGCCGCGCCAGGCGGCGCTCACCGCTGTATCGCCATGGATGCCGAACTGGGCGACGTAGTTCCGGATCGTCCGGTGGAAGGCCACGCTGTCGAAGTAGTGCTGCCTGACGAGTGCGTGGAACCGGTCGACTCCTGCCGGCGACCATAGCCGGTGGAGCCTGAGGGTCATCGGGCCCTTCGTCGTCAGGAGCAGGACGTCGAAGGAATCCGGTGCGACCTCGAGGAACTGTGGCGCCGCGGGGTTGGTCAGCGGAGCCCGTCGCGTACCGCACGCAACCGCGCCGGCGGCGAGGATCGAGAGGGCCGCGAGGGTCCGTGAGTTCATCGTGGTGGATGTATTCCGTATTTGGGCAGGATCTCGCGCAGGCGATCGATCGGAAGCGCTTCGATGGTCCGACCGCGGCTCGAGACGGTGACTGCCCTGAGCATGGAGTTGTAGATCGCTTCTTCGGTTGCTTCGACCACGGCCTGGAAGAGCGCCGACATGGCGTCGTTGGTCAGTTCGTCGCTCTGGCGCTGATCCCGCCGCACCTGAGTGTCGCTTCCGGTGGATGGAGGAGGCCTGCGGCGCACGCTTTCGGCGGTGGAGAAGGCGATGACGTAGTCTCCGCTGCCGTTTGACGCTGACGACCCGGTGCGTGACAATCCCATGATCGCGCGGGCAGCCAGTCGTTCGAGGTTCCGGTCGGAGAGCGGGGCGTCGGTGGCGACCACGATCATGATCGAACCGTCGCCGTGATCGTTGTCGCCCGGAGCACGGAAAGCGTGACGTCCGAGTTCCTTCCCCACCGGCGCACCCATCATCTGCAGCACGCCGCCAAAGTTGGACTGAACGAGTACTCCTGTCGTGTAGCCGCTGCCCGGTGTCGGGGCCGGGATCGTCCGTGACGACGTGCCGATGCCACCTTTCCAGCCAAAAGCAACTGTGCCGGCACCAGCGCCAACGGCGCCCTCTTCGACGGCTCCGTCGACGGCACCATCGAGTGCGCCTGTTACGTGTTGCGGTGTTATCGGCCGGCTGCGGATGGCGTTGAGGGAGCCGTCATTCGTTTCGCCGACCACGGGATTGATCGATCCGACTCGCTCCATGCCCGGCTTTCGCAGCAGCCATTCGACCATGGCATCGGCTGCTTTCCATACGCACAGGGTGCAGGTGAGGAGGATCGGCGTTTCCAGCTCACCCAGCTCCCGTAGCTGGGAGATGCCGAGCAGCTTGCCGAAGCCGTTACCCACGTGAAGTGCAGCGGGGACGCGGTCGTTGAAGATGTTGCCCGCGTGTGGGAGAATCGCCGTCACCCCGGTGCGAACGCTGTCGCCCTCGATAACCGTTGTGTGTCCGACGCGAACTCCCGGAACGTCGGTAATGGCGTTGAGTGGCCCCGTGGGAAAGACGCCCGGTGCGAGGCCGAGGTCGCGCGCGCGCGGGCGCGACTGGGCTGATGCCTGGCCGGCCATCGCTGAGCCGCTCATGGTTAGCGCGATGGCGGCGACCAGGGTGGTGTGCGAGCGCCTAACGGGAGAACGTATCACAGGCACGAGGCTGTCCGGACTCGAATCCGCGCATGAACCATTGCATTCGCTGGTCCGAGGATCCGTGGGTCCATGATTCGGGGTTGACGGTTCCCGTGGCCTGGCGCTGGATGCGATCGTCGCCGACAGCAGCGGCAGCGGCGAGGCCTTCCTCCACGTCACCTTCGGAGAGCAGACCCTGGCGGGCCGCCGTGTGTCCCCACACGCCAGCGTAGCAGTCGGCCTGAAGTTCGAGCCTTATGGAAAGGGCGTTTGCCTGATCAGGGTTTCTCTGTTGCAGTGAGCGGACTTGCGTGCTGGTGCCGAGTACGTTTTGCACGTGGTGTCCAACTTCGTGTGCGAGGACGTAAGCCTGGGCAAAGTCGCCGGGGGCGCCGAAGCGCGCCTTCAGTTCCTCGAAGAAGGAGAGGTCGATATAGACGTTGCCGTCGGCTGGGCAGTAGAACGGGCCGGCCGCGCTCTGGCCATATCCGCAGCCGGTGGATGTTGCGTCCCTGAAGAGCACCAGCGTGGCACGTTGGTATTGGGTCCCCAGCGCTGGTGTCGTTCTTTCCCAGAAGGTCTGGTTGCTGTCGAGTACAAAGGACACGAACTGGACCATCGTCTCTTCAGCCGGGTCCTGGATCGGCGCTTCGGCGGCCTGGGGTGGGGGCGCTTCGCCGCCGCCGCCGCCCCCTGCCAGTGAGAGGAAGTCCTGTCCGAATACGAGGCTGAGGACGAGGAGAACCACGAAGCCTCCGGCGCCAAGTCCACCTGCTCTCATTCGACCGCCGCCGAGGCCTCCGCGGCCACCTGATGCTCCACGTCTGTCTTCGAGGTCGCGGCTCCTGCCGCCCGGTGTCCATCTCATCTCGTTGTGGCTCCCGCTTTAATCGCGTCGTTTGCCCGGACGGTGGCCCGGCGTAGTCAAGGTGGCGCTATTCGTGGATACACGCCAGACGGCGGGCCCGTTCTATGGCGGTTCAGATGGCAATGAAATGATGTGATCTGCCATGCGGTGGCTGCCTGGGCCGGCAGGGTCGAGCTCAACGTTCGTGTATGGCTGACGATCCGCGTTTGCTTGATCTCTGCCGGCGAGCGATGTCGGCTCGGCGGCTTCGCCAGAGGACGGTGAGGATCTACGTCGTCTGGATTGTGCGATTTGTCCGGTTCACGGGGATGCGACATCCCCGTGATTGTGATGAAGGTGATGTGGCGCGGTTTCTGGCGTTTCTGGAGGTCGAGCTCAAGCGGTCAGCGGCGACGCGGCTGCAGGCACTGGCTGCCCTGCGGTTGCTTTACAGCGAAGTGATCGGGAGGCCGCTGGGCGCGGTAAGCGGTGCGAATCGAATCCGGTGCGCGCGAAGTGTGCCTGTTGTGCTCGATCCCGGGGAGATCGAGCGGGTTCTGAGTTTTCTGTCTGGTGAGTGTCGGCTGATGGTGGAGTTGATGTATGGAGCAGGGCTAAGGTTGTGTGAGTGTGTTGGGCTTCGGTTGCGCGATGTCGATGTCCAACGGCGTAGGGTGATGGTGCGCGGTCGTTGCAGGTCCGGGTTTCGGGTTACGATGTTACCGGAGTCAATGGTGGAGGTGATGGCGGCGCATGTGCATGAGGCCCGTCGGCGTCACTTCGTTGACGTCATGAGAGGGGACGGCTGGGTCAGGATGCCAACGTTGGAAGAGGGGCGGCTTCCGGGGGCCGTGCGATCCTGGCAGTTCAGCTGGTTGTTTCCGGCCTCGAGGGTTGTGCGGGATCGGGAGACCGGTCGGACGTTCCGGCGTCATGTTCATCCTGCCAAAGTGCAGCGGGCGATTTCCGGCGCCGTGGTTCGTGCCGGCATCGACAAGTCGGTTTCTGCGCGGGCGTTCAGGCAGTCGTTTGCAATGCATCTTTTGCGATCGGGAGTGGGGTTGAGGGCGGTTCAGGAGCTGGTTGGCCACCGGGATCTTTCGACGACGGCCATCTACTTGCGGGCTGTGGGTGATACCGCCGGCGCGCGCAGTCCGCTGGATCTGCTGCGGCGTTATTGATGTCGCGCGGTCGGGGCGTGGTAATTGGCTGCGGGTGTTGTTGCGGCCGCCGCTCGAGCGTATTGCGGATTATCGATACCTGTTCGCAGCATAACGGAATTATGCTGCATGAGGGCGCATGCCCGAAGTGATGGATCTGATTGGGTTTCGGGCAACCCGACGCCGCCGGGCGTCCGGATTGCGCGCTGCCGGATTCGCGGGATAATGTTGCTGGCGTTTGCTAATGCTGCTTAGGTTACCTGGTCCACACCTGCGTTATGCCCACCAACAGCACTTCGGTGAGAACCGAAGGTTGGAACGGGGCCACCTTCGGTTGCCAGTTGCCACGTTACACGTTACACTCCTGAATGGCGATTGTCGGGTTCAGTCACAAGGGCTTGGAAAGCTTCTTTACTCGAGAGATCACCGGAGGAATTCAGAGCAAACACGCCAAACGGCTCCGGTTGATTCTTGGCCGGCTGAGCGTCGCGAAGGAGCCGCGGGACATGGGCCTTCCGGGGCTCCATCTCCATCCGCTCAAGGGAGATCGGCATGGCACGTGGTCGGTCCAAGTGAGCGGCAACTGGCGGGTGACCTTTCGATTCGTCGGACCGAATGTCGCAGACGTGAACTACGAGGACTATCACTAATGAAGACCGTGCGCATGCAGAACCCACCGCATCCGGGAGAGATCCTCCGGGAGGTCTGCCTCGTGCCCTTGAATCTGAGCGTTACCGACGCTGCCGCGTCTTTGGATGTGAGCCGGAACACGTTGTCCGCCATCCTGAACGGACGAGCGGGCATCAGCCCCGAGATGGCGATTCGACTGTCGATCGCGTTCGACACGACGGCCGAAAGCTGGTTGCAGCAACAGATGCAATACGATCTCTGGCATGCGGAGCAGTCGCGGAAGCACCTGCGCGTGCGGAAGCTAGCGGCTGCGTAGTCCGTCTACACCGATGCCGGGGCCATAACATTGCGTGCAGCAAGACGGCCGTGCAGGTCGGCTCGCTGCGCTCGCTCTATTTCTTCGGCCGCAGCTGACGCTCGGCGTTTTAGCCAGACCCAATCAACTACGCGATGACCTGACTGCTCGCCCCGATCGCCCCGATCGCGCTGCCCATCGACGAGGAACATCATGGCTCCATGGATCTCGCTCGCAATCGCCGCCATATTGGGGGCCGCCGTCGGCGGACCGGGCGGCTTGGTGCTCGGTCTCATCGGAGGCTTCGCCTTCAATATGGTCGTCGGAACCCTGTACAACCGTTCACGGATGAAGGCCCAGCAAGGCGCCGCGGCCGAAATGCTTCAGCGGGTGGGAGCGCCACCGCCACCGCCACCATATCTCCTACGAAGCGATCGTACCAGGAAACGCCAACCACACCATCGCGATTTACCGCCACTTCGCCCATATACGCATTAAAGCCTCCGCGATCTTCACGCGCGGACGGGCCCCGACTCACGAGCACGGGTGCGCGTATACGCGATCACGATACGGCCCCAGCGAGTTTGTACCTCACTTTTCATGAGCGGATGAAGAGAGACCCCGCGGGGGGACTCGGGTAGCGACCTTCCCGGGCTTTCCGCCGGGTCCGAAGAGGGGTTTGTTGTGCTTTCGTGGGAATGATGGACCGTCTGATCGGCTCTAATTCACTTGATCCCGCCGTCGAGTCCGATCGGATCCTCGCTGATGAACCGCCGCGCGATCGGGTCGTACCACCGCGCTCGGACGTAGTACAGCTGCGTCGAATCCGCCTCGTAGAGCATCCCCTTCCAGCGCAGCCGCATCGTGTCCGCCTGAGGCACGCCCGTCGCGCCCGGGACGCCCCACTCGTTCGTCCCCAGCAGATCCGTGTCCACCGTCCCATCGGGCTTCGTCAGGCCGATCACGTTCCCGAGCGGATCGGCGTGCACGTACCGCGTCTGCGTGATCGAGGTCGCGCCGGTCAGCATCGCGAACGGCCGATCCAGCCCCGGATAGTGCGCGTACCCACTGCGACGGGACGCCTAACGCGTCATCCAGCTCGGCCAGTGATGTTCGCCGACGCCCTAAAGGTCGGCTTACTTGGCTCCACGAGTGGCGCTCTTTTGGCGCTGCCCGCAGAGCTTCTCCATTTCGTGAATAATCGAGCCAACAGTCGTCGCGCGGTCCCAGATATCTTGCGATGTCTTCACTCCGAGTCTCCTCTCAAGTTCCGGAACGAAAACGAACGAGAACTCGTCGCCGTCAATCCGCAGCTCGACGATCAAACGGTCCGAGTCTCGCATCTGAGACTTGGGAACGTCGACAACGTCGGCAAGACAGTCGAGTACGGCCTCTCGAATGGATTCCGCTTCGTTGGACATTATTAGAGGAGCTCTAGAGAGTTGTCAGCCCGAGAATGCACAGGACCCGAGGCGTCGCGCGTCCTGACCTGCTAAGAATGCCGAAAGGAAGATATTGGCACGACCAATTGCGCCCGCAACCCGCTTCGTCTTCAGTATTCTGGTTGGAAGCCTCATCTTTGGCATCCTTTGCAGACCGTGATAGCTAATGTTGTTCGTCCACTCCGATGCTCCCTCGTTCACGAAGTAGCCTACAGATCGTTTGTGCACGGGAGTCGCGCCCCAGTAGCTTGCTCCACGCAACCCGACTCCGCCGAAGCCGTAGGCCGCCGCCACGCACGCGAGCATTGGATCGGGAGTTGGCGCGCTTGGGAACGGGGCCGCACCCTTTCCACACGCCGCCCCGCATACTGCGGGCCCACTCTGCGGGCCACAGTTCCCTCCTCGCGCGCACGGATCAAGGAAGTTCGGACTGAAGCCGGAAGGACACGGCCGATCCTGCCAGCCAACTGTGACCACACCTGGAAGCGACTGCGGCAGCTGACACTCCCAACCGCCGGACCCGTCGTCCACCCAACGCGTCCACTGGGATCGAATCACGTGAGCCGGATAGGGCGGCGGCTTTCTGTGGCGGAGTACGGTACGCTAAGCATTCTTGGAGCCTGCGGCAAGAATAGGTCCATCACCGGATTCGAAGAGTTCGCAGGCAACGACGTCTCCAGGTTCGAACTGCCAAGACTCGACTTGACGATTGTACGGCTGACTAACGATGCGGTAAATGTTTCCAACAAGGTGCTCGGCGCTGACTGGACGCCATACCGTCACGCCTTCACCGACCAAGCCAACGTAGATCTCTTCTATGCTCATCGTGACAAGTCTCCACTGCTGGGGCCGTACTTGAAGCCTCGGCCGCCCACATGAATTATCTCGCCTGTCACGCGGTCGACAACGACGGACTGGCCGCTCGTTGGATGGACGTAGCAGGTTGCGGCATTGCCATTGGCCTTATTCACTGCATTGACCTGCTTTCCTGCTTTTACCGCTTCCTGGAACTTCTCCGATGTCCAGCACCGCGATCCGATCTCCTCGCGATCTTGGGGCCGATCTTGGCTGCCTGCCCTTCCGGCCTTAGTTGCGATGCCGATGCTCGATCGACTGGCGCGAGACCGCGGTCGCCCCGGCCACCCAGACGGCGTTCGGATCGCGCGAGGACAGTGTCCTGTGCGACGCCCCGTCATCCAAGGCCGTGCCGTGCGGATGCTTGCCTTGTCGCGATGCCGGCGATGTCCTTCAGCTGCGGCGGTGATCCTCGCAGCCCGGTCTGCGTACGCCTTTCGGAGTTCGTAGCGCTGAATGACAGTCGGGCATATCCCACCACCCTACCGCTCCCATCCTGACACTCCATCCGGCATCCCGGTCACCAGCTGCCCAAAGCCTGCAGCGCCCGCCAGCTGACGGTATCGCAGCTCAGACTCGCCTTCGCCTATGCGAGCGACGGTTTCCAGTCCTCGGTCCTCCCAAAGCCTACAATGCAGCAGATGTCAGCGGGCGTTTCTGGCTCAGGATCGAATAGCGCCATGCTCAGCGGGTCCGTCGTCGTGAATGACGTTGCCCAAGCCTCAAATGCTGCGACACCGGCTACGAGAGAGTAGCCCTTGGAACGGAACTCGATCTTTCCATCGGTCGAGCATACCGCCCGAACGGCTCCCATGAAGCCGCTGCTCAGGCGTATGTCATCTGCGTGATAGTCTCTTAGTGCGCGCGCGTCATCACTCGGGTGCTTGCAACGAATCTCGAGACGCCCATTCGCAAGCGCTCCTGTACACTCACGCAATGTGTCGGTCCCTAACATGCGTGCGGCGTCCGACAAGGATTGAGCTTCTAAACCGTCGATGCTCAGTCTCACACCAATGATGCTTCCCAGCTCCTTCACGGTCGCGGCAATTGCAAGAATGGCGATCGTCGCGGCATCGCTCGCTGTTGACTTCATTTTCGGCCTGCAGAGCACACTGTCAGGGTCATCGAACGGCCTCGAAGATCCCGCCGCCAATTGAGCAGATGACCTGGCCGGTGGCAGGGAGTGGTACCTTGTATGACGGAGAGCTAAAGCTTCCCCCGTAGATACCAATATGGTATGGTATTCTTGCTCCCCGGAAGCGCACGGCGCCCGGGCCGAATACCTTGATCTTCTGTAGCTGCCACCTTCCCAACCTCCCGGCTGGGTCGTTCGAGGAGAATGCAAACGACTTGGCGCGGCAGCCCTGCAGACTGGCGTCCTGCTTGAGAGCAAGGACAGGAAATTTAGGGTCAGCCGCTGCTGCGCTAGTCGGAGCCAAAGGAAGCGAGCCGCAACGACCACCTCGCGCGCACGGATCAAGGAAGTTTGGACTGAAGCCGGAAGGCCACGGCCGATCCTGCCAGCCAACTGTGACCACACCTGGAAGCGACTGCGGCAGCTGACACTCCCAACCGCCGGACCCGTCGTCCGTATCAACCCAAATGTTTTTGGATCCCTTCGGAGCATCGAGGGGGCATGGGTCCAAGCCGCTCGGATCGCTCATGTTCACCGGATCGTTCCCGCCGAACGTGTACGGATTGAGTCCACCCTCGAGGCCGATCGGGTCCTCGCTGATAAACCGCCGCGCGACCGGGTCGTACCACCGCGCCCGCACATAGTACAGCTGCGTCGAATCGGCTTCGTAGAACATCCCCTTCCAGCGCAGCCGCATCGTGTCCGCCTGGGTCACGCCCGCCGCGCCAGGGAAGCCCCATTCGTTCGTCCCCAGCAGGTCCGTGTCCACCGTCCCATCCGGCTTGGTCAACCCGATCACGTTCCCCAGCGGATCAGCGTGCACTGCCAAGTCCGCGTAGCGCCTCTTGCCGGATCCCACTCCCGAACGAGGCGTCGCCCGATCATTTCTCGTGGTCTCCTTCCCGACTCGACCTGCTACCGTCCCTTCCCTACACGGCGTTCAAGCCGAGGCAAGCGAACGCGGACTTCCTTCTCGAGGTCTGGATCTGATGCGAGTGCTCGCATCGTCTCCACGGATCTCGGCGTGCCGATTCGCTCAAGCGCCATCAGGAAGAAGACCCGGCTCGATCCGTGACGAAGTGCCGGTCCACCGCGCCATCCACGCTCCGGCGCACTAACTCGCCAAAGGCATCCTCGCTGAGGAAACCGCCGATTTGCCGGGTCGTACCACTGCGTCCGCACATGGTAGAGCTGCGTCGAGTCTGCCTCGTTACAGCATCCCCTTCCCCCCAGCCGCAAGCGTGTTCGGCACCACCGCGGCGTTCATCCATCCCACCGGACCGCCCCACGGCGGCACCGGCCCCGGCGATCGTATTTGTCACGGTGCCGTCCGGTTTGGTCAGCCCGACAGCGTTGCCTAACGCGTCGAGCTGGACGAACTGCGAGTCGGTCACCACGCGGTAGTGCCAAAGTGCCGAAGTTGTCGTTCGAGATCTGGAGCTTCCCAAACCCTGCTGCTGCTACCCTTGCATCGCAAGAAATGCCTTTAACGAGGACTCCGGAACAGACCACTCAGAAACCACGTCGCCATCCATGCTGTATAGTCGCCGCGGTGGAATGTAGGGCTTCAGGTCAGCCAGATTTACTGGCTGCTCTTCGCGGCTAGGGAAGAGCAATGAGTTCTGTACCGCCACGACATCACCAAACGGATATAGGAGCCACCATTCGATGTGCACTTCGCTGATGTCCGGGCTCATCAAACAAGTGACAAGGTAGCCGGGCTGTCGCGTCCTGAGCACCCACTCGATGTTCTCGCGCCAACTTCGCTGGTAGTCCGATGGACTCCAAGCGGTCAACAGCGCGGAGAAGCCTTCGATGTATGAGCCGAGAGTGATCGCTCCTTCGAGTTCCTCGCTGAGCCAGAGACTCGCGGCGTCGGTAGATTCTGTGAACGAGATGTCAAAGGTCATTGCCCGAGACGTTTGATAAGCAGCGCATCGAAAGTACCTACACGGGTCATGTCGGGGCGGAACATCTTCCATGTCGCCTCCGCTCCCAGGTGCATGGTTCGATCCTGGGAGATAAGAAACCGGCCATTAGAGAAGACTCTTTGCCCCATGAAGAAACGCCTTTGCGGCGTGTACCCAAGGTACCTCGCCAAGTCGGTTGCCTGCTTCGAAGTTAGGAGTGCGCTTGAGTTCTTTGCTAGACCTGCCAGGCCCACGACCTCCCATGGATAGAGACTGGGTCTTGCGGCCCCGGAAGCTGCGGGATTGCTTGAGGTCGGAGGGCGGTAGCCGACATGCGGCCACTGGCTGTAGGGAAGAGTACCGCAGAAGCCGCCCCTCGCGCACGGGTTGCCAAAATTGCCGGTTGGCCCGCTATAGTTGCGCCACGGATTCCATCCTACAGTTGTGACGCCTGGAAGGGTAAGCGGCATCTGACACCACCAGCCCCCAGACCCCTCGTCCGTCTCGATGTACCTGGAGACTCCGCCCTGCGCCATTGCCTCCTCGGAGCACGGGCCCAGCCCGAGCGGATCGCTCATGTTCACCGGATCATTCCCGCCGAACGAATACGGGTTGATTCCGCCCTCCAAGCCGATTGGATCCTCGCTGATAAACCGCCGCGCGACCGGGTCGTACCAGCGCGCCCGGACGTAGTACAGCTGCGTCGAATCGGCCTCGTAGAACATCCCCTTCCACCGCAGCCGCATCGTGTCCGCCTGGGTCACGCCGATCGACGTCGGGAAGCCCCACTCGTTCGTCCCCAGCAGATCCGTGTCCACCGTCCCATCCGGCTTGGTCAACCCAATCACG
The DNA here is from genome assembly GCA_052389935.1 of Gemmatimonadota bacterium. GTDB lineage: Bacteria > Gemmatimonadota > Gemmatimonadetes > Gemmatimonadales > Gemmatimonadaceae > JBQTHK01. Next base: position 111 of record JBQTHK010000085.1, on the reverse strand, counting down.
TTCCCGAGCGGATCAGCGTGCACGTACCGCGTCTGCGTGATCGCGGTCGCGCCGGTCAGCAGCGCGAACGGCCGATCCAGCCCCGGATAGTGTGCGTACTCACTTCGACGG
>JBQTHK010000084.1:0-21734 GCA_052389935.1 Gemmatimonadota bacterium | reverse complement strand
CCGTCGTCCGTGCTGATCGCTCGGTCGTGTGTGCTGATCGCTCGGTCGTGTGTGCTGATCGCTCCGTCGTGTGTGCTGATCGCTCCGTCGTGCGTGCTGATCGCTCGGTCGTGTGTGCTGATCGCTCCGTCGTGTGTGCTGATCGCTCGGTCGTGTGTGCTGATGGCTCGGTCGTGTGTGCTGATGGCTCGGTCGTGCGTGCTGATGGCTCGGTCGTGCGTGCTGATCGCACCGTCGTCCTCGTTTACGATTCAGCTGTCCTCGCCAGAGGACGGAATTGACCGATGTATACGTAGTTTGGCCCCTCGCATACCATTTTGGCCCCTCGCATACCATATGGAAGCCTGGCCGACCCTTGCCGCGATGACCTTGATCTCCACGAGCGCGGCATCTCATCGGGTATCGGAGCAGCTACGCTCCGGCGTGCTCGGCGAGAGCAGCCGGGGCTTCAGGAGACGTGAAACGCGGTCGAAAGCATTCTGCGCTTGATCCGGAGGGGCCCCGTCGACCGGGGCGGCTGAGCCGAGCGGTCGATTGTTGGCGTGGGGCGGGGTCTTTGCGGGTTTTCGATGATGCGGGGATTGGAATGGCACCCAACTCTGCGGTCGGTGTGCCAGGATACCTGAAAGGGCTCATCGGGGAGCCTCCCAGTCCCTCCTTCTGAATGTGAGCTCGCGTTAGCGATTTCCTTGCCGCCGATCCTGTTGGACCGGTGGTCGAGTCGTGATGGGACACTCGCAGACACCCGACGAGGCACTGTCAAACTGTACCAGTACCCCCGACGACACCGCCTTGCAGTCAAAATCGCCCTTCCTGCGATTGTTGCAGTCTAAGATGCAACTGCGGCACTTCAGCCCGCGGACGCAGGAGAGCTATATCTACTGGGTCAGGCGCTACATACGGCATGCAGGCCTGAGGAGCTCCGGGGAGATGGAGCCCGCGAGCGTGCAGGCCTTCCTCGGTCACCTTGTGACGGAGCGTGGGCTCTCGGCGGCGACCCAGCAACAGGTTATCGCGGCGCTGGTTTTTACCTTTCGTGAGGCATTGGGGAGGCCGTTGGAGCAACTTGGGGCTTTGCCGCGTGGGCGTGTACCCACCCGTCTGCCCGTTGTGCTGACCAGGAGTGAGGTACAGCTGGTTCTGAACCAGCTGGGGTCGATCCCGCGGCTCATCGCGACGATGCTGTACGGCGGTGGGTTGCGACTGATGGAAGGCCTGACACTGCGGGTAAAGGACCTGGACCTTGAGCGCGGAGAGCTGACGGTCCGGCGAGGGAAGGGGGCCCGGGATCGAGTGACACTGTTGCCGAGGGTGGCGACCGATGAGCTGAGAGGGCACCTCGACGAGGTCCATCGGCAGCACAAGCAGGACCTGGAGCGCGGTGCGGGGTGGGTGTCGTTGCCCGACGGTCTTGGCACCAAGTACCCGGGTGCGGGAAGGTCATGGGCCTGGCAGTGGGTATTTCCAGCGACGCGGATTCACGTTGATGCCAGGAGCGGACAGAGGCGCCGGCATCATCTTCACGAGACGGTTCTGCAGCGTGCTATGGCCGAGGCGGTACGCGGTTCTGGTATTGGGAAGCGGGCGAGCTGCCACACACTTCGGCATTCATTTGCGACGCATTTATTGGAGGCGGGCTACGACATTCGGACGGTGCAGGAGCTACTTGGGCATCGTGATGTTTCGACGACGATGATCTACACGCACGTCCTCAACCGTGGTGGGAGGGGTGTGCGGAGCCCAGCTGAGGGATTGGAGTTTCGCGGTACTGGCGGGCCGGCTGGGGCGGCTTAGACTGATGAGGAGGATATCCTGGCCTGTTGGGTGTCGTGCTGGTCAGGTCCACATACAAGTTCGGCGGACGACGAAGTGTTTCTGGATCGCGATGAAGCTCTGATCTCGCTGGCTCGGAGGTGGTAAACATGGGCAAGCTCGCTGCGCGGCTCCTTATCGGGATTGGCGTTCTCCACCTGCTGCTGTTTCTGTGGTTCGGTCGTCGTGTACTCGTCGCGATTGCCAACGAAGGTTTTTGGAATACCGTCGATCCGATTCGGGACCGCCAGATGATCTTTTGGGCTCTCATGACCGGTATATTCGGTCTTCTTCTTGGCCAATTGGCGCTCTGGGTCGAGGCGCACGGGAAGCGGCTCCCGGTTTTTTTGGGCTGGGAAATCATTGCCATCGCGCTGGTCGGTGGCGTGCTCATGCCGGAATCGGGCGGGTGGCTTTTTCTGATCCCGGGTGTCCTCGTCGTGATCGCAGCGAGACAAGCCTAATCCGACGGGCAGATAAAGCGCGCGTGCTCTCCCCATGGAGTTTCGGCTGTCCTCGTCTCGAGGTCGTGACGCCGCCGAACAACCGGTTGCAGCGGACGGCGCCGCGCGCCGCCGCTGAACCGGGGCGTTAGACGGCCCGACCACTTTGCTTGCAGGCCTTTCATCGCGAAGAGGAATCAGGTTCGTGTGCATCGGGCGCTATGCAGCCGGCGGTGCTTGCGGACGGGTCGCCGTCACACTCGGAGGTGTTCTCGCGCCGGGGACCGTCGCTCCATCCGTAGCTGGGTGGGCGCGCCGAGCCGTTGACCGCTTGGCCCACATGGTGCACGATTCGTCGTGTTCTTCCGCATCGTTGGGACGATTCTCGAGGTCGAGACCTTCGCCGTCGCGTCCGCCATCCGCGAAGTGAAGCGGCTTCGGCGTGTCTATGGCCCTGGCCGATGGCGCAAGCGAAAAGGCATAGCGACCGTTGAATTGGCGGACGGGTCGACCCATCTTGCAGAGGTGCACTGGTACGAGGCGACCGGGATCGGTCGGAAGGAATTCAAGCTCAAACGCTATCTCTAGAGCCGCGAGTCGAATGGCGCATCGCAAACTGGTACTTTGTCTCCGGAATGAGGGTTACGAGGCCTCCCTGGAGCGCCGCAAGATCTACCGCATGATTCCCGATCGGACAGCGTCGGCGCGACAGCAAGTCCGCGTGGTCGATGAGTCCGGCGACGATTATCTCTATCCGGCGACGATGTTTGCGCCCATCGAACTCTCGCGTGCCGTTCAGCGGGCGGTGTTCGCGGCCGTCTAACAAACGCATGCAGCAGGCGCCGCAGACTCATCAGGGATGGCCGCGGCTGCGCTGCGCCAGCGCGGCCGTTTTGCTTGATGCGGCGCTGCTGATGCGTAGACGTTAGACGGCAAACGACGGAGACAAGACATTGCGAGTTGCGCCGAAGCTTCTGATCGTCATAGCCCTCTTCGTGGCCAGTACCGGACCGGTAGCCTCCCAGGAAACCGGGTTTCTCGACCGGTCCGTCACGATCGACGCCGTCGGCTATCGCTACCAAGTCTACGTCCCCCGCGAATTTCGGCGGACGCGTCCGTGGCCAGTGATTCTGTTCTTGCATGGTGGAGGGCAGTACGGCAGGGATGGCATCTCGCAGACGAACCTCGGGCTCGCCCCGGCGGTTCGCCAGAATCCAGAGCGGTTTCCGGCCGTTATCGTCTTTCCTCAAGTTCCGCCTGATGGGACCCCGGGGTTTCAGAGACTCGGCGAGCGGGTCGCACTGGCGGCGCTGGACCAGACCGTGGCCGAGTTCAGCGGTGACCTTGCGCGCGTCTATGTGACGGGACTGTCAATGGGCGGAAACGGCGCGTGGTCACTCGCCTATCGGCACCCCCATCGATTTGCCGCTCTTGTGGTTGTGTGCGGATTCATCGGAGAGTTCACCGGGCGGCAGAGCGGGATTCGCTATCCGGCCATCGTGCCCGATTCGGTGAATGATCCGTATTCGGCGATTGCGCAACGCATCTCACACATTCCGATCTGGATCTTTCACGGCGACGCCGATCTGACAGTACCGGTTGACGTATCAAGGCGCATGGCTGCCGCGCTCAAAGCAAACGGAGCCGATGTGAAATACACAGAGCTGGCCGGCATTGACCATGCCGCCGGGGCACCGACGTACGGGCGCGAGGACCTCTTCAACTGGCTGTTCAAGCAGGTCAAGCGGTAGAAGTTTCCGTCTAACGAAGTAAAGATTCTTGCCGCGCGACGCTTGGTGCCGCCGCTGATGTTGGGCGTTTAGGCATCATTCGGCATCACGGAAGTGCGAGGAGCCGGCGCACGAGCAAGAGCGACGGGAACACGCGCACGCGTCGCTTCAGGCGACGTGACGCCGATGGGCCTGCCTCCGTCAGCCGACGCGGCATAGATTCCGAGGATCGCTACCCGAATCTCTCATGACCGTCGAGTTCACTGCCGTCTATCGTGAAGTGCCCGAAGGGTTTATCGCCTTCGTCGAGGAACTTCCCGGGGCAAATTCCCAAGGGACGACGCTTGATGAGGCTCGCGAAAACCTGCGAGAGGCGGTCACGCTGGTCCTTGAGACCAATCGCGCCCTCGCCGAGGAAGACCTTGTCGGTACCACAGTTATTCGTGAACCGTTCCGTCTGTCCGCGTAGCCGCGGGCGCAGTGAAACGCATCGACATCATTCGGCATCTGGAAGCCCAGGGCTGCCGGCTGCTGCGAGAGGGCGGGAGTCATTCCGTCTACCTCAATCCGGAGAAGCGCCGGGTCTCGACGGTCCCGCGGCACCGCGAAGTCAACGACTACCTTGCCCGCAAGATCTGTCGCGACTTGGAGATCAGTGAACCCTGATGCCTAACGCGACCTTATGAGAGCCTGAGCGTCGCCTGACGGCGACGCGAGGGGCACTTTCCCGGTTCCACGTTCGGGAGGACTCATGGTCACCGTCGGACTCGATCTCCACAAACGCTACATCACGGCGTGCGCGCTCGACGACACCGGCGTCGTGCTGGCCGAGCACCGTCGGCTGGATCCGACGATGGATGCGTTAGGGCCCTGGCTCGCGGCGCTCCCCCAACCGGTCACGGTCGCGCTCGAAGCCACCCTCTACTGGCACTGGCTCGAACGCCAGTTGACCGCGCTCGGCCATCGCGTCCTCGTCGCGCATCCCTACCAGGTGAAGCTCATCTGGCAGGCGCGCACGAAGACGGATCCGATCGATGCGCGGAAGCTGGCCGAACTCGCACGCGTGAACCTGTTGCCGGCGATCTGGATTCCCGACCCCGCGACTCGAGCACTCCGGCAGCTGCTCCGTGGTCGGGTCTTTCTCGTCCGCCAACGCACGGTGATGCGGAACCGTATCCACGCGTACCTCACCGCCGAAAATCTGCGCTGTCCTGAACTCGATCTCTACAGCAAGGCGGGCCAGGCGTGGCTCAGCACGGTGGAGTTGCCCGCCGTGGTCCGTGGACACGTGACCTTGGTCCTCGAGAATCACGCGCTCCTGACGACGCAGATTCAGACCATCGATCGGCACATCAAGGCCACCGTGAAGCGCGACGCGACGGCGACCCGGTTGCAAACGATTCCCGGCATCGGCCCTTTCGGCGCGCTGCTCCTGCAGGCGGAGGTCGGCCCGATCACTCGCTTCGCCTCGGCACAGGAGCTGGCCGCGTACGCCGGACTCGTGCCGAGCACCCGGAGTTCCGGCGACAAGACGCGGCACGGTTCCGTGGGGCGCGGGAACCCCTGGTTGAAGTGGCTGATCGTCGAGGCGCTCCAGACATTGAAGCTGGCGCCGGGGCCCGTTGGGGACCACTATCAGAGGTTGCTGCGTGCGAAGGGGAAGCCGAAGGCGACCGTCGCGGCGGCGCGCAAGTTTTGTACGTACCTGTATTGGATGCTCAAGAAGGAGTGGAGCTACACCGAATGGCTTCGCCAGCATGACCGGTCGGAGGTGCGCCCGATGCAACCGCTGGGTTCCGCCGCGTAAGCGGTGCGCCCGGTAACACGAATGGGCCACCTCCTTCGTACCAAGCTCCTGTCCTGATCGGACGTCGAGGCGCGTGAAGTCGGCTCCGGCCGTACGCGAGCGCTGCGGAGGGTGAGGAAGGAGAGCGGGTTTGTTCGTTCGGGTCGCCTCAAGCACATCACATCGACTGACCTCCAGTCGCCGGGAGAGAATTGCCTCTTGACCGTTAGGCTTTCAGAGGGGCGTTGCAGCAGACGCCGCGCGGTCTTCGGATGGCCCTCCGCTGCGCTCCGGGCTTTGTTCAGAGCGGCGCACCTGAACTTGGACGTTTAGGCGGTTGGTGAGATGCACCCTTTGGTCCCTCGCCACGCGCCCGGGCCTTCTACCGGACTTCCGGGCCCGGAATAGCGCTCCTCGTCCCGCCGCAGTGGTTCCTTGCCAAGCTGCCATCCATCGATGCGCATGACTGTCGCTGCCCAACTGCGCCCGAGCTGGCGCTATGTCATCCCGCTTGCCTGCGTGCTGTGCTGCGCCCCCGGAACCGTCGACGCCCAGCTGCCGGAGCGCTTCACGAACCTGCGGGTGCTTCCATCGAGCATCTCCCCGGACAGTCTGCTCACTGTCATGGGAGGCTTCACCCGCGCGCTGGGGGTGCGGTGCAGCCATTGCCACGTGGCGCGGAACGGCGTGCGGCCCGCCGCGGATGAGTTCGCGGCCGATGATCTGGAACCGAAGCGAGTCGCCCGAGCCATGCTGCGGATGGTGGACGCGGTCAACGGCGAGCACCTTCCGGCCACCGGGCGGGACCTCGTGCAGCTGGCACGGGTGACGTGCGCGACGTGCCACCGCGGCATCCCGCGGCCAGTTCCGCTGGAAGACGAGCTGTGGGCCGTTTACACCCGTCGCGGGTTGGATTCGACGGTCGCGCTGTATCGCACGCTCCGCGCGCGTCACCATGGGTCCGGCGCCTACGATTTCTCGGAGCTCCCGCTCCCAACCCTCGTCGACCGTGTAGCCACATCGACGCGCGGGCAGACCGATGCTCTCGTCCTCATGCGGCTGAACCTGGAGTATCATCCCCAGTCGTGGTTCACGTACCAGCAGCTAGGCCAGTTGCAGGCGGCGATGGGGGATACGGCCGCCGCCATTGCCTCGGTCGAGCGAGGGCTCGCCCTGAATCCGCAGCGCCCCTTCTTACGCGAGTTGCTAGACCGGCTCCGGAAACGGTAGGGCCGATCCCGACGCCATGAGTGTGCCACCGCGGCCACCGCCTAACCCGTGGCTGCACTTGGCCGGGCTGTAGGGCTGGCCGGTCCGCCCGGCGCTCGGTAGGATATCGAACGCCCGCGTCGGGCGGATCGGCTTTGTTTACCTGACCCGGCAAGTGAGCCACAAGTCGTTAGGCCGGCCAATAATGAGTGTTGAGGCTGTCGTATGCGACCTTGTGCCTTACGTTGACACGACCAGAGTCCGAATGGAGGAACCTGGTGATTCGCAGTTGCTCGTCGGCCCTCAACCCAAAAGGAGATTGCAATGTCCATTGTCGCGGTGTTTCAGTCGCCCACTCTCACCCAGGCCACGTACGAAGAATCCGTTCGGCAACTCTCGGGCGGCCGATCGCGCATGGAGAAGTCGGCTGATTGGCCTGTCAAAGGGCTTCTGGTTCATGTGGCAGGGCAAGGCCCCAACGGATTCCGGGTCGTGGATGTGTGGGAGTCGGAGGAGGCATTTCAGCGCTTTGGTGAGAAGTTGATGCCGATCATGAGGACCATCGGAATCGAAGGCGAGCCCGAAGTCTATCCTTCGCATACCGTCGTATCCGCGTAAGGCGAAAGTCCGGGTCCTGCGGTATCGGAGGTGCTGTGATCGCTGCCGTGGTGCCGCGATCGCGCATTCGTGGCCGGAAGACTCCAAGTGCTCACGATCTCTGGGTTCGGCGCCTTCGCGATCGGCGAGGAGACGATGCTCATGTCGAGCAGATACCGCGCGCTCACAGGTCGACCTTCCGCCCCGCGTCCCGGCCGCGGGTCGCCTCGAAGTAGCCCTCCCTACCTCCCCTCAGCACGTGGGCCTTGCGGAACCGCCGATACGCGTCAGCAAAATGCGGTCGGGCGCGGCGCACGCGCACCAATTCGCCCAGCGAGACCACCACGGCCACAGGTTTCCCGCGCCGCGTCAACTCGATTTCCTGTCCGGCCTCGGCCTGGCCAACAATGGCGGGCAGGCTCGAGCGGGCCTCCGCGATCGAATACCGTCCTGACACGGCTCACAGTGTACATCACGATGTACACGTAGGAAACCCGACCGCGAAACAAGCGGTTGCACAAATCAGCCGCACCAGCGTATGCTCGCTGCGCTGGCCTTATTGATCGCGGCTGCATGTGAACCGTGACGTTCAGAGACGACCAAGGAGGGCTTGCAGATGAAGCGACGAATGGCGGCTGCGTGTCTGTTGACGGTCGTGATCCCGATATCGGCGCAGCAGGCGCCCCGCCTGAGCGCTACCCCGACCCTCGCGATCGGCACGCTCGATGGCCCCGAGACGACGCAGCTCTCACGCGTGTATGGCGCGATCCGGCTTCCAAATGCCACGATCGCGATTGGCAACTCTGCCACGTCCGACATCCGTTTCTTCGATGCGAACGGAAAGTATCTGCGCACAGTTAGTCGAGCGGGAAGCGGCCCGGGCGAGTTTCACGAATACAGCAGCGTGGTATTCTACCCCTTCGGCCCCGACCAGCTCTACATGCCGGATGGCGGCAACGGGCGAATCAACGTCTTCAGCACCGACGGGACATATCGCCGCTCATTTCGCCTTGAGGCGCCCAGCGCCGCTGGAATGGCCGGCATTGCGGCGATCGCAGGCCGAGAGATCGTGGGGTTGACGAGTCGCAACGCCGCACTGCGCGGGGCGCCGGGCGCGCGCATCGACGCAACCCATACCTATGCGATTTTCGACAGCACCGGACGCCTCGTCCGCCCGCTCTTTGACGTCGCATCGCGATCGCGGATCGTCCACGCCCATCGCGGTATCACGCATTATCCGTTCGTTCCGTTCGCGCCCGAGGCGCTCGTCGCCGCGCGCGGCGAGCGCATCTTTCTGCTTCGCAACACGTCGCCGGAAATTGAGGTGTGGAGCCGATCGGGCCAACGCACTGCCACCTATCGGTGGGCGACTGCGCGGATCCCGGTGCGCTCGATCTGGCCGCGATTCAAGGTCGCCGAACTGGCGATGGCGACGCGTGAGCGAGACAAGGTTCTCTATGGTCACTACTACGAGACGGACCTTCCACTGCCAGAATACGTGCCGGTCGCGAGTCGGCTCCTGGTCGCGTCGGACGAAAGCCTGTGGATCGAGCGTTTTCGCTTGCCCTGGACCACAACGCGCACGTGGGATGTACTCGATCGCAATGGCCGCTACCTCGGTGTGGTGGAGACGCCGGACCGACTGGATGTCTACCAGGTGGGAAGCGACTTCGTGCTGGGTCGCTGGCGCGACAGCTCAGACGTGGAGCACGTACATGTTTACGGGCTTCGTCGGTAAGCAGCCCTTGTAGTGCCGCTCCTTGTTGTCATCGAGGCGACGCTTCATGCGTGGTGGCCTGGGCGCCAGCTGCCTGCTCCCGCGTACACCGCACAGGCGGTTACCGTTTTCCGGTCGAGCTGATCTGGCAGATACGGCCAACCCGAGGATGAAGAAGCTGCCTCACCTTCTTCATCCTCCCGCTCGGCCCTGCTCCCTCAACTTCACACTCCAAAGCAATAAAACAGCCCATTACCACCCGTGCCCTGCAGGTTCTGCTGCCCGCAACCCCGTGACGGGTGGGCCGCATTCCACGACGTGGGATTGGCGCCGCCGCCCTGCCGATCGTGATGACCGACGAGAGCCGATCCTTCGGCCCGGCTCGTCCAGTTCCGACATGTGGTATCCACGGTGTCGGGGGACACCGTGCCGTCGAGCCGAGCCCCCGTGAGGATATCGTGCATGTTGGGACTGTCACCCCTGCCGTTCACTGTTGCGCCCTTCTCGGTCAGGCTGTTCTCTTTCCCGAGTTTGTTGTTCTCGCTGTGCAGATCAGCAACGCTCTCCGCGACCTTGACCCCCCTGGCATTGTACCACGGCCCGCTGCCGATGCGATCACGTGCGTTTACCGCCGGCCGACCTCCCGACGCAGTTGCACTCAGATAAGCGTGCCACACAACACCAGTCACGCCCGCCGCACGGGCGAGTTCGGTACAATGTCGGTCCGCACCCTCCAGACCACCCAGATCTGCGCCGTTACCCGGCCCGGTGCTGGTGATGAAAAAACTCATCCGTGGCGCCTGCGCGTCCGCGGGAAGCGCGAGTGTTACTGAGACGAGCGCGGCCGCGGCCGCCATCAGGATTCTGGACATGCAATCACTCCTTCGGTTGCGCGTTGTTGGTCCGTGTTTGGCGGACAAGGCCCCTGTTAATTAAGGGCCGGGCCGCAATCCCGCCACATCCTGTCGAGCCGTCGCCCGCCGACCCAGCGACCAGAGAAAGGCGTATTTGGCGGTCACACTCGTCGCGGAAAGGGCAGCGACAGCCAGACCATGGAACCCGTCGAGGAATCCGCGCCTGAATACGAACATCCTCAGAAAGAAAGCCAGCGGCCGTAGCGTCACATCCCACCAGTGCGCGCGCGACCCCTCGGAATACTTGCGTTCGGCGCCCGATCGGGCGTAGCGAACGAGCTTCTCGTAATACTCGTCGAGTGAGTCGTAAGGATAGTGAATGAGCGGACTCGAGAGTCGGCCGACGCCGCCTTCCGTCACGACGCGCTCATGAACGGGCCGGTCGTCGTATCGGAGGTGTGAGCGAAAAAGCCTCACTGGCGCGTCGCGCTCCCAACCCCCGTGCCGGATTTCCCGACCCAGGAAAAAGTTGCGTCGGGGGACGCGCAGGGCCGACACGCCGGCGTCCGGGCCGGCGAGGAGCGAGCCCACCTCCTGCGCGAGTTCAGGGCCAGCACGTTCGTCGGCGTCAACGACGAGGATCCACCTGTTGCGGGCAGCGCTGATCGCCGCGTTGCGCTGCAGCCCGATCGTGCGGAACGGATGTTGCATGACAGTAGCGCCCAACTCACGAGCCAAGGCAACTGTGCGATCAGTCGAGTCGTTTTCGACGACGATCACTTCATCGGCCCACGCGACCGATCGAATGCACTCGGGGATGTCGGCCGCCTCGTTGTGAGCCGCTATGACGACGGTCACGGCCAGTCCTGTCATGTGCCGGCGGGGGTTCGTCTCGAGCCCGCCCGCACTACCTGTTCGAAGCCGATGAGCATGGAGCGCAGTGGAAAATCGCGTTCGGCGCGCACCCGGCCCGCGGCCCCCATCGTGCGTCGCCGCCGGACATCAGCCATGAGCAGGCTTGCTTCAGCCGCCATCTGGGTCGGATCGAGAATCGGGCTGAGGATGCCATGGATTCCGTCGGCCACGTAGTGCGATGCGACCGTCGAGCGCTCGGCCATGACGACGATCGAGTTGGCCATCAGGTTGAGGACACCGAGGCCGGCGTCATCGCCGTCGGCAATCACCCAGCCTAACGACGCTCCCCGCAGGGCCTGAGCGAACGACTGCGGATGGGGGATCCAGTCGACGCGCCGGGCAAGGCCGAGGGCTCCGGCCAGTACTCTGAAGTCCGGGTCGGCGGCTGCCGAGCCAATGACTCTCACGCGGAGACCCGGGTGGCGCTGCGTCAGCCACGACGCGGAACGAAGAACATTGGTAGCGCGGCGAACCGCTTCGCGAGTCGCAATGCAGGCCAGAACTATTCCGCCGTTGTCATCGGTGAAGTCACTGGCTGGAGCGAGGGGGATCGTGACACCGAGTTCAGCTCGTGCCGGTGTGGGCCGCCCCGATGGTGCGGAGTGGCCGGTCGGCGGCGTTTCGCTGGTGTAGATGTATCGAGTGGTGGCGCGGCGCTCGGCCCGCTCGACACGCGCTCCCGCAGGCGGACGCGAGCCGGCTCCGATGCGGCGGATAATCAGGCCCCTGCTCGCACCTCGCACCTGGAGAGATGCAGCGGTGGCGTGTTCGCGGTCGCTGTGGACGAAAATGGCGTCAACCGTCCGCAGGCCAAGCATGGCTCTCAGGCGACGGCCCAGCGGCAGCGGCAGACGACCGGCAGTGATCTCAAGCACTTCGGCGTTCGTGCGCGCAGCCAGCCGAGCGACTTCGCTGCCGGCGGGGACGACAACTGCGGTCTCGTAACCACGGGCGCCAAGCTCGTGGGCAACGGTGGTAAAGACGCGGCTCTGGCCGGTGACCAGCTGCTCGAAGCAGAAAAAGACCATGCGCACCGATCAACCCGCCACGACCGGCAGCGGATCGGCCGGGGATCTCGAGCTGAACTGGAGGTCATGGAGGCGGCGGTAGACGCCATTCTGCTCCAGCAGCGAGTGGTGCGTCCCGCTCTCGACGAGTCGGCCGCGATCGAGGACGAGTATGCGCGTAGCGTGGTGAATCGTCGACAGGCGGTGCGCAATGACAAACACAGTCCTGCCGGCGAGGAGTCGCTCGATTGCACCCTGAACAAGGCGTTCGGATTCGACATCGAGTGCCGACGTTGCTTCGTCGAAGATGAGTATCGTCGGGTCGGCAAGAAGGGCGCGGGCGATCGCGATGCGTTGGCGCTGACCTCCCGACAGCCGCGTCCCCCGCTCGCCGAGCGGTGTATCGTATCCGGCGGGAAGGGCGGCGATGAACTCGTGAGCGTTGGCAAGCCGGGCGGCTTGCTCGATCTCGCGTTCGGTGAAGCGGGCAGCTGATCCGTAGGCGATGTTGTTCCGTACGGTATCGTTGAAGATCACGGTGTCCTGACTCACTACTCCGATCAGTGACCGAAGCGCAGGAAGTGCGACGTCGCGCGCGTCGATACCATCGAAAAGGATGCGCCCCGCCGTGGGCTCGTGGAAGCGCGGGATGAGATCGACAAGAGTCGATTTTCCCGCGCCGCTCGGTCCGACGATTGCGATTACATCACCTCTCGCTGCCGCGAACGAGATGTTTTCGAGGACGGGCTCGGAGTCGTAGGCGAAGGAGACTCCTTCGAATGTCATCCCTTCGGAGAGCGTTGGCGGTCGCCGGGTTCCTCGGTCGGTCATGGCTTCCGTGTCCCGATCGATGACCTCGAAAAGACGGTCAGCGGCGGCGAATGAGCTTTGGGCAACGGCGCGAACCTGGGAAAGCTGCTTGAGCGGCTGAAGCACGCGCATGACGATCGACAGGAAATAGATCAGCTCCGACCCGGTCATGGCGCCGCCTGCCAGCACCTCACGTGCTCCGAGCCAGAGGATGAGCATTGCCACGCCGGTCGCTGCCGTCTCGGTCAGTGGCTGCGCCAGAAGGGCGAGGCGGCTTACGCGCTTCATTCCCCTCGCGTATCGATCACTCGCCTCCCTGAAGCGGCCGGATTCGTATTCCTCAGCCCCGAACGCCTTGACGAGCCGGATGCCGTTGACGGTCTCCTGAACGACACTGGTCAGGTCACCGTATTCACCGGCCAGGTGGCGGTGCCCGGCGCGGAGCTTTCTGAGGATGGGCTGAAGAAGGAAAATCAGCAGCGGGGCGATTGCGAGCGCGAGCAGCGTCAGCCTGACCGAAGTCAGAAGCATCGAGATGACCGCGAAGGTGACCATCGCTCCGCTCTGAATCGACCGGGTGATGGCCTCCGTCAGAACCAGCTTCGTCTGCTGTGTATCGGTCAGAACCCGCGCGATGGCCTGTCCGACCCGGGTGCGGCCAAAAAAGGAAAGCGGAAGCCGCTGAAGGTGGTCGTAAACGGCGTTGCGGAGATCACGTGTCACGTACTCCTGAAGTGCGGCGCCGCTTTGCCCGCTTAGCCATACGAGCACGTTCTTGAGCAGGACGGCGAGAAGAATGACGAGGATGATGTTCCTCAGCGATCCGATCCTGTCCCCACTGTCGAAAAGTGCGCCGAGCAGAGGATTCTGAATCGAGCTCAGGCGACCCGTCGACTCGATCCCGAAGAGTACATCGAGAAACGGAATCAGCAGGGTAAACGAAAAAACGTCGAGCGCGGCCGCGCCAAAGTTGCTGAGCAGCGTCTGGACGAGTCGCCAGCGATGCGGTCGGAGAAAGGGGAGGAGTCGCCTCAGCACTTCGTGGCTCCGGCTCCGAAGTCGTGACAGAGATGGTAGTCAGGTCCGCGAGCCGCAACCGTCCGAGGCGGGAGACTCGCAGGACTTCCTGTCATCGCGGCGTCAGGAGGGCCAACGGCACGATACACTCCTCGGGCGTGACGCCTCCGTGGAGGAACGAGCCACGATAACGGCTCTGGTACTCGCGCAGCTTCGTCGGATAGACAAAGAAGGTATTGCCGACCGCCATCAACGTGTTGACGCCGAGTCCGCGGCGCGGCAGCCTCAGATCATCGGAGTTGCCGAACAGGAGGGCGTACTCGGGTCGCTCGGCGCGCAGATCTTCGCCGAACTTGTAGCGAAGGTTCTGTGTCGCGTCACGCTTGGCATAAACTGTTGCGGGTGTTGTGCAGTGGATCGAGCCGTGATCACTCGTGAGGACCACGGTCACCTTGAGCCGCGCCGCCTCTCTCAGCAGGGCCAGCAGCGACGATCGCCGGAACCACTGGAGCGTCAGCTGCCTGAGGGCAACTTCGTCACGCGCAACCTCGTAGAGAATAGCGCTCTCGCTGCGACCATGGGTGAGGAGATCGACGAAGTTGAATACGAAAGCGCTGATCCCCTCCGGGGCGATGGCTGTCGTTATGTGGCGCTCGAGCTCGGCTGAATCCATGTGCGTTGAAATCTTGGAGTATCGAACCGAGGCCTGCACGCGCAGCTCAACCAGCTGCGCTTCGAGCAGTTCCCGCTCCCGGGCGTTGAGCGACTCGTCGTCGCGCTCTCCCCACCAGTCGGGAAAGCGTGCGGCTATCTCGCCGGGAAAGAGCCCAGCGAAGAGCGAGTTGCGTGCGAACGGGGTCGCGGTGGGAAGAACCGCGTAATAGTGGGTCGTCTCGACGTCGAAGAGTCGGGAGATCACCGGTTCGAGCACCCGCCACTGGTCGAGTCGCATGCAGTCGACGACAACCAGGGCGACCCGCATTTCGCGCTGCAGCACCGGGAGCACGAATTCGCTGACGACGTCGATCGAGAGGGGCGGCCTGTCCCCTTCCAGATCGCGCAGCCAGCGGGGGTACGCTGAGGCCAGAAAAGCCGCGAACTCGCGATGCATGTCGGGATACAGACCGCGTAGCGAGTCGTAGAGGCCGCTCTCACCGGCTTCAGAGAGATCGACGTCCCAGCGCATCAACTCGTCGAACCTGTCGACCCAGCCCCGCCAGTCGAGATCCCGATCCCGTTCCAGTTCGAGGGCGCGGAATCG
Organism: Gemmatimonadota bacterium; assembly: GCA_052389935.1. Taxonomy (GTDB): domain Bacteria; phylum Gemmatimonadota; class Gemmatimonadetes; order Gemmatimonadales; family Gemmatimonadaceae; genus JBQTHK01. Next base: position 6,576 of record JBQTHK010000084.1, on the reverse strand, counting down.
CTCCACAAATGCCCGCGCCAGGGCCTGGCTCCTGATCTTCGGACCTTCGAGGATCCGCGTCACGACCGACAGCACCTGTCGCGGATTGATCGGCTTGACGAGGTAATCGCGCACGTCGGCGCCTAACGCTTCGCGAAGCGTGGCGTCGTCCTCGGACTTGGTGATCATCACCACGGGCAGGGCCGGCGCCAGTTCGCGCACTTCGCGGAAGGCATCGAGTCCGCGCTTGCCGGGCATCTGTTCGTCAAGGAGGAGCAGGTCGAACGCTTGTCTGCGCACGAGCTCGACGGCGTCTTCGGCGTTGGTCGCGACCGTTACGTCGAAACCGCGGTCGGCGAGGAAGAGACGGTGCGGCTCGAGCAGCTCGGCCTCGTCATCGACCCAAAGGACGGTCCTGGACGGCTGAGAGACGCGTCGTAACGAAGGCATCTTCGAATGTATTTGGACGGCGCTGGTTTTGCCGGGTGGCACGGCTGGTGGCCGGGGCGATGTTTGCTTAGAATCGCGCCACGACCTGCGTTAACCTTCCTGCTGTTGATCCCGCGCACTCCGTACGTCCTTTCCCAGGCTCCGTTCAGGTTTCGCGCCCTTGCCGCCTCGGCCGACCGGCTGTCGCTGGGGGGCGACCGGGAAGTTGCGCTCGCGACCTTCGTTGCGGCCCGCCTCGTGGCCGACGTGTCGGCTTCGAGGTGGCCTCAGGACGCCCAGACCGAGCGGGCGGCCGGCGCCCGGCACTGGTTCATGACTCAGGCCATCCCGGCTGCTGCCCGTGGCCCCTTCCTGCAGCTTGTCGAAGCGATCCAGCGCGCCGACACGCTGTCGCTCGCCGCCGCCTGGGACAAGGTCGTCGCTCTGGCGTCGCGGGTCGTTGACGCCGGTGCCCGCGCCGAGCTTCGAGCGGTCGCGTTACGGCCGCCGCCGCGAGAGGGCAGCGATGGTCGTGCTGGTGCAACATGATCAGGGCGCCTAATGCGGAGGAGCAGGAGAAGCGCGCGGAGCTGGAGGAGCAGGAGCGCCTCGTAACTCGTGTTCATCCGGCTCAACCCGTTCATCCCCGCTCATCCCCCTTATATTCACCCTGACTCCACTTATCCGCGATAAACGATGGCAGGCCACAGCAAGTGGAAGCAGATCAAGCACTACAAAGCCGCAGCCGACGCCAAACGCGGCGCCATGTTCACGAAGCTTATCAGGGAGATAACCGTGGCCGCCCGTCAGGGCGGCGGCGATCCCGGCGGCAACCCGCGGCTCCGCACAGCGATCGATACGGCCCGTGCTTCCTCGATGCCCAAGGAGAACATCGAACGCGCTATCAGGAAGGGCACCGGCGAACTTGAGGGGGTGGATTACACGGAAGTGACCTACGAGGCGTACGGTCCTGGCGGTGTGGCGCTGATGATTCAGGCGCTTACCGACAATCCGACCAGGACGGTGGCCGAAGTCCGGCACCGGTTATCACGTGGAGGCGGCAACATGGGAGCCGCCAACTCCGTGTCATGGATGTTCGAGCGCAAGGGTCAGCTCTATGTCGATGCAACCGACCGCGACGAGAACGCGACCCTCGAGGCGGTTCTGTCGGCTGGCGCGTCCGATTTCGCCCACGAGGATGATCACTTCGTCATCAGCACCACACCTGTTGACTTTCACGCTGTCAGGTCGGCGCTGGAGAGCGCCGGCATCACTGCACTCGAATCGGAGATTGCGTGGGTGCCAAAACAGACTGTGCGGGTCGAAGGCGATGACGCGAAGAGCCTGATCCGCCTGATCGAGGCACTCGAGGAGCTCGACGACGTGCAAAAAGTGGATGCCAACTTCGACGTGGACGTCGAAGCGTTGCGCGGGAGCGACTGAGTGCTTGTTCTCGGGATCGATCCCGGCACGGCAGTGACAGGTTATGGAGTCGTTTCGTGCGAACGGCCTGGGGGAGGTCCGATGCACCTGGTGGAATGCGGCGTGATTCGAACGAGACCGGGCAACCCTCTGGCTGGACGACTGCGGGAGATCGGTGACAGTCTCGATGAGATTCTGACACGCCACCGCCCCGACATCCTCGCCGTTGAGGACGTTTTCTACAGCCGGAACGTCCGCACCACAGTGACCCTCGGCCATGCGCGTGGAGTGGTGCTCCTCTGCGGCGATCGGGCGGGTGTCGAGATCCGCGAATACCCGCCGGCGGTGGTGAAGAAGGCGGTAGTGGGTACCGGCTCCGCGACAAAGGAGCAGGTGCAATTCATGCTCACCCGGCTGCTGAGGCTCAGGTCGGCGCCGAGTCCAACCGACGCATCTGATGGTGTGGCCGTGGCGGTTACCTGTCTCCTTTCACCGATGCTGTCGGCGGCGGGTGTGGCGGCGCGTGTCCGCCTGCGCGCATGATCGCCCAGGTAAGCGGTACGCTCGTCAGGAAGGATATCGATCACGTCGAGATCATGACCGCCGGCGGCGTGGCCTACGAACTTGCCGTTCCGCTGGGAACGTTTGAAGCGCTGCCGCGAGTTGGAGAGACGGTGACGCTTCACGCTCATGTGGTGGTGCGTGAGGATTCGTGGCAGCTCTACGGCTTCGCCACTTCGCTCGACCAGCGAGTATTCCGCCGGCTGCTCGACGCCACCGGCGTAGGTCCGGCTCTCGCAATCGGTATGTTGTCAGCATTGACTCCGGGAAGGGTGGTCCGCGCGATCCGCGACAAGGACGTCGCAACACTTCAGCAGGTACCACGCGTCGGCCGCAAGAAGGCTGAGCAGATCATCCTCGATCTGGCCGGCAAGCTTGACGGACTTGTTGAGCCAGGAGACGGTCGTGACGCTCCACCACCCGAAGGAGCAGCCGCCGAAGACGCTATCAGGGCCCTGGTTTCTCTCGGATATTCCGCGCCCGAAGCGGAACGCGCGGTGCGAGAAGCCCTCAAGGAAGCGCGGCAGCCAGCGGAGACTGCGGCACTGATCAGGTCGGCTCTGGGACACATCGGAAGGCAGTAAGGTGTGGCCGGTTTACGGGTCAGGAAGAGGTTTCGGGCCATACTGGCCTTCGTCGTCACCCATTGAATGAACGAGCATGCCAGCACAGAGAGCAGCCACCTTCACCGAGTCCGTCATTCGCGAGATGACGCGAGTCGCGCAGCAGTACGGCGCGATCAACCTTGCACAGGGTTTCCCCGACTTCCCGATGCCGGCGGCGATGAAGGATGCGGCGTGCGCCGCGATCCACGGCGACGTCAACCAGTACGCGATCACGTGGGGTGCGCCCTCGCTGCGCCTCGCGATCGCCGAGAAGTATCAGCGGTGGTACGGCATGTCGGTTGACCCGGACCGCGAAATCACGGTCACGTGTGGCGCGACGGAGGCGATGGCGGCGGTCTTTCTGGCGCTGGTCGACCCGGGCGACGAGGTAATCGTATTCGAGCCCTTTTACGAGAACTACGGACCCGACGCAATTCTCGCCGGTGCGCGCCCGATGTTCGTGCCGCTGCGCTGGCCGGACTGGACGTTCGACGAAGACAAATTGCGCTCTGCGTTTACGCCCCGCACCAGGGCGATCATCGTCAACACGCCACACAATCCCACCGGCCGCGTCTTCACCCGCGCCGAACTCCAGCTCATCGCGTCGCTTTGCATTGAACACGGTGTGTGGGCGGTAACTGACGAGATCTACGAACACATCCTCTACGCCGGAACTCACCATGCCCTCGCTACTTTCCCGGGCATGAAGGACCGCACGGTGACAGTGTCCGGACTGTCAAAGACGTTCAGTTGCACCGGCTGGCGGCTCGGCTACGCCATTGCTCCGGAGCGCGAAAGCGTTGCGATCCGCAAGGTCCACGACTTTCTGACCGTTGGAGCGCCGGCTCCACTCCAGCAGGCGGCTGCGGTCGGTATGGCGTTCGACGCTGCCTACTACAATGCGATGGCCGCCGATTACAGGGGCCGCCGCGAGATACTCTGCTCGGCGCTGTCCCGGGCGGGGTTTTTGTTCACGCAGCCGGAAGGGGCGTACTACGTTCTTGCCGATTATTCGCGCTACAGCGCTGATGACGACAGCACGTTTGCCCGGTGGCTCGCGCGTGAGGCAGGCGTTGCAACGGTCCCCGGGTCGAGCTTTCACGCAAGCCCGGACGCGCCGCGCTACATCCGGTTTGCTTTCTGCAAGAAGCCCGAGACGCTCCACTCGGCGGCGGCGCGACTCGACAGGATGTCGGCTCAGGATTGAGACCCCGAAAGAACTCACGGGAATCCGGCTTCCGTGACCGTTCGAATCGACGCGCTCATCAGAACGGTGTCGGGCCAGGAAACGACTACGGCCGACGACGCCGCCGTCGACATGTGGAGGAACCGGGCGCCAGGTCCACAACGGCAGCTCGCATGACACCAGCGTCGAAGACTCGGTCCTGCGGTCCCGTCGCCGTGCGCTGCCGATGAGGCTGTTCTTGTTTAGGCCGGCTCCCGGTCCTTGGCGCGCGACGGCGTCGCGCTCACGGTAGGCGTGGAGAGTCCGAGCGGAACCGGAGCATACATCTCCACGACTGACGGTCCTCTTGTCGGTGCCGGGATCGCGTCGGCGAACTCCGCCGGCGGCATCGGCCGCGCGAAGAGGAATCCCTGGCCCAGCTCGCACCCCAGAGCCCGCAATCCGTCGCGCTGCTCGGGACGTTCGATTCCTTCGGCTATCGTTTCCATCCCGAGGGTGCGACCAAGAGCGATGATCGCCCGCACCAGCACCGGATCGTTGTCCTCGAGGCCAACGCCGTCGACGAAGGTGCGATCGATCTTGAGCATGTCGATCGGAAACTGCTGCAGGTAGCCCAGCGACGAATAGCCGGTACCGAAGTCATCGATCGCCAGCATGACGCCGAGTGCCTTGAGCTCCCGGAGCTTTGCCAGCGTCAGATAAGACTGCTGCATCAGCACACTTTCGGTGATCTCGAGCGTAAGGAACCACGGAGGCAGGCCGGATTCGGACAGTGCCGCCCGCACGTCGTCGATGACGGAGTCCTCCTGGAAGTGGCGGCCCGAGAGATTGACACTCATGCGCAGGTTGGGTGCGGACCGGCGGCGGCCGTGCCATTCGCGCGTTCGCAGGCACGCTTCGCGGAGCACCGAGCGGCCGATCGAAACGATGAGCCCCGTCTCTTCGGCGACGGCGACGAATCGGGAGGGCGGGACCCGGCCGCGCACGGAATGCGTCCACCGCACAAGAGCTTCGGCTCCCCAGAAGCGGGTGTCGTCGAGGGTGACGATCGGCTGGTATTCGACCGTGATATGTCCTGCGTCGACCGCCTGGCGCAGGTCGGCTTCGAGCTCGAGGCGGTCGACAAGCTGCTCGTGCATTTCGGGGGCGAAAACTGCGTAACGTCCTTTATCGCGCCCCTTGGCGAAGTACATCGCGAGGTCCGCGTTTCTCAGGATGTCGTCGGGAGTACCGGACGCCTCGACTCTGGCGACCCCGACCGACACGCCGATGAAGACGTCCCGACCCTGGAGCCGGAATGGATTCCTGAGGGCTGTCGTTATGCGTTCGGCGATCACGAGCGCGTCTTCGAAGCCATCGAGATCGTCAAGGAGGATTGCGAACTCGTCACCGCCGAGCCGGGCAATCGTATCGCCCGGCCGGACACAGGTCAGCAGCCGCGCCGCCGAGGCCACCAGCAGCTCGTCGCCGGCCGCGTGGCCTAACGAGTCGTTTACCTTCTTGAAATCGTCGAGATCGAGAAACAGCACCACCGACGCCCGCCGTCCGCGGGATGCTCTGGCGATCGCCTGGGCGACGCGGTTGAGAAAGAGTGACCGGTTGGCCAGCTGGGTCAGAGCGTCGTGGTATGCCTGGTGTGTCAGACGAGCCTGGAGGGTCCGGCGCTCCGACACGTCGCGACAGTTGACCACGATCCCACGAATCGCCGGTTCGGCGAGCATGTCCGAGGATGTGTTCTCCGTCCACACCCAGTCGCCCGCTCCCCTCCTCACCCGCCATTCCGCAACCACGGTTTCGGCTCGCGTGTGCGACGCCTGGAGAAAGCGACTGACGGACGTCGCGTCGTCGGGGTGCGAAAGCGATGCAATCGACTCGCCTGCCAATTCCTCGGCGCGACGCGCGAAAACGTCGATCGCGGCCGGACTCGCGTATCGAATGACGCCGTCCCGATCGATGATCAGCGTCACGTCGGACGACTGCTGGACGAGCGCCCTGAAGCGGGCCTCGCTATCGGCAAGGCGGCCTGCGCTGGCTTGCCAGCGTAGTGCGTTTCCGAGAAGCATCAGGAGGAGGAAGCCAATGCTGACGATTGCGAGTGTGCTGAGCAGGCTCATTTCACCCGGCTGGCTGGCCAGAACCCCGCAGGCGACGACAACGATGACGAGCGACGCCATCGACCCCGGTTTCAGGACGCGGATCGCGCCTGTGCTATCGAGCTGCTCGGGGGTCTTGTTGGCCATAATCGCTAGACGGCCCGCGCGGGCTCATGTCACGGGTCGACTTCGGAGTTCCTTCGGATAGTTTTAGCGGGCGATCTTCCACCCTCCCGACCAAACCTTGGCCCGAGAAGTCACCACTCCCGACGAACTCCCGGAGGAGGGTCCGGTCGAGCTG
>JBQTHK010000083.1:0-21106 GCA_052389935.1 Gemmatimonadota bacterium | reverse complement strand
GAGAAATGTTTCAGGACGAAGGAGTACCAGTGTACTGGATCGTCGACCTCGACGCGCGACTCGTCGAGCGCTGGAGACCTGACGACGAGCGGCCTGAGATCCTCGAGGAAGCGATTGATTGGAGGGCTGGAAGCCACGCTTCGGCGCTGTCGATCGATCTGCTGGAGTACTTTTCCGAAGTGCTCGACTGATCATTCGCGCAGTCATGATCGAGTTCGACGCTCGGGCAGATCACGGGAGGCCTTATGGGTCTGCACCTGTGCTATGAGTTGCGTCTCCCGGTCGTGATTCCGGAGGCAGACGTGGCTGGGAGAGTCAACGTTCTGCGCGATCGTGCGCTCGCTCTTCCGTTCGAAGGCGTCTCGGCGGTCGTGAGACTGACAGAACACGAACTCAGGGAGCGCCGGCCGCGCGGGCTCACATACGAGCGACTCGAGGACGTAGTCCACGTATGGGCCGAATTGGTGCGCGAAGAACTCTACCGTCGCCTGCGGGCCATTCCGGAGGAGGATACTTACACGCGGGTCGACGTGGCGCCGGACATCGCTACGGTAGCCCTCGGTTTCGCAATTGCCCCGGGACGCGGGAGCGAGCCTGCGACGTTCGGTTTCGCGCGACTTGGTGACGCCGACCACCCATCGCAAAGTTGGTGGTGGCACGTGTGCTGCAAGACGCAGTACGCATCAGTCCTGGGCGACGAACATCTTCTGCGCTGCCATGGCTCGCTCGTCGCGCTGCTCGACGCGGCGGGGCAGCTCGGTTTCGAGGTTACGGTGCGTGACGAGACCGGCTATTGGGAGTCGCGCGACCCACAGCAGCTGGTTGCAGCCGTCACCAGCATGAACCGACTCGTCGCGAAGTTCGGCGGGCAGTTCACGGACGCGATGCGGGACAGCGCGGGCGACAGCCGGCAGGTGCAGGGCGCCATCTTCGACCATCCTGACTTCGAGCGGCTGGAGACTGGCGAGTAGAGCGCGTCACCGTGGCCGTGGCGAGCCTCGTCAGTCTTAACGAAAGCCGAACACCCGGACCTGCGCGTCCCGGCCTCTGAGTGTGTTGGCGTCATACCAGAAGTCGATGCTCCGGATCACGCGATCGCTGCCGTCGGGATCGATCGCCCGTGTTTCGTCGCCGGCCGGAATCGTCTGGCGGATGTCGATTCCGCTGATCGGCGCCGTTGCCGAAATGAACGACCACGCGATGAAAGTCCACCGACGAGCGCTGCACGGTGAACTTGATCCGCCAAAAGTCCCAGCGCGATCCGACGTTGACCACATCGTGATCCACCCGGTCGCTGGCTGCGCGGGCCGAGGAGTTCCCAGTCCGATGAACGACCGGCGCGGTCTCCGCAGCCGAGGCTGGCGAGCATGGTGAGTGCTCCGAGTGTGCGCAGCATACGTCCTCCGTTTCCGTCAGGAATGCACCCCGGCAAGGCGCGTAGCAGGCGAGAGCCGATTGAGAGAGATGGACCGATCCCGCCGCGTGACCCCGGAGTGCGGGGCTATTGAATGGGACGGCGGCCAGGGGCACGCCGTTAAGGCGCGCGCGCCTCGGTTGCGCGAGCGGTCAGATCACCTCTATCTGCGCGAGATGCCCCGCCGCCGCACCAAGCCGTCGATCGCGCGTCAGAAACGTCGCGTCCAGGACCTCCGCGAGGGCAACGTAGGCGGCGTCGTAGGCCGTCAGGTTGCCCCGCAGCGCCCAGATGCGACTGAGGAACGGCGTATGTGCATGGCGAATCACCGGAAGTTGTCCGAGCAATCGCAACGAGGCGCTGGCGCGCGCCGAGGTCAGGACACCGCGCCCGGCGAACCGTCGCAACACCTGAGCCACCTCCACATCGAGAAGGTGTGGCGCGTGCAGCGACTCACCACCCCCCAGCAAACGCGACGTCAGCAGGTCGGCGTCGGGGCCGCGCAGCAGCACATCGATCAGGACCGATGCATCAACGACGATCACGTGCGTCGCGTTCGGCCCGAACCGCGTCAGCTGCAGACTCGTCCATGGGCACCTCTTCCAGTGCCGCGAGTCGCTCGGCCAGTTCCTCGGCGGTGAGCTGGGACGCGGCCCGCTCCAACTCGACCCGGAGGTAGTCCGAGAGCGACATGCCGGCCGCCGCCGCGCGCGCCTTGAACCGGCGATGCAGCCGGTCGGGGACGTGACGGATCTGAATCATGCGAGACATGTGTCAAACATGCACGCATGGGAAGGACATGTCAACCACTACGCGCGGCGACTGGATTCAGGTCAGTGGGGAGTTCGCCGGGTTGGGGGAGTGGTGGGTGACGCGGCGGCCAGCCGGGCCGGATGCTCCCTCGTCGAGTCGTCTGGCCGACCGCCGGGTTCCACCATTCTATCCGGGCCGACGCAGCATTCGCGTTCGCGCGCCCCTTGTCTCGCACCCTCCATACCGCAGGTTGAGCCCTCCATGCGTCTTCCACGAATACTCTGCGTCGCAGCTCTCGCCCTCAGCGCCAGGGGAGCCGCCGCTCCAGCAGAACCTCGACTCTCCGTCCAGGTCCGATCGACGATGCTCGCCCTCAGCATCTAGTGGCGTGAGCCCGAGGGTCGTGGTGGGTTGCCCGGTAAGGATCAGTCGGGTAAAATGTCACTACACGCGTATTGACATCCCGACCAACCACCGCCCACGCAGAGAATGGCCAGACGATCAGAGTTCCTGCAGATAAGAGTTTCAACCGATCAAAAAGCGGCTCTGAAGCGGCGCGCCGACCGGGCCGGGCTCGACATGTCAGGCTACGTTCTTTCTCGATCACTCCCACACGTCGGTGAAGTTCTGGGTCGCATTGCGCGCGCCCTCAACCGACCTGCATCCCGGAAATTCGCGCTGGCCGAACTCAATGACTTCCTTTCATCGCTTGGGCGAAGTGAGTTCACCGCCGCAGTGCGAGAAGCGCCCGCTGTCGACTTTCGCGATCCACTCATCGCCAACTACGTCGCGGCTATGGTTGAACACTCCGCCGCGCAACGCGGACTGTCGTCACCGGCGTGGACGAGCGCGACCGAACCGCTTGAGCAACCCTGGTTCGCGAGTGAATTGCCCAGCCTGCGCTTCCATTTGCTCACGTCGTCGCCAGCTCCTTTCCGACGGAGAAACCTGTTCCTCGACGCGACAATCGGAGACCGGGTCTGATGATGAGCGTAGACCGCATTATTCGATTGTTCGAATTGTTGGACGGCGAGCTCGCCGGCGACGGGCTGGTCGGCGAGCTTTATGTCGTCGGCGGTGCGGTGATGTGTCTCGTCCACAGGGCAAGACCATCAACTGCGGATGTCGATGCGTATTTCCTTCCAGCCCGCGCGGTGCGTGAGGCCGCACGGCGCGTTGCCGTGCACGACGGGGTCGACCAATCGTGGCTCAACGACGGCGTCAAGGCCTGGTTTGCTGCCAACGGGGACTATGAGGCGTTCCTCGAACTCCCCAACCTCAAAGTGATGACTGCATCGTCACAATACCTGCTCGCGATGAAGTGTCTGGCGATGCGGCTCGGCGAAGAGTTCCATGATCTGGATGACGTGCGCTTCCTGATAAGGTCGCTCAACCTGGAAACAGAAGCGGAAGTGCTCGCAGTTATCGGAAAGTACTATCCACTGGAACGATTCCCGGCGAAAACACTGTTCGCCATCAAGGACATCCTTCCCTCATCCTGAGGCCGCTCGACGATGCAGACCCAGGCGGTCGCTCACGGTCAACCGCCCGCTCAGCCGTCCCGCAACGCGTGCGACGGATCGATCAGGCTCGCCCGACGCGCTGGCAGATAAGAGGCCACCGCCGCCACTAACAGCAACGCCGCCGACATGGCCAAAAATGCCACGGGGTCGGTGCTGCTCACTCCAACCAGATAACTGCGAACCACCCGTGTCAGGGCGAACGAAGCCGCGAGTCCGATCACGATGCCGATTGCTGCGAGCAACATTCCCTGACCCATTATCAGCCGCAGCACGTCACGGTTACTCGCTCCAAGCGCCGCCCGCACTCCGATCTCCCGCGTGCGCTGTCGCGCCGAATAGGAGATCACTCCGTAGAGGCCCAGAGACGCGAGCACGAGCGCCAATCCGGCGAACGTGGCGTTGAGCGCCAGCAGGAACCTGGTCGGCGCCATGGCGCTCGTGACCCACGACTCCACGGTAGTCAGATCGTCCACCGGGACGTCAGGATCCAGTGCCTTTACCTCCTCGCGGATACGGTTCATGAGGCTCCCTGGATCGGTCGCCGTGCGAACCACGTAGACCATCGGCAGAAACGAGCTGAACACGTAAGGAACGTAGATTGTCTCGCGTCCTTCGGCGGCGAGCGAAGATGATCGCACGTTGGATACGACTCCGACGATCGTCACCGGGAGGCGCTCCAATGAGAAAGTCCGCTCGTTGAAATGGTCCACCAGAATCTGCGCTCCGATCGGACTCGCGCTCCCGAAGACCCGTGTGGCGAACTTCACGTCAACGATGGCGACGTCGAGCGCCTGATCTTCGTTGTCTCCTCTCTCGAAAGTCCTGCCGGAAACCAGCCCGATCTTCATCGACTCGAAGTATCCGGGCAGGACCGACTTGAAGTCCGCCTTGTTCGCCTGATAGACGTCATCGGGATCACCGATCCGTCCGTATGAGGCGACCGAATACTGGTCACCGCCGGCCAGGGGGAACGGCGTAACACCGCCCACGACCTCGACGCCCGGAATGGCGGCGAGGCGGTCGCCGAGCCGGTTGGTGAAGTCGGCGCGGGACTGGGTCGTGAGGTACTTGAGGAACTGGAGTGGGGCGTTGAAGGTGACGACATTCCGAGCGTCGAACCCGGGGTCCACTTTCTGCAGCTGAGCGAAGCTGCGTACCATGAGCCCGGCACCCACGAGCAGTACCAGCGACAGGGCTACCTCGCTCACAACCAGCGCAGTCCGCAGTTTGTTGCCCCGTACACCGCCGCTGTCACTGCCGCGGTCGCGGAGCCCGTCGGAGAGATTGCCCCGCACCGCCCGGAGTGCCGGTGCCAGACCAAACACGATCGCGGCCACGATGCTGACGCCGGCCGCGAAGGCCAGCGCGCGCGCGTCGATCGACATGTTGTCGATCCTCGGCAGGTTGGCCGGACTGAGAGCCCTGATTACGCCGATACTCTGCCAGGCGAGGAGCAGCCCCAAAACTCCGCCAACGATGGAAAGCAGTAAGCTCTCGGTGAGCATCTGCGCCACGATGCGGCCGCGGCCGCTCCCGACGGCGGCGCGAACCGCTATCTCGCGACTGCGCTCCGAGGCGCGAACGAGCAGCAGGTTCGCGATGTTGGCGCACGCGATCAACAGAACGAAGGCCACCGCCCCGAGCAGCGCCAGCAGCGCCGGACGCGCGTGATTCACCACATCATGATGCATCCCATTGACCACGATCTGCAGATTCTGCCGCGAGTGGAACTGGTGGAGTTCGCGCAGCCGCGCCGCCATCCGGTCCATGTCCTGCTGGGCCGCGCTCAGTGTGACGCCAGGCTTGAGCCGGGTTACCACTGTCAGCCAGGGTGCGTCGCGGGCAAAATCGCCGATGTTGGCCGGCAATACACCCCAGGCCTCGATGTCGGTAGGCATGCCGGCGTCTGCCGGGAGGTAGATGCGAAAGCCGGGGGGAAGCACTCCGACCACCTCAGACCCCCAGCCATCGAGGAGAATTGTCCGGCCAATGACGTCGCGTTCGCCGCCAAACCGCCGCTGCCAGAGCTCGTAGCTAAGGACGACCTTGCCCGGCGGCAAGTCAGGGTTAGGGCTGCCGAACATCTGCGGGTCGATCGAAAAGGCGTCTTCGCGGCGATGCGTCCGGCCCAGCAGAGGTTGCACACCAAGGACGTCGAACAGATTCCAGGTGACGTAGGCATTGGTGATCCTCTCAGGGGGACCATCCCCGGTCAGCGTGCCGGGAATCGCCACGGCTCCGCCAAATCCCTCGAAGCTCGTCGTCTCCTGCGTGTAATCCCTCAGGTCGGGGCCGGACACGAGAGAACGCGCGACATTTGTCGCCGGCAATCGTGTCCATACGAAGGCCAACTGCCCGGGATCCCGGAACGGCAGCGGGCGAAACAACACCGCGTTCGCGACGCTGAAAATTGCCACGGTGCAACCGATCCCCAGGGCCAGCGTCAGCAGAATCACGCCGGTGAAGAGTGGTCTCCTGGCCAGCGACCGGAGTGCGAACTTCGCGTCAAGGAGGAGAGACATTTGGGGCGGTCCGGGGGAAGCTCCCGCTCGTGGCTGCACCACGAGCAGGGGACCGAATGTACACCGAACCCGGCTCCAAGGCAAACAACCCGGCGACGGTGATTCGCCGCAGCATCGCTGTCGTGCTGAAACTACGACTCTACCTCAGGTGCGTCGCCTTTCACGCCGTTCTGCGATTGGAGTGAGTTGTCCGGTGCGGAGGGGAGGGAATTTGGCCGAAACCATCATGGGCCCTATCCGGATCTGATCCTCGCAACGCGTTGGCGCGCCTCCTCGACCCGCGGTCGCAGTTCGGTGTCGCAGTCGTTCCACCGCTCGATGAAGGCCTCGTAATGGTGCAACGCTTCCTCAGTTCTGCCTGCCTTTTCGTGGAGTTCACCCATCGCGAAATGTGCCGGCGCGAGAAACACTCTGTCGAACGCCGAGTGCTGACCAAACGAACTGTACCATCCGATAGCCTCCTCGTACCTGCCGAGCCGCGCGAGCAGTTGCGCCCTGAGCAGCCTCTCCGGTCCGACGCTTGCAAAAGGAGAAATGCCAATGAGCTGTGCAGCCACTGGATCGAGGTGCAACCTGACAAGTTCCGTGAGCGCTTCTTCGGTCTTCCCGTCCCTGGCGAGCGCCTGGGCTCTCAGGCCCGCGGCGAGCATCCCGGCGAGCCCCTGGGCCGACCGAGTTTCGAGGCGGGCAGCGGCTGACAGCGCAGCGTCGCGGTCACCGAGTCGAAGGGCGAGCCGTCCCGAGATGTATTCGCGAGCGGGTCGCTCGGCGATCCCATCGTCGGCGAACACAAGCGGCCCCCTGGTCGTGCCATCTTCGCTACCGAGGTCTCGATACGTTGTTGTCAGCTGCGCGGAAATCAGGGGGAAGAAGTCAAGCGATTGAAGCAGCCCGCGGTGAGTGAGAGCTCGCTGCCGATCGAAAGCCTCCGCGGACTGCAGTGCACTGTCGGCCGCACGTATCCTGCCGGCGCTGGCTTCAAGGTGGGCGAGCAGTATGTAGCCGAGTCCACGGACTTCAGCCGGCCGCTCGCCAGCAAGCATGAGGCGAATGACGCTGGCCGCCTGTGCTCGATCCCTGGTGAGGAAAAGCATGTGGCGGCCGTTGTTGGCGAGGTCGGTGTCGGACGAGCGCCGATGTTCGGCGATGAGGGTTGGTGAAAGTGCGGAGCCGCCGGCGAGCTGCATCACTGTCCGGCCGGCAAGGTCGAAGTGCGCCCCCGGGGCGATGTGACGCATGAGAGTGTCGAAAGCGGCGTAATTGCCGGCAATCGCCGCGATTTCCAGCAGGTGAGTGACCGTGGCGTCGCGGGGCCCGTTGGCAAGCGCCCGCTCGAACATGGGCCGGGCCTCGATGATTGACCGGCCGCGAATCCCGTTGAAGTGAAAGAGGACTTCCCCCAGCTGGTACCACGCCTCGCCGTCGAAGGGGCGAAGGCGGACGATGTTCCGATAGCGCCGTTCGGCTTCGTCGGCCTCGCCCCGGGAATAGGGGACAAAGGCCTCGAGTAGCATTCTTTCTGTAGGCGAAAGTCGATCAGCGAGGGCAACGGCGCGCTGCGCCGCAGAGCGGGACAATGTGTCGCCCGACCATCCGTAGGCCACAGCGAGGCGATAGTGGGCGAGAGCAAACGCGCTGTCGTCCGCCACGGCCCGCTGGTAGGCGTCGACTGCCTCCCGATAATGTCCGGTACGGAACCTGGCCTCACCCTCGACGTAGCTCCTCAGCGCCGACAGCGAGTTCGTGCTCACGAGTGCAGCCTTCGTCAGACGTTCGGAATCCGGCGGCCCGCCCGCGGCGGCCAGGTCAGCAGCGAGACGTTGTACGAGCACGAATACCCTCGAGGTGCTGTCGTCAGCGCTGGCCCGTCCGCGGATCTGTCCGTTGGTTGCGTCGCGCATTTCCGCGCTCACTCTGAGCCGGCCGCCAACTTCGAAGACATCACCGGAGACGAGATACCGCGCGTTACTGCTGTCCGAAATCGCGAGGCCGGCCCCGTTGAGGCTGGTGCCGAGGAGCGCCGGCATTCCGTCGGCCAGATATGAGAACTGTCCTGAGCCACGGTAGGTGAAACGGAGGACGGCCGTGGGTTGATCGACCCGCTCCGACGCCGAAGCCTCGAACCATGGCGAGGCACGCAAAAGTAGAAATGCAGCAAGACCGGCCGCGATCAATCGCGGCGCGGGGTGACGAAGGACCGATCGAGGATGGCGATGGCCGGCTGCGCTGGCCGGACCCTGCGCCGCGGAACTGCCCAGTTGCTCCGGAGCCGCACCCGGTGCCCAACTCTCAGGGATCGCGCTGGAGGCAAAAGACTTGTCGATCGACGGTCCGGGCCGTGAGTCGAATCGTGGAGCGCTACCCTGTGCGGGAAAAGCAGGAGATGATGCCCTGATCCGGGACACGAGCTCTTTCGTGGCATCCGAAGGTTCGATCCCGAGGTCCTCGGCAAGCCGTGTGGCGAAATCTTCGTAACAGCTCATCGCACCCGCCCGGTCGCCGATTTCCACCAGCAGTGTGATGAGCGCCCGCATCGCACCTTCATCGTACTGGGTCAGCGAAAAGGCCTGCCTGGCCCAGATACCGGCGTCGTGAAGGGCTCCGCTCTTCAGGTCTTCGGTTGCCCGACGCTCGAACGCCGAATACGCGCAGCTTCGCAAACGCTCGCGCTCGCGATCTACCCAGCGTTCGAACGCGGCGGCGTCCGGTAGAAAGAAACCTTCGAGGAAGGCACCTCTGTAAAGCTCCCTGGCGCGTTCGGCATCCGCTGTCTCCAGTTCTGCAGCATCACAGCGGAGTTGGCCCGCCGCGATCGAGAGGTCTTCGTCCCCCGACGACAATACGACGTGTTCGCCGAGTGATCGGCGGACATTGTGAAGTGCCTTGCGCAGCGAGGCCCTCGCGAGTTCCGTCGTCGACTCCGGCCACAACATCCCAAGCAGGGTGTCACGCCGGACCGGACGGCCCTGCGCCAGCGCGAGGAGAACAAGGAGCGCCGTGCGTTTGGGATGCGCGAGTATTGCCTGGACCTTGGCGTCCGAGCCGTCGCGCAAGTCGAGGCCCCCGAGCGTCCGCAGCTTGAACATGGCCCTCTGAAGGTGAGATGGTCAGGGCACTTCGGCAACTGACCGTTCGCGGAGAGAGTCAGAAGGTAGTGCCAACGAGGTGGACGTCAGCACGTCGCCAGCAGCAGAGCGTTCCGGCGCGGGAACGGTCCGGGAACGCTGGCGACCGATGATGTCAGGGCGAATAAAGCGCCCACCAAAACGGAGATACCCAGATCATGAAGCCACACACAGCCCTCGCGCGTCGCCTCCTTTCGACTACTTCAGCGACGTCGTGCCTCATGCTGACGCTGATCGCGGCGTCGTGCGGAAACGAGATAGCAGCTTCTGAACAGTCGGGCAGTCCCTTCGAGGTCTGGCTGGTGGACCAGTCGGATTCACGGGGGAAGGGCTTTGGCGGCACGATGTACGTGTACAAAGGATCCGATCTGGAGGGCGACCGGCCGGGTTCGCCAACACCGGCGGCCAGAATCGATCTCTCGGCTGAGACTGCTTCGCTCTGCATGGCCACGACTGGGGCGAATCCGGTCCGCCCTCACATGCTGCTGTTCAACAGGGAGCATAGCCACGCGATACTGTCCTTCGTCGCCAGCGGGCACGTGGTGTTCTTCGACGCGGCCGCTCGGGCGCCGATCGGTTGTCTGCGAACCACCCGAAGCGCGACCGGTCAGCAGGCGCATGCGGCGTTCGCCAGCCCGGATGGGGCTTTCGTGATCGTTGCCAATCAGAACGGGAAACGCCTGGAGCGCATCGACGTGGATTTTCAGCGCAATACGTTCACGGCGAACTCGGCGGCGACGCTGGACCTGGCGCTATGCCAGGCACCTGACGGGACGCCGTGCCAGGCCGAGGCGACCCGACCGGACAACGCGCCGATATGTCCAATCATCGACAGCGGGAGCCAGCATGCGTTCGTCACACTGCGCGGGGGTGGTCTGTTCGTTGTCGACATTCGCTCGACACCGATGCGGATCGTGGGGGCGTACGACAAGTCGGTCGTGCGGGGGAACGGCTGCGGAGGTGTGCAGGTGGGCGGTTCGATGTACGTCAACTCCGGAGGGCGACCGGGCAACCTGGCGCATCTCAACCTTTACGGCTTCGACGTTTATCGATTCCCGCTAGCCGGTTACTCGTCGACGAACGCCGCGAACACTCCGGCTCCGTCGCGGATTTTTTCCATCGACGGCGAACACGATTCGCACGGGATGGTTGCGCGCGGGAACGATTACATCTGGGTGATGGACCGTCACGCGAACATGGCGGAGGTGCTGTCGGTCGCGACCGGAGCGCGGGTGGGCTCGGTACCCCTGTCCGGTTCGTTGAGCGACGATCCGGCTCCGGATCTGGTCGACATTTCTCCGTCTGGCAACAGGTTGTTCGTCGCCCTTCGCGGCCCGACGCCCTTGAGTGGTGATCCGCACATAGCGACGGGAAAGACACCCGGTCTGGGGATTATCAGGTTGACGGAGGGTGGCAGGAGCGGATCGTTGACCAGCATCATCCGCGTGACCAACGTGGATGATGCCGGGGTGGAGCGAGCGGACGCTCATGCCGTACGGGTTCGAGTGACCGGTCGGCGCTGATCTTCCGCGCCAGGCGGACTCACGGGTGGCGCCGTCTTGCCACTGCCTCGACAAGTCCAGGAACCAAGGCACCTCGTTCGCGGAGCTCACCCCTCGCAGAGTACGCCGGCGCGAGAAACACCCCGTCACGGGGGTGAACTCCAGATCACGATCGGCGGAACTACCAGCGATCCGCGAGCGCTGGCGACGAAAAAAAATCGGCGAGGTTTGTGGAACAGGCAATTGTTAAAACAACATGAACTTGGTAGCGTTCGGGTCGGCGTTTCCACCGTTCCCACCGCTCCAACCAATGCGATCGACGATCTCCCTCGCACTTGCAGCTGCCGTCGCAGCCTGCGCCGTACGACCGGCTTCGTCGACGGCGAACGTGCTACCCACGCCAGCCCGGTCGAACGCGCCAGCGGAAAGCGATTTCGGAGTGCTCGTGATGGCGCATGGCGGAACCGATCAGTGGAATCGAGCGGTGTCCGACGCTGTCGCGCCGCTGCAAGAGCGCGAGCTGATCGAGGTTGCGTTCGGAATGGCTGATCCTCGCACGCTGCAGGACGCAGTGAGCAGACTCGAGTCCCGCGGGGCTCGCCGAATAGGCGTCGTCCGCCTCTTCATCTCGGGTGACAGCTGGCACGAGCGGACCCGCCAAATCCTGGGTCTCATCCCGGGCGCCCCAGAACGTCCGGCTGACTGGGCCCAGGGCACGCACCATCACGGTCGCGCGCCGATGGCGTACTGGCGTTTGAAGTCGGACGCGTCATTTGCGGTCTCGCGCGACGGACTCGCTGACGCGGAGCTCGCCGGTCAGATCCTTGTTGACCGTGTGCGGAAGCTGAGCCGGCATCCCGGGCGTGAAGCCGTGATCATCATCGCTCACGGTCCGGGCGACGACCGCGAAAACGAGCGCTGGATCAGCGAGATCGACGCCCGGGCGGCAGCGGTGCGGGAGGCGTTGCCGCTCCAGAGAGTCGCCGTGATGACGTTGCGCGAGGATTGGCCTGACAAACGTGCTGATGCAGAGCAACGCATTCGGTCCTTTGTCAAGAGCAACCGGCAGGCAGGGTCGACGACCATCGTCGTACCCTTCAGACTCTTCGGCTTTGGACCTTATGCCCGGGTTCTGCAGGGCCTCGACTATGTGGCCGACTCGACCGGCCTCATGCCACACCCGGGAGTCACGCGCTGGGTCGAATCTCAGATCGCCGAACTCCGGCGCGGACCTTTCCGCTGACCTTTCGCTCAGTCGCTGTCGTCACCTGGCACTCGGCATTCAGCGCACAGAACGCGGGCCGCGCCTTCCCGACGCCCGCCACTCGACAGAGCCGCTGAGCTGGCGGCCGGTGAACCCGGGCCACTGGCTCCCGATCTTCCGGTCGAGTGCATTCACTACCCCAACGCTCCAGTCCAGCGTGCCGTTGACCGCACCGATCACCCTCAGGTCCAGGCGCGGAAAACTGGCACGCTCGACAATCGTCCCGGTCGCCGAGCGCTGGATGGGTGTGGGCCCGCTGTGATGCAGGGCAAGCCTGCCTCTGACCTTGCCCAGTGGGGCGCCAAGGGCTGCGCGCAGAACGTGATATGGACGGCCGAGGAGCGGCAGGCCACTGCTGTCGTCACGAGTCCGAAGCAGCTCCAGGCCCCCGTTGAACGTCCAGTTGCCGGCTTCGAGTCCTCCATCGACCTCGATCCCACGCATCGAGCCAGATGCGATGTTGTTGTAGGTAAAGGTCCCCGATTCGTCCTGCTCACCGGTTTCGATGAAATCGCGATAGCGGCTTGCGAACGTCCCCAGCCGCACCCATGAAGAGCCGCCCCGCAGCTCACCACTGCCGGCGAAGGTCGCGGCTCGCTCGGGGCGGAGTGCCTCATTGCCCCTTACTGCATACCCGGCAGCGGAGTTGACGAAATCGATGTAGAGCTCCTTGAAGTCGGGGGCGCGGAAGCCGGAGCTGGCCGACGCCCGGAGCGCGACCGCTTCGCGTGGCTTCCACATGGCCGCGAGCGTGGGTGAGGCAAAAAGCCCCCAGCGTTCGCTCACGGATAGCCTGAGCCCCGGGACGATCGTCACCGCCCCGCGTGATGAAAAGGCAGCCTGCGCAAACGGCTCGATGGTGGTTGTCGATCGACGCTGTCCGCCGATTCGGTCAGCGGTGAGCTCTTCCCACCGCAGGGCGATGCCTGCGTCGACAGCAGCAGTTCCGATCACGCCGTTCGAGAGCAGTTCTCCCTGCAGGAGATGCTGGCGATCACGCTCTCCTGAACCTTCAACAGGCGTGTCAAGAGTGCTGGCCCGCGAGAGATGATCGAACGAACTCAGGTGAATCGATGAGGCCAGCCTGTAAAGGCCGCGAAAGGGGCGCGCATAGTCGAACCTGAGCCCCGACTGTGTGTTATCCGAAAAGCGGAACAACTGGCCCGTTCGGTACCGTTGCCGCTCTGCAATCGCCAGGAAGGTGCCAGAGAGAGTGCTGCCGCCTGAACTTTCCCATCCGACGCGCGTCTGGCCGTGGCCGCGGCGAGCGAAAGTATCGCGATCGCCGCTGATGCCGGGGGCCAGATCGATCGTGCGCGCACCGAGGTCGGTGCTGACCCCGACCGTTCCCGAGTGCCAGAGAGCGGACGCACCAGCTTCGCGACGCCCCTGAGTGCCGGCTCCTGTCGAGACGCCGATGGTCCAACTGCGGCGTGCCGGTCTGTGTGTGATGATGTTGATGACGCCACCGAGGGCGTCGCTGCCGTGAAGTGTGGACTGTGGCCCCTTGACGACCTCGATCCTTTCCACCATCGACAACGGGAGTCGCGAGAGGTCAAGGTTGCCGGCGACCCTCCCGGCGAGTGGTGCACCGTCGACAAGAACGAGCACGCGCCGTGAATCGAATCCCCTGATACCAGCGCCAGCGCCGGCCGGCGTTCCACCGTCGAGCTGAATCCCGGACTGATCGGTGAGAGCCTGCGCCACGTCAACGGCACCGGTCTCTCGCAGCTGGGTGGCTTCGAACACGGACGTTTCGACGACGATGCTGGAAAGCCGCTGTTCGCGGCGCGAGGCTGTAACCACGATCGGGTCGAGAGATGAGGCCAGCGGCTCAAGCCGGATCGTGACAGAGCTCGCCACCGGGTAGCGGAGACCAAGTATCTGTTGACGATAACGCGGGTGTTCAACGACCAGCGGAAGCTCATCAGCTACGGAGAGCAGGAGGTTGATCGTCCACCGGCCCGCGGAATCTGTCCGGACGGACACGCGGCCCCCCTGCAGGGACACTTTTGCGGCAGCGACCGCAAGCCCGGTCCCGGCGTCCGTGACTCGTCCGGTGATGGCGACGGTCGAGTCGCTCTGACCAGGGGCCACTCCCGGCGAGATCAGGAAGCATGCGGCGACGGCGACGGCCGGCAGGAAGGCTCGCACGGCTGCCTAACGAATTCTTGCGTAACGAAGAGTGATGTGACGTGAAGCGCCGTCGCTCCGATAGTAGGAGGTGAGCTGGACCTTCCACACTTCGGAGCCGCGCTTCACCAGGTAGACATTGAACAGGGGCCAGATCTGGTTATCGGTTCCGGTAATGTTGTAACGGTACCAGGGCCGGGAGTTGAACACTCCCGAGTAGGCGTCGCGGCGGAAGGCGGCGGCCGGTGGCAAGGCGGCGTATTGGGCACTGATCTGGGCGAACGGCATTGCGTCATCAGGGAGCGCCATCATCGATCCGGCACCGCTCACACCTCCATTGGTTCGGATCTCGAAGGCCGAGAAGCGCAGATCCCAGCTGCCCGAAGCGGTGGTAACCGCGCGGTTGACGAGGTCGTAGTAGACGGGCCCCCCGCGCACGTCGACCGTCGCCTGACTGGTTGTGCCGAACGCCGCCCCCGGGGCCGACTGGAGGGCAAACTCGAAGGAGATCGAGCCGGCGTTCTGCGCCGACTGTCCCTGCAGAGATGTTATCCGAAACTTGCCAAGCGTGCTGCCGCGACGGATGAGCCACGAACGCTGGCGAACCGAAGCCTGGCCGCCCACACCCGTGTACCAGCCGGCGATCGCGGGTGAAAGCGAATCGGCGCCGAACCCGGCATCGGCGGGTATTTGCGCAGCTGTTACGAGCTCGAACGCCTGCTCCTGATTCGACGGTGAGAAGCCCTGTAACTGCTCATTTGTAGCGCCGGCGTTGGCGCAGAGGCAGTGAACGGTCACTCCACCCGGGCCGGCGCTACCCCCGTTGGCGGTGACGGTCGTTGCGAAAAGACCGAGGTCCCACGCGGTGCTCGCGAGAGGGTCGGGGACGTTCGCCGTCTGTGCGGGGTCGCCAAGTCGTACATACGCGTAAGTCTGGGAGGCGTCGACGGCGATCGTGGCCGTGGCACTCGTGACCGGACCACTGGGACTGTCGGTGGCGCACGCGGAAAGCGCTACCAGCAGCAGCGCTGAGAGTCGAATCGTTCCTGGAAGACTGGTCTGCATTGGAGTGTTGATTCCTGCGAGGCCGGGAAAGGGGTCGCCACCAGTGACGAGCCGGTAACCGGCGTAGATGAGAAGGAGCCCGATGAACTCGGTGACGTAGAGGACCTCCACGTGACCAAACCGGGCGAAGCTGCCCCCGATACCGGGCAGAATTGCCCCGATCGCGATCAGCCAGTTGCCGATTGCGCGGTGCCTGAGGCCGGGCATGCGCCCGAACAGGATCGCCGACCTGATCGCCCCACCGATCAGGAAAATCACGGCGAACAGGTTGACAAACGGTGATATGTATCTCACCCACTGCCAGACCAGCACTCGTCCGCTCAGTCGCCAGGTTTCGACCTGGGAGTAATCGATCGGCGACGCAAAAACGGCGATGGCGCCGAGTCCGACGACAGCAACGACGGATGCGGCGAAGATGTCACCAGCCCTGCGCCCCGCATGCAGGTACGCCGACCCGAGAGCGAGCGGCGCTCCGCCGAGCAGCGCGCCGAGAACATACCAGAGCCTGAAGACGGTGACGTCCCAGCCGAACAGCGTGACCCAGGATTCGGCCGCGGTGCCGCCGGCGTAGGTGACCATGCCGATCGCCCACCAGGCGAGATGCCTGCCTCCCCGCGATCTGTACCTGCGAACGAGGATCAGCGCAAATGCGATCGCGGCGACGGTCGTCAGCAGCGGAAGGAAATGGACGGGGCCGCGCACGGGCCAAGGATCGGCCCAACCCCAACCGTGACGCTATTCGTGCAACTACGTACGGGGTCCCGGAGCAACCGTCTTACGACGGCTCAACCGCCTCTGCGATGCCGACGTCGATGGCAATGCGCGTCAGGGCGGCAACCGAACGAACGCCGAGCTTTCGCATGACTGATTCGCGATGCGCCTCTACCGTTCGGAAGCTGATGCCAAGTCTGGCAGCGATCTCCTTGTTCTGCAGTCCGGCAGCCACGGCCGCCAGGACCTCGCGCTCGCGCGCTGTGAGATTGTTGACTGCGTGTACGGTGCGCAGCGCCGGGCTGTCTGGTACACGAAGAGCCTCAGCCACCCTGCCCGCTATTGCCGGACTGAAATAGGCGTCGCCGGCGTGAACGGCCCTGATCGCCGCCCTGAGATCGGCAGGCGTCGTGTCCTTGCGCACGTAACCTCTGGCGCCCCTGCGAATGCTCTCAAGTACATACGGCGCTTCGTCGTGAACGCTTAGCATGAGGATACGCGATTCGACGCCGGCTTTATTCAGTGTCTGCGCCACGTCGACTCCCGAGGCACCGGGCATGGAAACGTCGAGAAGGATGACATCAGGGTGCTCACGCTGCGCCAGCGCAAGCGCCGACTCCGCATCAGCGGCCTCACCAACGATCTCGAATGTTTCATCGGAAAGGAGAACCTGACGAATGCCTTCGCGCACCAGGCTGTGATCATCGACGATCATCACCCGGATCCTGCTCATTCTGTTTCCGGATCGATGATCGGAATCCTCACGGTCAGCACAGTTCCACCGATTCCTTCGGCTGCGGCACCCAGGGTGACGGATCCGCCCAATGCACCTACTCGTTCACGAATCCCGGCGAGCCCGGTGTGGCCCGCGCGCTGGAGGCGATCTATGTCGAACTCGGCCGTCTCATAACGTCCGTTGTCGGCGACGCGCATGAGGACGTGGTCATGGCTGACCTCGAGCGCGGCACGCACCGAGTCAGCCCGGCCGTGACGTACAGCGTTTGACAGACCCTCCTGCATTGATCTGAACAGTACCAGCCCGGCGTCAGCCGGTACCATGGTGGGGTCGCCCTCGAGGGTAAAGTTGACGGAGACACCGGTAGACTGCTGGAATTCGGCTGCGAGTGATCGGAGTGCTGCCGGCAGGCCGAGGTCATCGAGGGCAGCAGGTCGCAGCATCTCGGTAACGCCTCTGATCGAGCGCATGCCCTGGTCAACGAGCTCGGTTATGCCGCGGATCTCACGAGCCTCGCCAGTGGATGCGCCTTCCTGCAGAAGTCCGAGGCGGAGCTTGACCGCGGCGAGAACCTGTGCCGTTTCGTCGTGAAGCTCGAGCGAGAGTCGGTGACGCTCTTCTTCGTGTTGTTGGAGCATGCGGACCGAGAGCCTTGCGAGATCATCCGAGCGCGCGGCGAGGCGGGAGTTGAGTTCATCGCGATCGAGAGCAGCGCCGAGCTGACGACCAACCGCCGCGAGGACCTCGTCGTCGAGGGCGGTGAAGGGATGGCGCCCATCACCGACGACGACGAGCGTCTGTGAAGTCGTAGTGGAGCGTGGAATCGGGAGTACGGCGTGATAGCGCTGTGGTCCAGCAGGATGGGAGGTTCGGACGATGGGCAGGCCGTTCACCCTTACGCGAACGAGGAGTGGAGTGACCTCGACGGGAGCGCAGGTCTGCATCCAGGTGGAGCATTCACCCACCGCAAGGATAGGGCGTTCCGGTCGTTCTGCGGAGAAGATGGCTGCGCCGGTGGCGGCGGGAAGGTGTGCAGCCTGGCGAAGGAGATGTTGCAGTTCACTGGTGTCGTCGCCGGGTTCAGCGAGGGCCATCATTGCAGTGAGGCCGCCGCGGAGCTCGTCGGCGACGAGGAGCAGGAGTCCAGCGCCGACGAGGAGGATGAACAGCGAGTCGAGGTAGTAGCCCCAGGGTACCCAGGCGCCTTGAGCACGGAGAAAGGGGTAGTCGAGGTGATGGATTGACCAGAGAGCGAAAGCGACGCCGAGGAGAGCAGCTCCGGGCCTTCGCGTCCGCCGCCAGTGGGAGATGAAGATGGCGCCGGTGGCGGCGGTGACGGTGGCGAGAAAGAGGACGGCGGGGAGGGCGGCCCACAGGAAGCTTTCGAGGATGTATATGGCGACCCAGGACCAGGCGACGGGGAAGAGGAGGGCGAGAGCCCAGGCGGGACTGAGCGAACCTGGGCTCCAGAAGACCCATGCGGCGCGGAGGAGGGCGAGTGCGGTCCATCCTGTTGCCACCTGGTGCCAATAGAGCCAGGTCCAGTTTTCCGTTGCGAGAAACGCGAGAATGACAAGGAGCCGGAGGACGTAGAGAGAAAAGGCGCCGGCGAACCATGCGAAGTACTCCTTGCGATGGCGCCGGTAGAGGAGCGAGGTGAGCAGTGCCAGGCCGAGTGTTACGACGATCTGGAAAAGAGCAGCCTCGATCTCCTGAAATCGGGAGCTGAGCGGCAACTGTGGTGCCTGGTTGAGGGCGTTGATGACCAAGCTAACGTGAGTCGCCGCCGGTCCGGTTCCTTCCAGTCAATTCGAGCAACCTACGTAGCGCCCGGCCATCGCCGTGAATCTGCCATCCCGTAGGCGTCTTATTTAAGCTCGGTCAGACGTCTTCCCCTGGCAGGAGGTTTCCGCGCTGGCGCAAAAGCGCCCTGGCAATGCATCTTGATCGCGACTGCGTTCGCAATCACCTCACTCGATTCGCACCTCGAACCTGGAGCAGGCCAGTGAAGACGACGTTCCTCACCTTCTCGGTCCTTGCGGTGGCGTTCATCGCGGCCGTCGCCCCCATGTCCGCCTCCGCGCAGTCAGGGCAGTGGGTGGGCACCATTACACAGCTTTCCAACGGTGGCGGGTCGGTCGATATCACCGTGGAGTCACGCAACGAACGCCAGTCTCGGGCACGCCTTGTCTTTCGCAACACCCGAAGAGACATGCGCCTCGCCTGGGACATCGCCGAGGGCAAGTGCGGTGAGGAGGGCGCACCGATCGCTCCTCAGGCGGCCTTCGCTCCGATACAGACGCAGATGGACGGCGGCGGCACCGTGACGTCGAACGTCCCGAAGCTGGTGACGGGCAAGACCTATTATGTGCGCGTCTTTGACCCACAGACTGCGGCAACCGATGCGGCGTCGTTCGGCTGCGGTAACATCAGCGAGAAGCCGTAGTCGCCGAGGTTGGGGAAGGCCAGGCGCGGAGCGGTAAGCTCACGAAGTCAAACCTGGCAGAGCCGGAGATTTCAGGACGGGAAGCCCGGCACCCCCAATAGAGGAGTCCGGGCTTCCAACCTGAGTCCTGCCATCGTTACTCAGGGAGCGCTACCTGCTCCACTCCCTCCAAACGTGTAGTACGGCAGCCCGAGTGTCAGCAGCTCGCGGCCCGACACGGGCAGGTGTATGGGAGTACCGGTGATCAGCTTTCCCCAACCCCGCTGGTCGAACCAGGCAACCTCACCTCCCGAATACGGATATAACTCGATTCGCTTCTCGTACTGGATTGCGTCGAAGAGGCTGCCGCATGCACCGGTGTCGGTTTTCGGCACGCAGTCGCGCCCTGCCGGCGGACCGTTGGCATCGACCGGCTTCAGGTTGGCGGCAACGCGGGTCGGGTTTATCAACGCGGCTGCCTCCGTTGCTCGCCCGAGCCTGAAGAGCGCCTCGGCGCGGACGAATTTCATTTCATCGAGAGAAAGAACCGGAACGAAGGCGCGACTACCCGAGTCAGCGGCCGTATTGAGGTACCTCGTGCTGCGGTAGGCAGAGGTGAGGTACGGGCCGTTTGTCGCGCTCCCCATGGTCGAGGAAAGGCGAATGAAGCGCGTTCCGGCAGTGGTATTGGTCGCGCCATGGATTCGCCGGTCGGGCGTCGTGAGCGTGAAGGCAGACCGGGTCGACAGGGGCCGGGCCAGCCACAGTTGATACTGTCCGGAGGTGTCGGCCGGGCCTACAAGCCGGTTGCTGATTCGAACCGTGTTTTGCGCAAACGAATTATTGAAGTACGTTGACGCCGTGCCGGCGACGGCCGGATCGGCCTGGAAGCCGAAGTCGCGCGTGATCCCGGAGTCGAGCTGTGCCAGCACGCGCGACCAGTTGACGGCGGCGCGCTCGGCGGGATTCCGTGGAGCATACACCTGCGACCGGATGATGAAGGACATGGAGATGCGCACCAGTTCATCGCGCGTGATGGAGCGGCCGTTGATGAACGTTGCCGGGAGCGTGAAGCTGGGCACTGACTGGGCGTGCGCAATCACGTTCCGCAACTGCTCGACTGCCCTGGCGATCACCTGCGAGCTGGGCGACAGCTCTGTACCGCGAGTTCCGAGCGGCGTCGATGTGTCAGAGATGAAAGCCTGGTCGAAATAGAGACCGAGTGACAGTTGCGAGATCGCGATCATGAACTTGGCGAAGATCAGCCGCGAGGGGGTGTCACGACCGTCAGGTGTGGTCGCGTCCACGACGCCGAACCTGAGCCTGTTTTCGTTGATTCCCTGGAACGACTCACGCGCTCCTGCCGCCGCTTCGTAGGGGACGTAGTAGCCGCTCCGAGTAGCACAGTTGAGGTTGTCCCGGTTGTTGATCGGAATGCGGGGTTCTGTCGAATAGTCGATAAAAGTGATGCTGGTTGTCGTTATGTCGTTACCCCAGACGCTGAACGGAAGCGTCGGACACGTGAAGCGGGTGAGCTCGGTGTATGCCTTCCATGACCCGACCAGCGCCGCGTCGACGTTGGAGGCGTTCGTGAAGACGGTTTCGATGGAGAGTCCGTTCGGGTTCGAGACGTCGAGATCGATGCAACTCGCAGAGGTCAAGGCAAGCGCCACCGTACCAACGCTGCGACGGACTGCGCGTCGCATGCTGTTTCTGATCGGACCAATCGCCCTGTTCATGATCATCAGTCCGGTTCAGAAGGTGAGTGTGACGGCGCCCGTGAGAGTGCGCGTGAGGGGGTACGTCGCGTCGTCGAAGCGCACGGTCGGTGACCCCGCCATGACGTTGAGTCCCGAATACCTGGTGAAAAGAGCCATGTTGCGGCCGAGCAGATCTATCTGCGCCCGGCTGACGCCAAGCTTGTTGAGGAAGG
>JBQTHK010000082.1:0-6283 GCA_052389935.1 Gemmatimonadota bacterium | reverse complement strand
GCGCCTTGTCCCAGTTCCTCCTCAGCGATGCCTTGAGATGGTAGATGTCGACCGGCACACCTCCCTCGCGGCCGATCCGGAACGCCTCGTCCATGGCTTCGAAGAGCGAGTCGTCTTCCGATCGCATGTGGGTGATGTACGATCCGCGGTAGGGCGCCATGGCGCGGGCGATCTCGATGAGTTCCCCGGTTCCTGAAAAGGAGGCCGGGGGATAGATGAGTGAGCTCGAGACTCCGAACGCGCCGTCGCGCATCGCGTTGCGGACCACGGCCCGCATGGTGTCGAGCTGCGCTGAGTCCGGCGCTCCGGTCCGTTGGCCCATGACGTATGCGCGCACGGTCGTTGCGCCGAGGTAGCTGCCCGAGTTGACGGAGTTGCCGTTGCGCTCCATGGCATCGAGCCAGGTTGCGAAACCTCTTTCTCCCCTGAACTTCGCGACCTCGGCGGCCATCCTTGCGTCATCCGGGTCGTCAGGCTGGTAGAGAGAGTCGATGTTGGCGTTGGAGGGCGCGGGGGTGGTCGCCTCCCCCAGGATTTCGCTCGTGACGCCCTGGGTCACCTTGCTCACGACGCGGCCGTCACCGAAGAGCAGGTCGTTCCAGGAGTGCGACTGAATATCGATGAACCCCGGCGCGATCACCTTGCCGGTGGCGTCGATTCTCAGGCCCGCGTCCGCAGAATCGAGCGCTCCCGTCCGTGTGACGGCCACGATCCGGTCACCGCGTATCCCGACGTCGCCCTCAAACCACGGATTGCCTGTACCGTCGACGATCCTGCCGTTGGCGATGACGACGTCGAATCGGTCGCCACCGCCGCTGCAGGCAGCGGCGATGACGAAAGCAGCAGCCGCTGCTGTTCTCATGATGATCTCCTCAGTTCAGTACGCGAACGGTGCCTTCAAGTGTCCTTCCCGCATTCTGGATGTGGGCCGCCGCGCGCTCGAGGGCACCCGCCAGCCGACGTATCTCGCGCTCGGCCGCGACCCAGTCCTTCTGTTCAACGGCTTCGCGCACGCCGGGAAGGGTCTTTACGCCATAGCCGGTGTAGAGCCCCGGAGCATAGAGAAGGTGCACGTACCAGGGGCGCTGCGGCAGGCCGTCGGTTGACGTGAACATCCGCTCCGCGTCACGGAGCATCGCGTTGGTGCGGTCAAGGACAGCCTGGTCCGGCGGGCGCGATCCACCGATGGCGGCCGCGTACGCCCTTTCGAAGGCCGCTGCCGACCGCGTGAGGGAGTCGACAGCGTTGTCGAGCGTGGAAAAGCCCAGTTGCGGCACCAGTGGCTCACGCTCCGGTGGGCGGAGCGGCTTCTGCGGGTCGTTGGTCGCCGTGAAAACTCCCTCGTCGAGCATCCGGTTGGTTTCCGTCGCGCGCTGGGCGAGGTCGTCTCGTACGGCCTTGATCTCGCTCACGTAACCCTGAATCGTCTCGGCGAGATTGGTGAACCGGTGCGGCAACACGTCTGCGTTGGCGAGCCTCATCACCGCAACGCCCACGACCTGGGACAGGGTGCGTCCGTATACGTACGACGTGTCGCTGAAACGCTCGAACCATTGCCACGTGTCATACGCCGAGTGGTAGATGCCTCCACCATCTTCGCCTCCGAAACCCAGGTTGAGCGTCGCGATTCCGAGGTGCTGCAGGAACGGTGTGAAGTCAGAACCCGAGCCGAGGGCGGAGATGCGAAGGTCGCCGCGGTCGCGCGCCTCCCGTCTGGCGGTCGCCGACCCGTTGCGGATGAGTGCCGCCTGCGACCGCTGCCAGACGCTGAGCCCGGTCTCGGGATCACGGACCTCCCGCGCGACCTCGTTCACCAGTCGCTCGAGTGAATGCGAGCCTCCCGCCGACAGGTAGCCACGGCCGTTGCCGTCTGTGTTGATGTAGGCAACCGCCTTGGCGCGCAGCTCCGGCCCGTGATGTTCGGCCCATTCTGTCGACCCGAGCAGCGCCGGCTCCTCGGCGTCCCAGCCGGCGTAAACGATCGTACGCCGCGGCCTCCAACCCTGCTTCACCAGCTCTCCCAGCGCCCGAGCCTCCTCGAGTTCAGCGATCATCCCGGCGATCGGGTCCTCGGCGCCGTTGACCCATCCGTCAATGTGATTCCCCCTCACCACCCACTCGTCGGGATGGGTGGAGCCCCGCAGTGTTGCAATCACATTGTAGGCCGGCGCCAGATTCCAGTTGTGCTCGACGCGCAGCCGCACGCGCGCCGGCCCGGGGCCGAGCCGATAGGTGATCGGCAGCGCACCTCGCCAGGATTCTGGAGCAACGTGTCCCTCGATCGCGGCGAGGAGGGGCTGCGCGTCCTCATATGAAATCGGCAGCACCGGAATCTTCATCAGAGTTGCGGCCGCGGCACGCTCGACGCGGGGGGCATCGCGAGTCGCTCCATGACCAACCGTGAGGGGGTCACCCGGCGCGACCGGCATGTCGAGGACGCTTCCCCTCTGCACTCCGAAGCGCGGACGCCACGGACCCTTCGGGTACACCTCTCCCTGGTAATAGCCATCGTCACGCGGATCGCTGTAGATGATGCAACCGACGGCGCCCTTCTCCCATGCCACTTTTGGCTTGATGCCGCGCCAGCTCCCGCCGTAGCGCGCGATCACGATCGCACCGCGGACCGAGATGCCCCGCTTCGCGAGCTCATCGTAATCTGCCGGCACGCCGTAGTTGACGTACACGAGGGGTGCCGTGACGTCGCCATCAGCTGAATAGGCGTTGTAGGGAGGGAGCTGCTCGGACTTGAACCTGGTCGATGGGTCCTCGGGGAGAACCGGCTCGTCCAGCTTTGCCACGTAACGCGTCGGCCCGACCAACTCCAGGTGCCTGACACGCGGAGTCGGAAAGAGGACGTGGTATTCATCGAGTCGCGTTTCCCAGCCCCAGCTGCGGAACAGATCGCTCAGGTATTCAGCGTTCTGCTTCTGCCATGGTGAACCCACGTGGTGCGGGCGCGCACTCAGGTGACGCATGTACTCGCGCAGGCGGGACGTCTCCGGAAGCGCCTTGAACCTGACCTCCCACTCCCGCTGGACTCTTGATCCCTCAGCGGAGAAGCCGCGGATCGTTCCACTTTCCTGAGATCCCCTGGTACCTGCGAGCGCCGGGAGGGTGAGCATCAGCGCAATAAGGAGAGGGTTCAGTTTTCCTGCAGTTTTCATTCAGGGACCTCGGGTGGGGACAGTGACGAGTTGACTGATGGCCGACGAAGTTGCCGACGACTCCAGAGGCCGTCCAGAGCCCGCCGGTAATGGTCAGGCGGCGAAATCGGCACTAGTTTGGTGGAACGAAGGCCGCCGGTCACCACCCCCTGCCGGCTCTGCTTTCGCAGCAGCATTTTTGATCAGACAGCGCCCGTTCTTGGGGAGGCGTGCTTCCCCGGGGGAAACTCGTATGTCATCGTCGGTTCGCAGGACCTGGGGTCTGGCGATCGCCATTGCCCTGATCGCTATCCCTTCAACGAACTTTGCGCAGGAGGGAGAGGTCGGGACTGGGGGCGTCAAAGGGACGCTGCGTGACGCGCAGGGGCTCCCGGTTGCTGGCGCGCAGATTGCCGTCGCCGGTACGACGCTTGTAGGCGAATCTGACGAGCGAGGTGAGTTTACGTTCGCCAAGGCGCGGGCCGGCGAGATGTCGATCCGCATCAAGCGCATCGGCTTCAAACCTGACACCGTTCGTCTGACCGTGCTCGCGGGGCAGACGATTCCTGTTGAGCTGGTGATGGACCGCCTGGCCGTCGAGTTGAGCCCTCTGGTGATTTACGGCCGCAGGAACGTGACAGGTCGCATGGGAGGGTTCTACGACCGCCTGACGAGGGGTAGCGGGCACTTCTTCACCAGGGAGCAGATCGACCGGCGCAACCCGGTGAACCTGACCGACCTATTCAGGATGGTGCCGGGTGCCCGGGTGGTGAATACGAACATGGGGAGCAACGCTGTGCGGTTCCGCGGCGCCCGCTGCCCGCCACTTGTCTGGCTCGACGGGACTCCCGCCTATTCGGGCGAGCTTCCTCTCGACGCACTCGACCCGCGCACGTTCGAAGGAATCGAGATCTACAGCGGGCCTGCAGGAGTCCCCGCCGAGTTCATGGGCAACCGTTCGATGAGCAGCGCCTGCGGCACGATCATCTTGTGGAGCAGGCAGGGGGAGCTCAGGGCTCGGCGGCCGCGCCGCGGCGAGTTGACACCTGCGGCGATGATTGACCAGCTGGTTGCCCAGCAGACCGTGTTTACTGCTGCCGACGTCGAGCAGCAGGCCCGGGCGGATTCGAGTGATCTGATTCAGCCGACTTATCCGGATTCGATGTTCGATAACGCAGTTCCCGGGCGGGCACTGGTCGAGTTCGTTGTCGATCGGGCGGGGAACGTCGTGATCGAAACCTTCAACGTGGTAACCGCCACCCATGCAGCGTTTGCTGAAGCGGTACGACGTGCTGTGAGGGATCAGCGTTACATACCGGCGCGAAGACAGGGTCAGGCGGTACAGCAGGTCGTGCAGCAGCCATTCGACTTCGTGCCCGACTCTACCGCGACTCGGCGTCGTCGACGGTGAGGTCACTCATCGTGGAGCGGCGTGGTGGTCATCGATCGGTCGGACGGCAGGCCACCCTGATTCTGATGCTGTCGCTTGCGCTGGCGCCGGCGGCATCGGGAGGGCAGGGCGCGCCGCGGCCCACGGTTGGCCGGTCGATGGTCACGACAACTCTCGGGATAGTGGCATCGAGTTCGCCGCTGGCGGCGGCCGCCGGCACGATGATGCTGGAGGCGGGGGGCAACGCTGTTGATGCAGCCATAGCAGCGAATGCGGTGATCGGCCTGACCGAGCCCTCCGGAGACGGTATCGGTGGTGATCTTTTCGCGATCGTTTACGACGCCAGAACGGGAAAACTGCACGGCCTCAACGCGGCCGGGTGGGCTCCGCGGGCGCTGTCGGCATCGTGGTTGCGGCAGCGCGGCCACACTTCGATGCCCCGCGGGATCCATACCGTTACTGTTCCCGGCGCTGTCGCGGGATGGGACGCACTGCGCACCAGATTCGGCAGGCTCGATTTTGACGTGCTGCTGGCACCGGCGATTCACTACGCTGAACAGGGATTTCCGGTTACTGAGCAGGTGGCGCGGATGTGGGGCCGGGCTGTCAACCGGCTCTCAGCCAACGAGTCCACTCGCGGGACTTTCCTGGTAGACGGGGTACGCGCCCCACGTGAGGGAGAAGTCTTCCGCAACGCGGATCTGGCGCGGACCTATAGACTGATTGCATCTCGGGGCCGCGATGGGTTTTACCGTGGGCCGGTGGCCGAGTCGATTCTGCGGCTATCGGCCTCCGAGGGTGGGCTGATGACCGCCGATGATCTGTCCGACTTCAGCGCCGAATGGGTGGATCCCGTCAGCACCAGTTACAGGGGCTGGACGGTGTACGAGCTGCCGGCGCCGACGCAGGGCATTGCCGCCCTGATGATGCTCAACATCATGGAGCGTTTTCCGCTGGGCGAGTGGGGCTTTCTCGATACGCGCGGACTCCACACGATGATCGAGGCCAAGAAGCTGGCGTACGCGGACATGCTCCGGTACACCGCCGACCCGCTGTTTGCGCGCGTACCAGTCGCGGAGATGCTTGACAAACAGAAGGCAGCTGAGCGGGCAGCGTTGATCAACCCGCTGCGGGCGGCCTGCTCGGTATCGCCTGCAACCTACGGGAGCGTCTCCGGGCTCGACGGGAGCGAGACCATCTATCTCACAGTGGTCGACAGCGAAGGCAACATGGTCTCGCTTATCCAGAGCATCTACTCCGAATTCGGTTCAGCGCTGACTGCGCCGGGCACCGGGGTCCTGCTCCACAACCGTGGTTCCCTGTTTTCACTCGATGCGACCGCGGTCAACGTGATCGCCGGACGGAAGCGGCCGCTGCACACGATCATCCCCGCCTTCATGGAACGGGACGGGACGCGCATCGCCTTCGGCATCATGGGCGGCTGGAATCAGTCCCAGGCGCACGCGCAGTTCGTATCCAACGTAGCGGATCACGGGATGAACATTCAGGAAGCGCTCGAAGCCGGACGCTTTTCCAAGGCCACGTTCGACGGCTGCGATGTGAACGTCGAGGCGCTCGTACCCGAGTCGGCCCGGACCGAACTCGCCCGTCTTGGCCACGAAGTCCGATCGGTGCCTCCTCGCTCCGGAACGTTTGGGTGGGGTCAGGCCGTGTTGCGGACCCCACAGGGAGTGAACTTCGGTGCCAGTGAACCGCGGCACGACGGATCAGCCGTTCCGCAGAACCCGCC
>JBQTHK010000081.1:0-85101 GCA_052389935.1 Gemmatimonadota bacterium | reverse complement strand
AGTTCGCCGGATACTTCAACCATCCGCCGGCGCGGGTCGCGGCCATGCTTTCGGCCAGCAATCTCACATCACCTTCGGCGCATGTGGATATCGGCGAGCTGAGGCGTGGCGCCGACGCGGTGTTCGAACGCGCGGAAGAGATCGGCCACCACTTCGTGACCATTCCCTGGATTCCCGCGGCCGAGAGGACAGTGGAAGGCTACACTCGGATAGCTGGCGATCTGGATCGTTGGGGGGAAATGGCGGCCCGCCGCGGAATGACGATCGCGTACCACAACCACGACTTCGAGTTCCGCGACCTCGACGGGTCGTCGCGTCGCAACGGCATGAATCTCCTTATCGAGCTCAGTGATCCCGCACTGGTGCGTTTTCAGCTCGATGTCTTCTGGATCACCCGTGCCGGACTCGATGCATCGGACTGGATCCGGCGCTACCCGGGGCGCTTCGTAATGCTCCACGTCAAGGACATGAAGGCCGACGGTACGATGACCGAAGCCGGGCAGGGCCGCATCGACTTTGCACGTATCATTCGTGAGTCCAACGGTTCTCTGCAGCACCTCCTTGTCGAACACGACCAGCCGTCCGACCCGTTCGCCTCGATAGCTGTCAGCGCTGCCTACATGAAGCGGTTATGACCCGCGAACGCCCAGCAGCCGCGCTGCCTCACCGGGCGTCGCGACGCGATTGCCGCTGGCGACGATGAGCTCGGCGGCGCGCCGCACGAGAGCGGCGTTGTCCGGAGCGAGGACGCCCTTGTCGAGGTAGAGGTTGTCTTCAAGTCCTACGCGGACGTGACCACCAAGCTCGATTGCCGCCTCGACCATCGGAAACTGGAAACGCGACACGCCAAAGGCAGCCCAGGTCGCGCCCCCGGGGAGGAGTGATCGCATGAACGACATCGCCTCGCGCGTCGCCGGCATTGCCCATTTGATGCCAAGGCAGAGCTGAAAGTGGCCGGGGCCGCTCAGCTTCCCTTCGGTGATCAGGTGGCGCGCCAGCTCGATGTGTCCCGCCTCGAACACCTCGATCTCGGGGAGCGAACCCGCTTCCCTTATCCGTCCCGCCATAACCCGCAGGTGGGCCGGTGTGTTCATGAACACCTGCTCGCCGAAATTGAACGTGGCAACGTCGTAACTGCAGATCTCCGGCCGCAGCTCCATGATGTGTGCGGTGCGCTCTTCCGGCCCGATCAGGTTCGAGAGCGAATCGTCAGCACGACGTGGATTTTCCGACGATGGAGTGAACCGCGCTCCGAATCCGGTGGTGAGGTTGATCAGCGCGTCGCAGCCCGGGGCGCGGATCCGTTCCACCACCTCGCGATAAAGCGCCGGGTCCCCCGACGCAGCGCCGGTCTCCGGGTGACGAACATGAATGTGAACGATGGCCGCGCCCGCTCTCGCGGCGTCCACGCTCTGAGCGGCGATCTGCGTTGGCGTTATCGGAATGTTGGGGTGAAGCTTGAACGTCGGCTGCGACCCCGTGACGGCGCAGGTGATGATTACGGGTCGACTCATCGCCGAAATGTCCGGCGGCAACTGAACGGCGGCAAGTCAGCCCTCGACGAGTGTTCCGGGTTTACATGCCAGCCTTCTCCCCGAGCGAGGCTTCCGTGCCGACGCTTGAGCCGTGCAGATCCAGGCGGAAGCGGGGGAAGATTGCCGTTACGCTGCAGCCAACGCACCCGAGCGACCCGCGATCAGAAGCTGTAGCGCAGTCCCTCGGTATAGCCGCGCAGCCTGAGGATGATGACTCCGGCTGTAGTCTGGTAGGCACGCCGATAGACGTCGCGGATGGGGATCAGTGAAAAGCCGAGCTCGCGACGAAGCAGCGCGCGGCACAGGTCGTTGTTGGCGCGATGCCGGATCCCGATCCCCAGTTGTACCGGATTGGACTCCATGAAGGCGTTGGTCGACGTCAGGCGAAACTCGTGGCGACGACAGCCCCCTCCGTACTGAACGACCGCGAACAGGGAGTCACCGCGGACGCGCGCTTCGATGATCGTGAAGGGGTCGCCGCCGTCCTCAACGGTGAACTGAACGCCGGAGAGAATCGCGACATCTCCGTCGATGGTGACTCCGGTAGCCGGGTTTCCACAACCCAGCATTCCGGCGATGGCATAGAGGCCAAGTCTTCGAAAGGGGGGCATGACCTGATGACCCGTCAATGGCGCGCCCGCCCTGACAACATGTGCCCGGGCCCTCTCACTTCGATCGTCGGCGGCATCGTCCCTCAACCCCGTCCGCTCAAACATCCGGAGCTTCATCCGCCCTGAACCCTCCCGTCCACGAGCGCTCTCGTACCCGACCGCCAGCCGCCGCGGGTAAAGTCGGGAAACCTGACCGGCTGACTCCCGCGCGACACCGATTGCGCTGTAAGGTCGACCGGCACGCTCCAGGCAGCGGCGTCGTAGACGTCCATATCGGGCGCCGAGCCGGTGCGGAACCAGTTGACGAGCTGCCACGCCATCACGAAGTCCATACCGCCATGCCCACCTGACCTCGCCTTCTCCCCTAACTCGCGCCAGAGATGGTGTTCGAACCGTTCCCTGTAACCATCAATACTCTGCCAGCGATGCGACGGGGCAGACCCGTCGACATAGATCCGCGGGGGATAGTCCTCGAAGATCCCCAACGAACCCTGGATGCTGTTGATGCGTGAGTACGGTCGCGGCGAAGAAACATCGTGTTCGAGTCTGATCGTTCTGCCCGATGCCGTCCGTACCAGAGAGACGTTGAGGTCACCAGTTACGTACTTCTCACCACGCTTTCCCGCTTCCGATGGATGATCCGTGCGCCATTTTGTCAGCCCCATCTCGGGGGTACTCATCGACACCAGGTAGTCGAACCGGTCGCCGCGGTTGATGTCCATGTAAAAGGCCACGGGCCCGAGTCCATGTGTCGGGTAGAGATTCCCGTTGATGCGCAGGTGATGGGCACGTCGCCACAGCCCCTCGTCCCGGTTTTCGAACAGGATTTCGCGCAAGTCATGGTTGTAAGCGGCACCACCGTGTTTGAGCTCACCGAACATCCCTGCGCGGACCATATTCAGCACGAGCAGCTCGTTGTACCCGTAGTTGCAGTTCTCCAGCATGATGCAGTGTCGCCGCGTCTGCTCCGAGGTGTCGACCAGTTTCCAGCAGTCGGCGGTCGTCAGTGCCGCCGGCACCTCGGTCGCCGCGTGTTTCCCGGCCCTCATCGCCGCCAGACAAACGGGGACGTGCCACTCCCACGGAGTGGCGGTGTAGACGATGTCGATGTCGTCCCTCGCCACCAGCGTCTCGAAGCCACGCTCACCGCTGTCGTAGCGGGCCACGTCGTATGAATGGCCCGCACCGCGCATGCGGGCGATCGCCATATCCACCTTCGTCGGCACGATATCGGCGAGGGCCGTGATCCTGACGTTTCCCACTCCAAGCAGTTCGTGCAGGACGCTGCGCCCCCGGAGTCCGGTCCCGACGATCGCGATCCGGACTTCGTCGCGGCGCTCGAACGGCACTCCCATCATCGACTCACGTCGCGGCTGGGCCGCAGGTTCTGCGGCACTGTCGGCCGCCAGCGGTATCGCGGCCACGCCGGCGGCGAGGCTCGTCAGGAAGGTGCGACGGTCAGTCATGAGTCATGGTCTCGATAAAAGACACAGCGACTGCAACGCGAACAGGCGCCAGCGCGGCAACTGTCGGGGTACTACCACTGCATTGCGCCCGGTCCAGCCGGCGAAATCATGAACATGGCCTTCGACGACTCGGCCGGGAACTCCTCACCGTAAGACCGGTTCCATCGCGCCGCGAACGCCAATGCATCGCTCACCGGCACCAGTGCCCACACACTGCCGCCAAAGCCGGCGCCAAACGCCGACGCCGCCACCGCTCCGTTTGCTTTCGCCAGACCGACAAGCGACACCGTCTGCGCTACCTGATTGCCGAGCCATTCTTCAGCCGCCCGCTGCGACCGGTGAGCGATTTCGCCCAGGGAGTTGAGGTCGCCGCGGCCGAGCGCCGCCCCGGCGGCAGGCACCAGTTCGAACGACTCGAGCAGGAACTGATCGAGGCGTCGCCGATCGCGTTCGCCCATCCCGTCGGCAAGTCCGCGCAACACCGTCGCCGCGTCGTCGCCGCTCCTCACCGCATCTGCCAGCGTCGCATCGGACCGGCCGGTTTCCGAGTTCCACAACCGGACCAGTGACCTCACCGTCGCTGCAAGAAAGTTGTAGGCTTCCATTGAGCCGGCTGACTTTTCGGCGGCAACCCCGCTGAACGCCACGACCAGCACCAGTGCCGGGGGGAGTTGCCACACCGCCTCCCGTCGAACGGGCGCGAACGAGTACTGTACGGCGCGCCCCGGCTCCGCGCACATGATTGCCGTGTGGTCCTGACTCCCTCCCTGAGTTCCCACACCGCCGCCGGTGACGCCCTCCAGCGCCCGAAAGCTCTCGCCGTTCTCGATGCACCCCAGGTATGCCGACAGCTCCTCGCGGCTGGAAATCTCGCGCCTGAACTCCTCCGCGCTCCGCAGATCGTTGGACTTGGCGAGCGAGACAAACACGGAAATGATCAACGCGCTCGAGCTGCTCATTCCGGACGCCACCGGCAGATCGGAATGGAAAGCGAGGTCCACGCCGCGTCTCGCCGCTGGAAAGTTTCGCGACAGCCGCCTGACCACGGCGTCCACGTAACGACCCCAACCGTCGCCAGCAGGTTGATCGAGGTCGCCGAGAGCAGTCGTCCAGGTCTCACCCGTGCGCGCGTCGATGGCGCGCACGTGGGGATCCCCGCGCAGTGCCGCCCGGACCACAAACCCCCGTTCCACCGCGCAGAGGAGTGAGCGCCCGCCAGCGTAATCGGTATGTTTTCCGAACAGCTCGATCCGACCCGGCACCCAGATGGACCAGCGCCGCCGGCCAGCTCCCAGCGTGCCCAGGGCCACGTCGCAAGCGTCGAGGTGCGCCCCCTCCCGCGCCGCCGCGGCCGGAGACATTCCGAATCGAATTAACGCTGCCGATTGATCCATGACTGTCAGTATCAAGCAAGCTACTCGGCACCGGGGACGCTACCACTTGACATCCCGCCCGTGAGACAAAAAACTATCCTTATGGCACAAAACACACGCGACCCCGCCGTACCCGCGCTGAGCAGAAGGGAACGGCAGATCATGGACATCATCTACAGGCTGGGTCGCGCAACGGCCGCAGTCGTGCACACGGAGTTGCCCGATCCGCCACACGCCGCCGCGGTGAGAACACTTCTGCGAATCCTTGAACGCAAGGGTCAGTTGCGCCACGAAAAGGTCGGCCCGCGCCACGTTTATCTCCCCGTCACTCCACGACGTACGGCGCAACGCTCCGCCGTCAGGCACCTCATCAGCACCTTCTTCGGCGGATCGCGTACCGCTGCCATCGCAGCACTGCTCGACGAAAACGAGAAGCCACTCAGCACCGCCGAGCGTCGCGAGCTCGATGAAGCGCTCAGGCGACTGCGCGCGGAGGGTCGATGACTGACTCACTCAGCCGCCTGATACCAGCTGCTTCGGACAGTGCCCGTGTTCTTTCCGAAGCTTACTCGATCTCTCTGCTGGTCCTCGTTCCGCTTCTGGCTGCCCTGGCCGCCTCGGCGCTGATCCCCCGGTGTCGGGCCGACCTCCACAGCGCAGTCTGGAAGGGTGCGACGATGGCCGCGGGGTGCATCTGCGTACTCCGACTGGTGCCGCATCGATTCGTTGTATGGCTGCTTCCGGAGGGTCTGAGTTCCCCGCTCGTTTCCCTTGAGCTTCTGGCGATGTCGGGTGGTGAGTTGCTCCTGTCAGGGACCCCCGGCAGTGTCGGAGCCGACCTTGCTGCATTTCTCATGTTGTGCTGGGTGGCTGGCGTGTCTTTCATGACCTGGAGAGTTCTGTCGGGATTTGCCTTTGCTCGCGGAACGCTGCGCGCTGCCGGGGCAACAGGCGCAAAGTCGGCACGCACGGGAGCCTGGCTCAGCGGCGATCCTGTTCATCTGTATGAGAGTGATGCCACGACGATGCCCTTCGCCAGCGGGATTCGGCGTCCCACGATCGTCATGCCGCGGTCAGCGCGGGACTGGTCAGTGGACGAGCGTCGGGCCGCGGTAATCCACGAAACGGCTCACCATCGGCGCGGGGACGTGAGGTATGCAGCCGCGGCCGCGGCGATCAGAGCCCTCCTCTGGTTTCATCCCGCCGTCTGGCTGATGGCCCGACGCGCCGAACTGTGGTCGGAGTTGGCGACAGACGACGCGGTGCTCGCGGCCGGTGTCCGCCCCAGCACGTACGCAGGGCTTCTGGCTCGCCTCGCCGACGGCCCGCGCCCGCGGCGCACGTACGCGATGCACCTGACCGGGTTGGAGGGGAGGGGGCGACTCCGGATGCGGCTGCGTCGGATCGTCAATGCCGAGGCAGGAAGGCAGGCCGGCAACGCCAGTGTCGCTCACATTCTGCTCGTGGCCGTGGTCCTCGCTGGCCCACTCGGTCTCGTGCGGCTCGCGCCAACTTCCCAGGTCCTGTCGACGATGGCGGGTGACAGCCGGTGGGACGCCCGCGCGTATGCCTACACAAGGTTTGCAGAACGCAGTGACACTATTGGTGTTGCGCGGCAGGCCGCCGAACACGACCCCGATCCTGCCGTCCGCCGCTGGGCGGCGAGGGCCGTGGCGCGTCACAGCCCCACTCCCGCGCTTCTGCGCTAAGCACCGGGCGGTTGAAGTCGCAAGGTCATTACGCTCCAGTCGCCCGGACGTCTAGAGGCTGACGACCACTCCACTCAGGCGACGCGTAACCGCCGCGACATCGGCTCGCGACGAGAGATCAAGCACACCTTCAACCGAC
This sequence comes from Gemmatimonadota bacterium, assembly GCA_052389935.1. Classification (GTDB taxonomy): domain Bacteria; phylum Gemmatimonadota; class Gemmatimonadetes; order Gemmatimonadales; family Gemmatimonadaceae; genus JBQTHK01. The sequence goes on along the minus strand of JBQTHK010000081.1, from coordinate 78,268 downwards.
CGGAGAACGGTGAACCGCTCACCGAGCTCGTCGCGACAGATCCTGACCGCGTCCTGAAGCTCGAGTTCCCCACGGACTGACGGCTGCACGCGGCGGCACGCTTCGAGGATGAGCGGCGAAAACGACCAGAGGTTCATGCTGATCAGGGACGTCGCCGCAATCCGCCGGTAAAGCTCAAGATCCGGCTTTTCGTGGATTGCTACCAGCTGGTCAGCGTCGTCAACCTCAATCAGCGCGAACCGCCTGATACGCTCATCGGGAACGTTGCCCAGTGCTGACAAGGCAGCGGCGTCGAAGCCAACGAGCCCCGCGCACCCGAGGCGTCTCAGCTCGCGTATCGATCGAACAGGGTAGTAATTGTCAGAGTTGAGGACGAGAAATGTGTCCTGTCCCGCGAACTCCGCCGCCGCCGCGACCGCGTCCGCGGTTCCTCGCGCTTCATTCTGAATCGCGAAACCAACGCGGACCCGGCTCACTTCCGCAGAGTACCGCTCGCGAAGTGGAGAAGGACCGGGTGCAATCACCAGGCAAACATCGGTCAGTCCGGCGTCGGCGAGGCCCGAGATCACGTAGTCGAGGAAGGGACGCCCGACCGGCATCAGACCTTTCGCCCCAGCGTCAGCCGCCGCCTCCTGCTCACGGTCGAGAGTGACCTGACGATCTGCCTGCCGCATACGCGTCCCGAGCCCCCGGGCGAGGATGACCGCCTTATGTGTCTCTCGTGACGTGCTCACCGCCGCCCCGACCTGGCTGATGACCCGCCGGTCACGGCGATCAGCCCACCGGCATCAGTCACTTGTCGGCGCCCGCATGAAGCTTCCTGTGCCGTCATTCCCCGTCGAGCCTGCCCACGGCAATCAGTCACTTGTCCGAGCTCTCATGAAGCCCGCGAGAACACGCGCCAGCCCGATACCGCTCACGCCAAAGACGAGCAGCCAGAACAATCCCTGGGTGGTCCGCCCGTAGAGGAAGCTCCCCGTGCCGAACAGCGCTGCGTACACGAACGTGCAGCCGAGCACCCAGCCCAGAATGGAGGCTGACAGCGAGTCGGGAGAAGCGGGCAGGCCAGTCGACGCGCGGACTCGATCCCAACCAGGACCTGCGGGCCGAACCAGCCGATAGAACGAATCGAGTTTGGCCCGGTCCGTGGGCGGCGTTAGCAGCGTGACTGCCACCCACACCAGTGTCGTCAGCGCCACCCCGACGACGAGCGAGATGTGTGGCGATATCGCCACCCCTGATCGTCCGGCTGCGAAGAACGCGAACGCAACAAGGAACGATGCCGCCATCGCCGCTATCTCGCTCCAGGCATTGATGCGCCACCAGAACCAGCGGAGCAGGTACAGGAGACCGGTCCCGGCTCCGATCGACAGGAGCAGCTGGAAGCTCTGAGCCGCCGAATCGAGGACGTAGGTAAGGAGCCCGGCCAGCAGCATCAACACACCCGTGACCAGACGCCCCGTCATCACGTAGTGCTTCTCGCTCGCATCTGTTCTGACAAACCGCCGATAGATGTCGTGCACCAGGTACGAAGTACCCCAGTTGAGGTGGGTAATGATCGTCGACACATAGGCAGCGAGCAGTCCCGCCACCATGAGACCCAGTACCCCGGCGGGGAGGAATCGCAACATCGCAGGATACGCGAGATCATCATTGATCAGGGCCGGATCCACGTGTGGAAGCGCCCGCTGGATGTCGGACAACTCCGGATACACAAGCATCGATGCCAGAGCCACGATGATCCACGGCCAGGGTCGCACGGCGTAGTGCGCAACGTTGAACAGCAGAGTGCCGGCAAGAGCGTCGTTTTCGGAACGCGCCGCCAGCATCCGCTGAGCGATGTAACTCCCGCCGCCCGGTTCGGCACCGGGATACCAGACAGACCACCACTGCACCGTCAGTGGAATAATCAGGATCGACAACGTCAGGCCCCAGTCTCCGAAATCGGGAACCAGCGAGAGCGAACTCGCCGAGATGCCTGCTATCAGTCCATCAAGACCCCCAACTGCTGGCTGCTGCAGCGCATACCACGCCGCGGCAAAGGAACCCGCCATGGCGATGCTGAACTGAATCGCATCGGTAACCAGGACACCCCACAAACCGGAAGTTGCCGCCATGACGATGCAGATCGCACCGCAGATCAGCAGAGTCTGCGTCATCGGCCAACCGAGGAGCACATTGGCGATCTTGACCGCGGCGAGATTGACCGTCGCCATGATGACGCAGTTGAAGAAGAGCCCGAGATAGACGGCGCGAAATCCACGGACGATGCCCGCCGGCCGACCCGAATACCTGATCTCGTAGAACTCGAGATCGGTCAGAACTCCTGACCGGCGCCAGAGACGCGCGTAGAAGAAGACAGTCATCATCCCCGTCAGCAGGAACGACCACCATGCCCAGTTGTTGGACACACCCTGCTTGCGGACAAGGTCGGTGACGAGGTTGGGCGTGTCGGTCGAAAATGTGGTCGCAACCATCGAGACTCCGATCAGCCACCAGGGCGCCGATCTCCCGGACGTGAAGAACTCCGTCGTGCTTGACCCTCCACGTCGAGCCATGATCGCCGCCGGAACGAAGGACACGATCAGCGAGATAGCCACGATGATCCAGTCGAGACGAGCAAGTGACATGGTTGGCCGGTTGGAAGGACTGACGAGGCTGTCGCTCCGAGCGAGCGCAAGATGGGGTCAACGGGGTGGTAGCGCCACAGTCCCGACTTCACATTCCACTCATGCGCACACTCCTCGCACTCGCGGTCGCGGCATCAGCCGCCGGCGCGCAACCATCGACGCTGCTCCCGGTCCCTCGATCGATGTCCATGCCGGCCATGTCAACCGGCCCGGGCCTCAAGCTCGACAGCAGCACCGTCGTTTCGATCACCGGCTTCCGGAACGAGAGACTGGGGGCTGCGGTAGCCTGGTTCCGAAAAAGACTGGAGGAACGCATCGGTGTGCCGATTGCGCCGACGGCGTCGGCGGCGACAGGCTCGATAATCATCCAGGTCACCGCCGCCGGCCAGCGAATACAGGGACCCGAGGAGAACGAGAGTTACTCCGTAGCGATCACCACATCTTCGGCGAGAGTCCGGGCGCCGACCGTCGTCGGCGCGATTCGCGCGATGGAAACGCTCCTCCAGCTCATCTCGGGCGATCAGAACGCGTTCCACATACCGCAGGTCAACATCGAGGATTCGCCGCGTTTCCCCTGGCGCGGACTCCTCGTCGATGTCGGCCGCCACTTCATGCCAGTCGAGCAGATCAAACGAACGCTCGACGGCATGGCGATGGTCAAACTCAACGTTCTTCACTGGCACCTGTCCGAGGACCAGGGGTTCCGGGTTGAGAGCCGGCGCTACCCGAAACTCCACCTGCTTGGCAGTGACGGGCTCTATTACACGCAGGAGGAACTCCGCGAGGTCGTGGCTTACGCGCGCGACCGCGGTATCCGCGTCGTCCCCGAGTTCGACATGCCGGGGCACTCCACCGCCTGGTTCGTTGGCTATCCGCAATACGCGAGCCGAACCGGGCCGATCTCCATCAGACGCGAGTGGGGTGGTGCCGACGCGATCTTCGATCCAACCAGGGAATCAGTCTACCTGTTCATCGACCAGTTCATCGGGGAAATGGTCAGGATCTTTCCCGACCCCTACTGGCACATCGGCGGCGACGAAGTGGAGGGGAGACACTGGAACGGGAACGCGTCAATCGCCGCCTTCAAGCGGCGCCGCGGCTGGGATAACGCCGCTCTCCAGGCGTATTTCAATCGCCGGATGACTCGCATCCTGACCAAGTATGGAAAGCGCATGATCGGCTGGGATGAAGTCATCCATCCCGATCTGCCGCGGGCCACGGTTGTCCAGTCATGGCGCGGTGTCGAATACCTGGGCCGCGCCACCGACCGCGGATTCGCGTCGATCCTCTCCGCTCCCTGGTACCTCGACCACATCAAACCGGCCACCGACTTCTACCTCGCGGATCCGATTCCCGACAGCACTCGCCTCGCCCCGGCCACGGCGAAACTCATTCTCGGCGGCGAAGCGTGCATGTGGTCGGAGTTTGTCTCGTTTGAAACCACCGACTCGCGGCTCTGGCCCAGACTCGGTGCCGTCGCCGAGCGATTGTGGAGTCGACAGGACGTTCGAGACGTCGGTGACATGTACAGGCGCCTCGATATCCTTGCGGGCCGCCTCGAAGCGATGGGCATCCGCGCCCAGTCACACTCGGCGCGCATGTTACGGAAACTGCTGCCGGACCACGAAATCGCTCCGGTCGAGTCGCTGCTTACAGCTGTTCAGCCTCCTTTTTTTGGCCAGCGACTCAACGGAGTCGGGACCAATCAGCTGCAACCGCTGACAAGGATCGTCGATGCCGCTCGGCCCGACCCACCAGGCCGATGGCTCGTCGAGCGGCTGGTGAGGCGCATCAATCAGTCCGCGCTAGATAAATCGGCCCGCGATTCACTGACTCGCGTTCTCACGATGTGGCGCGACAATACGCCCGCCGTGCGCGCACTGGCCGCCAGTTCACCGCTGGTGGCGCAGGCACTTCCGGCCGCTAACGCTTTGGAGCGCACCACACTCCTTGGATTGGAGGCCTTGCGGCATCTTGCGGCCGGCACCCAGCCCCCTGCAGAGTGGGTCCAGCTCGCGCTCGCCGAGCTCAAGGGCTATGAACAGCCCCAGGGGCTCCTGCGCGTGGCGATCGTGGCAGAGATCACCTCCCTCGTGGCGACCTGGATGTCACGGATGTAGCGGTTCATCACTGGCGATCTCTTCAAACGACCTGACGCATCCGCGCGTAGAAGTCACATGTCATTGAGTCACAAGTCAGTCCGAACGCTGCTGATGGCGCTCGCCGCGCCTCTGTCGTCAGGGGCGCAACCGGTGGACACGCTCAGGCTTTCACTCGGGGAGGCCGTGACCCGTGGCCTGCGCGATAGCGACGAACTCCGCCTCGCGTCTGCACTGGTTGACATGACCGACGCGCAGGTAACTACGGCCCGGGCGACCGGGCTGCCCCAGGTCAGGTTCACCGGCAACTACACGCAGGTCGTTGAGAACGCACGCGCGACGATCGTTGGGCAGATATTCGGCCAGAGCTACAATTACACGACGAACCTCAACGTCTCGCAGGCGGTCTTTCAGGGTGGCCGAATCATGGCGGGTGCTCGTGCTGCGGGGAGCATGCGAGCCGCTTCCCGACAGGATGTTGTCGAGACGCATGCGTTGATGTCCGTTTCTGTACAGCGTGCCTACCTTCAGGCCGTACTTGCGCGCGAACTGGAGGCGATTCAGCAGCGCAACATCGAGCTGGCACAGGCTCGGGTTGGGCTCGTCGAGCAGCTGGAAAGCGCCGGCCGCGCCTCACGTTACGAAGTCCTGCGGGCGCGCGTCGAGCGGGCCAATCTCGAGCCGGGGGTTCTGCAGGCTCGCAGCGCCCGGGAGCTTGCTGATATCGAGGTTCGCCGACTGCTCAACATTCCCGCGGCGGTAACGATCGTTTTCACCAGCGCCCTCGACACTGCGGCGCTCAGCACCCTCGCAAACTCGATTGCCGGCGACTCGATCTCGAAGCCGGTGCGCGCCGCCGTCCGCTCCGCCGAATACGAGCTCGAGGCCCGCAGGCGCGGGATCACAGTGGCGCGGGCTGACCTGTTTCCGACGGTGTCCACGTTCTTCCAGACCGGATTTACCGCTTTGCCGAGCCGAAGCGGCTTCCCCACCGTGCGGGGTGCATCCAGCAACTCACTGTGCCCGGCGGGTTCCAACCCAAATCAGAGTTGCCAGAACAACGGTTGGTTCCCCGACCGCTCTTTCGGAGTTCAGGTCGCCTGGCCGCTGTTCGACGGGCTCAGGGCCAAGGGCAACATCGAGCTTGCGCACGCGAACGCAAAGATTGCGGAAGTAAATCTGGCCCAGGAGCGTGAGCGTGTTGAGCTCGAGCGCGCGCGTGCCCGATCCGAGTTCGACCGGGCGGCGGCCGCGTGGGCCGCGCAGCGCGAGAGCGTAGGTGAGGCCGAAGAGGCGTTCCGGATCGCTTCGCTGCGCTTCGAGCGTGGCCTCGGCACGCAGCTGGAGGTATCAGATGCCCAGCTTCTGCTCCTCACCGCGCGTACGAACGCTGCGCGGGCAACCGTTGACTATTACCTGGCGGCAGCCGAGCTGGCCCGGGCACGGGGACTCCCTGTACCGCTTCCACCTACACGTTGAACCCAGTGCTGTCAGTTCTGAGGTGTTTCGTCGTTTGTCTCGCTGTGTTCGCTATCGCCTGTGACCGCGGAGGCAACGGCGGGGCCGGTTCCGGCACCCCGCAGGGATCCACCGGGCAGAACGGGGAGCCCGGCCAGAATCGGGCGGCTGGTGAAGTGGGGGCGAGGCCACCGGGTGGCAATCAGGGCGGGTCCCCTGGAGGGGCCGAAGCCGGGGGGGGGCGGGGGGGGCCTGGTGGTGGCGGGGGGCCGGGAGGCCGCATGTCCGCACTCGTGCTTGGCCCTGACGACGTAATGGAGGTAAAGCCGGGCACGATCGAGGAATCGATTCTGATCAGCGGCGATCTCAAGCCCATCGAGGAAATCGTCGTTCGCGCACGAATCGAGGGTGATGTGACCGGTGTCTACGTCCGTGAAGGTGATCGCGTCGTTCGCGGCGCGCTCCTCGCGCGATTCGAGTCCACGGTGCAGGAGGGTGAGCGCGAGTCGGCGGTGGCCGACCGGGAGGCGGCAAAGTCCGACGTCGCCAATGCCCAGTGGAACGCGGATCAGGCTGCGGAGCTCTACAAGGCGGGAGCGATTCCCGAGCGCGACGTACGCGCGGCCCAACAGACTCTTGCCGCCGCTCAGGCTCGATTGGCGGCCACCGAAGCGCGGCTGAGGGCCGCAGCCCAGTCGGCACAGGACACTCGCATTACCGCTCCCACCAATGGTGTGATCGCCACCAGAACCGTCGAAAACGGTGAACACGTCGCGCGTGGTGCCACGATGTTCACGTTGGTCCGCAACGACATCCTCGAACTGGAGGCTGGAGTTCCGGCACGTCAGGCTGGTGATCTCAAGGTTGGACAGGCGGTCAGGTTTGCTTCGGCCGGGCGTCAGATGGAGGGCAGAGTGGCGCGGGTGTCGCCGACGATCAATCCCGCCAACCGCTCGATAACAGTCTACGTGCAGGTCCCCAACCGCGACGGCAGCATCAAGGGCAACTCCTTCGCCACCGGGCGAATCATCGGGCGCACTCTCCGCGAAGTCCTGCTTGTCCCAAACGCTGCGGTGCGACAGGCTGCCGCCGGCGACCGTTCCTTTGTTTACCGGCTGGAGAACGATCTCGTTCAGCAGGCTCCTGTAACACTGGGAGTGGTTGACGAATCGGTGGCAATGACGCAGGTCCTCGACGGCCTCGCAGCTGGTGACCGGATAATCGTCGGCAACGTCGGCGCCCTCGGCGCGGGAATGCGCGTCCGCGTCGTGACCGATGAGGGCAGGCCGGGTGGTGCGAGGCGGCCCACCGGCGTTCCTGGAGAGCAGAAGAAGGACAGCCAGTAGACTGACAACAAGCACCTGAGGCAGAATGTTTCTCGCAGACGTATCGATCAGGCGCCCGGTTTTCGCGACGATGATGATGATAGGCCTGATGGTCTTCGGCATTGTCGCCTACCAACGCCTCGCCGTCGACGAATATCCCGACATCACCTACCCGGTGGTGATTGCCAATACGTCGTACCCGGGCGCCTCGCCCGAGGTGATGGAGCGCGACGTGTCGCGGCCGATCGAAGAAGCCCTCAATACCGTGCAGGGCATCCGTGAGATCACCTCGACATCGTCCGAGGGCAACTCAAGCGTTCGCGTCATGCTGCATCTGGGGATGGACCCAACCGAAGCACAGCAGGAGGTCATCGCCAAGATCGCCCGTATCAGACGCCAGCTCCCTCCTGATGTCGACGACCCTGTCATCAACCGCTTTGACCCCAACGACCGACCGATCATGTCGGTCGCGATGCAGAGCGACCAGCGCCCGCTCCGCGAGCTTACCGATCTGGCAGAGCAGACCATCAAACCCCGATTCGAGAGCGTCGCCGGCGTCGGCGGCGTCAACGTCAACGGTGGGCTGACGCGACAGATCCGCGTTCAGCTGCAGTCCGATGCTCTGGTCGCTTATGGTATTTCACCGCTGCAGGTCTCGCAGGCACTCGCCCGCGAAAATCAGGAAACGCCTGCCGGGCGCGTCTTCCGCGGCGAGACCGAACGGCTCGTCAGAGTCACCGGGCGCATCCACGACCCGATGGCGTTCGCCGACGTGGTCGTCGCTGTTCGCAGCGGTGTGCCGATCCGCGTGCGTGACATCGGCACCGTCGTCGACGGCTTCGCCGACCGCCGATCGGCGACGTTCATCGGCGAAGAGCCCGCGGTATCGCTCGAAGTCCTCAAGATCACCGGCTCGAACACCGTTGCTGTCGCTGAAGGTGTGCGTCGCGTCGTCGACGACATTGGCCGCACTCTTCCCCCCGATATCAAGCTCACACTGGTCAGGGACGACTCGATAAAGATCCGCGCGGCACTTTCCGATGTGCAGCTCACGATTCTCCTCGGCGCTATCCTCACCATCGCCATCATCTATCTGTTTCTCAATTCGTGGCGCTCGACGGTGATCACGGGGCTGACGCTCCCGGTTTCGATCATTTCAGCGTTCTTCGTCATGTGGATGTTCAACTTCACGCTGAACACCATGACGCTGCTCGCGTTGTCGCTGGCGATCGGTCTTCTCATCGATGACGCGATCGTCGTCCGCGAGAACATCGTCCGGCATCTGGAGATGGGGAAAGACCATTTCCGTGCCGCTCGCGAGGGCACGGACGAGATCGGTGTGGCTGTTCTCTCGACGACACTGGCGGTCGTTGCGGTCTTCATTCCGGTCGCCTTCATGGGCGGGCAGATCGGCAAGATCTTTTTCCAGTTTGGTGTAACAGTCGCGTTTGCCGTGCTGGTATCGCTGTTCGTGTCCTTCACGCTCGATCCGATGCTTTCGAGCATCTGGGAAGACCCCGAAGTGGAACACGGCGGTCACGAAGCCACGCGGCGCCGCACGAAAAACCCCATCCGCCGCGCCGCGTTTGCGTTCGACGACTGGTTCGAGCGTACCAGTGTTCGCTATCGCAATGGACTGGGTTGGGCGCTCAGGCACCGGTTACTGATGGTCGCTGTGGCTGTCGTCTCCATCGCCGGCTCGTTCGCCCTGTTCCCGGTACTTGGTTTCACCTGGCTCCCCGAATATGACGCCGGGGAGTTCAACGTGTCGTTCCGGACGCCACCGGGATCAAGGCTCGAATACAGTCTCGAGAAGGGGCAGGAGGTGCAACGATTCCTGCGACGTCAAGCCGAAGTCGAGTTCACATCGCTGCAGGTCGGAGGAGGTGGCGGCTTTGGCCGCGGGTCGAATGGCGGACAGATCTTCGTTCGACTAAAGCCCAGACACGAACGCGATCGGTCGCAGTCGGAGATCCTCACCGATCTGCGCCGTCAGTTGGCGACGCTGCCTGGCGTACGGCCGTCGATCACGGGCAACCGCAGCATCTTTGGCGGGATGCGCCAGCCGATCCAGATCTACGTTCAAGGGCCGGAGCCTACACGTCTCAAGCTGGCGGCCGAGCAGGTGCTCCGGACCGTAAGGGGCGTCGAAGGCACGGCCGAGCCGCAGTCGAGTGATGATGGGGAGATCCCACAGCTCGACGTGAGGGTCGACAGACAGCAGGCGTGGGCCGCGGGCCTTGCCATCCAGAGCGTCTCTGCCACGCTCCAGCCGCTGTTTCAGGGCCAGCGCGCGACACGCTGGGAGGATCCAAACGGCTATTCGCACGACGTGATGGTCGTGTATCCCGACTCGACGCGTGTTTCGGCGGAAGACATCGCCAGGATTCCGGTGCTGAGCAGCAATTTCGATCCCCGCACAGGGCAGGCGGCTACGGTTCCGCTGTCTCAGATCGCCGACATCCGGCCGGGCGTCGGTCCGCAGCAGATAGAGCGCGGATACCTCGAGCGCCGCGTCACGATTTCGGCGGGTGTTCTCCCGGGATACGACATGGGCACGGTGGCAGATGATGCGCGGGAGCAGCTCGACGCTCTCGGTCTGCCCACTGGCTACCGCACGATCTTCGGTGGAGACGTCCAGAATCTCAACGAAACCAAGGGCTACGTTCTGGAGGCGCTGATTCTCGCCGTCGTCTTTATCTACCTGATCATTGCATCGATCTTCGGTTCGTTCATCCAGCCGCTGTCGATCATGCTCGCGCTCCCGCTTTCGTTTCTCGGGGTGACGCTGAGCCTGGTGGCGACCGGTGGGAGCCTCAACGTCATGTCGATGATCGGGGTCATCATGCTCATGGGCCTTGTGACGAAGAACGGTATTCTCCTCATCGACTTCGTCAACAAGGAGCGCGAGCGCGGCGTTGACAGGACCAACGCCATTCTCAACTCGGCGCGCATCAGGGTGCGGCCCATCATCATGACCACCTGCGCCATGATTTTCGGCATGTTGCCGCTCGCGTTTGCGCTGGGGGAGGGAGCGGAGGAACGCGCGCCAATGGCGCATGCGGTCATTGGCGGGCTGATCACATCCACACTGCTCACGCTTTTCGTCGTACCGGTCGTGTACACGCTCCTCGATGACCTTTCCGCCCGGGTGATGCGGCGCAAACAGGTGGCAGCGGCGGGTTAGGAATGGATTGAAAAGCCGCGGGCGATCTTGCGACCGTGAGCGCGACTTTTTCGTCAACATGCTTTCCGCTGGCCTCGAGCCATCGCCAGTTGTCCCCAGATGACGCACTATTAGACGGTCGACCGGCCAACAGCGCCAATGTGACGAACGAGGTGAGTATCGATGGCCACCGACCCACCACGTTCGAGACCGTGACTCTCCCCGCCCCCACCATTACGAGTGGCGCGAGCGGTCGCGCCGGACTGCTGATCGTCGGTGGCCCCATGCGCGGCGGCACCTCGCTGCTCCACCACCTCCTCGACAGCCACCCACGCGTCGAGCTGATGGATCGCGAACTCCGGGCCCTCCGCTACGCTGATCTCGCCACATGGGCTCACGTGGCAGCTGTGCACCAGTCGTTCACCAGCACCATCGCCCGGGTGCACAGCCGGCGATTGCGGCGACAGGTCTATCGCTACATCAGAGCAATCATCCGCGGCCACCGCATGGGTGAGCTTGCGACACTCGACCGGATCCACGACGCGCTGATCGATGCGCTGGCCCTGGCCGACACTCTGTATGTAGGTGACAAGTACCCGGACTACGTTCTCCAGTATCCGCAATTCATCCACCGCGATCACACTCGCTGTGTCTTTGTTCATCGTGATCCGCGCGACGTGGTGGCATCGATATTGGATCGCGTCCATCAAGGTGACTGGGCGGGAAGACAATGGGCGCGACGCTATGACACGGTCGCCAAGGCATCAGCATATTGGATCTCCATCATGCGAGCCCTCGCCGACATCAGGCGCCTCGAGACCAACGTCCTGCTGCTTTCCTACGACTCGCTCGTGCTCGAAACGTCGGTGGCGGTCGCCAGCATTGCTTCACACCTGTCGGTCGCCGCTGACGGTTTCGATTCCTCTCTCCCCGACCCTTCCATTCGCGGCCGCTATCGCAGTCGCCTCTCGGGTCACGATATAAGCGAGATCGAAAGACTGGCTGGCGACGTGATGGCCGAGTGGGGCTACATCTGAGACAGCCTCCCCCTCAGCTTCCGCCACGCACCCAGTACTGGTCGAACGAGTGAAGTTTCTTTTTCTGGGATTTGGTGAAATGCTGGGGATCATCGATGCGACGTCCGATCGTGATCGGTCGCGCCTCGGCGGAGCCAAAAATGTCCGCGTAGTCGCCGTAGAAGCCGTCGCAGATCGGTGACGCGTCACAATCGGCGCACCCCGAGACATGTCGGTATCCCGTGTACTCTTCGGCACGCATTCGCGCGTCGGCGCGGTAACGCGCCTCACGCGATGCCCTGGACTCCCGCGCTGCCAGGCCGCGCTCAATGCGCTGCTTGACCGCGTGCAGCACCCGCGCCAGGCGCGGGAACCTCGTCGCTGATCGGCGCAGCGGGCCGCGAATCCCGCCAAGCCTGAGGCGTGGACCAAGTCCAAAGGGCGGGGACAACTCCGCGTCTTTCATGCGTTGAGACGGGAGATCCGTCCACGACCAGCTCGCGAAGTCGTTTTCGTGCAGATCCCAGGGAATCTGCTGAAAGTTGTACATCGAGCTCCGGTGCCGTGACCCAACGATACACAACGGGAGATACCTGACGTTTACCTCTATGCCTGCATCCTCGAGGTAGTCGAGAACCGGATCCAGCGCCCGCCCGACATCTGTGTAAGTCGGCACGTTGCGCGCCGTGCGCTTGCCGGTCGTCTGATCATTGAACGGGTTGAAGCCGAGAAAATTGACGACTTCGGCCCCCGTGCGGACCGCGAGTTCAGCGATGTCGGGCAGTTGCGGCAGGACCGGCCTGGAGAGCACCGTGTTGAATCGGAAGGGGATCCCTACTTCCTGCAGGCTGCGCAACCCCTTCATCTGCCGGACGTGCGCGCCATCCCGGCCGACGAGCGAGTCGTAGACGTCGCCCAGCCCCTGGACGCTGACGAGAAAGTCCCGAATACCGGCGTCGCGATATCTCACTGCCACATCCCGATTCGAAAGTGCCTGCGCATTCGTGATGAGAGTCGGTGACAACCCGATCCCGGCGCAGTAGGCCACCAGTTCGAAGATCCGCGGGTAAAGAGTAGGCTCGCCCCCCTGGATGTCGATCGAATTGTTCCCGTAATACTCAACCAGAGTGCGGCATATCGACTTCGCCTTCTCGAGAGACATGAACCCGTGTTCGGGATGGTCATCGTTGACGATGCGGTCCAGGAAGTAGCAGAACTCGCAACGGAGATTGCAGGTCTGGCCGAGCCAGAGGATTCCGCGACGGGTGATCGGCCGGGCTTCATCCACCCGGTAGCGCGAGGTCAGCCTCTCTCCCTCTGTGGGCAGCGCCAGCGCCAACGCCTCCTTGAATCCGGGAGCTGTTACCGTCATACCGTCACCTCCACTCTCGCGGCCGCACCCGTACCAACCTCACGGCCGATTGCGGTCGCTTCGAACGACAGGTCCGCACGACCTTGTCTCTGCAGCCGTCGAGCGAGCCGCAGCACACCGATCCTGACGGTCGAGAATGGCGAAACGGACAGTGCAGTTGCGAGGCACGATAGCCCGAAAATCCAGTCCCTGCGATTCATCGCCAGATATGCAAAAAACAGCGCCCGGTACGATCGCACCAGACGGCGGTCCGCCGCGCGCCTGACGTCGGAGTTCAGAACCCGGTCGAGGACAGCGGCTTCCTCGGCCCGCCACTCGCGTTCACGTGTAACGAGACCACCGGGAACGGCGCGTCCCACGAGCGTCTCGTCGAGGTGCACGAATTCGTGGCCGCTTCCAAGGGCACGGACGTACCAGTCGAGGTCATGAACAATCCGCAGTTCGGTCGCGAACAGGCCGGTGGTATCGAATACCCTGCGACGACAAACCACTACTGACATCGTGTGGATGAAGCTCTCCGCGAGGAGACGTACCAGCGTGGATCTGTAGTTCAACAGGGCGGCGGTATCCGGCCGTCGCACGCGTCCGGCGCCTGACGAGGAGGGGCCGATCTCGACGTGGTCGGCATAACTGAGCCCTGCATCGGGGCGTGACTCGAGGTGACCGACCTGGCGTTCGAGATAAAGGGGCGACCAGACGTCATCATCGTCGAGGAAGGCCAGGAACTCACCGGAAGCTACGGCCAATCCCGCGTTTCTCGCCGCGCTTGCGCCTCGGGCGTCCGCGACGTCAGGCATCGTGAGCACCTTCACGTCAGCGTACGCCGCGAGCATCTCCGACGTGCCGTCGGTGGAGCCGTCATCAATGACGATGATCTCGCGGTCGCGAACTGTCTGCGCTTCGACGCTGGCGAGGGCACGCTCCAGTGCCGGCCGACGATTCCGCGTTGGAATGATCACCGAGACGAGGGACATCAGTCGAGCACCAGTTTGGGTGCGTAGTCTGCGCCGAGGACGCGATGAAGGATTCTGGTCATCGACCATCGCATCCAGAGATTGACAAGATCGGGTAGGGGATGTGTCACCGGGAGGTCGTCGATGACTCGCCGCGCGAGCTCCGCCTTTGAATGTGGCCCGACAAGCCGGTACTGGGCAGCGACGAAGGGTGCCGCCCAAAAGCGGTACCTGAAGCGGAGGCTCTCGCGCTTGAGGTCGGCGCGGGAAGGTTTGCAGCCGATCTGCGCCGCCAGCGCATCACAGAAGGGAGTATGATCCACCAGGTGCTCGAGGCGCTCGCGCACGGCACGAAAGACGTGCGCCCGATATCCGGTCCAGTATTCGATCGACTCCCGCATCGCGCCTTCCCCGGGGAGCTGCACTCTGCCACTTGTCACCAGCGCGAACCAACGCGCCTGCAGTTCAGCGAGCGGCGGGATCGCGCCGAAGGCGGGTCGCAGAAAGCCGATGAAGCCGAGCGTCGGGCCCACAGAAGGACTGAAAACGTGCATGAATCGCTGGTTGGCCACGATCTGCGGGGGGAGAAACGGTACCTTCGTCTCGAAGCCCGTGCAGAGCAGCACCAGGTCTGGACTCCAGGACGTTCCATCCGAGAAGACAACTCGCGAGCCTTCAAAGCGCTCGATCGCCGGGAAGCGCCGGCACTGGCCCTCGGCAATCGCTCTCACAAAATCGTCTGTTTTCGTGCCGAACTGCTCGGTCACGGTTCCGCCCGATTCACCGAGCAACTCGACGGTGAGCTTCCGGGTCCGGAGGTTGGACCGCACCTCGGCCGGCCGCCTCGACATCCAGAGCGGCAGGTACTCCCAGAAGAATCGGTACGTCAATTGCAGAACCTTGTCGATGACTACAAGCGGAATGAAGGCGGACCTGTAGACGATGCGCTTGCGGTCGTCGGCCGGATTCCTGGTCTGGAAAACCCAGTGTGACGCGCTGTTGAGGAGCCGTGAAGTGAGGTAGTCCTTGGGAACGCCGAACATCCGTCGCGGCTGAACCGCCACTCCCCTCCGCAGCGAAAGGGCGGCTTCTTCGGCGTTGCGTGCCACTTCCGCAGCAACGTCGGCACCGGACTCGCCGGCTCCGACGATCAGGACCTTGCGACCGCGGACCTGCGTGGGACGGCGGTAAGAAGCTGCGTGGAGAAGCTCGCCGGTCCAGGACTCCAAACCGGGGAAAGCTGGAACGTACGGATGCTGGTGAAGCCCTGAGCACACCGCCACGGCACGGAATGACTCCACCAGGCGCTCTCCCTTTTCGATCCAGGTCACCCGCCACAACGCGTCGTCGAGTCGCTCGACCGCTTCGACGTTGGCCCCGAATCGTATTCTTGAGGTTACGCCGAAGTGGTCCGCATAGGCGCTCAGGTAGTCGATGTACTCAGCCGCCGTCAGATGACCCTGTAGTCCCGACGGATCGGGGAAGTCCGAGAAAACGGTCAGAAGGCCCGACGAAGTGAGGCGGCACGACTCCCAGACGACGCCGTCGTCTTCGCTATATCTGAATACGCCGCCGAGTCCTTCGGCGCGCTCGAAGCAGACGGGATCAAGCCCCTCGTCGAGCAGCTCCTTCACTGCCGCAAGACCTGCTGGCCCCGCTCCAATGACTGCCACTCGACTGGTCAAGCCGGCTCTCCCATTCGCTGCGGCCTCACGAAGCATGGACACACGCCTCGAGAGCGGCAAGAAGCGTGCACTGCCGTCGCTACAACCAATCCCCCCTTGCCTCCTCTGCTTGCGACCTCTAACTCAGCGGTGACCACCAAGGAGCGAAAATGCCCTCGCCGATGATCCGCCGCCACCTCCCCCTCGCACTCCTCCTCACTACCACCCTCGGCGCGCCCCTGCCCAGCGCCGCCCAGCCCGGTGCCGATACCACACGCCGCACCGCGCCCGATACCGAACTCCCGCTCATACCTGCTCGTCCCCTCCGCTTCACCACCGACGAGGGCACGTGGATGTCACTCGACGTTTCACCCGATGGGCGCACAATCGTCTTCGATCTCCTCGGAGACCTCTACACGATCCCCATCAGCGGCGGCCGGTCGACCCGCCTAACGAGCGGCTCCGGCTTCGACGGACAGCCCCGCTTCTCACCGGACGGCAAACGCATCGTCTTCGTCAGTGACCGGTCAGGCAGCGAAAACCTCTACCTCGTCGACCCCGACGGAAAGAACCTGCGACCGATGACGAGGGGCGCCAACCAGGCGTTCATCTCACCCGAATGGACTCCCGACGGCCAATACATCGTTGTGTCACGCAGCAACGACCTGTGGCTTTATCACAAGGACGGCGGCAGCGGACTCCGTCTCACCGGACAAACACCACCGGCCGGCGGAGGCGGACCGGGTGGTGGCGGTAACGCCCCATCGAACTTCATGGGCGCCGCCCCGACGCCCGACGGTCGCTACATCTACGCCGGCGCACGTACCGGACCCGCCGGCTACAACCAGATGCTCGGCACTACACAGGTAGTGATGTACGACCGGGAGACAGGTCGTGTGTCGCCGAGGTCACTCAACCTGGGAACCGGCTTCAGACCGGCGGTAAGTCCCGATGGTCGCTGGCTCGCATACGGATCGCGACGCATGGCCGTCACCGGCCTCAAGCTGCGAGAACTCGCGTCTGGCGACGAACGCTGGCTGGCTACCGACATTCAGCGCGACGATATCGAATCGCGCGGCTCGCGCGACCTGCTCCCCGGATTCTCCTGGACTCCCGACTCGAAAGGAATAGTGCTTGCCCACCACGGCAAGTTCTGGAACATCGATGTCGCCACCGGGCGTCAGATCCAGATCCCGTTCAGCGCCGAAGTCGACCAGCTGATCGCCGAGCTGGTCCGGTTCGACTATCCCGTCAACGACTCCGTACTCACCGTCCGCCAGATTCGGGGCGCCCAACCCTCACCCGACGGCAAGCGTCTCGTCTTTTCGGCGCTCGACAGGCTCTACATCATGGACTTCCCCGCCGGCAAACCGCGCCGGCTCAGCACGTCGAACGACGGTGAACATTCACCTGTCTGGTCGCCCGACGGCCGCTGGATCGCCTATGTGTCATGGACCGAAGAGGGCGGCGACATCTGGCGCATAATGCCCGACGGAGGGCGACCCGAGAAGTTGACGACTCAGTCCGCGTATTACGACGATATCGCCTGGAACCCATCAGGCACGCGCATCGTGGCCGCACGCGCCCCGCGGACACAGCGAGCCATCGTCAACGATGAGATCAACCCCAAACTGGTGATAACAGACCTCGTCTGGATTCCGGCCGCCGGAGGGGGGGCGACATTCATCTCATCCCTCACCAACGCCGGCCGGCCGCACTTCACCAGCGATACCACGCGAGTCTGGATCCACGAAGCCGCCGATGGCCTCGTATCGATGCGATGGGATGGTACTGACCGGCGCGCACATGTCCGCGTCACGGGCTACCAGCAACCCGGTGGAGGCCCCAACGCACAGCCGCGGCAGGCCAGCGAACTCCACGCCTCTCCCGATGGCTTGCGCGTCCTCGCGCAGGTCGACAACAAACTCTTCGTTGTCCCGCTGCCGGTCACCGGCGGACCGGTACCGTCCGTGTCGGTGCAGAACCCGACTGGCGGCCCGCTGCCATTCCGCCGGCTTTCCCGAATCGGAGGTGACTTCATCGGCTGGAACGGCGATTCACGCAGCGTCTTCTGGTCGATGGGGCGTTCGTTCTTTTCGTATGATCTCCAGAGAGCTGATTCCCTCGCCGCCGACTCGGCGGCCCGCGCGCCCGTCCGCGGGCAGGGTCAGCCAGGTGGTGGCGCAGGCGGGGCGGTCGCGCAGCCCGGCTCACCAGCCGCCAGGCCCGTCTACGAGGCTGCCCGCACCGATGTGACCATCACGGCGTCGAAGGACCGCCCCGCAGGCAGCGTGTTGCTTCGAGGTGCACGGATCATAACAATGAACGGCAATGCCGTAATCGAGCGCGGCGACGTCCTCGTCACCGGAAACCGCATCGCTGCCGTTGGCGCTCAGGGCACCGTGACGGCGCCAGCCGGCGTACGCACCATCGATGTCACCGGCAAGACCATCATCCCGGGCCTGATCGACATCCACGCCCACATGTGGCCGCAGTGGGGAGTCCACTCTCCCCAGCCCTACATGTACACAGCAAACCTGGCTTACGGCGTCACCACGACCCGTGATCCCCAGACCTCACAGGCCGACGTCGTGTCGTACGGGGACGCGGTCGAAGTCGGACAGATGGTCGGCCCGCGCATCTACGCCACCGGCCCGGGCATCTTTGCCTACGACGACGTCTCGAGCCTCGACGACGCGCGCGACGTGATGAAACGCTACTCGGAGTTCTACCTCACCGAAACGATCAAACAGTACATGGCGGGCGACCGGCGGCAGCGACAGTGGGTCGTGATGGCCGCTCGCGATCAGCGTATCACTCCGACTCTCGAAGGAGGCCTCGACTTCAAGAAGAACATGACCGAGGCCATGGACGGCTACGCCGGCATCGAACACAGCCTCCCGATTGCACCGATGTACAAGGACGCCATCCAGCTCTTTGCACAAAGTGGGACTACTTATACCCCTACCTTCCTCGTGCAGTACGGCGGACCATGGGCCGAGAACTGGTGGTACCAGAACCACGATATCATGAACGACGCCAAACTGGCGCGCTTCACCCCGTTTTCCGAACTGGAACGCCGTGGCCTGCGCCGCCCGCAGTGGTTCCGCGAAAGCGAATACTCATTCCGCTTCTTCGCCGAGCAGGCCACGAAGCTGGTCGAGGCGGGCGGGCGCGTGGGACTGGGCGGGCACGGCCAGCTTCAGGGACTCGGAGTCCACTGGGAGTTGTGGACGATTGCCAGCGGCGGGATGAAGCCGATCGACGCACTCAAGGTGGGTACGATATTCGGCGCCGAGGCGATCGGGCTCAAGCAAGACCTGGGCTCGGTGGAAGCAGGGAAGCTCGCCGACATCCTCGTGCTCGACGCCAATCCGTTGGACAACATCAGGAACACCAACACGATCCGCTACGTGGTGAAGAACGGTCGCGTTTACGAGGGTGAGACGTTGACGGAGATCTGGCCTCGGCAGCGTCCGCTACCCAGGCAGTGGTGGATGACGAACGACGTCCTCACCATTGGCGAGCGGTAGTGGCGCCGAGGGCGACAGCGCGCTGAGCAGGACGGAGTCTTGACGCAGGGCCGGATCGGCGCCATCGTGAAGGTGGCGCCGGTCCGCGCCCAACCTCCGAGGCTCTTCCCCGACAGGAGCCCTGAGCGAGGCAAAGGGGGGCATACTCCCGGACAGAATCGTCTTTCCTTTGCGTCACCACGACGCACGGTCGGGGAGTGCGCCGCGGTGTGTCCAAAGGAGAACAGACGATGCCTCGCCAGAAAGATCTCAAACGCCTCGTTCGCGCCCGCATGGCGCGCACCGGCGAAGCCTATACAAGTGCGCGCGCCCAACTCCTCCGCAAGGCGGAGCGCAAATCGCCGTCGTCAGCGACGGCGGATGAGAAAAAGAGAACGCCGCCAGCATCAGAGCTTCCTCCGCCTGCCACAAAAACCAGTGCAGTCGGAAGCAAGCGGTCGGTCGCGGCCGTGAAGCCGACAAGGTTCGCCGAGCTCGCCGGCATCACTGACGACGCGATCAGGGAAAGAACGGGGTGCAACTGGGAGCGCTGGGTCTGGACGCTCGACGGACTCGGTGCAAGTACGATGGCGCATGGCGACATCGCGGCACTTGTCCATACGAAATACGGCGTCGATGGCTGGTGGTCCCAGGCCGTAACCGTCGGTTACGAGCGAATCAGGGGATTGCGCGAAAAAGGCCAGCGTCGCGACGGCAGCTTCGAAGCCGGCAAGTCGAAGACCTTCGCCGTTCCGGTCGACAAACTGTTTGAAGCCTGGAAGCGGCCCGCCCTGCGCCACCGCTGGCTCGAGAGAGGGCTGACGGTCCGTACATCGACGCCCAACCGTTCGATGCGACTCGACGGAGGCGACAAGACGATCGTTGCCGTCTGGTTCACGCCAAAAGGCAGGGACAAAAGCTCAGTTGCAGTGGTGCACACCAGACTGCCCGACCGCGCTGCCGCCGAAAGCCAGAAGAAATGGTGGGCTGAGCGGCTGGACAAGCTGGGCGCCTTGCTCGCTCAGTCGAAGAAGTAGCGACGCTCCACCCAACCGGTGAGGCCGCGGGTCCGGAGGCGCACCCAGTCCGTGCCTCCGGACAGGACTTCAACACGCGTGTCCGGACCGATCGCGGCGAGCACGCGGGCCTGGGCATTGCCGCGGACCCGCACCGGCACCCAGGTGCGCGCAACAACCGCCACCCAGCGGACCCGCCGGCTGCTCGGCGCCGGGCGTGACGGTGGTGGCGCGGCCCGTACCGAGCGGGTTGCGGCCGCTGGCTGCGGCAGCGGGGCCGCGTCGCCCTCGACAACCACCGCAACCGACTGGCCTCCGACGCTGTCGATCACCGCCGAATCGGACACGACGGCCAGTGAATCGGCGGTTGTCACACTGGCCAGGAGGGAGGGTTGTGGCATTACGATCGCTGCCTGCATTCGAAGCTCAGGCTCGACCGACTCTGGTTCACCCGCCTCCCGTTCCTCGGGAACGCTGTTCCCGGCCAGCCACGCCCCAAAGCCGAGCAAGAGAAAGGCTCCGGCCGCAAGTCCACGGGCTATCAAGGGACTCAACCTGGGACGCGATGGGCGAGTGCCACACCATTTGCACTCGCCTCGATCGAGGGGATATTCTGAATCGCAGTTCTGACAGTGGGCGAGAGGGATGAGCTCGCCAAAGCTGTCGCGCAGATCAAAGAGGTGACCGCAGTGCGGGCACTGAGAAGCCGCAATCAGGGCCCGCTTGCCGCAGGCGTCGCATCGAACCGAGCGCATGGTGCCACCGAGCCATTGAGCGCCGGACTTCCACACCCGATGCTCGCTTTGCCAACGGGCGGACGATGGCTTACACCCATTGGTGGTGAAGGGTCCGGCTGCTCCCCCCTGACCCGCCCCGGTCCGCACTCCCCTGACCTCCCCCGTCCCCACTCCCCTGAGGGCGAAGAAGGCGACGAGGATGAAGAAGGCGAGCGCCCACCGCTTCATATCCTCTCCTCATTGTCCTCTTCGCCCTCATTGTCCTCATCGTCCTCTTCGTTCTTCGTCCTCTTCGCCCTCTTCGCCCTCTTCGTCCTCTCCGTCCTCATCGTCCTCTTCGCCCTCGTCACAGATGGAAGCCGGGTTATTTCGACGCTGCAGGCCCCTGTCTGACGGCTGCCCGTCCCGCGGCGCTGCCGGGGCGCACCATCCAGATCGATGCCGCGATCAGCAAAGCACATACGACAGCTGTCACCTCCATTCCGGTCATGAAGGCGCCCTGAGCGGCCTCGCGGAGCGAGTCACCTGCACCTTCAAGGTTGGCCGCCACGTCGACCGCGCCGCCGAGAGTCGAAAGCGCGGACTCCGCATCCTGAGGGTCCAGCTCCGTGACCACCGAATTCATTCTCCGCCGGTAGAGCACGGTCCCCAGGCTCCCAAACAATCCAATGCCAAGTGCACCACTCAGCTCGGCGCACGTTTCTGAAATTGCCGACGCCGATCCCGCACGCTCCGGTGGCGCGGTCCCCACGACCAGATCATTGGTCAGGGTGACAACCGGCGCCATGCCAAAGGCCAGAATAACCGTCCCGACGACCAGCAGCAGCAGCGACCATCTGCCTCCGAGCGCGCCGAGGATGAGAAAGCCGATAACTGAGGCCGCGAGCCCACCGACCATGACCGATGGGATCGTCCGACCGGCGACAATCCGTGGTGTGAGCATCGAGCCAGCCACGAACGCCAGAGCCCAGGGCACGGTCCACAACCCCGCAGTCAGGGGATCGAGTCCCTCCACCAGCTGCAGGTACTGCGCTATGTAGATGTAGATGCCGAACATCGTCAGCGCCGTCGCTGCATAAACAACCAGCGCCGCGCTGAAAGCCGGCACCCGGAACAGCTCGAGGTCGATGAATGGGTGACTGATCCGATGTTGCCTCCGGATGAACAAGACGCCCAACATCACTCCAACCGCCACAAGCAGCAGAAAGGCCGGCTCAAGCCCGGTTTCGGCGATTCTCTTGAGTCCATACATCGAGAGGAGAACCGCACCCAGCGAGAGAAAGACGCTCAACAACTCGATCCTGCCGGCGTTGGGGTCCTTGTATTCGGGAAGCAGTAGCGGGCCGAAGACGAGGATGAGGACCATGACCGGAACCGCCACCAGGAACACCGATCCCCACCAGAAATGCTGGAGGAGGATTCCGCCCACGAGAGGGCCCACAGCGCCACCAATTGAATAACTCGAGATCCAGATTCCGATCGCCGTGGTTCGTTCTCGTTCATCGTGGAACATGTTGCGGATGAGTGACAGCGTCGATGGTGCCAGGGTGGCACCTGCCAGACCGAGGATCGCCCGGGTGGCGATCAACATCTCCGCCGTCTTCGAAAACGCCGCGATGATGGAGGCGGCGCCGAAAAGGACCGCGCCGATCAGCAGGAGCCGGCGCCTGCCGATACGATCGCCGAGCGTGCCCATGGTGACGAGAAAACCGGCGACCATGAATCCGTAGATGTCGATGATCCACAACAACTGCGAACTGCTCGGCCTCAGGTCCCTGGCCAGTGTGGGGATGGCAAGGTTGAGCACCGTGAGGTCCATCGAATAGAGGAGACACGGCAGAGCAATGACGCCCAGCCCGATCCATTCCCGCCGGGTCGCACGTTGCGGGGCAGGTGTTGTCGCGGATGGAGGAATCCCGGTCATGCAGCGGGTAACGTCCGGTGCGCCCGCTTTGGGCGGTTAGGTGGGAAGGAGGTTTGTGGGTGAGTCAGCGGTGGGATCGGGTACTTATCAGCGCCTGACGGCGCATCCGGTCCCGCTGATACCGGTGACGCTGATTCCAGCTCCACCCATCAGTGCGTCATCCCGTAGATGATGTAATTGATCGCGAACTTGTAGGCCTCGTTGGTGATGTTGACGGGCCAGAGGTTGTCAGCGGACCATTCCATGTAGTCGCCGATATCGTTGTTGTAGTTGATCACGACCATCAGCCTGCGTGACGGATCATTATCCTCGAAGATTCCAAGGAACTCCGACTTGAGCCATGCATTGTGTGGGTAGACCATGCCCAGTGAGTCGATCCGGAAGAAGGAGTCGAAGACAGGGTGTGAGGCCTCGAGAGGGACGATTCGAGCCCCGGGCAGCGCGAGATGGATGCTGCGCTCGAAGTTTGCCCATTCGCGCAACATGAAGTCATCCACGATAAGAAATCCGCCCTTCGCCAGCCAGGTACGGAGCCCCACCGCTTCGGACTCGCTGGGGAGCCAATAGCCGGGTTCGGACAGGTAGGCTATCGGGTATCTGAAAAGCTCTGGATCGTCGAAAGTGTGGATGTTGCTGCCCCTGTCATGGGCGTCGAGTTCGGTCGTAGCCCGCATCATGGTCATGAGGTTGCGTTCCATGGTGGGGTAGTCGAACTCCCAGCCGCTGCGGCCGTAAACAGTGTAGCGGATCCGGGCGAAGGTGAAGCGACCGTCATAATCGAGGTTCGGCTCCCACCTGAAACCGCGCTGCGCCGACGCCGTCACACCGAGGAGGGCGACGACAGCGGCGAGGCCGACCAAAATCCCGGCGGAATTAGCCAGGAGTCCCGTCGTGGCTCGCCTGTACCCCTGTGCGGACCTTGAGTCCATCAATGCCTCGTCGCGGTCGTCCATTCTGTTGATAGGTAGCAGAGCGGTCGCACGGGGCGCCACCCCCGGAAGTGCCGCAAGACCCCGAAGGAGAGGCATAGGAGACAATCGCGCCACCGGTAACTCTCCCGCCGGCGATCCTGATGCAGATCGCCAACCTCGACTGAGGCTCCCTGCCAGACACACGACCGAATCGTCGTGACCTCAGGGATCGGTGGCGAACGCGTTGCCGCTGTTAACCCGTTTGAGGACGCTGATCACCCCTCTTACCTCGTCGTCGTCGAGAACGTCAGCAGCACCCCACCGGCCCGCCGACCGGATCTGGCGCCGCGGCCCAAGATGAACCTCCCGTACTCCCGTCGACGCTACCAGCTCTGCAACATTCCCCTGCCGAACTGCTCCACCTGCGACAACAGTCAGATCCGGTTCTGCCCGGGTCACCAGGTGAGCGATGGACCGCGACCCTTCACTGGCGCTGCCCCTTCCGCCAGCCGTCAGGATGCGCGCGACACCCAAACGTGCCAGAGCATCGAGCCCCGCGCGCTTGTCGTCCAGCAGGTCGAACGCCCTGTGGAAGGTAAGCGGGAGTGGCGCCGCGGCATTCACCAGCGCAGCAGTTGACGGCTTGTCTATCAGACCCACCGCCTCCAACGCGCCGGAAACGATCCCCCGCACGCCCTCCGCCCTTGCGACTCCGACATCGCGCAGCATCACATCCACCTCCGACTCGGAATAAACAAAGTCACCACAGCGAGGCCGGATCATCACAAACACCGGCACCCGTGCCCGCGCCACGACTGCCCTGATGGCGCCGAGGCTGGGGGTCGTCCCGCCACATGAGAGGTTGGCGCACAGCTCAACCCGATCGGCACCCGCCGCCTCTGCAACTCCAAGATCGAGCACACTCTCGATCGCTACTTCAACAAGAGTCATCTTCGCCGTATCGGGGATGGTGTCAGATTGGCCTTCCGTCGAGATTCAACCGCAGCCGACATCCTGGAAGTCAGTGAAACCACGTTCTGCCGTGTCTCAATTGGAGAAAGGGGAGGCAAAGGGGTCCATGCAACTGGATCTCTTCCCGGAAAGAATCTCTGTCACGCGATTTGCGCCAACAGCGGTCGTCGGTTCCAGAACCAGGGTCACCCATGTCTACGCAGTCCACTTTGAACGTGAGGACACTGTCCACCAGGTCTTTCTCGACCGCCACGGGTGGTACTGCGCCGACCATGGCCAGGGTTGTCGTGCTGTGCGCGCAATCACCGCCCGTCAGGCCTGAAACAGGTATGTTGGACGATTCGGGGAGGCATTCATGAGATCCAGGACCGCGCTGTGTGTGGCGGCGACTCTCGCCGCCTGTGGGGGAGGAGAGGGCGGGCCGACGGGATCCGGAGGCGTTGCGTCCGTGCGCATGGTTGCCACCACGATCATGATCTTTCCGGGTCAGACCGAGCAACTGGCAGCCACTCCTCTCGACGCAAACGGGGCGCAGGTTGCCGGCGCCGGTAATCCGATCTGGCGCTCGTCGAACACCTCCGTCGCATCGGTCACAGCCGCCGGGGTAGTAACCGGCGTCACCGTCGGGACGACCGATGTTACGGCTTCCTTCGGCTCGGTGACGGGCACGACCCGCGTCACGGTAGCAGCTATCCCGATGACGGCCCTCGTTTCGATGCCCGGACTGACCTTCACGCCGTTCAGGACGTTCATCCGGCGTGGCGGCACAGTGCAGTTTGAGTTCCCGCAACTTCCCCACAACGTCATCTTCGCCAGCCGCGCCGGCGCCCCTGCCGACATCCAGATCACGTCGAATGTGCGACTGTCGCGCACATTCGCAACCGCCGGACTCTTTCCCTACGACTGCACACTGCACCCGGGAATGAGCGGCGAGGTCGAGGTTGTCCCCTGACCACCGCCTAACGCTGAAGCTGGGCCGAAAACATCGAGTAACGCCCGTCGGGAGCAACCGCCCACGCAACGGTCACCACTCCGGAGGCATACCGCACGCGGTGGCGGTTGACCAGATCGTCACCCACCTGCCGGCGCGAAAGCAGCTCGATGGCCTGAGCGTCCCCAAGCGGTGAAAACACTTCGCGGTACCGGTTGGCCGTCGCGGGGAAGAATCCGGCCCGCACATACGCAAAGTCAGACCGCTGCAATCGTCCAGCGGCGATCGCCGACAGCAACGTCCTGAGCTTCCCGACCATGCGGGAGTCCGGATCAGGACCGGCAACTTCCACACGCGGCGTCAGTGCCGGATTGAATACCTGTGCCACCCGAGCCACCACTTCGTCCGAGGGTGCGCCGGCGCGATTCGCGAGCGCGATAACTGTGAGGTCATCACCGTTCCAGCGCCCGAAGTACGTACTGAAGCCCTGCCATGCCCCTCCATGTGAAGTCACCGCCTGGCCGGCAACTGTGTCAACGCTCCAGCCGAATCCGTAGGGATAGTGCCTGCCGCTGGCAAGCTTCACGGGGCTGAGGACGCGGTCCCAGCTCTCCTTCGCCAGCACCGCGCGCGACCGAACGACGCGCGCCCACGCCACAAGGTCCCGAATGCTGAAGTAGAGGGATCCGTCGGCGGTGGTGTTGAGCTGCGGCGCGACCCACTCCTGATTCCAGAGCCGGCCCCCTCTCAGGCGGTAGCCATCGGCGCGGTTTTCGATGATGTCCTCTTCGCTGATGACGCGCGCCGTCTTCATCCCTGACGGACCAAAGATGTGCTGCCTCAGGTAATCGCCGTAGAACATCCCGCTGGCCCGGTGAATGATGATCCCCAGCAGCACGTAGCCGGTATTGCTGTAGTTCCAGCGCGACCCCGGCGGGAACTCGCGCACGACCTTGTAGGCGAGGCCGAGGTGCTCCTCCTCGGTCAGGTCGCGGCGGTAATCAAATGCATCAGTCGTGTAGTCGGGGATCCCCGAAGTATGAGTGAGGAGGTGGCGGACGGTGATGCCCCCCCAGTCCGCCGGCGCATTGGTCAGCCACTTTGCCACCGGCTCGTCGAGGCCGATCAAGCCCCGCTCGACGAGGTGCATCACCCCCGCCGCGGTGAACATCTTGCCTAACGAACCCGATTGGAAAATCGTGACGCCCGACACCGGCACCCCGAGCTCGACGTTGGCCAGTCCGTAACCCTTCTCGAGCAGCACCCGGTCTCCGCGCATGATGACCAGCGCGAGACCCGGGGTGTTGGAGCTTGCGACAAGCGCGGCAGCAAGACTGTCGGCGCGGGCTATCAACTGAGCCTCCTGCGCTGGCAGGCGATGGGCGAGTACCAGGCCCAGCAGAGCCACCAGTCGGAGAAATCCTGATCTCATCACTTCACCTCTGGGCTCTAACGTCTGTCCAGATACGCGACTGGGAAGACTGACCTGCGCACCGCCCGCGGGCAAGCTGCCCGCTCGCAGACCCGCGGGAACGAGAACGCCCCGCCTCTGACGAGACGGGGCGCACTTCGAACTGCCGGGTGCTACTTCGTTACGGAACGCGCCACGGGGACATAACCCGGGAAAATCGTCCCGACATTGGGGTTGCCCAACCGGTTCTGCACGATCTCGGCGAGTATGTCGCGATAGTCAATCGAAACCTGGAGATCCTGGCGATCGGCGAGATTCTCCTGTGCCAGCGGCCGCCAGTTGTTGGTAAGGACTCGGCCGCCGTTGATGTTGCGCCCCATGGCGAACATCGCGGTCGCACGACCGTGATCCGTGCCGCGGCTCCCGTTCTCTCGCACATTACGCCCAAACTCGGAGAGCACGACAACCGTGACGTTCTGCGAGTAGCCGGACGCGATAACGTCCTGCCAGAAAGCGCCCAGTGCCCCCGACAGTTGCACCATCTGGTTGTTCATCGCTCCCGCGGTCGGATCCTGATTGGCGTGCGTGTCCCAGCCTCCGATGTCGACATGCACCGCTTCGATGCCGATGTCGGCCTTGATCAGCGCTGCCGATGACCGCAGTCCGCGACCAAGGCCGGTATTCGGATACACCGCACCGTTGGCCGGAGCGTAGCCAGTGACGTTGATGGATCGCAGCATACTGATCGTATTGATCGCGTCCTCTGCCGCGGTTCGCCCCGGCTCAAGCGAATCCTGATATTCGGTGCCGAGCCACGCGGTCCGCGCGTCCCGCGTCGCCGTGCTCCCCGCGATCCCGTAGCTGGCAGGATTGGGAATAGGCAGCGTCTTTGGAGCGCCCTTGAGAGTGTCGACCAGGCCGTCGGCGACGCCGATCGCGCGAAGCGTGGCTCCATTCCGGATGGGCGACGAGGTCGCCAGGTGGCGGCCGAGCCAGCCGGTGTTGACGGAGACATCGTTCGCCTTGCCCACCTCCATGAAGTGCTGCGCGTCGAAGTGCGAACGCGTATTGAACGTGAGGCCGGCGCCATGGACAACAAGGAGGTTGCCGGCCTGATAGGCGGGGACCAGAAACCTCATGCCCTGGGGAAAGGCGAAGAAGTTGTCGAGCGCGATCCCGCGGTTGGCGTTGGTGGTATCGGGCCGCGGGATGGCGATGGTCGGCCTCCCCGTGTAGTAGAGCGGATCGCCGAACGGCACGCAGAGGGTGAGCCCATCAGCACCCCCGCGCAGAAAGATGGATACAATGATGTCGCGGTCGGCGACATGAGAATCGGCGAAGGAAACCCTGGGCAGCCACTCGGGATAGGCCCACATGAGCATTGCCGCGCCGCCACTCGCGCTGGCGCGACCAAGGAACTCGCGGCGGCTGGTGAGCTCGTTGTATTCGTTGCAGGCGCAGGCGTCGTGACTTTGATCGTTCATCTGGCGAACCTCGGGTCGGGGGGCAGGCGTTTGGGGCAGCCTATGCCCACTGGAACGTTGAGGAGCTGAGGGCGAGCGCGATCGTCTCACGGACGCGGGTCTGGTTGAGGGTGCCCGCCCCCAGGTACGTCTTGAGCTGCCCCTTGAGCCGCTCGGGCATGTCGCCGCCAAAAAGCTCGCGGGAGATCGCATCGGCCACACCGTCGACGGTAACCACGGTCATGAACCTGTTCACATCGAAGTTCATCTCCGAGCCGGTGACCGTCGTTATGTACGTGGCGAAGTTCCACCGCTGAAGCACACCGCCTGCCCAGTAGTCGGCGCGGTCCGGATATCCGTCAGGCGGTTCCCACATGAACATCCCCTGGCCGAGACCGATCAGATACCGGTCGGCCACGCTGGCCACCTTGGTCACCGCCGGTTTCGTCGCCCGCAGCGCCGAAAGCACAAAGGTGTAGGGACGTTTGAACTTGGGCGCTGCAGCGTTGAGGTTGGCGGGAGTCAGTATCGCCCGGATCATCGCCTTGATGTCGCCGTTCGTCTTCGTGTACGCCGCGGCGACAGTCGTTATCTGAGCGTCCGTAGGTTCATACTGCAGCAGCCAGCGAAGCATCTTCTTTCCGACAAAACGTGCGGTGGCTGGATGCCTGATCAGGTAATCGATCATGAAGTCGGCGTCCGACTTTCCCTGCATCCCGGCGCTCTGCGGCATCGCCGCGATCGACTGGCCCATTACCGTCTTGGCGCCGAAGTCGTGGCCGTTGGGGTCAAATGCAAAATTGCCTCGACCGCTCAGCGTCCAGCCGGTGAAGCACCGCGCCAGCTCCCGAACGTCGCCCTGCGTGTACCCGCCACCCACACCAACCGTATGGAGCTCCATGATCTCCCGCGCGTAGTTCTCGTTGAGCGTCGTCCGTCGATTGCGGGTATTGTCGAGATACTCGAGCATCGCCGCCGAGTGAGCGCTCGCCTTGACCATGTCGTGGAAGTTCCCGAACGCGTGTCTGCGCACGACTTCACGGTTGTCGACAAGGAGCAGGTAGCGAGCCTGTTCAATCGAGATGTTGAAATGGTCAGCCCAGAACTCGACCATCCGCTCGTAGAGCTGTCGCTTCGAAAAGGCAGCGCGGTAGAGATTCGACTCGATCAGCTGATCCGCAACAAGGCGCTGGTCGAGACTGTAGATCGCCTCAACCGTAGAGTTCAGCAGCGGGTAGTTGGCCGACACGAACTGGTTGACGGCCGTGTCGTCGATCTTCGTGTGGTCGAGGTGATAGTTGAGGTATCCGTAGAAGCCAAGCTTCTGCGCGAGCTTGAGCTCCTCCTCGGTGACGCCGTTTGTCACGCGCCTCACAAGTCGCGTCAGCGTTGAATCCCAGCCTTTTGTGGTCCCCGTGTTCTGCCGGCGAAAGGGATCAAACGATGGATCGCCTTCCGAATCGAGCAGCTTCTTCACCATCCCTCTGACCGCCGTTTTTCTCGGCGGACTGGCCTGGCCGGCAACACTCGTCGCTCCGGCGACCGAGGCTGCAGCCAATGACACGCCCATCGCGAAAAACCGGCGGCGATTTGTGCGCTCCAGTTCTCCCGAAGCTGCGCTCAGATCCGCGGCTTCCTGTTCCTGTGAGAGGTCCTGGGGTGACGGATCAGCCGATAACACGCTCATACGATTCCCTGCTTGCTGGAAGTGAGCGCACCGGGCACGGTGCGTCTGGTCGGGGGGGGGTAACCGCGTACCTGTCTGAAGCTGCGTAATCCAACGACACTAAAGTGGGGGACTCTGGCTCGACACGCAAATGATGGGCGACCCTGACGATTGGTGTCCCGGGACACAGCTGCCCTCACGCCTCAGGCTCACTCCAGGATTGCGACCGGTCTTTAGTGGCGCGGTACCCACAACTCATGTGAGGCGCGCTTCAGGTCAGAATGACCTGTGCCACAGGTCGTGCGAACTGCCTACTGACCGATGATGTCGGCGTCCTCTCCGGTGCCCCCTGCCTCGCCGTCGCGACCAAGTGTTGCAAGGTCATAGCCGGTTGGATTTCTGACGCCCGGACTGCGGTAGAGGAACGGCCGGCCCCAGGGGTCGGGGGGCACGTCCTTCCGCAGGTAGGGTCCACGCCAGTTGCGGGCCTGAACCCCAACGGTCGGTGCCGCACGAAGTGCCGCCAGCCCCTGCTCGGTCGATGGGTACATGCCGTTGTCCAGCTTGTAGTTGTCGAGTGCTGTCCCGAACAGCTCCATTTGGGTCCTGGCCGCGGTGATCTGAGCATCACCGACGCGACCGAGAATCTGGGGTGCAACAAGGGTGACAAGAAGGCCCAGAACAACGATCACGACGACGAGCTCCAGCAGCGTAAAACCACGCCTGCTGCTGCCAGGTTGAAACGGCCGCGAGAGCCGATTGCCGAATGCGCCGTCAGGACGGCAGGTGCGTTTCACAAGACGGAAGCGTTGATGGAGTAAACGGCCTGCAACATCGCCAGCGCCACAAATCCGACAAACGAACCAAAGATGATGATGAGGGCCGGTTCCACGAGTTTCACCATCGACGAAAGTCGATGCTGAACCTCGTTCTCGTAAGTCTCGGCGACCCGGTCCGCCATTTCGGGGAGGGACGCTGATTCCTCCCCAACACTGATCAACTGAGTAGCAAGCGGTGGCAACACGCCCCCAACCGCAACGCCGAGCCGTTCGCCTCGCTCCACCGCCGCCGATACGAGTGCGAGGCGGGCCTTCAACTCCTCGTTCGACACCCCGGCCGATGCGATTCTCAGACCAGGCAACAGCCCCATCCCGCTCCCGAGCAGAACACCAAGGGCCCGGCAGAATCTGGCAGTGAGCAACGAGAGCTCGGCTTCACCGACCCAGCGCAGGGCCAGGCGGCGGCGATGCCACTCCCGCCGCCCCGCTGGCGTGCTCAGTTGATGCCGGATTCCCACGATCGCCGCCGCGACCGCGAGCACGATTGCCGGCCACCACTTCACGAAAGCCATGCTTGCACCTGCCAGCAGTCGTGTCGACCACGGTAACTCTCCCCCCATCTCGGTGAGCATCGCGGTGAACCGCGGGACCACGAACGTAAGGAGCACCACGAGGCCACCGGCGAAGACAATGCCCATTAGTGCAGGGTACAGCAGGGCGCTGCGGAGGGCGGCGCGGTTTGCGCGAGCTCTCTCCATCTGGTCTGCAAGCCGCGACAGCACTTCGTCGAGCCTGCCGCTCTCTTCACCGGCGCGAATCATTGCCGGGGCGAGCTCGCCCAGTACATCCCGGCGGGAGAGTGCCGCCGCGGCCAGCGTCGACCCCGCCAGCACGTCGCTCCGCAGAGCCGTGAGGGTGGCCGCCACTGTCTTGTTGCGGGCATGGGTGGCGGCGAACGAAAGGGCACGCTCCAGGGCCGCCCCACCACCCGTAAGAGTCGCGATCGTGCGGAACGCCGTTGTCAGCTCATCATCGACATTCCTTTCGCCAAACGACAAGAAACGTAGGACTGCTGATTCTCGCGCTGCAGCTGGTCGCAGGTCAACGGGAACAAGGGTGCGCCGCCGCAGTTCGTCAATCGCGAACCGCTCCGTCGCCGCCTCGACGGTCCCCTCAACGAGTTCACCGCGTGAATTGGCTGCGCGATAGTGATAGGTAAGGCTCATCAATCACCGGTGTTGGTAACCCGGAGTACTTCGTCGGCAGATGTAATCCCCGATCCCACGAGATCCCACCCGGCGTCGGCGAGGGTTCGCATGCCGCTGCGAGCCGCAGCCTCCCTGAGCGCGGAAAGGGTGATCCCCGTTGACACCGCCGAACGCATCATTTCATCGGGAACGCACAATTCATAGAGCCCAGTGCGCCCCCTGTAACCGGTACCAGAACACATTTCGCAGCCCGCGGCAGCGCGCGCCCCGGCGGGGAGCGGCCTCACGCCGGTCGCTGACGCGGCGCCCGGCCGCGAACACTCCGCGCAGAGGACGCGAACCAGTCGCTGTGCGAGAATCGCCTGTACTGTCGATGCCACCAGATAGGGCTCGATTCCCATGTCGACCAGGCGGGTAACGCCGCCGGGTGCGTCATTGGTGTGGAGCGTCGAGAACACGAGATGACCGGTCAGTGCCGCCTGAATCGCCACTTCTGCTGTTTCGCGGTCTCTCATTTCACCGACCATTACCACGTCCGGGTCGTGACGCAGAATCGATCTCAGGGCGGCGGCGAAACCCAGGCCGGCCTTGCGATTTACCGGGATCTGGGTGATGCCCGGCAGTTGGTATTCGACCGGGTCCTCGACCGTCACGATCTTGATTCCCGGTGAATTGATCCTCGCAAGGGCCGCGTAAAGGGTGGTCGTTTTTCCCGAACCCGTAGGCCCGGTCACAAGTACGAGGCCAGTCGTACGTCCGAGAACGGACGCAAACGACCGCTCGACATCGGCTGGCATCCCGAGCCGTGAGAGGTCCCTTGTATCGGCCGAGTGGTCGAGGAGTCGGAGTACGAGCGACTCGCCGTGGAGTGATGGCAGCGTCGAAACTCTGACATCGAGTTCGCGAGCCCCCACAGCACCTTCGGAACGCAGGCGCGCCCGGCCGTCCTGCGGCAACCGGCGTTCGGAGATGTCCAGCGAAGCAAGAAGCTTGACCCGGCTGATCGCTCCTGCCTGGTATTCGCGCGGGTATGTCGCCACATCGCGCAGCACTCCGTCCAGACGGAACCGTACACGCAATCCGTCTCTTGTCGACTCGAAGTGCACGTCACTTGCCCCCGACCGCATTGCATCGGCAATGGTTGCGTTCACGAGCTGGATCACCGGGGCATCGTTGGCCCTCTCGCGCAGATCGCCGAGCGCGGAGCCGTCGTAGCCATCACCGTTGCTTCCTCCAGGTACGGGGTCGGCGGCGAGGGCGGCCGCTCCACGGGCACCCATCACTGCCGCCTGGATGTCGTGGGCCGAAGCCTCCACGACCTTCACACGCCGCTGAAAGACCTGAGCCAGCTGGTCGGTCACGGTGGCGTCGACGGGACGGCCCGCTGCGACAATCAACGATCCGTCGGCGTCGATGCGCAGTGGAAGGAGCGAAAACTCCTCGAGAAATCGCGAGGGAAGTCGCCCGGCGAGGGGGCCCTGTGCCGCTTCGCGCAGCTCCTCGGACATGCCTAACGACTGCCGGGAGGTGGTCGCCGGCGGACAGTCCCCATGGTATCGGGAAGCGTACCGGGCATCTGCTCGTTCATTCGCCGCCGGACCCGCTCGCGGAGCTCGTCCGCGTCTTCATCGGCGCGCAGAACCCACGGGGTAACGAAGATCGCAACCTCCGTACGATTGCGGGCGATCGAACGCCGCTTGAAGAGATTCCCCATTATCGGTATGTCCTTGAGGAAGGGAATGCCGCTTTCAATGTCTTCCCTGGACGTCCCGATCAGGCCCGCGATCACCACCGTCTGCCCATCCCTGATGATGGCCCGCGTCGAGGCCTCGCGGGTGGAAATCACCGGCGCGTTGAGCGCTGCCTGAATCGTCTGCGTCGTCAGTGAGCTCACTTCCTGCAGAATCCGCACACTCACGTAGTCATCGTCGTTGATCGTGGGGATGATCGTGAGCGCCGTTCCGACATCTTCATACTGCACCGTGCGGTCGATCGCCACGTCGTTGCCGAGTCGCGTTGAAGCGATGAATGGCACCCTGCTGCCGACGAGGATCCGCGACTCGCGGTTGTTGGTCGCGACCACCGACGGAGTGGAGAGTACCCGCACCTGCGATCGCGACGACAGTGCACTCAGGATAGCCCTGACGTTGGCGTTTCTCAGCGTCACGACCCGCAGTGAAAAGTCGCGCCCACCGCCGCTGTCGACGCGAGCCGGATCGCCGAATGACGCCGTCGTGCTGCCGCCCGCTGCCTGCCAGTCCACGCCGAACTGATCTCCCGTTCCCAGCGTCACCTCGGCAACGGTGACTTCGAGCAGAACCTGCGGAGGCCTCACGTCGAGCGTGGTGATCGTCTCCTGAAGCAGAGGAAAGTTCGGGGGAGCCGTCCGTATCAGAAGCGAGTTGGAAGGACCGTGCGGCACAACAGTTGTCTGGCCCAGCAGTGACCCTTCGCCGCCGGAAGTGTCGCGGGTCGCGGGCGCACTGGCGGCCTGTGTCACCACGATCGGCTGAATCGGCACGTCGCGACGCATACGAAAGGCATCCTCTTCACGCTGCCGAAACATGTCGAGTGAACGCGAGAGGCTCAGGTCGTCGAGACTGCCGGTCGAGGAGGGCGATACGGCGAGACCAAAGAGCCGCGCCAGTGACGCCGCCAGATCATCAGCGGAGGCGTAGCGGAGCGGCACGACATAAGTGCGAAGGCCCGCTTCTCCCTGTGTGCGCTCATCCATCCGGCGCAGGAGATCAAGATAGCGGGCCACATGTACACCGCGATCGGTGATCAGCAGGGCGTTCGAGCGGGCTACGGGTTCGATGACCGCCGACGCACTCCTGATCCCTTCGAGAACGGCGGCACCCTCATCGGCACGGATGCTCTGGAGTGGCACGAGCTGCGTGACAAGCCCCAGCGGTGGAGGGTCGGGCATGTCGACACCAAATCGAACCATTCCCGTTTTAGGTGCCCTCGCCTGCGAAAAGACCTGGGCAATCCGGCCCTGCTGCACCAGCACCAGTCCGTTGGACTCCAGTATCGTTTCCAGGATCGCCGGCAGGTCACTCATTGACACCGGTCCGGCGGTCGAGAACGAGATCCGCTTGTCAGCACTGTCGGTGATCACTGCGCTGAGACCGATCGCCGCGGCCAGCGAGCGAACGACGTCTCCGAGTGGCGCATCGCGGAAGTCGAGGCGTGTTCCGCCGCCCGTTTGCTGAGCTCCGGAGGCCCCAGCGGCCGACAGCAGCACAAAAGCGGCTGCGACGATCCGGAAGAGGGTGGTGGGTCTGAGCACAGAGGTCACGGGTGCAACTCCTCAGGTGGTGGATCGAGACGCAGCGTAATGCGCCCGGCAGGCCCCGAGAGAACAGCCGCGCGCGGAGTAATGGAAATGACTCGATAGCCGCCGTCTGATTCACCGGCAGTGTACAGCCTGGGACCGCTCGATCCGCTC
This sequence comes from Gemmatimonadota bacterium, assembly GCA_052389935.1. GTDB lineage: Bacteria > Gemmatimonadota > Gemmatimonadetes > Gemmatimonadales > Gemmatimonadaceae > JBQTHK01. The sequence continues at coordinate 42,604 of JBQTHK010000081.1, read as the reverse complement.
AGATGCAACAAGGCCTTTGCCCCGCTGGAATCCACAATCGTCCCGAACAACCGTGGTATTTCACCGGCAAGGTGCAGGGAGTCGGACATCGATGGTGGCATCGCCATCGGGCCTTCCATGATGCTGCCACCGCCACCGCCACCACCGCCGCCCCCGGCAGGCTCGAGCGAAACATCAGGTGGGCGATAACGACGCGAAGGTGGCGTTCGTGAGTGAAGGAAGATGCTGGCAACAGCTATTTCTTCGGCAATTGAGGGATCGGGCACGCCAGGATTGGCGGCGAAGATGGTTGAATCGGCCGATTGCGTCGGCGGCGCAGCCGGCGCGGCTTCGGGGGAGGATGCCGGGAGCAGCCACATCGCAGCGCCGGATACGAGCAGAGCCGCGGCCGCTCCCCAGAGCACGCGGTCGAGGAACCTCGTCCCGGGCGCCTTCATGGTTCGAGAACGAAAGGGGCCCGCAACGAAAGCGCGATCTGCAGAAGGTCGCCCTGCAACGCCGAGTTGGAGGAGACGCTGAGCGAACTGACTTCGAGAAGCGTGGGAGCGTGGTGCAGGCTCGTCAGCAGGTCGGCCAGGCCGTAGATGTCGGTTACTCCGGCCATGGACGCCGGAATCGCTCCCGACGGCGCCGAATCGGCTGCTACATCGAGCGTTGTCAGGTTGACGCCCGTTCGCAGTGCAAGCTCCTGAAGCATTGACTGCAGCGACGATGCTGCTAGCGCCGTTGTCCGCCCCCGTGCCAGGCGCACCGGACGCACAGCCGCCTCGGCTTCCCTGGAGTCAGCCAGTTGTGTCAGCGTCGAGGCATCACGCTGCATTGCCTTGAGTCGTGCGACCCTGTCTGCGGCAACGGCAATCCGCTCTTCGCGCTCGGTCCATCGACGCCCGACGGGAACGACGACCCACGCGAAGAGCATCGCGACGGCAGCCACAGCCATGCCAATGCGGATCGTCCGCCGCTCGCGGGCGTCAGTCAGAATCGCCGGCACGGAAGGAGATGGTGAAGGTTTCGCGCGGTCGGCCGCGATCAACGAACCGTGAGCTCGCTCCAATAGATCGGACGTCCCGGAAGGTCCCGGCCCGGTCAAGGAGCGGCACGACGGCGGCGGCGTTGCTCGCCGTTCCCTCGATCCGCCATTGGCTCCCGGTCGCGGTTGCGCTCAGGACCACCGCGTCTTCAGGTAAAACGTGGCCAAGAGCGGCGAGCGTCGCGGCGGGGTCATTTCTGCGCGCCCCGGCGGCTGCAAGCAATGTCCATTCCTGCACCAGAGCGTCGAGCCGCTGCCGCGCTCGCATCGCAGGCTCGGTATCGTTAGTCAACGTTTCGGCTTCTGCCGTCAGCGCAAGGAGTGTCCGGCTGCGCCAGTGGTCGTAACCGGCAGCCGCGATCACGAGCGCGGCAGTGGCGGCCAGTGCTGCAGTCCAGACACTTCTCAGCGCACGCCGCCGTGCGCCAGCACGGGGCGCCGCGCCCCAGAGTGTCCCTGACTGATCAGCGTCGTCGGCTGCGAGTGCGCCGGCCACGGCGAGCTGGAACGGGCCATCGGGACCGCCAGGCAGCTGTGCAGCAGGTCCGTTTACCAGCTCCGCCGAACCGAACCGCACCGCTGCGATGTTTCCCTCGTGCACGGCGACGACAGAGCGCATCCCTTCAGGAGCCGGGAGCTCGAAGACGCCTTCTGAAGGGGCGGACGGCGCTCGCGCGATGGCTGTTGCCGCGGGTTCGATGCGCGCCACCGGAGCCCACACACCAAAAGCCGAAAGCCATGAGTCCACGAGCCGAACGGGTAGCGCAAAGGCCAGGTCGCCCCCCGGCGCGAGGCCGACAGCCAGCGGCTCGTCGGCAACAAAGAACCTGTCCGGCTCGAGGCTGACCATGGCCTCGCGCGAATCATGTGGCGCTGGCGGCAGCGAAACACGCACCGCCCTCACCAGATCTGCCTCCACGCAGATGGCAACGGAATCGACGCTGCCGACCGCATCCCTGATCGCATCCACACCAGCGGCTGGTGACGCCGGGTTCCAGTCGACCGCAGGATAGGAGCGTGCCCGGCCTCCAAACTGCCCGGTGCATGCCGCCCGCAACGACGCAGCCGAAGCCACTACCACGCAGCGCCTCACAACGTCCGTTCCCGGCGCGCAACGGGCACCAGTGTCATGTTGGAGATCGCGAACACCGCCTGCAGTTCCCACGTCAGGGGATGGCCGTCGAGCCACCCGCGCGAGATGATCACCAGACGTGACGGTCGTGTCCTCATTTCGCCGAAAGCGGCCCGCTGTACCTGGGCAGGAGCGGTGGCAACGTTGATCGTGCCGTCCCCATCCACGGTGAGAAAGGACGCGGCCCGCCGCAACGCCGCCGTGTCGACACCCTCGATCGTTCGCAGCTCCTCGAGTGACCGGAGCGGCTCGATCAGGGGGCTGCTGACCACTCCCGCGCCTCGGCGCTCGATCCGATACCTGATGGCTTCGGCCGTCGTCCTCGCACGACCCGCATCGGTGAACTGGCTGAGCAGACTCGCGAGACTGGTCGCGGGCGCCATGTTCACATCGAGACGAGCGCCGGGGTCGACAACAACAAACTGAAAGCGTGCATCACCGAGATAACCCGAGTCGGCACCCAGCCGCTCGAGCGCGTTGAGATAATCATCGGTGGACACCGAATCGCCCGCGGCCAGAGCGGCTTCGATCCGGCTCCGCGCCAGAACCACACCGCTTTCAGAAGCATATCGCGCCGCCACCCGGGCGCGGGCATTCGCGGCCAGCGCAGACGACGTCCGGGCGCCCGCCACGACCGCCGTGCCAACACTTCCGAGCAGCACAACAATCCATAACACGAGCACAAGCGCCACTCCGCGCCTGACTCCCGGAAACGACCGCGGGCGGCACGCCCCGGGACTCATTGCAGCCGCTCCCGCGCGATCCGTACGACGATCGGAACATCAGCGACGCCGCCCACGGGGGCGGAGGAGGGAGGACCTTGCAGCTGCAGTCTGACCGCCTGTGGTGCTGTCGAAGGCTCGGGCCATTGCCGCATCCACGCTGCCCCGGGTCCTCGTCCAAGCGTCTGCACGTCAAAAGACGTGATGCGGGAGAGTGTTGCCGATACCGCAACCCTGTCGTGGCGCGCCGCGATAAACCTCAATCGGTCGCCCTCCCGCCAGATTCTGGCCTGCCACACACCAGACGCACCCGCGGGCTCCTCGATGCCGCGTGTAAGGAAGAAGACGGAGTCTGCGGCGCCGCCTTCATGGTCGACGCGGTCTGCGTGCACGAAGACAGCATCACCTCCAAACACCCCGGGCTGAGCATGCCTCAGGGCATCTGTAACCAGGGCGCGGAACACGACGCTCGCATCCTCTCCACGGCGATGGTCGTCGATGCGCTCCGAAGTATCGAGACCCGCTTGCAACGCAGCATTGGAAAGAACGACGACAACGCCTGTGACGACAAGCGCAACCATCACCTCAACCAGCGTGAACCCGGGGCGCGTCTTCATCGGCGGTCCACCAGTCTGCTTAGCGAAAATGTCACGCCGCGTGGCGACTCTACGGTCACCACTATTTCAGCGAGGCCGGAACCTCTGGCTACAACTTCGACTCGACGCGTGAAAGTCTCGTCGGCGCCCGAAATCGCAACCTGCGACTGCAGCGCATCACCGAGGAGCGCCGATTCCATCGCTGCCTCGGCGATTGCAACAGTGCGCTGCCATTCACCGGCCTGAGTGAGCGAGCGAGCACCCGACTGGAAGACATCAAGCCACCCTACAGCAGAAATGCCGAGTATGATGAGCGAAACGAAGGCCTCGAGGAGCGTCACGGGATTTCTCCGCGTGGGGCCGGCAGCGAACAGCTGATCGCGTCGATTTCACCAGCTGTACCGGCGGCCGTGACCGAGCAGCTCCCCAGTGGCCCGATACGGACCACCGCGTCCATCGCTCCCGATCGCAACTCACCGCTGAGGATCACCGCCTCATCGCCCGGAGTTGTCAGCCACCATTTACCCGAACCGAGAAATTGAAGTTGGAGACTCTGGGCACGCGCAATCGCCGTCTGACGCGATTTCGCGACCACATCGTGCGCGGTGACCTCGGGGTGGGTGAAGCCCGCCAGCCACGGAAAGGCAAGGCCGCCGACAATGGACAAAATGCCCAGCACTACCATCAGTTCGATCAGAGTCACCCCGGCTCGTGCTCGGCACGAGGGCGGGCAGCTCCGCTGCTGGCGGAGGGCTCGAAGGGGCGGAAGTGCTGATCGCATCTATAGATGTATGAGGCCTCCAGAAAGGACTGATGGCAAGGGGGGCCGGCAACTGACCCTCCGCGCTCCGCCCCGAGCGGTCGCGGACGGAGGCGCGCGGTGATATCTCATCGGTCAGCCCCCGGTGCGCGGAGCCAGATCACACTTCGACTGACACCCGGCAGACCCGCCGTCCCCGGAGCGACCTGAACGCATGCCTGGACCCGAGCCGCAAGGCACCGCAGACCCCAGACTCACCATCCTCGCCCTCGAGCGAGACCGTGCCGAGCGCGTTCTCAACCGGGTACGGGTAGCGGTCCTCGTCCTTCTTGGGCTCGCAGCCGCAACCTACGCCCCATCGCTCACCGAGGAACTGAACAAGGTCAACATCCAGGTCCTCGTACCTGCCCTGGCCTGGACGCTCATTCAGTATCCGCTCTTCACGCCAGGTCGCCGACTGCCGCAGTGGATCAGAGTCGCAAATCCGATCGTTGACATCACGGCAGTCAGCGTCCTGCTCTGGGGCTATTCGGTGGCCGAGTCTCCGGGTGTGGCCTTCAAGACGCCGATATTCGCTGCTTATTTCCTGATCCTCGCGGCGCTGCCGCTTGCGTCCTCGACGCGGAAGGCGGCTGTCGTCGCGGCACTCGCGGTTGCCGAATACGCCATCCTCCTCGTGGCCGCCCTCGCCAGCGGCAGGTTGCGACTCATACTCGATCCGATCGAGGCGAGTGGCGAGATCGCCGTCTCTCCGCTCGACGAGGGGGCCAAACTTCTGCTTCTGGCGTGTGCCGGAGCGGTAGCCACGTACGCAACAAAATGGCAGGAGCGTCTGACATCGAGATATGCCGAAGTATCATCGCAATCAGAGGCGCTGCGCACGAGGCTGACGCGAACTCAGCTGCAGGCGCTCAAGTTGCAACTCCAGCCTCACTTTCTCTTCAACACCCTGAACGCCATAACCGCACTGGTGCACAGGGACGCGGAGCGCGCCGAGCGCATGATATCCGGGCTCAGCGAACTGCTGCGTGTGTCGCTCGGTGGTGCCGGGGATGAGGAGGTGACTCTGGCGAGGGAGCTGGAGGTGTTGCGCCACTATGTGGACATTCAGCAGGTGCGATTCGAGGACCGTCTGACGATCGCCATCCACGCCCCCGCAGATCTGCAGCGGGCACTCGTGCCAAACTTCATGTTGCAGCCGCTGGTGGAAAACGCGATCAGGCACGGTCTGGGGCCACGGGCCGTGGCGGTACACATCGCGGTCAGCGCCGCCCGGAAAAACGGCACCCTCCACCTGGTCGTTCGCGACGATGGCGTGGGCGAGGTGGATGCAGCGAGTCGCCGCGAGGGAATCGGACTCGGGAATACGCGGGCTCGCCTCGAATCGCTTTACGGGGCGCGACAGCGCTTCGAGGCCGGTTCATCCCCCGGAGAACCGGGCTTCGAGGTTCGCGTTGCGTTACCCTATCACGAGGATGTGGGCCACGACCCCAGCATCGGCAGTGAGGAATAGATGACCACACGGCCGCGGGTTCTGATAGTCGACGATGAGCCGCTGGCGCGCGCGCACCTGCGCTCGCTCCTCGAGGCCAGAAGTGACGTAACAGTGATTGGTGAGTGCGGCGATGGAGCAACCGCGGTCGAGCGCATCCGCGCCGAGGGACCGGACCTTGTCCTGCTTGACGTCCAGATGCCCGAGTTGGGTGGGTTCGACGTCGTGCGAACGATCGGACCTGAACGAATGCCGGTAACCATCTTCGTTACAGCCTTCGATCAGCACGCCGTCGAGGCGTTCGAAGTTCATGCGCTCGACTATGTCCTCAAGCCCGTAAACAGGGCGCGTTTTACAAAGGCGATCAGCAGGGTAGTGGCATCGCTCCGCACCGGCAGGCCGAACGACCCGAAACGAATGGCGGGTGCTGTCGACGCCCAGACTGCCGGACGCGATCGGCTCGCGGTCCGGGTTGGCCAGCGTGTCATCTACCTGAGAACGGGCGAAATCGACTGGATCGAAGCGGCCGATGACACAGTGAGGCTCCACTGCGGTAAGCAAATCCTCGACCATCGAGCAACCATGGCTCAGATGGAGCAGCGACTCCCATCACAACAGTTCGTACGCATCCACCGTTCGACGATCGTGAACCTGGAGCGAGTCCGTGAGTTCCAGCCCTGGTTTCAGGGAGACTGGATTCTGGTTCTGGCCGATGGCACCAAACTGCAATCAGGCAAGAGCTACCGTACCCGGATTCGGGAGCTCATGGAGTTGTGACCCGGTTCGATCAGCCCTCGGAGGCTCACCCTCGAGCCTTCACCGGCCCAATTGAGCCCTTCACCCCGCTGAAAACGTCCTTCGCCCAGCCGCCATTGTCAGCTGTACCATTCAGCGCCCACGTTTCGTTCACCCCCACCACGAGAGGTGCAGGAAGATGAGAAGACTGTCTGGTTTGCTTGTCGTACTAACGTTGTCTGGGTGTGGTGGTGGAGATGGAGGCACAAACCCGCCACCTCCGGCAACTCAGGTCCTGGGGTCGATCGCGGCGACACCGACAAGTATCAACGTCGCTGCTGGTCAGTCACAGTCACTGACGATGGTCGCACTCGACGTCAACAACGCCGCCATCGCCTCGGCGTCAGGTTATGGATTCACTTCCGGCACGCCCTCTGTAGCGGTGGTATCGTCTGGCGGCCGGGTGACCGGCATCTCTGCGGGTTCAGCCACGATAACAGTGTCGCTGACGCGAGAAGGCGTGACAAAGACGACGACCGTCGCCACAACAGTCACAGGAACATTACCACTGCAGACACAAGTGGCAGCCGGAAATCTCACCAACGACTTCACCCCCGCGTTCGTGGCCATTGCCCGGACGGGAACAGTCACCTGGAGCTTTGGTGCCACCATTCACAATGTCGAGTTCGGAGGGGCGAGTGGGGCACCTGGCAACATTGGGAATACATCCAACTCGAATGTAGTCCGGCAGTTCAACAACCCGGGAACGTTCGGTTATACCTGCACGCTCCACGCGGGCATGAACGGAACGGTCCTGATACCCTGAGCGAACAAGGAAGTGGAGCCGCATCGTCGTCGATCGTGGGGGTGGAGCAGGCAAAGATCGGCGGCGGTGCGGCTCATCTCCATCCTAACGTCATGAACGCCGCCAGGCCATTTACCAGCGACCCCGATACGGTCACCCTCGGGTCTGACAACGTCAGGGTCTCTTTCGCGATTTCGTGGCTGGGCGGCGTCAGGGTGAGCGGAGTCTTCACGCGGCTGAGCGGGATGGTCGTACTTCCGGGGCCGGACCTGCAGAACGCGATGGTCGAGATGAACGTCGACGCCGCAAGTGTCAGCACCGGAATCAGACTCCGCGATCACCACCTCGCCGGCAGCGATTTCCTCGATGCCCGGAATCACCCCACCATAAACTTTCGCAGCGATGAAGTCAGCAGGCGAGGTGGGTCGATACTGGTCTCGGGCAATCTCTCGCTTCGCGGCTGCGAGCGCCGCGTGACGGCCGAATGCAGCCTCAATCCGGGATCGGCCGCGACTTCGGTTGTGGTGCTGACAGCTGCCTTCAAGGTTGCGCGCCGGGACTTCAACATCGGTGTACCGCGCGGACTGCGCAGGATCGACCCGTTGTTCATGGTCATCGGCGACGAAACACAGATCAACGTTGAAGCCCTGGTTCCGGCAGGCTACCTCCTTCCCCGGATGCTTCCCGCCCTCGGTCGCTGAGAAGTCGCGGCCCCGCTCCTGTCTACGTCCTGATCAGGCCCGCTGATGGAACGATGACAGCGGCGGCCGACGGAGCCAGCGGACTCGGTTCATGTTCATTGCTGAGCCAGATCAGAGGGCGACGGGGCATGGGGTATGCGTGCGTGAGGCGACGTCGAAGTCGACCACCGGTTGCGCACCCGTGCAATAGAAAGGGCCCGGCGGCCCGGGCCCTTGAACGGTGATGACCACATCTATCGATGGATGTTCTCGCCGCGATGAGTGGTCCACTCACGTTCGACGTAAGCCGCGTCATCGTCCGATCGTGGCTTGACCCCCATCACTATTCCGCCGTCCCTGATGTCCTTCTCATAGACCTTCGCCCGGTCTTCAGGGATTCCGGCGCCGACCAGGCCGCCAATCAATCCGCCAGCGGCGCCGCCGGCGCCTAGTCCCGCAAGCCCCGCGGCCAGTGGCCCGGCAATAACGAGCCCGAGGCCGGGGAGTGCGAGTGTGCCCGCGGCCGCCAGAACACCGACGATCGCTCCAGCTGCGCCGCCGATCGTGGCCCCGGTCAAACCACCAGCAGCAGCTTTGTTGCCAAGGTCGGTGTCAACCACGTCATTGTCGCGGGTGAAGTGCTGCTTCCGTGTGTCGTCAGACATCAGCACGTTCACTTCCTTTTCCGTGTAGCCACGATTCGTGAGCGCATTGTAGGCATTCTCGGCGCTCTCGCGGTCCCGGAACGTGCCGGTCAGCATCCCGGACTTTCTGGCAGTCACTTTCTCCTGTGCTTCCATCTTCAGTCTCCTTGTTGGCCACCGCCGGGATAATCTCGGCGAGCGTCGTGATTTCGCGGGGTTCCGCGGTGCCGAAGAATCATGAAGACTCGTGCGCAGCGAAATTATCCAAACGGGGTAGGCTGGACAGATTCGAACCCGATGCGGGCAACGAACGCTGCCGGCATGACCCTGAAACCAGCCTCGTGGTTAGCTCCAGGGAGAGAAGCGGGATATCACCTCAGGGGCGATTCGCGCGACGCACACAAGCGGCAGTATTGGCGCTTCCAACTTCACATGGACACCATGGACAGCACCCTTCTGATCGTGATCGTGGTCCTGGTCGTGCTCTTCGGCGGTTTCGGCTGGTCGCGACGAAGGCGTTGAGCAGGTCTTGCGGGGGGGGGGCCGAAGCCCGTCCCCCGGTATAGAGACGGAGTGACGACACAGCTCTAGGATGTCAGTTCGCCGACTTCCCCGGCAGGCTCCCGCGTGCGCGCGGCGACGCGCCACGACGTCTCCAGAAACTCGGCCCTCACGCCGCGTACCACATCATTCAGGTGCACAACGATGCAGACGTGGTTGGGCACCAGCCTTACCCGATCACCCACCCTCGGGCGCCAATCGGTTCCGGAGAGATCGAGCATGCCGTGTTCCTCGCTCATTCTCACCACACAGACTTCAGGGCGCTCCTGCATCACCGCGAATCCCTCGCCCTCGGTGCCGCGCAGCGGTTCCCGCCCCAAAGCCTTGCTGCCGGCGTCGATGACGGCCTGCCCCGTTACCGAAGTACTGACCACGGTTGCGAGCACCGTGAGCGCGCAGTCGTCCCAGTCGCAGGCGCCGAGGGCCGCCGTGGTTCTGTCGTTGTAGACGTAGGTACCGGGGCGCACCTCAGTCACGCCGCGTATCTCGTGCATCCGCCACGCCGCGGGTGTCGATCCTCCACTGACCACAGCCGGCCTCATTCCGCCAGCCTCGAAGCGCTCCAGCAGGCGACCAACATCTTCCCGCAGCTTGTCGAGCGCCTGTGACTGGCGGTCGACGGGTTCACGGATGTGGCCGGGGTAGAAGGCGAGTCCAGCGAAAACGAGAGGCTCGGAGGCGCGAATGTGCATCGCCAGCGCCAGCGCTTCATCGGCGGTCTGCGTCCCCACCCGACGCATGCCGAGGTCGACCTCGACCAGGACGTGCACCGGGCGGTCCATGATCCGGGCCGTGGCCGCGAGCTGGTCGACGGCGATCATCGAATCGAGGGCGACTGAAAGCCGGACGTCAACAGGGAGAGATAACGCACGGGCGAGTTTGGCTGCGCCGATCGGTGGATGGGCGAGCAGCAGGTCCCGGGACACATCCGCCATCACCTCCAGCTCCCTGGGGGTGGCACAGGTGAGGCCCGCCGCGCCAAGCCGCAACTGCTCGGCGGCGATGCGCGGAGACTTGTGAGTCTTGACGTGTGGTCGGAGCGCAAGCTCGTGCAGTGCGCAATAGGCAGCCATCCGCTCGATGTTCTGCGACATGACGTCCAGATCGACGACAGCGCACGGCGTCTCGAGCTCGCTCAGGTGATGAGGAGACTCACGCTGATTATGCCAGGGCATGACCGGCCAAGGTAGCGCAACCAGGGGCTGTCGGTAACAGCCTCTGGTGGAGATTGGCCCGCCCTCGGAGCGCCCCGAAAGACCAGGCCGCTCCCTTTTGACCCGTGGGCTTGCGGCCACGGCGCTTTCCTACCAGAAACCGAGAACCTTCCACCATGCAAGCCCGAGCGTTCCCCAGAGAGAAAGCGTTATCAGAGACACGAGGAACCCGATCCGCCACCACTCGCGCTGCAACACGTAGCGGGCGCCAAAGTAGATCGGAGCGGTGGTCGTCCCGTAGTGGGTAAGCGCCGCCTGGAGGTTCGACGCGTACGCGAGCGCGAGTACAGCGAGTTGTGGGGGCGCCCCGGCACCAATGATCACAACCAGAAACGGAACGAACATCGCGGTGACGTGAGCCGTGATGCTCGCAAACCCATAGTGGGCGTAGAAGTAGACAAGGAGAAGGACGAGAAGCGCCGCCGCCCACGCCCAGCCGGTGGTCAACCCCGCCGAAACCTCCGCAAACCGGCGCGTCAGCCCCGTCTCGCCAAGCCCTTCCGCCATCCGCACCAGACCCCCGTACCAGATGAAAGTGTCCCAGGCCGCGTGATTGCTGATAACCTCGTTCCATGGCAGGACGCGGGTCAGGATCAGAGCCGAAACGCCGATGAGCGCTACGACCGTGTAACTGATGTTGTGGATTCCACCCGTCATCCACAGCAGCGCCGTCATCACAAAGACGCCAAGCATCAGCTTCTCTTCCCGGCTCATCGGTCCCATCCGCCTCAACTCCTCCAGCGCCAGCTCCCTGGCGTGGGGCGTGTGTTTCACCTCCGGCGGGAAGATCCGGTAGATGACATAAACCACGATCAGTAGCGATGCCAGACCCGGCACCAACCCGCCAATGAACCACTTGGCGTAGCTCAGTTCCACTCCACTCGCCTCGAAGGCGAAACGGGCGATGATGACGTTCGACGCCTGGCCGGTCAGAAACATGGCGCAGGCGACCACATCCGCCTGGTAGACCGCCGTCATCAGAAAGGCCCCCAGCCTCCTCCTGCTCGGACCGGGAGTCGACTCGTAAGCTTCGGCCAAACTCCGGGCAACAGGAAATACGATTCCACCGGCGCGGGCGCTGTTGGAAGGGACGACGGTCGCGAGGACCGCGTCCGTTCCGACCAGGGCGTACGCCAGCCCGATCGACCGTTCACCGAGGAACCTGATGAAGATGAACGCGATGCGGCGGCCCAGTCCGGTCGTAAGCACGCCGCGAGCGATCATGAAGGCGCTCAATACCAGCCAGACAATGGGATCGGCGTAACCCCGAAGCGCGTCAACCGGTGTCATCGTACCCGTGACGGCGATCGCACAGACACCGAAAAAGATCACGGCGCCCGTCGGAGCAGGACGCACGATCGAACCCACTATCGTCGCGAGAAAGATCGCGAGGAGGTTCCAGCTCTTCTGTGTTATTCCCTCGGGAGGACCGGACAACAGGACTGCCGCTGCGGTGCCGAGTACCAGCGCCCAGCGCCACCAGACTCGTTCGGTGACGGGCCCGGAGGGCTGTGGTTGCTCGATAGGCTCGGACATGAGGGGGCCGAATATGCAGCCGGGCTCCGGGATGCGGTAAGCCACGCCGAAAGTGCGGTGTTCCGGAATCACCCGTCGCAAGATCCACCGCGAGAGAGAGACCAATGACGCGCGTTGACGTCGACGGCGGCGCAACGGAACCGTATCTTGCTGGTCCGTTTCTCCAGCGAGCTCGCGTCCGATGAGCGTTGTGTACCTGAATGGCCAGTTCCTTCCCCGCGAGCGGGCGATGCTGCCCGTCGACGATCGCGGCTTCATCTTTGGCGACGGGATCTACGAAGTCACCCGCGCCGTCGGCGGTGGGTTGTTCGAATCGGCCCGCCATCTCCGGCGCCTCGAGCGCGGGCTCCGCGAGATGCGGCTTGAGCCTTCACAGACCACGACCGAGATCGAGGCGTTGTCACTGAAGCTGCTGGCGGAAAACGGCGTAACCGACGGCGAGGGGACGGTCTATCTCCAGATAACCCGCGGTGCGGCGCCCCGGACCCATCACTTTCCGCCCGCCGGCACTCCCTGCACGCTGTTCATGTCGGCGCAGCGCTTTGTGGTGCCCAATGACAAAAGGGCGACGGGCATTGACGTAGTTACATATCCCGACATCAGGTGGTCTCGCTGTGACATCAAGACCGTGAATCTCATTCCCGCAGTGCTCGCCAGGCAGCACGCGGTTGATCACGGAGCTTTCGAATCGATCTTCGTGCGGGGGAGCGCGCTTACGGAGGGGTCACACACAAACTGTTTTGCCGTCATCGATGGCGAGCTTCGGACTTATCCGGCATCCAACTACATCCTCGGCGGCGTGACGAGGGATGTGGTGCTCGAGCTGGCTCGTGCCCAGGCGCTGGTGATCAACGAGACGCCAGTGCATCTGCACGACGTGGCTCATCTCGACGAGTTCTTTCTGACCGGGACGACCACGGACGTGATGCCGGTTCGCTCGATTGACGGCCGCCTTGTTGGTGACGGGAACCCGGGTCGGGTTACGATGGGTCTCTACGAGGCGCTCGCTGAACGGATCCACTCCCTGGCTGCAACTCGTGGTTAGGCGATCGTTGGCGGCGGCGCTGTTGGCGGCGGCCATCGTCGGCGCCGGGCATACGCGGCAGTTATCGGGCCAGGGAACGGCCGGGGGAGCGCAACGGCCGCTCCCCCGTGTTCACGTCATCGCCACCGGCGGTACGATCAGCAATCTGGGCGCGGGCGGACGCCGGACCGGTGAAGAGCTGATAGCCGCCATTCCGCAGATCCCCTCGATCGCCCGGGTCACCGTCGAGCAGTTCAGCAACGTGGCCTCGGGAGCGGTCACGGAAGAGATGTGGCGCAACCTCGCCGGCCGCATCGCCACCCTGCAGCGCGACGGCGACGCCCCGGCCGGATTCGTGATCACCCACGGCACGGATACGATGGAGGAAACTGCCTTCTTCCTGTCGTTGGTAATTGGAGGCTGCCAGCCGGTGATCGTGACCGGAGCGATGCGCCAGGCGAATGACGTTGGCGCCGACGGGCCGGCCAATCTGCGAAATTCGATCAGGGTCGCGGCTTCACCGGGGGCGCGCGGGCGTGGTACGATGGTGCTGATGAACGATGAGATCTTCGGGGCCCGCGATGTCACCAAGTCGAACACGAGCCGCATGAATGCGTTTACGGCGCCGGGAGCTGGAGTGTCCGGCATCGCCGATCCCGATACCGTGGTATTCACCAGCCACCCGCCACCACAGTCCTCCTTCTGCCGCCGGGCAGCATTCGACATCACACGGCTTTCTCCCTTTCCGCGCGTGGATATCGCATACGCCCACATCGGTGGCGATTCGGTGCAGGTCGATGCGGCGGTGGCCGCCGGCGCCCGGGGACTCGTCATGGCCGGTGTGGGGCGTGGGGGATCAACCCCGGCTCAGGGGCGCGCCCTGCGCCGCGCGGTTCAGCGCGGTGTCACCGTCGCCATCTCCAACCGCACCGGCAGTGGACGTGTAGGGGCAGGGCTGCAGAATGATTCCCTGGCACGGCTGCCGGCGGGCTCCGGGGTTACAATCGGCACCGCCGACCTGAATCCCCAGAAGGCCCGCATCGTACTGATGCTCGGTCTCGCCGCCGGGCTGCGACCGGGCGAAATCCAGCAGTTGATGGAGAGGTAGCCGGGGCAGGCTGGGGGGCTCGAGATTGCACCATCCAGATCAGTGTAACGGCAGTACGCGAATGACCTGAGCAACTACAACTACCATGCGCCATACCGTCTCGATTCTCCTCGCCCTGGCGGCAACGGTCGGTGCTGCCCAGCAGCCCTCGGCACCAGTCACCAACAGCGCTGTCGCGGCAGCTCTGGAACGCATCCGCGCCGACAACGAATGGACCCTGTCACAGCAGGTTTCCATCTGCGAAATCCCGGCTCCACCCTTCAAGGAGGCGGTGCGTGCCGCTGAGATGAAGCGCAGGTTCGAATCGCATGGACTGACCCGGGTGCGGCTCGACGAGGAGGGGAACGTCATCGCCGAACGACGTGGATCAGGGCAGGGACCAACTGTCGTGCTCTCGGGCCACCTCGACACCGTCTTCCCCGAGGGCACTGATGTCAGGGTGCGACGCGAGGGGACGATGTTTCGCGGACCCGGAATCGGTGACGACTGCCGAGGTCTGGCCGTCCTGCTCGCCGTTGCCCGCGCCCTCAACATGGAAAAGGTCACACATCCCGGCACTATTCTTTTTGTCGCCACTGTGGGGGAGGAAGGACCCGGCAACCTCCGCGGCGTCCGCGCGCTGTTCAAGTCACCACCAGAGCGCATCGACGCATTCATCTCGATCGATGGCACCGGCCTCGGACTCACGACCGCCGCCGTCGGGAGCATGCGCTACCTCATCCAGTACGAGGGTCCGGGAGGTCACTCCTACGGCGCCTTCGGTATGCCCAACCCGATACACGCGCTGGGGCGGGCAATCGCGAAGATCTCGGACTTCCAGGTGCCACGTTCGCCACGCACGACCTTCAACGTCGGAATCGTCAGCGGTGGCACCTCGGTCAACACAATCTCTCCCGTCGGCGCCATGGAAGTGGATATGCGCTCGGAGAGTCCGCAGGAACTGGCAGCAATCGATGCCAGATTCAAGCAGGTCATTCAACAGGCTCTTGACGAGGAGAATGCACGCTGGCCCAACGCACGCGCCGAGTCGCGGGTGGCCCTCAGGATCACCGATATGGGAGTCCGTCCCGCCGCCGCTCCCGGCGACAGCACCGGCATCGCCCGCGTTGCCATCGCCGCCGGAAAGGCACTTGGCTTCACTCCAGAAACCGGGGCCAGCAGCACCGACTCGAATATTCCGATGAGTCTCGGGGTTCCCGCCATCACGATCGACGGAGGTGGCACCGGCCGGGGAGCGCATTCACTCTCCGAGTCGTACGACGACGGTGCTGACGGATGGAAGGGCCCACAGTGGGCGCTCGTAATCAGCGTGATGCTGGCCGGCCTGGGTGCGGGCGGGGGGGGCTGAAAACAGAAAATCCCGTCGGCGCATGAGCGGTCGGGGACTCCCTCATGCCCGACTCAGGAGACGGCGTTCTCCTTGAGGACCTCGGTCAGGCGCGCGAGCAGGGCCCTTGGCGAAAACGGCTTCTGCATGAACACCGCACCATCTTCAAGCGCCTCACTGTTGCGCAGCGCTCCGGCGGTGTAACCCGAAACATGAAGCACCCTGATGCCGGGCCGCTCCTGCCTCAACCTTCGTGAGAGTTCACCACCGCCCATGCCGGGCATGATCACATCTGTCACCAACGCGTCGACTGCCCCGCCATGAGATCGGGCGATCTCGAGCGCCTCTTCACCATTGCTCGCCACGAGTACTGTGTACCCGGCGCGCTGCAGTACCCGCTTCATCAGCAGCCTGACTGTAGGCTCGTCTTCGGCGATCAGAACCGTGGCGGGGCCCGGGCCACCTGCTGCTGTCGAACGTCGTTCACCTGCTTGCGAAGGCGAGATCAGGGGAAAGAAGATCCTCAGTGACCGCCCCTCGGCCGGTTCATCGAGAACGAGAGTTGCTCCGGTCTGGCGGGTGAAGCCGTGCAGCGTGGCCAATGCCAACCCCGACGCTGATTCCGCAAGTTCCACTCCGAAAAACGGCTCAAAGAGGTGCTGCCGATCAGCCGGGGAGTGGGAAGGCGCCGAGTCGGTGACTGCGACAGTCACGTAGCGGCCAGGTTGCAGCGGATCGGGGAACGCGGGTTGCGATTCGTCGATCGTCGATCGCGTCACGCGAATCGCCAGCTGCCCCGAATTGCGTACTGCTTCCGATATGTAGCCGCCAAGGTTCACCAGTACCTGCTCCAGCTCATCGGAGTCGACGCTGGCAACCGCGGCTGTATCGGCGACCCTGATCTCGACCTGCACCGACGGTGGGAGCGTTCGGTGGAGAATCGCGCCGACGCGGCGCACGACACTGTTGATGTCCGTAGGCCGGGGAACCAGCACCTGCTGCTGACTGAGGGCGAGCAGCTGACGCGTCAATTCGGCGCCGCGACGGGCCGCGCGCCTGATCTCCATCGCGTCATGGCGGCCGGGGTGATCCGCCGGCAGCACGTCTTCGAGCATGTCGATCGACGTCAGGACCGTAGTCAGCAGGTTGTTGAAGTCGTGGGCCACGCCGCCGGCGAGGCGATTGAGCGCGGCCACGGTCTCGGCCGCGCGCGACTGCTGCTCAACGCGTCGCGTATCGGTAACGTCGATCTGCGATCCCCAGGCGCCGATCAGAAAACCGTTTTCGACGACCCCGGCCAGAGAATTGACAAAGTATCGGATGCCGCCCGTTGGCGTGCGCTCCACCGACTGGGTGCCGGTGTCACGGTAGCCACCAAGAATGAACTGGCGAACCTGTTCGCGATTGCCCTCGATGGTCGGGATCAGTGTATCCGTCAGTCGGGATCCGACCAGCTCAGACGCCGATTCGAGGCCGTACATCCGCGCCATCGCGTCATTGCACTCGTCGAGGACCGCATTCGAGAAAATGAGGCGAACCTGCTCCTCCACCGGGGTATCGACAGGCACGGGAGGACGGAGGGAGTAGTACCAGATTCCCTCAATCGCCACCTGCATGAAGGACCGATAGCGGTCCGCGGAGGTGACCGCCTGGTCCGGCCCGGCTGGTGCTTTCAACTGGCAGTGGTTGTCGCCGGGAACTGACGTACACGTCAGCCGGCGGGACAGGAAGGATGTACAAAAGCTCGCGGCGGTCCATCGCACATCGAGCGTGGGGCGCCAAGAAGATACGGCGCACTTGATCCGGCGGAAGGGCCTCGGGCAGCGGCACCTAGAGCCAGCGATCGACCTCTGGACCGTGCAGATCAAGCATCGTGCGGCGATTCATCGGCCGACTTGTGCCGCGGAAGGAGATAAAACGACGAAGGGTGCGCCGGTATGATGGTTCGGACATTCTGACCCGCCGGTGGGGCATCTCGATCAGCGCCCGTTCAACCGCCCAGACGCTCTTCGTACCGAAGCGCCAGTCGACCTTCGGGACCAGCTTATCGAGATCGGCCGTGCCATAACCGATCACGCGACCGGTGCCGTCGACGAACGCGCGCATGTAGCTCTGAACCAGTTGGTGGATCGTGCGGAACTCCGCGACCCGACCATGTAACCGCCAGTCCCTCGAGCGACCCACCGTTCCCCAGCGACCCCGGTGCTGATAGAGAAACAGCACATGGTCGAGTCGATCCGCCGACTCGATATCGAGCACCAGAGGAGGATAGCCGTGTTCGTGCAGGACTGTCGCCGCGAAGAGCACGGCCTCGAGGCAGTGAGCGGTGCCCGAACGCATGACTCCCCGAAAAGTCCGCAGCGTCTCCCCTTCGGTTTCATGGTTGTAAGGGAGCTGGCGCAGGTACCGCTGTACGGCGATCGGATTGCGCAGTGATGCTACCAGTCGCTCTTCGCGTTCGTTGAACACACTCGAACGATACTCGGGGCGCGGCGTCAATCGCGTCGGCTCGACGCGCAAAGGGGGGCCTCTCCAGTCGGTGGTCGGCGAACAAGGTCAGCGGCCGGGAATGACGGTTACGCGGCCGTAGTTGCGCAATGAGGGATGCCGGCATCGGTCTCTCGCCGGTCACTCCCCTCTCAAGGATCGACCCTATGCGCTCCGTCTCACGAATCATCGCGATCGCCGCCGCCCTGGCGATCACAGTTCCCACCTTGTCCAGCGCCCAGAACGCGGGTGAGGGCGTTGCTGTTGGTTACTCCGACGTTGGCGGCGTCATCGGTCTTGGCGGAATCGGCGGTGCGGGAATCGCCGTCGGCGGTCGATTCAGCAAGGTATTCAAGGCTCTCCCTGACATGGGTGGTGGAAACCTCGGCTTTACACTGAGCGCCGACTGGTGGAGCTTCGATGACAATCTCGGTGCGACGGACTTCGGCTTTACCTACATCCCGCTCGGTGGCACCGTCGACTACCACTTCAACCTCACCAACAAGAAGATCGACCCGTTCCTCGGGCTCGGACTCGGCTACGTGATCATCAATTCGGACTACGACGGCCCGGGCGACGTTGATGCGAGCGCACTGTACTTCGCGGGCAGGGCAGGGGTTCGCTATCTGTGGACCGAGCGAGTGGCGCTTTACGCAGACGCCGGCGTGGGCGCGGCAGCGATCTCGGTGGGTGCAACGCTGAGGTTGGGAAGGTAGGTACCTGGGGGACGGCGAGGGGTGGAGAGCGCGGCGACGCCTCTTCATCTCTCGTCGGCGCTCTCGGGCCTGGCGGCTCCGATGAATCCCGGCACCGGCTCAGAACCGCGGATTCACCACGTTGTTGAAGATCGACCCGAAGGTGTAGCTGACCCCGAAGTGAGTGAAATATTCAAAGCCCGTCAGCAGCGCCCGACGCCGCAACAACACGTCAACAGCATCCCGGCCACCCTTGGGCAGATAAATCTGATCGCGAATCCAGTTGTAACCGCCGCCGAAGTTGACGTTGAAACCCTTGAACACCCGCACACTCAGGTTGCCGTTGATCTCTGACGTTCGCTTCGAGGCGTCATTGAGGAAGTTGCGATGTTCAGCATTGATGTTTGCCGAACCCCACGGCTGCCGCGTCCGGTAACTCATCTCGAAAAAGTGAGTCGGAAGCGTTTCAGTCAGTTTGTTGAAGATCGTCGTATCGGCATACCTGAAGCCGCTGACACCAATCCCGTATCGGAACGTGAGCTCCCGTCGCGTATTCTCCGTGTACGGAAAAATGTTGTACTCAAGAGCCGTCCGGAGTGCGTAGCGCAGATCCTGGTTGCGAAAGGTCTGTGACGCCAGCTCCAGCTGTGCCCCGGCCGAAAAGTGACCGGTGAGACTCTTGACCTGCAGCAGCTCGGCATTCCAGTCGCGCTGAAGATTCCTGAACGTCTCCTCAGATGTTACGGCGCCGATCGAATCGAACTCCTGAACGGTGGCACTGTTGTCCCGATAGGAATAGCGAAACTCCAGCGCAGTCTTCCATTCCTCGGTCACCCGGTTCGCCTCGAACTCCGAGCTCAACTCGCGGTTGCGGTAGTAGCGCTCCCCTCCCGTGAAGCCATTGAGTCCGATTTCGAACACCCACGACTTCCACGGATCGTCAGCAGGCAGCGTCTGCGCCACAGCCTGAACGCCGCCAGCCGCATCGGCCGTCGCAACACGCAGTCGCATCCCTCCCGGCGTCCTCGCGACAAACTGCACCAGCCCGATCGCGATCGTCTGCGTTACCCCTCGCCGCTGCTCGTCGGGCGTTGTCGTTGGGTTCGTGGTAAACGTCAACGTGTCGCCCCGGCCAGCAAGACCCCGATCACCGAGGAACGCAACGCTGAACTCCTGACCGCCAGCACCAGCCTGCTGGCTCGTAATCAGCACATGGAGGTCGGCAACCGCCCGATCGCGGACCCAGTTGACCCAGTTGATGTCGGTTCTGATCAGCTCCGTGTCGCAGTTGGTTCGACAGTCGAGATAAACGGCCAGGACCGGCGGTAGAGCGGCCGGTGCCTGCGCCGCGGCCAGCAGCGGCAGCGAAAAAGAGAGCCCCGTTAAAAACAGCTTGAGATTCATTAAATCCATGCCTGTGGGTCTACTACAGTCAGCGTTGAAGCCCTGAGACACCGCTGACGCCGCCAACGTTGATACGGGACCAATCGTTGAGGGATTCGCGCAAAGGCCGATCCAGAGGCCGGATGCCTCCAGTGGCGGGCTGCCCGTCCAGTCGCCAGTATAACCGGAGCCCCGCAGCATCCCTCAACGCTTTCCCTACCAGGTCCCGCGGGTCCAACCGGCATCCCAGCCGAGGCACGAGCAGATGACTTACGCCGCTATAACCGGGTGGGGCGAAGGGCTTCCCCCGGCGATACTCACCAACGACGACCTCTCGACTATTCTCGACACGTCGGACGAATGGATCACGACGCGAACCGGCATGAAAGAGCGGCGCGTCTCGCACGTCTCGGCAGTCGAAATGGCCACGCTGGCGACCCACAGGGCGCTCGCCGCCGCTGCCCTCGACCCGGCAGAAGTCGACCTCATCGTTTACGGGAGCTGCAGCAACGAGGAAGTCGTGCCCAACAGCGCCTCGGCAGTCCAGATCGCGATCGGGGCGAGCAATGCCGCGGCCATGGACCTCAACACCGCGTGCACCAGCTTCCTTTACGGCATGGCGAGCGCGACGGCCCTGATTCAGAACGGGACGTTCCGGAATGCGGTGGTTATCGGAGTAGAGCTGATCAGCCGGTACATGGACTGGAGCAATCGCAACGTCGCCGTGCTCTTCGGAGATGGGGCCGCGGCAGTCGTGCTTCAGGCGAGCGACCGGGAGGAAGGGGTGCTGGCCAGCGTCCTCGGCTGTGATGCCGAGGCGCGGCAGACGCTGCGCATTCGCGGCATGGGTTGTGGCTACACCGGCGTTGGGGTGACCCTCGGTGACACGTTATGGGACTTTGATGGCCAAGCCATCTTCAAGAGGGCCGTTAAGGGGATGAGCGAAGCCTGCGAGCGCGTCCTGGCGCAGTCAGGAGTCAGCGCCGCTCAAGTCGATCTGGTCGTTCCCCATCAGGCAAACCTGCGCATCATCGAAGCAGTGGCTAAATACGCCGGCATTCCGATGGACAAGGTGATGCTGACTGTGCAGAAATACGGCAACATGAGCTCAGCGACGGTTCCGGTGAGTCTTGTGGAGGCGTTGAACGAGGGGAGAGTCAGGCCGGGGTCCCTGATTCTCATGCCGGGCTTTGGTGGCGGCCTGACCTTTGGTGCATTGCTCGTTCGCTGGGGTGAGAGGGTGACACCGCTGGGCCTCAGCGAACAGAGTCACTCACCGCCAACAGCGTCTGCGCTCGAGATGGTGAGGGCGATCAGGCAGAATCAGGATCCGCAGGGGCGCTCTCGAGAGGGCCTGATGGCGCCAGTGTTCGCCGAGTCGAGTGTGGCCAGAGCTCCGGCCTGAGTACAGTTGGCGCTGGGAGGAGGACGAGGACGACGAGGAGGATGGCAACGACTGATTGAGTTGGCGCGGTGAACGGACGGGCCCCAATCTCGCAGTCCAGTCAGCTCTGCATCTTCGTCACATCTTCATCCTCCGCTCGGCAACACGTTGACCTGCTGAAGACGTGGACCTCCTCGATCGCCTGACAGCCGACTCTTCCTTCTCCGATCGCTATCGAGTCGAGCGCGAGATCGGGTCGGGAGGCATGGCGACTGTCTGGCTGGCGCATGACCGTCGTCACGACCGCAGGGTCGCGATCAAGGTTCTGCGCCCCGAGTTGTCTGTCTCGTTAGGCGCCGAGAGGTTCCACCGCGAGATCAGGATCGTCGCTGCGCTGCAGCACCCTCACATCGTCCCGCTTTTCGACTCCGGTGAGAGTGGGGGCCTTCTCTATTACGTGATGCCCTTCGTCGAGGGAGCCACCCTTCGCGACCGTCTCGAGCGCGAGCGCGAGCTGCCCGTGGGCGAGACGGTGCGGATCATGCGGGACATTGCGGACGCTCTCGCCGCCGCCCACCAGGTGGGCGTCATCCACCGCGACCTCAAGCCGGAGAACATCATGCTCTCCGGCAGGCATGCGCTCGTGACCGATTTCGGGGTTGCGCGCGCTCTCAGCGAGTCGGCAGACACCCGGGTCAGCACCTTCGGAGTCGCGTTAGGCACGCCGGCCTACATGTCACCCGAACAGGCGACCGCCGATCCCAACGTCGACCACCGTACCGACATTTACGCTTTCGGCATCTGTGCGTGGGAAATGTTGTGCGGATCGGCTCCATTCAGCGGGAGGACTCCACGCGAAATCCTCGCGTCACAGGTGTCGATCAAGCCCGACCCACCCGCCGCGCATCGGCCGGGAATCCCGCAGCAGCTCGACGCCCTGATCACGCGATGCCTCGAGAAGCGACCCGCCGACCGCTACCAGACGGCCGAAGAGCTGATACCGCAGCTGGAAACGCTGCTCTCGCCATCCGGGTCTGCGGGGATTCCGGTGACGCCGACATCGCTGCCTCCGGCCCGCAATCACCCTCACCTGCGCGTTGCCACAATCGCAGGGGCGGCAATCGTCGCTGTTGGCGTTCTGACGATGCTCGCCGTCAGAGATCCACCACTCGAGGCCGGCCGCGTCCTTGTGGCTCCGTTCGAGGCGGGTGCAGGTGCGTCACTCGGCGCCCTGCGCGAAGCTCTGGAGTCAGCCATTACAGAAGGCCTCCAGCGGACGGGTCGAGTCATCGCCATCGACCGCCGGAGCGCCGCCGGTGAGACGGGATCGAGGGACACGACCGCGACTTCGCTGGCAGCTCCGGCCGCCGCCCGCCGGCTCGCCCGCGAGGTACGCGCCGGTCTGATGGTTGGCGGACGTATCGTCGCGGTGGGTGATTCGGTGCGCATCGAGAGCAGACTCGTCTCGACAGCAACCGGCAGCGAACAGGTGACGATCAGCACTGAGACCGGGGCGCTGTCGGCCAGCGGGGAGCTTGTGGCGCGAGTCACTCAGCGGCTGATGGGCGCTCTGGTTCTTCATCGCGATCCCCAGTGGGGTTCGGCGATCCCGGGCACGAGGGCGCCGACCTATATCGCCTACAGGCAGTTCCAGGAAGGCGTTGATGCGATCAATCGCGGAGATGCGTCCAGCGCTGCGCAGCGCTTTTTCCAGGCCTGGACGAACGACACCATGTTCGTCGTGGCCGCCATCCGCTACGGCTACGCATTGCTCAGTCTTGGGCGCAACGCTGATGTAGACTCGATTGGGGTGCGCCTGGAGCCGCGCCGAGGGTCGATGTCGACGTTCGAGACACAATATCTCAACCGGTTGCTGGCCTGGAATCGGGGTGACCTGCAGAGTGTTTACACAGCTGGTCAGGAGATCAGGCGGATCGCACCTCAGAGCAACTTCGCGCGTTACACCGCGGCTCGCTCCGCAATGTTTGTAAACAGGATGTCAGATGCGCGCGAGGGGCTCTCGGGCCTCGATCTCGAGAGTCCTGACCTCGGAGGCGTTCAGGGCGGATACGGAGACCTGACCGAAGTTGACCATCACCTGTCCGATCACGAGGGTGAACTGCGCGTGGCACAAGAGTGGGTGGACCACCCCCGCAACCGGCTCCCGCTGCGGGCACTGGCCGCGGAAGGCAACGCGCTCGCCGCGCTCGGCCGGCTCGACGAGGTCAGAGAGCTGTTTCCGCAGTTTCTGACGGCGCGCGCGGAGGGCAACACCAGACCGGTGACCTTTGCCCTGGCACTGATTCGCGAGCTGCGATGGCACGGATATCCACAAGAGGCAGCAGAACGTGCGCGACTTGCGCTCGCCATGCTCAGCGGCCAACTGACGCCTAACGAAAGGCTGCTCCTGCTGACAGCGGCCGGCCAGACTTCGCAGGCTGTTGTTCTCGCGGACTCGCTGCGGCGGGTCGACGCCCGCAACGGTGTGGCGCGTAGCTGGCGTGGGGCGCTGGCGGCGATGTTGAACGACCGCGCGACCGCAACCAGCGTACTCAGGGAGATCGAGAGTGACGAGACCGCGGGAGACCGCGGCTCACGTGCGGCCGACCGGGCCGGTATTCTGGCCCTCCTCGGCGAAAAGGACGCGGCCGTCCAGCTCCTGCGTCAGGCACATGCCGAGGGGACCTCGTTTCAGGGGAACGCATTCCATGCCCGGATCGGACTCGAACCGCTCCGCGGCTTCGCCGCCTTCGAGGAGTTTGTCCGGGCGAGGTAGGAGCTTCAGGGCACTACCGGCCGCGGCTCAAGCCGCACGATCCAGAGCCCCGAAATCATGTCGTTGACGAAAATGAGGCCATTTTTCACCACTGCTCCCCAGGTCATCACCTTGTTCGGCACCACACCGTTTGGGCTCGAAGGCATGAACTCGGCGATCTTGCGACCCTGAGCCGCAAGGTCGCCACGCAGCTCTCCGCTGACGTCAAACGCCTGAAAGCCGGCGTTGTAGGCGCCAACGTACAACGTGTCACCAGCCGCCCATACATTGTGCACTCCGCCATGTTCGGGTTCGTACCACGCGACCGATCGTGGTCGTTCGATGTCGCTCACGTCGATCACCTGCAGGCGGCCATAGGCACGAATGGCGGCCACGTCCCAGGTGCCGGTCGGCGCTGTCGGGGGAAAGACCTCGTCGGCAATGAACACGTAGTTGCGATGACGCCAGGCGGTGTGCGTGCCGCTGATGAACCCGGGGCCGTAGTCAGCCGCCGCCCCCGGGTAGAGCGCCTCCGAATTGTATCGGTAGTTGCTCACCAGTACCGGATTCGACGGCGAGCCCCCTTTGATCCCGTTGCCTACATCGAGAATGACCAGCCCGTCGCTCCAGTAACTCACATACGCCAGCCCGTCCTGGACATCGATGTCGTGCAGTGAGCGGCCGGCTCGCGTGTCGCGCGAGCGCCACTCACCCACACGGCGCGGTTGGAGCGGATTGTTGATGTCGATGACGTTGAGTGACCCGGTCCCGCCGTTGGTGAGATAGACGTGGGTTCCATGACGGGGATGCGTGTACACGAACGCGGAGTGAACGCCGGCAGTCACTCCGTCGGTGAACTCGGCCACCGGCTTCGGGTGCGCTGGGTCTTCAGTTGATGCTATCACGATCCCGTTGCGCCGGTCCGCCGCACCCTCTCGCGTAAAAACCATCCACTTGCCGTCTTCGGTGACCATCACGTCATTCATCGACCGCGAGTTGGCCATGATCGAATCGGTGATGACGGGAGACCCGGGATTGCTGATGTCGAGCGCATAGATGCGGTCGCCCCCAAGTGTCGTCCCCAGATAGGCGTTCCTGCCGTTTGGATGAACCCAGACCTCGGAGGAGTAAAACGACTTGCGAGGGAGGTGGCCGACCACGGTTGCCGATCTGCGCACGTTCCGCGCCGCAAGGGTCACCACAGCGTCGGCGCTGCGCGTGCCAAACCCCGCCGTCACCTGGTAACGTCCGGGCTCATTGCCGACAAAAGCGCCCTCGCTGTCGATGACGCCATTGCCCGGCGAAATCGTCCACGCCGGCAACAGTCCACCGATCTCCGATCCGCGGGCGTTCAAGACACGAGTCGTGAATCGAACGACGTCGCCCTGTCGCGCCTGTGCGCGCGAAGGCGTGAGAGAAACGCTGACACCGGCGCTGGATACGACCTCGATCGACATCCGTTGTGAAACGGTGCCAGTCTGCGCCACAACGATGACGCGACCAGGAGCGAGCGCCTCGAGCAGTCCGTCAGTGACACGCAGCACTCGCGGATTGCTCGACGTCCAGACTATGGCGTCGTCGCGGGAGTCGCCCGTTGCCGTCAGTACTGTTGCGTCGACCCGGAGGCGTTGACCAGCGAGCATTCGTTCAAGGGAAGGGGCGACCGTGATCCGCGACGCGGCCCCGGGGACTATCCTCACCTCGACACGTTCACTCATTGGCGGCGCGCCTGGCGACGTAACGGTTACGAGGACCGGGATCGTTCCGGGTGTACCAGCGCGCACCCAACCTAACGAGTCGACGTTGCCCTGAAAGCGCCCTCCCTGCGAAAGAAACCTCACAGTGGCGCCGGGGACCTGCCTGCCGGAGGCGTCGAGAACCTCAACGGTGAGTCGGAGCGAATCGCCGGCTGCAAACGTCCTCGCCGGTGGTCCGATGTGGAGGCGCCGGTCGGTGCGCTGCGGCTCGGCGATCGAGGCCAGGACCAGGACCAGCAGGGCGCCAGACCAGGCGGAGCGGAAAACGGCTGACATTGCTATGGCTCGCGGACAATGGGACGCCGGGAAGTTACGCATTGGACGACGGGCTGGGAGAACCGGGCTGCGACGACCGGAGCGCGGGAGGGAGGGGACCTTGCCACAGCCAGCCGGGCGTGGCACTGTCAGCAGACCGGGGCCGGGCTGAGGATCAACCGGGCCCGCTCCCGCACAGGGGGTGACCGCATGCTCAAACGCAGCCAGACGTTGCTCAAACCGATCACGAGAAAACCTCGCGACGATGAGATCGACGTCTTTGGACTCACCCACCCCGGCAAGGTGCGCACGACCAACCAGGATCACTTCCTGATCTGCTCGCTGCACAAACGCATCCAGATCTTCGCCACCAGCCTGCCGGAGAACCGGATCATTCCGGCCGACACCGAGCGGCTCGCATTCCTGGCGATGGTTGCCGACGGAGTTGGTGGAGGTGTGGCCGGTGAGGAGGCGAGCGAGTTTGTCGTCGAGACTACCGCCGCCTACCTGACCCACAGCCTGCACTGTTACTACACAGCAGATGCATCTGACGACCGGCAGTTTACGGAAGCCCTCGAGGAAGCGGCGCTGCGCTGTCACGAGGAACTCGTCGAAGCCGTCGACGGCGGTGGACGCAAGCGCAGCGGAGCTACGACGCTCACCGTTTTGATGGGTGTGTGGCCGCGCGCGTACCTCCTCCAGGTGGGCGACAGTCGTTACTATCAGCTCCGGGACGGCGTGTTGACCCAGCTCTCGCGCGATCAGACGATGGCCCAGGAGCTCATCGACCTCGGAGTTTTCACCCGAACCGACCGGCGCGCGGCACAGCTGGCACATACCCTGTCGAGTGCCATCGGCGGACCGCAGACGGACCCGGTGGTTACCGGAGTCGAAAACGGATGGGGGCGAGTACATCTCCTTTGCTCGGACGGGCTCACGCGTCACGTTGATGATGCCCGCATCACCGAGCGGTTAAGGGACATGAGCTCGGCGAAGCAGGCCTGTGAGGCGCTGCTGCAGGACGCGCTCGACGGAGGGGGGAGGGATAACATCACCATCGTCATCGGACGCACAATCAGGAAATACGGAGAAGAGTGAGAATAGGACTTGTAGGTTTTGCGGGGTCGGGGAAGACGACGGTGTTCAACACGATGACGGGTCTCGATGCCCCGGTCGGCTTTGGTGGAGAGGTCCGGATCGGTACCGTCCGCGTCCCGGATCAGCGCATCGACACCCTGTCGGGAATATTCAGGCCCCGCAAGACGACATGGGCCGAGATTGCCTTCAGCGACATTCCCGGTGAACACGGCGCCGAGAAGAAGGGGCTCTCATCCAAAGCTCTGCAGCAGATCAGGGATCAGGACGCCCTTTGTCTTGTGTTGCGCGACTTTGACAATCCCGCTGTTGAGGGGGCCCCTGACCCCGGGTCAGACCTCGAAGCCTTTCACACCGAATGCGTTTTCGCCGACCTCGAAGTCATCGAGCGCCGGCTTGCCCGTGCGCGCAAGGAGAACGCCCCTAAATCTGAACAGCAGGTGTTCGAGCTCTTGCAGTCGACACTGGAAGCCGGTGAGCCTCTGCGACGCCTTGGGGCAGCCGAACTCAACCGGGGTGCGTTGCGCGGTTACTCTTTTCTCACCGACAAGCCCCTGCTTGTCGCGATCAACAGATCAGAAGAGCACGCGGCTCAGCCCATCGACGGCGCGCTGGTGTCCCGGCTGGCGGCCATCGGCTCCGCGGGACTGACGTTGTCGGCCGCGGTGGAAAAGGAGATCGCGGCCCTTCCCGCGAACGAGCAAGACGCTTTCCTTGCCGACCTCGGGCTCAGCGAGTCGGCGCTTTCTCGCTTCATCCGGGCGGCCTACTCACTCCTCGATCTCATCTCGTTCTTTACAGTCGGGCAGGATGAAGTGAGGGCCTGGACGATCAAAAGAGGCACCAGGGCGCAGCAGGCCGCGGGCAGGATCCACTCCGATCTCGAACGGGGGTTCATCAGAGCCGAAGTCACCCCCTACGCTACGTTCATCGAGTTCGGCTCGGAACAGGCCGTCAAGGACGCCGGGCGCCTTCAGGTCGAGGGCAAGGAGTACGTCGTCGCCGATGGTGACATCATGCACGTCCGCTTCAACGTCTGAGTTCGGTCCGGTCCGTTCAATCGCGTTCCGACCCCGAAGGCGGTGGCCAAACCTGGCCCCGTCTTTCCAGCGCCGATCCCGGCCATCATCTTCAGGGGTCCCAGCCAACCCACCATGACCAGAAAACTCGTCTTCGCCGCAACACTCGCCGCCCTCGCAGTCTCCGTCGAGGCCCAGGCGCCAGCGGGCTACCAGCTTCGCCTCGACCGCAGTACCAACGCATCCGACCCCGATGGCTCCCCTGACGTCAAGTACGTCACCATGGGCAGCGGCCATCACGTCACGACCGGTCCCGCGGTCGTGATCTGGAAGCCTGAGCAGACCGCCACTGGAACCTATACGCTCAAGGGCAACTTCAGGCTCACCAGGCCGAGCGGCCACAACAACTATTACGGCCTCGTTTTCGGCGGCGCCGGGCTCGCCGACTCGACACAGAACTACCTCTACTTCCTCATCGGGCAGAACGGCACGTTCATCGTCAAGCATCGGGCTGGCAACGCGACAACACATGACGTGCAGGGCCGGACTCCACACGCGGCCATCAAGGTGCCCGAAGGGACGGGCGGTTCAACCAACGCTCTTGAAGTTCGTGTTGGCGCCGACAAGATAGACTACGTCGTGAACGGCACTGTCGTCCACACGACGCCAAAGTCCGGAATGACGGCCCGCACCGACGGAATCTGGGGGATCCGCGTTAACCACCAGCTCGACGTCCACGTCGACGGCGTGGCCGTGACGAAGTAGACGGAGGAGCGGGAGAGAAGACGAGGAGGGCGAAGAGGGCGATGAGGGCGATGAGGGCGATGACGGCGATGACGGCGATGAGGGCGAAGATGGCGTCCTCTTCATCCTCTTCATCCTCTCTTCATCCTCTTCATCCTCTTCATCCTCTTCATCCTCAGAGCCATTGGCCCCCGGGCCTACTCCACCCGAATCGCTCTCCAGCCTCCCTGACGGAAACGGAGCACGCTGAGTCCGCATCGCGTTGCGTGGCCCACCAGGATCGCCAGCCAGATGTGAATCGGCTCCAAAGTCCCCAGCTGCCTGATGACGAAACAGATCCCGAGCGGGATGATGATCTGTGAGACGATCGAGATGTAGAGTGGGCTGCGTGTATCGCCTGCGCCCTGCAGCCCGCCGGTGTAGGTCAACGCAACCGCGATGAAGAGGCCGGAGAGACTCAGAATGCGCAACAACTGCGTCCCGATCTCCACAACATCGGGCTCGTTGATGCCGAACATCGCCAGCAGCTGCCTCGGCAGAAGGAGGAAAAAGGCGCCGATCACGGCAGCGCCGAGGAGTGCGAACCGGGCGGCGCTATGCACGGCGGCGTCGGCCCGCTCCGGATTCCCGGCACCGAGGTTTTGACCGACAACCGCCGCGGCCGCTCCCATCAGTCCCACGGACGTCCAGGTGATTAACGAGAAGAGCTGCGAGTACGATACGGCGAATGCGGCCTGGGCTGCGGCGCTCTGAGCCAGCGAACCGATGAAGGAGAGGAGAAAAACTCCGCCGATGTTCATCGCGATTCCCTGAATCCCGGTGGGGAGCCCAAAACGGAAAAGCGATCGGATGATCCTCCAGTCCGGAGCGAGGCCACGGTGCCGGGGGAAGGAAACGACCCAGCCACCTTTCCAGAGTTTCCACAGCGCGTAGAGGGCTATGATCCCCGACGCGAGGCAGGTGCCCATGGCCGCGCCGGGAGTACGGAAAGCAGGGATCGGTCCAAGACCGCGGATGAAGATGATGTTGAAGACGATGTTGAGGATCGTGAGGGCTATGCCGAGGATCATCGGCGTGCGCGCGTCACCCGCCGACCGGAGTGCACCTCCAAGCATGAAAAACACCATCATGCCGCTCGAGAAGAGGAACATGATCCGGAGAAACGGCAGAGCTTCGGCCCGGACGGCGGGCGCAGCGTTGACGAGGTCGAGGAGCCATGGCGAGGCGAAGTACCCGACCGGCGCCATGATGAAAAGGGAAATGCCGACCGACGTCAGAAAGGCCTGGTAGACGGTACGATCAACCTTGTCCTCTTCGCCCGCACCGGCGAAGCGCGATACGAGTACGCTCATGCCCGTGAACAGCGACATGATGAAAACGATCACGACGATGAAGATCTGCCAGGCAACTCCGATCGCCGCGTTTCCCGTGAAGCCCACGAAATGTCCGACGAGTATATGGTCGACGATTCCCTGCACACCGCCGATGATGTTCGTGAGCATGGTCGGCCACGCGATCTTCCAGACAGCGGGGCGCAGCGGACCTTCGATGATCGACCGATCGTAGCGCCGTGAGGGCGCGGGTGGTGGTGCTTCGAAAGACGACGTCGAGTCCGTTGTTTCAGAGGTAACGGTTGCGTCGGTCAAAACGTCGGGGCTGGCGAGGTTGGAGTCGGTCGTGAACTTGTCAATTAATGTGTGGGGACGGAGGAGCGGGAGAGCATGAGAGAGGATGAACGGTATGAGCTGGAAGAGCAGGACCAGCGGTACGCGGAAAGAGCGCCGGCTGACTCGCGGATGCGCCGATAGCGATTGAGCCGCTCCACGTGTGGTCGTGTGATGGCGCCCATTGCTCCGCTCAATCCACCGGCAGGTACGACATCAGTCGGGCGGCGGAAGCGTGCTCAGCGCGTGGATCAAGCTTTTGTGGCACGCAGTAGCGATGCCTTGACAATCGACAACAGAAAAGCGTATTGTCGAACGTCGAGGTATCCACACCCGCCCGTCATCAAATGGCCACACGCACCGAACTTCTTCAGGGCACACTCAACCTCCTCATCCTGCGAACCCTCGTGCTGGGGCCGCTGCACGGCTGGGGGATCTCCAGAAGACTGCGCCAGACATCGCGCGACGTACTCGAGATCGGCCAGGGATCGCTCTATCCCGCGCTCTACCGGCTCGAAGATCTGGGATGGATCGAGTCGGAATGGAGCGTGAGCGACGAAGGCCGCCGCGCCCGCTTCTACAACCTGACGCCAAAAGGCAAACGACAGCTTGCTGCAGAACGCACACAGTGGCGCCGGTTCGCTACCGCGGTCGAAGACGTTCTTGGCGCAGGATAGACCGGATGCTGCCCATCCTGCATCTGGCAAAGCGCCGACTGAGAGCGTTGCTGCGCAGGCGTGAGATCGACGCCGAGCTCGCGGAAGAAATGCAGCACCACGTCGATCTCGAGACGAGGGACCTGATGCTGCTCCGGAACCTCCCCATGGAAGAAGCGCGGAGACGCGCACTCGCCACCCTCGGCGGGATGTCGAGGTTCCACGAGGAACATCGAGAGGCACGCGGCGTGAGCTGGATCGAGGAAGTCGCCCGCGATCTCCGCCACGGCGCACGAGGCCTCGCCCGCAGTCCGGCCTACACCGTTACCGCCGCCCTCGTGCTCGCCATCGGCATCGGTTCCACAACCGCCGTCCATAGCGCCGTCAACGCCGTCATGCGCGAACCCGCGCACGAAAACCTGGCCGCCATTCTGTTCAGGGGCTTTCCATCCCTTTCGACAGTCGATCTGCGCGCCATCGAGGAGCTGCAGCAGAGCTTTGAAAGTGTCGGCGCCGTGCGACTGGGTGAAGTGCCCTACCGCACCGGCACCACATCCGAAAACCTCCGGATCGGCAGAGTGACCGCAGGCTTTCACCGCGCCATCGGATCGCGCCTCATCGCAGGACGACAGATCGAACCAGCCGATGAGGCAGTCGGGAGCCCTCGTGTCGCAATCATTGGCAAGTCACTCGCGGACCGGCTGCACGGTGGCGCCGCCGGCGCACTGGGGACTCAGGTCACAATCGACGGAGTGCCGCACACGGTCGTTGGGATACTGGCGCATTCCGAAGAACTTTTCGCAACGAGGGCCGAGGCCTGGCCAGCGCTGCAGCTTGCCCAACCGGAAAGACGCGGACCGTTCGGCCTCATGACCGTGGCACGACTCAAACCGGGCGTCACATTCGAGTCAGCATCACGCGACGTTGCCGGGATCAGTGAGAGGATTTTTCCACTCTGGACACCCGGATTCAATGACAGGACAGCACGCTACGAGGCCGCTCCCATACGGTCATCGTTCCTCGCCCAGTCAGGTCAGACGCTGCGGACGTTCTCCCTCGCGGTGGGCCTCGTCCTCCTGGTCGGCATCGCCAACGTAGCGAGTTTGACCATCGTGCGGCTGACGAGGCGGCTGCCGGAACTCTCACTCCGGGCGAACCTGGGTGCCGGACGCGCACGCCTCGCACGTCTTGTCGCAACCGAAGGGGCGCTGCTGGCGTTCATCGCCGCGGCTGTCGGCGTTGGTCTCGGACTCCTTTTTCTCAAGGCCCTGATAATCCTTGTGCCCGGCATACCGGGCCTCGACTCAGCGAGTCTCGATCCCGGGACCGTCGCCTTCGCAGTCGGTCTGTCGATAGCGGCAGCCAGCGTTGTCGTGTTGACGCCGATGCTGCTGCTGCCAGGAAGTGCTTCTCCGGACGGACCGGCTGGCGGAAGCCGGACTACAGCGGGAGGACGGGCGCTGCGATTGGCTCGGAGCGGCTTCGTGGTCGCACAGTTCGCGCTGGCTTTGCCGGTACTGGCAGTTGCTGCCCTCCTGCTGGCGAGCTTCGCCAGTCTGCAGAGAGTCGATCCCGGATTCGACGCGAGCAACCTGCTGACCGTGCGCGTGTCCCTCCCACTGGGGCAATACGCTGGCGATTCCGCGATCTCGGCGTACTGGGTGCGCGCACTCCCGCTGCTGCGAACGCTCCCCGGTGTCAGGGAGGCAGGGCTCGCGACATCCATGCCGCCGGATGACTTTGGCTCCAGTAACGACAACTTCAACCTCATCGACCGCCCTGTCACCCCCGGAGAACCGGAGCCTAACGGTCCGTGGCCGAGCATCGACAACGGGTATCTCAACGCGCTCGGCGTGCGACTGGTCGAGGGGAGAGGCTTCACTCCAGTTGATACCGGCGCCACTCCCGTCATTCTCGTGAGCCGCACGTGGGCGGGAAAGTATTATCCAGGGGAGTCGCCGGTTGGGAAAACACTCATTCGCGGCGGATGCACTGAGTGTCCGCCGACGACGATAGCTGGTGTTGTGGAGGACGTGCCTTTTTCGGGCATCGCCGGCCCCCGCGAGTCGATGTACTCGCCGATGACGGAGCAGTGGAGCCGGAACTCATTCCTGTTTGTAAGGACTGAAGGGTCCCCGAGACTGATGGCAGAGCCGGTGCTGGGAGTCCTGAGGTCGATGGATGCCTCGATTCCAATGCGCGAAGTAGTGACCATGGAGGAGCGGCTGACCGAATCGATCGCGCAGCCGCGCCACTGGGCCATCCTGCTCGGAACATTCGCGGCGATGGCGTTGGGACTGGCCGCGATCGGGATCTTCGGGATGCTCTCCTTCGTTGTGGCGACCAGGCGGCGAGAGATCGGCGTGCGGATGGCGCTGGGTGCCGACAGGCGGACCATCACCCTCGAAGTTGTGCGCCACGGCCTGAGCTACGCACTCGTCGGAGCGGCAATCGGGTTTGCGCTGGCAATCGTTGGCGCCAGGTCGATGGAATCAATGCTGTTCGACGTCGCGCCCGGCGACCCGCTGACACTGTTCGCGGTGACTGTGATGCTGCTGGTAGTCGCACTGCTGGCGTGTTGGCTCCCTGCACGACGAGCCGCGGGGGTTGATCCGATCGAGTCGATCAGGCAACAGTAGCTTCTCCTGCTGACCCATCGGAGGGCCGTCAGAGCTCGTCGGCACTCGGCCCTCGACTCCAGGCCCTCAATCAGCATCCGCTCTCCGCAAACGAGCTGCCAGGCGATCTCCTGCGCTGTCCTTGATCTGGGGTCGGGCCTGTACGACGACCCCTCGGGGATCCGCGCCAGCACGTTGCGGGTCGTCTTTGACTCGTCAAGCCAGAAGTCGAGATAGAGCCTTTTCTCGTCCATTTCCGAAGCCACCTGAAAAGTTGACAGCGCGCGAGTTCCTATCCGGACTGTACCAGCTCCAAAGCCTTCATGAACGACCGCGCCCGATCCGCGGCCGGCCCGGGCGACCTGGGCCCTCGGGCAGTCGCCGAAACCGCAACGCGCAATACGGAAACAACCGGACCGCGCACGGTCATCACTTCGGGCATGGCTGCCCTCCACGAGGTGAGGTCGGTGAACTCACGCACAATGGCGATACCGCAGCCTCTCGCTATCGCTCCCAGGTCCGTTCTGGCGATCGAACCCGCGGTCGGTTGGCCTCCGGTTACCTCGTACGCGCCATTGTCGACGATGACAACATGAAGATTGCAGGGTGCCGCTGCCGCGATCGATACCAGCGAGCCCAGATTCATCAGCATCGACCCGTCACCATTGACAACTGTGACCCGGAGGTCCGGTCGCGCCATCGCCAGACCGAGACCTAACGAGGAAGCCTGGCCCATGCTCGACGGAACGTAAACAAGGTCGAGCGGATGCGGATCACCTGCAGCCATCGACTCTCGCGCTGCCCCCATCGTCGTGATGATCACGTCACGCGATCCACGGGCCTCGCGCAGCGGAGCTACCGCGGCATCCAGCATCATGACAGGGCTCATGCGCCACCCTCGGCGATCAACAGGGCGCGCGGTCGTCCGTTTGCAGCTGGTTCCGCAATGAAGTCACCCGCGCCCGCCAGTTCCGCGCCCTCACGTACGAGTTGGTACCCGATGCCCCACGCATCAAGTATCGGCTCCGTGAACACCAGAGAGGTATCACCCGGCAGCATATCCGAGTTGAGAAAGCTGCGATAGCCCACGATCGCGGGTATCGGCAGGCGCCACTCAAAGAGCACATTGCGCAACGCATCGCCCGACTCGAAGAGACCCGTGCACTGAATCATCACGAGGGGCCGCTGACCGCCAAGGTGAAGTCCCATGGCAACTCCCCACGCCTCACCCTCACGGCAGACTCTCACGATCTGAATCCCGGCATCGATAATGACGTCATCCCACTTCCCGATTGTGCTGTCGGGAATGGTCACGACATGGGTCACACCAAGCCGTTGCAGCAGATGCGCGATGTCTGAACCGGCCACTGTCGTCATTGTCCGCTGGTGAGAGAAGTGCACGCGAATCGACGCAGAGCAATGGTTCGCGCGGACGTCAAAAAGCGAGACGCACCACAACACCGACAAGCGCCGATGCTCCGAGTACAGTCAGCATCCCCACCTTGAAACGCAAGACAGCTACCAGAGCGAGGAGAAACAACGCCACTGAAAGGATGTCAACCGACTCAGGCCGCGGCATCGCGAATTCAAATGGTCCCGCCTCGACCTGACGGACTTCGCGGAACAGGACGTGGAGTCCGAACCAGACGCCCAGATTGAGAACGACGCCCAGGACCGCTGCCATGACGGCTCCAAGCGCGGCCTGCAGCCGCACCTGGGCGCGGAGCCAGTTGATGAACGGCGCGCTGGCGAATATGAAGAGAAAGCTGGGGATGAAAGTCACCCATACCGTAACGAGTGAGCCGATGACAGCCGAAACGAAGGGTGCAAGATGCCCCGGCTCCCGGAACGCAGCGAGGAAGGCCACGAACTGAACAACGATGATCAGGGGACCCGGCGTCGTCTCGGCCATCCCCAGGCCGTCAACCATCTCGCCCGCAGTCAGCCAGTTTCGGTCCTCCACAGCATGCTGTGCGACGTAGCTCAGCACGGCGTACGCACCACCGAACGTCACCACGGCCGCCTGACTGAAGAACGACGCGAGGTCGCTGATCACATGATCACGACCGACAGCGACCACGATGAACGCAACCGGAACGAGCCAGACGATGAGCCAGAATGCGGCGGTCCTCAGGGCGGGAAAAAGGAGACCGCTCACCGGTAATGTCGTCGCGGCCTGATCGCGGTCTGGAGCGGTGCGGCTTCCGGAGAAGAATCCCAGAACACCGGCGACGAGGACGATAAACGGAAACGGAACTCCAAGAAAGAACAGCCCGGCGAAGGAGGCGACACCCAGAAAAACCCCGAACGGACCTCGTGCAGCGCGCTTGTGAAGACGCAGCACTGCCTCGAGCACGATCGCCAGAACCGCGGGCTTGAGGCCGGCGAACAACGCTGCCACGACACCGGCCTGCCCCAGCGTTACATAGAGAACGCTGAGGGCAAGAATCGCGACGAACCCCGGCATCACGAAAAGCCCGCCAGCGATGATACCGCCCGCCACACCACCGCGCAGCCAGCCGATGTAGGTCGCGAGCTGGTGAGCCTCGGGCCCCGGGAGGAGCATGCAGTAGCCGAGCGCGTTGAGAAACTGCTGCTCGTCGAGCCAACGCTTCTCTTCGACGGTGATCCGATGAAGCACCGCGATCTGGCCAGCCGGTCCCCCAAAGCTCTGCAGCGCCACACGGGCCCATGTCCGCGTGTCACTTTCGAGCGCGGGTTCAGCGCCTGCTACCAGTGGGGTCACGTGCCCAATGCTAGTCGTGCTCGCGAAGCGAAGTAAGTGACTGGCGCAGCATCTGATCCTTCTGCAGACTTACCCGATGGCTCTCACCCCGCGAACGGGCAGGTACTCCGAGACCGCCAGTCTCGAACTTCCGGCGAACACTGCCTTGCTGGTCGTCGATGTCCAGATCGGGCTCGATGATCCCAGATATGGCCAGCGGAACAATCGCGACGCCGAGTCGAATATCGCGCGGTTGCTGGCCGCCTGGCGTCTCGCCGGTCGGCCGATCGTGCATGTTCAGCACATGTCCACCGAGCGCGACTCGCCTCTGAGGCCGGAGCTCCCCGGAAATGCGATCAAACCAGTGGCTGCACCGATGTCCGGTGAACCGCTTGTACGAAAGACGGTCAACAGCGCATTCGTCGGAACCGCACTGGAGGGACAACTGCGGGCGCAGGGTATCGAGGCTGTCGTCGTGACCGGCACAACAACTGATCACTGCGTGTCCTCCACAGCACGCTCGGCGTCGGACCTTGGCTTCGTGACCGTTGTCGTGTCCGATGCAACAGCCACTTTCGAACGTCGTGATCCACAAGGGCAAAGCATCACGGCCGAACTGATGCACCAGGCAGCGCTGGCGAGCCTGCAGGATGAGTTCGGAGCGGTCGTGTCCACCGACCAGCTGCTCGCGGCTTTCGAGCATTGACAGTCGACAGATCCAACGGCTGGGACGACATCGCCGACGAGTTCATCGTCGACAGCCCGCTGTTTCCGTTTGGTGTCGACATCATCAGATCCTGGAGCGCGGGCATCGATCACGGGTCGTCGGTCGTCGATATCGGCTGCGGGCCTGGGGGTGAGCGGTCAGGCGTGCTCAACGACGGTCGGTTCCTGGTCTACGCGCTTGATGCATCCCGGCGGCTGGCGGCATCGTACGCCCAACGGCACCCCGAGGCGCGTGTCACGTGCGAAGCGGCCGAAGAATCACGATTCTTCGACCTCAAGTTCGACGCGGCGATGTGCTGGGGGCTCATCTTCCTGCTCGATGAGGCCGGACAGGAGCAGCTGATTCAGCGAGTGGCGTCGGCGTTGCGGACCGGCGGCCGGTTTCTCCTCACCGCACCGGTCGAAACAGGAACGTGGAAGGACCTCTGCACCGGGCGCGAATCCCGCTCCCTGGGCGACGACAGGTATAGGGAGGCGCTTGATGCTTCGGGGTTTTCGATCATCGCGGAGTATGTGGACGCAGGTGAGAATCACTACTACTCCGCAGTAGTGTCTGAGCGCGGATGACTTCGCAGGAGCAGACAGGGAGAACGCAGAGATGAGAGGAAGAAGCAGGAGGCGGAGCGCGGGAATCCGAAACGGCTCGGAGCGGGCCAGGCCCCTGATGGAAGGCGAGGCAGCGTGGGGCGGTAGCCAGGCGCAAAGTCGGAACGGCGAAGGTGAGGCAACGGATCTGTTACGGGCCCCCTCCCCCCTCCCCTTGCCTTGACTGATCCGCTGGTTCAACGTGACCCTCTCCCACTTTCATCACTCGCCGAGCCGTTTTCGCCATGCTGCCACGAGCTGCCGCCACGTTTGCTCTCATCGCTTCGCTGCCACTTTTCGCCGAAGCACAGGCGCGCGGCGGACTCAACGCGGACACCACTCTTTACCAGGCTACGGCGTGGCGCAACGTCGGACCCTGGCGTGGCGGCCGAAGTGTCGCGGTTGCGGGAGTGCCGGGGCAGCCGCTGACGTACTTCGCCGGCTATACGGGAGGGGGACTCTGGCGAACCGACAACGCCGGGATATCCTGGCGAAACATCTCGGATGGGTTCTTCAGGAGTGGCTCGATCGGGGCAATCGCGGTTGCACCGTCTGACAACAACGTGATTTATGTCGGCACCGGAGAACATGCGATCCGTGGGCAATCGTCGACCTACGGCGACGGAGTCTACAAGAGTACAGATCAGGGACGAACCTGGCGCAACACCGGGCTGTCGGCCTCGCGTCAGATTTCGGCCGTGCGCGTACATCCCCAGAATCCGGACATCGTCTGGGTCGCGGCTCAGGGTGATCGGTGGAAGGGAACGACCGACCGCGGGGTCTACAGATCAAATGACGGTGGCAAGACGTGGGCGCTCCTGCTCAAGGGAGAAAACCTGACGAGCGGGCCCAGCGATCTTTCACTTGACCCCACCAACCCGCGGATTCTATACGCAGCCTTCTGGGACCATCAGCGCCAACCATGGTTCGTGCGCTCGGGCGGGCCTGGAAGCGGGATCTGGAAATCGACCGATGGCGGCGACAGCTGGACGAGGCTGACCGAGGGGCTGCCCAGGCTGATGGGCAAGATCGGCGTTGCGGTGTCGCCATCGAACCCCGACCGGGTATTCGCGATCGTAGAGGCCGAAGCCGGTGGACTCTATCGCAGTGACGACGCTGGGAAGACGTGGCGACTACTGTCGGGCGACCGGCTGATCCAGACCCGGTCGTGGTACTACATGAAGGTCTTCGCGGACCCCCAGAATCCCGAGATTGTCTGGGCGCTTAACGCTCCGGTTCTCAGGTCGATCGACGGGGGGCGCACGTTCGCCACGGTCCCGGCCACGCACGGAGACAACCACTCGCTCTGGATCAATCCGACAGACAGCCGATACCTGATCAACGGCAACGATGGCGGCGCGTCGGTTTCACTCGACGGTGGCCGGAGCTGGAGTACGCAGGACAACCAGCCGACGGCGCAGTTCTATCACGTCACGGTGGACGACGATTACCCCTACAAGCTCTATTCAGGGCAACAGGACAACTCGTCGGTAGTGATCAGGAGCCGCAGCGATGACGGCGCCATTGGAGTCCGCGATTGGTGGGACGGCGCTGGTTGCGAAAACGCCAACATTGGCGTGAGTGCGAGAAACCCGCGCTATGTCTACGGCGGTTGTTACCAGGCTTTGATAGACGAGCTCGATCAGGAAACCGGGATGCGCCGCGACATCATGGCCTGGCCCGAGATGAACCTCACGGAGCCGACCGACAAGACCAGGTACCGGTTCAACTGGACCGCTCCGATCGTCGTCTCGGAACACGATCCCAACACGGTATTTCACGCCGGTAACGTGCTGTTCCGCTCCCGCGATCGCGGTCAGTCGTGGGCGCCGATCTCGTCTGATCTCACGAGGAACGACAAGGCTCGTCAGGGCTGGGGTGGGGGCCCGATCACCAACGAAGGTGCAGGCGGCGAGGTGTACGGCACGATCGTCGTGTTGGAGGAGTCGCCGCACGACGCCCGCACGGTATACGTGGGCACCGATGACGGGCTGGTGCAGTTGACACGTGACGGCGGCGCGACGTGGATAAACGTGACGCCTCGCGAAGCCGGTGACGGGCTTGTCAACGAAATCGAGGTCTCACCGCATGACGCCGGTACCGTGTTCCTCGCATTCAGGCGAGACCGACTCGGCGATCCCGCTCCTTACGTTTATCGCTCGACGGACTTCGGGCGCTCCTGGACGAGGCTGAACACGGGCCTGCGCGACGGTGAGCCGGTGCGCGTTGTGCGCGAAGACACAGAGCGCCGCGGACTCCTCTATGCCGGCACCGAGACCGGTGTCTACGTCTCCTTTGACGGCGGTGCCCGCTGGCAGCCGTTCTCAGGCAATTTACCTGTAGTCCCGGTGACAGATCTCGAAGTGAGACATGGTGACCTGATCGCCTCCACCGAAGGCCGCGCCTTCTGGATCCTCGATGACCTCGGTCCGATCAGGCAATACGCCGATTCTGTGGCCAGCGCGTCCGTACACCTGTTTCGGCCGCGACCGGCTGTTCATGGCGGTGGTGGCGGATTCGGAAGCCCGCCTAACGCGGGTCGCAATCCGCCGGCCGGGGCCACTGTCTTCTACCGGCTCGCCAGCTTCGACTCGACGATGACGGTGACCGTCGAGTTTCTGGACGCGCGGGGTGCCGTGGTGCGGACGTTGTCAAACCGAGAGGGAACAGGAACGGCGCGGCTCGCACCGCGCCCTGGCATCAATCGTGTAGTCTGGGACCTGCGGCGACCAGCGCCGACTCAGCTGCCGGGTGTACTGCTCTTTGGCGCACCGGCCAACGCGGGTGCCCGCGTCAGTGCCGGCACCTATCAGGTGCGACTCAGCTTTGGCGAGACGACGCGAAACCAGCCACTGGAAGTGCGGCATGATCCACGACTCCAGGCGGCGACCTCACAGGTCGCCGAGCGGGATTCGGTGGCGAACGCGCTGGCGCGCCGCATCGGCGAGGTTCACGACGCGGTTCTGCGGGTTCGTGACATCAAGGGGCAGGTGCAGGGGTTCGTCAGCCGGACACGTGATGCCGACAGCGCGAGGGCAATTGCGGATGCCGGCTCCGCGCTCGTAAAGAGAGTCGACGGAATCGATCCTCGGCTGACTACGAAGGCATCCAACGGTCAGGACATCATCAACTACGCCAACGGGATCAACGGCCAGATGGGCTTCCTCCTCGGTCAGGTCGAAGGCAATCCGGTGCTGACTCAGGGCGCTCGCGAGCGCATGGCGGAACTGGATCGCCTCTGGCGGGCGTTGTTGGCCGAGATCGAGTCGGTGGAGTCTGACGTCGAGGCGTTCAACCGGCTGCTGTCGGCGGCGAAGGTTGAAGGGGTGATCGGCAGGAAGAAGCCGGTTACAGTGATGTAGGACGGCTGGACAGCTGAGACGAGGGGATGACGAGGCTGAAGACGATGAAGGCGAGGAGGTCGATGATGAGTCGACGTTTATTTCACCTCGTCGGCTGAAACGAGGGGATGACAAGGATGAAGGCGATGAAGGCGAGGAGGTCGAAGACGAGTCGACGTTTATTTCACCTCGTCGGCACCGGGACCAGCGTGGTGCGCATCGATCCATCGATGTGCGTCACTTCGATTCCGACCCAGGCCGGCTGTGGCTTTGCGGAGAGTCTGAACGTGGTGCGGGTCGTTCCGCTGGTCAGCGTCGTCGCGGCGAAGCGCACCTTGAGGCTGTCGGCGAGAAACGCGACGGCATGTTGCACGGGCCGCGAGGAGCCGAGCCAGGTAACGTGGAGGGAATCGCCCTCGCCACGGGTGATTCGCATGACTCCGCCACCGCCGTCGGTGCCAGCCCCCACGACGGTTATCCGGGATGCAGCCGAGTTGTAGGGTTTCGGCGGCGAATCCGGTCCGGCGGGCTGGCGGCCGCCGGTTGCGACCGGTATCGGGACCGGGTAATACCATGGGACGGGCGTCACCATGGGTGTCGGGAGGGGGCGGGCTTCACTGTAAACGATCCAGGGCGCGCTCCATCCGCCGAGGCAAGTCGTGCAGGGAAAGAGCGGCGGCCGTTCGGGACTGATCCGATCGGTTTCGGGAGTGCGGGCCGGGGGTGCCGACTGGGTGGCTCCGATTCGGGCAGGTGGCTGGGCACCTGGGCGAACGCCCTGGGAGGCAGCACCCAGCGGCGTCGCCGCGAAAGCGACCAGCACGGCGAGGAGCCGCGCGGGTGTGGCCGTGATCGAACCCGGACTATCACGAAAAAGCGCCAACGGCGGCAAGCGCATCATGAGTCACGATTGCCGATTCGACGTTGGTACGCAAGCGGTCCTGTCAGGCCTGAGTCCGTGGAGGGCCTCCCCTGCCGTTCTCCCGCGAAGGCGGGAGTCCAGGGATGTTGTTTCCAGCATGAGCGAGAGCTGAGAGCGCCCCGACTCCGGGGAGACCCCGGATCTGCGGCATGCTGCGCATGCCTTGTCCGTGGAACTCCGCTGCGGTTTGCTGCGCGTGCCTTGTCCGGGGAACCCTGCGCGGCATGCTGCGCATGCCTTGTACGTGCACTCCTTCCTTCATGCGGTCCCAGGCACGCCGCGTCCGTGGAGGGCCTCCCCTGCCGTTCTCCCGCGAAGGCGGGAGTCCCGGGGCGTTGTTTCCAGCATGAGCGGGAAGTGAGAGCGCCCCAACGACGGGGAGACCCCCGCTCTGGGGCAGGCGGCGCATGCCATGTCCGGGGAACCC
>JBQTHK010000080.1:0-11318 GCA_052389935.1 Gemmatimonadota bacterium | reverse complement strand
GTCCGCGAGCCAGCTCCGTCTTTCACCTGAACCACGTTCACCTGATCGGCGTGGAACTCGGTGAGGAGCCGGCTCTCTACCGTTACCCCCTTCAATGAAGCCATACCCGAGCCGATCAGTTCGAGCCACGTGACATCACCATCCCGCTTCTGCGACAACAACCTGAGAGCGACGCGACGGCCACCGGTCGCCACGACCACCCGCTCACCTACATAAAGCTCGGCAGCAGACGCAGGCACCGAATAGTCAGGGCCGGCGGCGGTGCCGGTTGCGCGCGTCACGGCCGCCGCGAAATCGTCGGAGAATGTCCGCACACGAACCATCACCTTGCCCCGGCCGTCGAGCTCTATCCTCGTCAGTGACGTGTGAACTGGATGAGCTCGCTCGATCGCCGTTCTCGGGGCAGCCGCTTCATGGCCTCGACGCGCGTCCGGCGCCGCCAGAGGTACCGACGCCAGAAGCGCCAGCGCGCCCAGTTCGAGCGCCCGGCAGATCACTGAACTCCAAACCTCGACTGCAGCTCTCTTACGGTCTCCAGCGGCAGCAGACCGCGCACTGCGAGCGCGCGTCGCAGCAGAGAATCGGACTCGCCTCCCGCGCCCGCCCCCGCCGCCACGACCCCGGCACGGTATATCAGCTCAGCGTCCTCCGTTCCCTGCCCGATGGCGACCTTTGCCGCCGCCCACGCGTCGTTCGGCTTGCCCATTGCGTGCAGCACCCACGCCAGCAGGTCGTATCCATAGACGTCCCGCCTGGTTCGCTGCTCCTCCATCACCCGTCGCCGAACCTCGGCTAGCTCCTCGCCATGATCAACGAGGTTGAGCCCCCACGCTCGGTGGATCGGACCCGGCTGCACGAGAGCGGACGCCGACATCGCCGCACCGTAGCTCGCAGACTGCGCTGAGTCACCGAGGGCGAGCCACGCGTCGCGCAGCAGACCAAGTGTTCCCGGCTCGAGGTGAACCGCGATCGATTCCTCGGCGTCCGCAATCGCTGCACGCCACTCACCGCGGCTCGCTCGCAGCCGAGCCCGCGCCGCAAGGATCCTGTAGTCTCCGGGGTTCGCAGCCAGTCCAGCGGCAAACTCTCCTTCCGCCACCTCCAGCGCCCAGCTCTTTGCCGCGATCTCACCGGCCCTGAGATGAAACCACGCCTTCTGTTCGGGGTCGATCATCACTGCCTCGCCCGCCAACCTGGCTGCGTGACGTGACAGGGCGAGGGCGCGCGCCAGGTGACCCGTCACCTCGTACCAGCGAACGAGCCGCGGCGCCACCGAAAGATCGTCCGAGCCCCCTTCGAGCGTGCGGAAGATGGCTGCGGCGTCCCCGTATTTCCCGAGTTCGAGGTACACCTCGGCCAGCAGCGCTCGATAGGCCGGATTCCACGGCTCCGATTCGACGACTCGACGTGCCGCGTCGAGCGCACCGGTAAAGTCGTGACC
The DNA here is from genome assembly GCA_052389935.1 of Gemmatimonadota bacterium. Classification (GTDB taxonomy): domain Bacteria; phylum Gemmatimonadota; class Gemmatimonadetes; order Gemmatimonadales; family Gemmatimonadaceae; genus JBQTHK01. Next base: position 9,877 of record JBQTHK010000080.1, on the reverse strand, counting down.
CGCCAGACGCGCGGCTGCAATCACGCTGTAGGTCGCCGAATTATGAGCCTCGCGCAGGACCAGTGAACTCTCGGCCTGTGCCAGACCGCGCTCGACGTCGGCGTAGTTGCCGGTCTGTCGGGCGCGCCTGAGGTACAGGCCAGCCAGACGGGACCGATCGGCCGCGCTTTGCGGATCTTCGTCCAGTCGCCGTTCGAAAAGGTTGATGTCGGCATTGACGGTTGACGCCGGTGGCGCGAGCGACGGCGCTGGATCGGCGCTTCCACGCGCGCAAGCCGCGAGGAGGACCGCAGACAGAAGGGCAGCCGGGAGGCCGGGCCTGGATAGCTGGATCAATGGTTTCCGGTGGGTTCCCTTTGCTACGTCCGTGGAAGCGGTTCGGATTGCGTGAAGTGCCACCTTCCACCGCCCTCCTGTCCTCATCCTCCTCATCCTCCTCATCCTCCTCATCCTCTTCATCGTCCTCATCCTCTTCATCGTCCTCATCCTCCTCATCCTCCTTGCCGTTCCTCGCCCTCCTCGCCCTCCTCGCCCGCATCGCTCCTCCTCATCCTCCTCATCCTCCTCATCCTCCTTGCCGTTCCTCGCCCTCTTCGCCCTCCTCGCCCTCTTCGCCCGCATCGCTCCTCCTCATCCTCTTCATCCTCTTCATCCTCGTCCTCATCGTCCTCATCGCTTATCCTCTCCGATCCCGGCTCCTCCCGCTCCTCCTCTGACGCCCCCCGAATGCCGCCCGACCCACTCACGGACGAAAAAATCATCGACTCGTGGTTGAAAAATGCCGCACCGTGGACGCGAGCCGTCCGCTCGCACGAGATCGACAGCCGTCGACTCTATACCGACGCGGCAATCCTCGACGCCGTTCTGAGATTGCGGCCGAGGCCACGATCAGCCATCGACATCGGCTGCGGAGAGGGTTGGCTAATCCGCGCCCTCTCCGACCACGGTGTCGAATGCGCGGGTGTGGACGTCGTCCCCGAGCTGATCGCCGCCGCTGACGCAAAGGGTGGTGGTCGCTTCAGTGTCGCGTCGTACTCAGACATTGCAAACGGCGCGGTGGAAGAAACGGCGGACGTCGTCGTCGCCAACTTCTCGCTCATCGGTCATACCGAGGTCGAAAGGCTTGTCTGCGCCGTGCCGCGACTGCTGAACCCGGAGGGAAGTTTTGTCGTACAGACGCTTCACCCGGTGTCGGCTTGCGGCGATGCCCCGTACGCCGATGGCTGGCGGCATGGATCCTGGGCGGGATTCTCTTCCGAGTTCACCGACCCTGCACCCTGGTATTTCAGGACGATGGAAAGCTGGATCTCTCTCTTCGGAGTAGCCGGCTTCAACGTCGTTGACGTACGTGAACCTGGTCCGCCCCCACCACTGCCACGTGTTTCCGTCGTTTTCATCCTGCAGCAATGAACAAACTTCCGGCGACTGTTGGGTCGAATCTGCTTGTCGGACGATTCCCGGCATCGCGGTTCTCCCAGAGGGTGGCAGGCACGATCGCGGTCGCTACTTTCCGTGGGCGCGAGGCGACCTCTCTTATTGGGGAGGTCCAACACATTTTCGGAGCTGGGCCTATGTATCGATTCCGCGTGCGTTTCGTGTCGCTTCTCCTCGCTGGTTTCTCATCGGTGGCCGCCGGCCAGGCGACAGGGTCGATTGAGGGTCGAGTCACGGAAGCGGCTTCCGGACGACCTCTGCCTAACGTGCAGGTCATGGTCGCCGAGACCCGAATCGGGGCTTTGAGCGGGGCAGACGGCGCGTTTGCGCTGACCGGCGTACCTGTCGGCGCGCGCACGGTTACTGCGCGACGCATCGGCTTTCAGCCGGTCACCAGAGCGATCGCGGTCACGGCCGGAGCGGCCGCACGTGTCGATCTCGCTCTCGAAGTCAGTGCGCTCAACCTTACGGAGGTTGTTGTCACGGGATCTGCGGCGCCGACCGAGAAGCGCAAGATCGGAACGAGTGTGGCTTCGGTCGACTCGACGCTGATCGCGCGCGCACAATCGGTGACTCTGGATCAGGCGATGCAGGGCAAGATCCCGGGCGCTCAGATAACGCAGAACTCGGGAGGTCCTGGTGGTGGCGGGATGTCGGTTCGTCTGCGGGGCACGAATTCGTTCATCTCGGGCTCCGATCCTCTCTACATCGTCGACGGCGTCATCATCGACAATGGATCCGCGCAGCTGGCGGACCTGGGTACGCGAGCCAACCCCCAGAACAGGCTCGCTGACCTGAATCCGGCCGACATCGACCGGATCGAAATCATTCGTGGTGCAGCCGCGGCAGCACTGTACGGTTCCCGCGCCAACAACGGGGTTGTTCAGATATTTACAAAGAAGGGCAACATCGGACGGCCGCGATACACCCTTCTCGCGCGCGGCTCCGCCAACGAACTGCGCGAACAGCAGCCCTTCAACTTCTATCCGTTCGACGCCGCCGGTCTGCCGATCAGCCGCTTCAACTACCAGAACGACGTCTTCCAGCGGGCCTACGGTAGCGATGTCAACCTGACGATCGAAGGGGGCAACGAGCAGACCCGCTACTACCTGAGCGGCAACAGCTCGATCGAAGACGGCATTCTCCGCTCCACGTCGTCGAACCGGTATGGCGGCCGGGTGAACCTGCAGCAGCAGCTCTCACCGCGCCTCATCTCCAACTTTACCGCCAACTACATCAGCACGAACAATCAGTTTCAGGCGTTCGGAGAGCAGAACGACTACGGCATCATGGGCTCGCTTTTCTTCGCTCCCACCCACGTCGACTTCAGGCCGGTGAACGGCGTGTACCCGCTTCCGCCGTCGCTCGGGACCAACCCCCTGCTCGCCATCGACCGCATTCGAAATCCGCAATCGATCGACCGCTTCATCGGATCAGGCAAGGTCACGTGGACGCCGGCGACGAGCCTTCTTTTCGACTATACGGTCGGTATCGACAATACCGGGTTCGAGCAGCGCCAGTTTGTCCCCCGCAACGCGGTGTTAGGCACCGCGCCCCTCTCCACGGGGCGATCCCAGTCCGTGATCCAGCGCTCTCGCGTCATCAATCAGGACGGAGTGGGAACGGTCTCCTGGCAGCCGATGCCGCGCATCGAGATGCGCACGACCGCCGGATTCAACCACACTTCCCAGCAGGTGCGAACGACCAACGCCGTCGCCAACGGACTCGCCCCGGTCGGTGAACTCGTCAGCGCGGGGTCGGTCTTTGCCGCTGGCCAGAGCCAGGTGGAGCTGAGAACCCTCGGCTTCTACGGACAGCAGGAGGTGGCCTGGGATGACCGTCTATTCCTCACCGGCGCGGTTCGATATGACGCCTCGTCAACCTTCGCCCCTTCGGAACGCTGGCAGGCCTTTCCCAAACTGTCGGCATCATGGGTGATCGTTCCCAACCAGCCCGGGCGACTCAACAACCTGCGGGTCCGCAGCGCACTGGGGTGGGCAGGTTCGCAGCCGGGCATAGTCAACGCGTATTCGCAGTTCATCAACTTTGCCCAGCTCCCGTTTGCCGGGCGGCCGGGCTTCGTCAACGACATCACCTTCGGCAATCCGTCGCTGCGCAACGAGAGGGCACGAGAGTGGGAGGTTGGTGCCGAAGTCGGCGCGTTCGGCGGCCGGGTCGGCGCCGAAGCGACCTACTACAACCGGCTGGTTTCGGACCTGCTTTTCTTCAGACCGCTGCCGACGAGCACCGGCTTCTCGCGCCAGTTTTTCCCGATCGGGACGATGTCCAACAAGGGCGTCGAGCTGATGGTGCGCACGACCAACGTCGACGAACGCGACGTCCAGTGGTCAACCACCGCCACCTGGACCCGCAATCGGAATCTTGTCGAAAGCCTGGCGATCCAGGACTTCCAGTCGGCCGGTGGCTACCCCAATCGTATCCGCACGGGACAGCCGGCGGGCGTGTTCTATGGCTCATACGCCGCCCGGAACTGCGTCACCGGGGCACTGCTCCTCGACTCGTTAGGTCGATACCGGCGCAGCAACCAGACCGTCGACATGGGCGCGACCCTCGCCCAGCGCCAGGCAATCAGTGGCGGAACCTGCAACGACTCTCTCAACAAGGTCATCGGCGATCCCAACCCCGACTTCCTCGCCTCACTCCTCAACGAAGTAACCCTCGCGCGCAAACTCCGCCTGCGGCTTCTCCTCGACGGCGTGTTCGGTAACGACATCATGAACCTGTCAACACGGGCTCAGAACGCCGGTATCGCCTCCAACTCAAAGGAGTTCGAACGCGAATTGCTGCCCTACGGCGACTCGCGCAAGCTGCCACCCGGTTTCAACGCCCGCACACAGGGCATCTTCGAGTACTGGATCGAAGATGGGACGTTCGTGAAGCTGAGAGAGTTCTCGGCCTCGTACACTCTCGACGTCCCTGCTGTCCGTCGTTATTTCCGCGACGGAATCGATCTCACACTGTCGGGGCGCAACCTCTGGGTCTGGACCAACTACAGCGGTTATGACCCAGAGATCAACCTGTTCGGCACCAATGCCGGAGGGCTGGGCTCCGGCCAGACCACGGCGGCAGATCGCGGCTTCGACTTCGGCGGCTACCCGATCCCACGCGTCTGGTCGCTCAGCGCGCGGCTGACCTTCTGAGGATATGACTCCAATGCGCATCTTCGGAACTTCAGCGGCCGTCACTATGGCTGTCGTCCTCGGCGGCTGCAGTCTCGACCTGGAAAATCCCAACGCGCCGACCGAAACGCAGGTTACAACAACCGTCGACGGCGTGATCGCTCTCGCCACGGGGCTGCAGGCCCGGTTCGCAGCATCGTACGGAGCGTTTGCCTATATGGCCGGGCTGGTGACGGACGAGTTCGCAGCCACCAGTGCCTCGCTGATCTCCATAAGCGACGCCGAGCAGGGGGCCGTTCCCTCGGGGACGGCGATTGCCGAAAACGTCTTCAACAATGTGTACCGGACGGTTCGTACCGCCGATGACCTTCTCACCGGCGCCAACGCACTCGCCAGCGAGATCGAACCCGGCACGCGCAGCGGACTCCGAGCTCTCGCGTGGACGCTCAAGGCTGAAGCACTTGGTCAGGGGGTACAGTCCTACCAGCGCATACCTCTGAACACTTACGGTGTCACCGCTCCCCTCTACGAGACGCGGGCCCAGGCCATCACCACAATCAGGGCGCTCCTTGACTCGGCGGCCAATGAAATCAGCGCCACCGCGCCGAGCACGTTCTTCAACAACAGCATCCTCACGCCAGGCGTCAACCTCCGCAACGTGATCCAGCTCTTCCGCGCGCGCTATGCGCGGATGGCGGGAGATCACGCGGCGGCGATCTCGGCCGCCGATCAGGTTGCGCGCAGTGGTCCAACGGCTCTTTCCGTTCTCACTTTCCCGGCACCGGCCGTCAATCCCTATGCAAACGTGACCGGCGGCCCCAACGGCATCGCCCCGCGACGACAGTGGCGGCTTTCGATGACCCCCGGTGATCAGCGCTTTGCCTGGTTTGTCGTGCCATCGACCACAGCCTCGGGCCGCGTCGGAGCTCTTCTCGACCCCTGGAACAGATACGCCTCGGCTACAGCCCCGCTGCCGGTATACTTTCCCGATGAGGCTCTGCTGATCAAGGCCGAGGCGCTGGCAAATCAGGGACAGCTGGCCGGTGCCCAGGCGGTGCTCGATTCGGTCCGCACCGACTGCACCGGCGGCCGCGGCATCGATGACCCGAAAGCTTGTCTGCCGGCACTCTCCGGCTCGCTGACTCAGGCGCAGCTGATCGCGGAGATCTACGTGCAGCGTCGTTACGAATTGTTTGGCACCGGACTGCGATGGGAGGATTCGCGTCGCCGGGCAGCGATACGTGGACCAACGGCGGCACCATCGGTACCCACCGACGGCCAGCGCTGCTGGCTGCCCTATGCGGTTGGTGACCGCAATGCAAACCCCAACGCCACGTTCACGGCGCTCCCCGATCCCACCGAGCCGTCGACGTTCCCGGCCGGTTGCCCAACGACGTGAGGAATCCCGACATGAACTACCCGACCAGAGCCGCTGCCGCCCGAGTGCTTCGCGTCGCCTTTTTGGCGGGCGTTGCAGCCTGCGGAACAACCGAGGCACCCTCCGGACTCTCGCCCGAAGGAGAACAGGGCCGGATCAGATTCGTCAATCTCATCACCGACACGACACGCGGTCGGGTCAATGCGATCCTCGAGCAGATCCCGTTCGGCGTCAATCTCACCTACACACTTGCAACACCTGCGACCCTGGCCGCGCCCAATACCGCACCATACGCCCCGGTCCTTGTCGGCGACCGGACGCTGGTCCTCAAGAGGACCGCAGACACCACGGTCACAGTCGCCAGCTTTACGCTCGCCATCACGCGTGGCGACGACCGCACTGTCTACGCGACCGGCGGTGCCGGCGGTTCAGGGATCACGGCGCACGTGACGAGCGACGACAACACCGCTGCCTCCGCGACCCAGACGAGGTTCCGTGTCGTCCAGATGAGTCCAACTGCCGGAAACGTCGACGTCTTCGTCACCGCCGTCGGCGCCGACCTTGGCCTCGCAACGCCATTCGCCACACTCGCCTATCGTGGAGCATCCAGCTACAGCCTGCTCGCCCCGGGCAACTATCAGGTGCGCATGGTGCCAGCCGGAACGGCACCCGCCAGTCGGGCAGGCAGCGTCAGCGTCAATCTCGCCACTGTGACCCTCGCCGGAGGCACTGGCCGAACGGTGGTCTCGGCGGACAACAACATCGGCGGCTCACCGCTGCGCGCCTTCGTTCTTTCCGATCGTTAGTCTGGTCAGCTATCGCTGCCGACTCCGGATCGCCCACTGAGCGCGAGCTCGAGGAGGTTCCGGGGCGGGAGCGGCTCATCAGTCAGTGAACACCGCAGGTGCTCGATCACCACCGGTTCATCGATCCGGACGGCCATCAGTTCGCGCACCGCCTCGCGCGTCAGCGTCCTGAAGAAGGTCAGCGTCACGTGAGGCGTAAAGGTGAACCGTACCGGCCCGAATGACAGTCCCGAGGTACCAATTCTTTCGTGGAGTTCACGAATCGGGCCGTTGGGATCGAGAGGCAGGACAACGATGTCGGTCTGCAGGAAGCGGTGAGGAGATCGCAGCCCGAGCGTGAGCGGTGGCGTCGAAGCGGCGATCGGCTGCAGCGCCCGTCGCAGCTGCTCCACGCCGGTCGCTGCGGCGATCGGACCGAGCCCTGAGGATCCCGCGAGCGTGACGTGAGGTGGCAGCGCTGCCGCAAGCCGCGGATCGTGACGCAGCTGGATCTCCCTGATCCGGCGCCCGGCCTCACCACCTACCTCGGCGAAAACAAAGATTCCCGGTGGCCTCCGCCAGTTGACATCGGCTTCCGCCGCCTCCGTATCGAGCCGCTCAGAACTCATTCCTTCACGCGCCAGCAGTCACGCCCGAACTCAAAACACGCACAACAATAGCGAGTGCAGTGGATAGCCCGCGAGAGCGGAGCGACACCGCTACTCCTGGCTGCGGCTTTCCCCTCCACCAGGCCGATCATCCCGTGAGAGCCGGTCGCGAAGCTTGCCGTACTCCTCCTTCAGTTCGCTCATCCACCCGCTCGTTTTTTCGCGCGCGTCGTCGATAACGTCGTCGAGCTGGTCATCAGCCTTGTCGGCCCACTCCGCCGCCCGCGAACGGAACGCGGCCAGCCGGTCATCGAGCTGATCAAGTTCCTCCTTCAGCTCCTTGCGCCCCAGATGAAGCTTGACGCGAAGCTCATCACGCTCGCGCTCGAGGTCCTTCATCATCTCGGCCATCTTCTCTCGCCAGGTTCCCATATCCAGCTCCGGTCAAGTCGGTTTGCTCCAGCTTATCGCGAAGCCTGATGTCGGGGAAGGCGCCTCGGGCTTCAACCCGCCGATTCGTCAGGTGCGCCGCCAGACCTCGCTATCTGGTCAGGCCTGATTCGCCCCGCGTCGAAACGCCGCGCCGAAGCGAGCATCTTCTGCAGCGTCTCATCGTAATCGGCAACCGCGCGGCCGCGCTGAAAGCGCAGCGGGTTGATTCTCGCAACCACGAACGCCTTGAGATAGGGACTTTCGAGCCCGCGCTCCTTGAGCGCCGCAACCGCGGCGTTCACCGACTCGTTCAACTCCAGCAGGAGCGTGGCCCGTTCACGCCTTGTCTCCAGCGCTTTCGGCAGACGCGACGCAAGGAACCGGTCGCAGCGTTTGAGCACTGGATGATAAACACCACCCGAAAAGCGGCCGTTCTCCTGATAACACAGTCCGAGCGTTATCAGGGGCGCCTCCTCGAACTCCACGGAGAACTCCCGCTCCGGCCTGTCCTCGATCGCCGCCAGCCCCTGTGCCAGTCGCGCAACCTCCAGCGCCCGTTCGCGCAGGTTGTGTGCCTTTTCCGTGTTGAGCAGGAGGATCCGATGTGCAACAGTTTCCTCCGGAACCACGATCGCGACGATTGACTTCGCGCCGAGGGTGCGCATTGCGCCAAGTCGATGATGTCCGTTTGGCGTCCAGTAGGCTCCGGTTCCGTCGGTTTCGACCCTGATGGCGATGATAGGATCGAGGAAGCGGTCGAGGGTGTCGATCGCCCTCGTCAGTCGTTCGACGTGGGCCTGAGAGATGTCCCGCTGGTAGGGCGTCGGCACGACCGAGTCGATCGGTAAAGCCGCCAACATTTGCCAGTTGGAGCCGAGGGGATCGCGATACACGGCGAGTGTCGAGCCACCATCGTTTTCGATCGCTGCCGCGAGTCGCTCTACTGCTGCCGGAGGAGCGCCGCTGCCGAGCCGCCGTGCGTCCAGGCCGCGTGACTGGGCCTCAGCCACCTTCTTCTTTTTTCTCGCGGCTGCCATTCGCGTGATTGTTTGACGGTGAGCGTAGACCTCGGTGCCGCTTCACGGTCGCCGGGCGTCTCCGTATCTTACCCCGTTCCGTTCAAATTCCCATGGCGGCGTCGCTTTCACTCGCACGCGAACGACTCGAGACCCTTCCCCACGTCGCATTTGGCGCGCTGCCGACGCCAATCGACGATGCTCCCCGCCTGCGCGACTCGATCGGGATGGGCGCGCGACTACTTGTCAAACGTGACGACGCGCTGCCTTTCGGGTTTGGCGGGAACAAGGTTCGCAAGCTCGGTTTTGTCGCCGCTGACGCACTCCGGCGCGGCTGTGACACCCTCATCACCTGCGGCGGCGTACAGTCCAATCACTGCCGTGCAACGGCTTCGGCCGCGGCCAGGCTCGGCATGGACTGCCATCTGGTATGCAACGGGACGCCGCTGTCGCACCTTACCGGTAACGCGCTTCTCGATGAACTGCTCGGTGCCACGGTGCATTACGTGGGCGAGCGAAAGGATCGCGACCCGACCATGGCGCAACTCGCTTCGCGCCTCCGCAACGAAGGACGCAACCCCGTTGTCATACCACTCGGCGCTTCGATGCCGCTCGGGGCTCTGGGTCTGGCGCGGGCTATCGGCGAACTGGTTTACCAGGGGATTGTTCCCGATGTCATCGTGCACGCCACCTCGTCCGGAGGCACACAGGCCGGCCTACTCGCCGGTTGCGCGCTTTTTGAGGTCCGGAGCCGCGTGCTCGGAATCAGTGCTGATGATCCCCCGGCGGAGATCGGTGCTCTCGTCGGGGAGATTGCCGGCGGCATCGAGGAGATGCTTGGCCTTGCCCAGGGTGCGCTGGGTGTGGTTGATCGTTTTGAGGCCGATGACAGTTTCGTCGGCGGGGGCTACGGTGTAGCCACGGATGCTTCTCGCGAAGCTCAGAGGTTGGCTGCGCGTACCGAAGCCCTTTTTACCGACCACTGGTATAGCGCGAAGGCGCTGGCAGGGCTTATTGGTTACGCCCGCTCAGGCGCTTTTGAGGATGGTACGACGGTGATGTTCTGGCACACTGGTGGTCAGGT
>JBQTHK010000079.1:0-71642 GCA_052389935.1 Gemmatimonadota bacterium | reverse complement strand
GACGCGGAAGGGAATCACCCTCATCACGATCATGAAGCTCGACCGCTGCCGCAACAGATTGACCCGGAAGCGCCCGATCCCCGGCGCTCCCCAGGAACAGTCGTAGTCGAGCAGCGTGTCGATCCGCTCCTTCACCTTCTCGTTCGAAATGAGCCGCAATGCGATCGCCCGGGTTTGTTCAGGCGTAAGGGCCTGCTTCGTCATTGCGACCAGCTTGCCGTCAATGCGCGCCCTGAAAACGTCGCCGGCCTTGATGTGCAGGTCGGACGCGCCACGCTCAACGGCCGCCTTTATGATCTTCTCCACTTCTCGGACCCCCGCGTCTGGTTCCACCAAGTTATTCCGGGCTGATCGGTCAGGATAGCGAAGCTGCTGACTCCCTGTGGTATCGGCACCGGCGTGGCTCAAGCCAACCCAAAGAGACGACTTCGGGACCCCCGAGGCAAACGCGGGCCCAAGGGGAGCTGGGGAGAACGAACCGTCAGGGGTCGCCGCCCTCCAGGCCCATCCTCGCGCGCACTACAGCCATCGTTTCCACGGCGACCCGGCGAGCCTTCGTCTCGCCCTCGCTCAATGCTTCGGTGACGCGTGACGGGTTGGCCGACAGTTCGGAGGCACGCGTTCGAATCGGGGTCAGTTCCCTGTCTATTGATTCGTGCAGGACCTTCTTGCAGTCGATGCAGCCCCAGCCAGCGCTCCGGCACTGCACGGCCACGTGGTCGACCGTACCGGCGGGACTCAGTGCCCTGTGAAGGCTGTAGATGTTGCAGATTTCAGGAGTACCAGGGTCGGTTCTCCGAACGCGAGCCGGGTCGGTGACTGCTGGCCTCAGTTTCTCCCAGATGCTGGCTTGGTCCTCGAGCAGTCCGATGGTGTTGCCCAGCGACTTGGACATCTTTGCCTGCCCGTCCAGACCCATGATCCGCCGAGCTGGTGAAAGGCGCGCCTGCGGTTCGGGAAAGAAGCCCTCGGCGAAGCGAGCGTTCCAGCGTCGGGCTACTTCGCGCGAAAGCTCGAGGTGCTGCACCTGATCCTCTCCGACGGGAACGGTATCGGCACGATACAGAAGGATGTCAGCGGCCTGGAGGACCGGGTAGTTGAGAAGCCCGGCAGCGACACTTTCCTGCCGTGAAGCCTTGTCCTTGAACTGAGTCTGCCTTTCGAGCTCACCCAGCGGTGTGATCGTGTTGAAGATCCATGCCAGCTCAGTATGTTCACGCACTCGCGACTGCACGAAGATTGTGGCCACGTTGGGATCGAGCCCGGCCGAAAGCAACGAAATTCCCATTTCGAAGGTGCGACGGCGCAGGTCCGATGGATCGTAGGGCACCGTAATCGCGTGAAGATCGACGATGCAGATGAACGATTCCATTTCGCGCTGCAGCTGCACCCAGTTACGGACGGCGCCAAGGTAGTTGCCGATGTGCAACTCGCCCGACGGCTGGATTCCGCTGAAGATTCGAGGCATTCGGCAACTTAAGGGCGGCGACTTTACAGGTGCAACGCGACACAAGGGATCTGGCTTCGCACCTCCTCTCGATCGCGCTCCGAGCCGCCGAGGGCGCGGCCGCTTACATTAGAGAGCGGAGCCTTGACCTGGCTACGGTTGACTGGCAGACCAAGGCGAGGGCGGATTTCGTGAGCGATGTCGACAGGGATGCCGAATCGCTGATCGCCGAGTCGTTATTGACTGCCGTCCCTGACGCCATTGTCATCGGTGAGGAGCTGACGCCGCGGGCCAGTGGCGGGACGGGGATCTCGTTCGTGGTCGATCCTCTGGACGGAACTACCAATTTCCTGCATGGCTATCCTCAGTACGCGGTTTCAATAGCGGCGGTTCTCGCGTCCGATATAGTCGCCGGCGTTGTTATCCATGTGCCCCGGAGCGAGGTCTTCACCGCGGTCTCAGGTGGTGGTGCTTTTCTAGGGGATGCGCGGATCAAAGTCACGGGGACTGCGGATCCGGGCAGAGCGCTCATCGGAACGGGGTTTCCGTTCAAACACGCCGACAAGGTCGAGCCGTTTCTGCTGCAACTGCGGTCGATTCTCGGCTCCACTGCCGGTGTGCGGAGGTCTGGGGCCGCCGCACTCGACCTGGCCGACGTGGCAGCAGGCCGATTCGATGGTTTCTGGGAACTTCGGCTCGCACCGTGGGACCTCGCCGCGGGCGTACTTCTGGTCAGGGAGGCGGGTGGGATCGTGACCGATCTCGATGGGCGGCGCATAGGCGCAGAACATTCATCCGTCGTCGCGGCCAACGGGAAGCTCCACTCCTGGCTGATCGATCGCCTTCGCGACTCGTCATCGTGAATGCATCCCCTCCGAGTGGTCCCTTTTCGCCCTCCCGTAATCATCTTTCGCTCTTGTTCACGAAGCGCGAAACAACCATTGGGTTATCGTGATGAAGCGTGAGTTGTTGATTGGGATGTTCGTCGCCCTCCCGGCTTTCGGACAGCAGCCGCTCGTGGCTCGCAGCACAGCTCCTCTTGTCACCGCAGCGCCTCCTGCGCTGCAGATCCGGCAGGCGCGGGCACCGGAAAACAGAATGCGCAGAGGAATCCTGATCGGCGCGGTGACGGGTGCGGCGCTTTTTGTCTCCTATGTGGTTCTGGAAGACATGTTGAGCGGGGATCTTTTTGACGTCGAGAACGCCGAAAAGGGGATCACGCCGCAGCGGATTGTGGGATATACCGCCGTGGGCGCAGTTGTTGGGGGCGTCATGGGAGCGACCGTTGTCTGGCTGCGCGGCGACCGTTCGGCGTCGGGTGCGGCACCTGTGGGGAGTGGCCGGTCCGGGAGATCCGCGCCAGCTCCCCGGGCCGACTCGGCGCCGCCGCTGTCTCAGCATCGGGAGGGGAGGCGCCGTCCATGAAGCTCGTTGAATGTGTCCCCAATTTCTCCGAGGGGCGCGATTCCGCGACAGTCGCGGCGATCCGCGAGGCCATTGCGGCGGTCGAGGGAGTGGCCGTTCTCGATGTGTCGAGCGATGCCGCCCATCATCGGACCGTAATCACGTTCGTTTCACCAGTCGAAACGGCGGTTGCAGCGGCGTTTGCCGGAATGCGGGAGGCCGCGGCCCGTATTGATCTCACCAGGCACCGTGGGGAACACCCACGGATCGGGGCGACCGACGTTGTGCCGTTTGTTCCGCTCGAGGGCGCAACGATGGAGGACTGCATCGCTCTCGCCCGCTCGTTAGGTGAGCGTGCCGCGGCGGAGCTCGGGATTCCCGTCTATCTATACGAGCGAGCGGCCACCAGGCCCGGGCGGCAGAACCTCGCCGACGTCCGGCGTGGTGAGTTCGAAGGTCTGCTGGCCGAAGTCCCGGACAATCCCGAGCGCTGGCCCGACTTTGGAGCACCGCGGCTGCATCCGACGGCTGGAGCGACTGCGGTTGGCGCCCGTCCGTTTCTCGTTGCTTTCAATGTCTATCTCGGCGGGCGCGACAACCTTGCTGTAGCTAAAGATGTGGCAAAGGCGGTGCGGCATTCCTCAGGTGGACTCCGCCACGTCAAGGGCCTGGGGCTCGAAGTAGATGGTCAGGCGCAGGTTTCGATGAACCTCGTCGACCTTGCAGGCACACCCCTGTACCGCGCTTTCGACATGGTGAAGATGGAGTCGGAGGCGCGCGGAGTTTCCCCTGAGTGGAGCGAGCTCGTTGGACTCGTCCCCGAGCGCGCGTTGTTCGAGACTGCGGCGCGGCATCTCCGGTTGCGGGGTTTCAGTCCCGAAATGGTAGTGGAGCATCGGGTGCGTTCGGCTGTCGGTGCTGGCGAGTCGCTTTCTTCGTTTGTCGCGGGAGTGGGTGCGCCGACGGCGGCCCCCGGCGGCGGATCGGTGGCGGCTCATGTGGGAGCACTTGGCGCCGCCCTGGCGCAGATGGTCGCCGGTCTCACTGTTGGCCGAAAGAAGTATGCGGCGGTTGAGGCCGAAATGAAGCAGCTTGCGCTCGACGCGGCTGCGCTGAGCCGTGAATTGTCGGGGCTCGTCGTCAGCGACGCAGCCGCGTATGGTGCGGTGATGTCGGCCTATCAGTTGCCCAGGGAGACCGAGGAGCAGCGATCAGAGCGTCAGGCGGCGATCGACGATGCGCTGATCGGCGCGGCGGCTGTGCCGCTCGAGACGGCGGATAAATGTGCGAGGGTTGCCGAGTTGGCGGCCGCGGCTGTCGAGAAGGGGAATGTAAACGCCGCGAGTGACGCCGGGGTTGCGGCACTGGTGGCTGAAGCGGCGTGCCGTGGTGCGGTTTACAATGTTCGGATCAACGTGTCGTCGCTCTCTGACCCGGCGCGCGGTGGTGAGTTACTGGAAAAGGCGGCGGCTGCGCTGAGTCGCGCCCGGGCGGCGGCCGAGCGCGCGGCGGCGATTGTGGAGAAGCAGCTCGGGTGAAACATCACCGTCGAGGCAGGATTCCGCAGCAGCTTTCAACGTCAATCGATAATTGAGCGACCGCGCTGACGTTCGGATAGCCGAGCATCTCGGCCGGAATCGCTACCATCCGCGATCGTCGAAACACGGCGACGCCTTGTGCCGTTTCCTGCTCGAGGATCTCCTACGCACGTGCGACTCTTTTCGGCGCTCCGCGGAGAAGGATGACATTGTCTTTTGTTCCAATTTCACGATTGATCCCGCGTCCTCCGACCGCTGGAATGCTGATTTGGTGGTCGGCCCTCCAACCCAGGCTCCATCGCCGGAAATGTTCCGGGTCGGCCCCATCGGCCTGGGTCATCCGCGTGAGATCTGGATGGCCATTGACGCGAAGACCATCATGACGGAGCACGGGAAAGCCCGCAGGAATCGGCAGCGGGATCTTAACTCCTTTCACGACATCCTCCACCGCAAGAACGCTCGCACCATCGTCGGTGGGCTTCTTGTTGTGAACAACGCAGGGCGGTTTCTAACTCCGTTGCCACGGCGACGCGAAGGTGTGACGGAGCATCGAAACATTGACCGGCTCGTGTCAGAAGTCATAGCGCTGATGGATGCGCTTCCGAGGGGGCGTCCCGAACCAGGAAATCCTGGGCTGGACGCGTTAGGCGTCATCGTGGTTACCCACTCGAACGTCGTCCACGACGAGACTCGACTAGTGGTCGGTCCGCCGTCGCCAGCTATTTCTGATCCTCTTAGTTACGATTCGTTCCTTCGCGATCTCTGCGACGCCTTCTCGGTGAGGTTCGCGACGTAGGATGTTTTGGCTTGCGACGTCACGTCACTTATGTTACATTGTCTTTATGCCCATAGGAAAGAGTCGTCGCATCGTAATCGACGTCGAGGACGTCGCACTGAAGCGGGATCTGTACTCTGCATTGACAGCAGAGGGCCGCTCACTCAAGGATTGGTTCGCCGCAGTCGCACGCGAATATCTGACTAACAGGTCGCGAACACGAGTAGCAGCCTCGTCTCTGCGGGTCGCGGAGCGCGGGACCGGTTACCACGTTGCGCGAAAGCGGAGGGCGGTATGACGGCACCCGAGGTTGTCGGGCCATTCGAGCGCCTCCGCGTGGAGGACAGGCGGAGGGCAGCCGCTCAGCTTGCCGAAAGCTCCGGACTCCCGACGCCCGTTTCCGTGCGACTGCGCCGCGGCGACGCTCGAGAGCTTGACTGGATAGCGAGCGAGTCGATCCACCTCGTCGTGACGTCGCCGCCGTACTGGACGTTGAAGGAATACAACGATACGCCTGGTCAGCTTGGGCATGTCCGCGAATACGAGGAGTTCTTGGACGAACTTGATCGGGTGTGGCACCATGTCTTCAGGATCCTCGTTCCCGGCGGTCGCCTCGTCTGCGTAGTGGGAGATGTCTGCTTATCTCGCCGCGCGCATGGTCGTCACCTCGTCATGCCCCTGCACGCGGACATTACGGTCCGTTGCCGCCGAATCGGTTTCGATAACCTCAACCCCATCCTATGGTTGAAGATCGCAAATGCTTCATTCGAGGTTGAAAACGGGTCCAAGTTCCTGGGAAAACCGTACGAACCCAACGCGATCGTCAAGAACGACGTCGAGTTCATTCTCATGCAGCGTAAACCAGGAGGGTATCGCAATCCGACGGAAGAGCAGCGCAAGCTCAGTATGATCGCGAAGAGTGACTTTGATCGCTGGTTCCAACAAACCTGGAAGCTGACGGGAGCATCCACGAGGGACCACCCAGCGCCCTTTCCATTGGAGCTGGCAGATCGACTGGTGAGGATGTTTTCTTTCGTTGGGGACACCGTGTGTGATCCGTTCTCCGGGACGGGAACTACCCTTGTCGCCGCCGCGCAGGCTCGACGCAATGCTGTAGGGGTCGAGATTGATCCCGACTACGTTGAAATTTCTAAGAGCAGGCTTGCTGGTGCCGGAGACCTGTTCCATCAACCGGCGGTCCAGTCAGAGGACAGCGAAGGTAGCAGTCCGGCTTAGGGGTGCGGATCGAACGGAGGTGCGAGCTCAGCCAACGCGCGATCGGCGTGGTGATAGCTTACTTAGGCGGCCCTGGTCAGCACCCGTGGACCCGCTTCGGTGATCGCCACCGTGTGCTCGAAATGAGCCGACTTGGAGCCGTCGGCAGTGACGATCGTCCAGTGATCAGACAGCGTCCTCGTCGCTGATCCACCCAGATTCACCATCGGCTCGATCGCAATCGTCAGACCCGGCAGGAGTCGCGGGCCACGCTTCGGCTTCCCCTTGTTTGGCACCTGCGGATCGCCATGAGGCTTGAGACCGACGTAGTGCCCCACCAGATCGTCGGCAACCGTATAACCGGCCGGACCCACCACATTCCAGATCGCCGCACCGATGTCACCGATGTGATTGCCGACCCGGGCCGCGTCGATGCCCGCCTCCAGCGCCCGTCGCGTTACCTCGAGCAGCCGCTCGACCTCCTCCGTCACCTGACCCACCGGTACCGTGATCGATGCATCCGTGAAATAACCTTCCAGCTTGACGCCTACATCAAGCTTGCAGATGTCACCCTCCTTCAGCACGCGCTTCGGTGAAGGGATCCCGTGAACGATCTCCTCGTTGATGCTGATGCAGATCGCTCCCGGAAAGCCGTAAAGACCCTTGAACGCCGGCGTTGCGCCGACATGGGCGCGGATGAATCCCTCAGCCGCCTGATCCAGTTCCTTGGTCGATACACCCGGCCTCACCAGCGGCCGCAACATGTCGTGCGTGGCAGCGAGAATGGCGCCCCCGCGCGCCATGATGTCCAGCTCCCGCTCCGACTTGAGGTGCATCATCCGTCCAGACCCGCCTCGAGCGCCTGCTCGGCACGCCGCAGAACCTGTTCAAGCGTGCCAACAGCATCGATGCGCATGAAACGCGGGCCCGGCCTGCCGCCGTTTTCGCGCTCCAGATACCACGCGATCACGGGAGCAGTCTGCCGGTGGTAGTTGGCGAGACGGTTTCTCACCGACTCCGGCTCGTCGTCAGGGCGCCGCACCAGCGTTCCGCCGCACTTGTCGCAGCTGGTCCCTGGAGCGCGGCCCGAATAGGGTGTCTGGCAGTTCTCGCATATCGTCCGCCCCGACAGTCGCGCCACGATCTGCTCGTCGGGAACGTCAAAGAGGAGTACGCCGTCGACCGACTTCCTGAGCTCGGCGACGACGCGGGCAAGGCCTTCAGCCTGGGGAACTGTCCGCACAACTCCGTCGAGGACGGCACCTCGCGCCGCAGACGGCGCAGCCAGCGCCTCCTTCATGATACCGAGAATCACTTCGTCGGGGACGAGATCACCGCGGTCCATCGCGGCCCTGGCAGCAAGTCCCATTGGAGTGCGTTCCCGGACTGCCAGCCGCAACACATCACCCGTCGCGATCTTGGGCACGCCGAGTCGTTCGGCGAGGAGGTCACCCTGCGTGCCTTTCCCTGCACCAGGTGGACCGAGAAGGAGAAGAATCATTGGTGGTTCAGGGAAAGCCGGTGTTCCGGGCGGGGATCACCATTGCCCGGGCCAGCGCCCGGACGCGATTCGGGCCGGTCCGGATCAATGACGACCCGGACACGACCATCGGTTCATACCTGCTGCCGGCCTCTGAAGCGCACGCGACCCTTCTTCATGAAGCCGTCGTATTTCCGGAGCAGCAGATGCTGCTGCATCTGCGACATCGTGTCGAGAGCCACTCCGACCACGATGAGCAGAGACGTGCCGCCGAAGCGGAAGGGTACGTTGATCCACTTGGCGATGATCACAGGAGAGAGCGCAATCGCCGTGAGGAAGATCGCTCCCGGCAGGGTGATCCGCGTGACAACGTGGTCGATGTATTCCGCGGTGCGCGCCCCCGGCTTGACGCCGGGAATGAAGCCACCCTGTTTCTTCAGGTTTTCCGCCAGATCGATCGGATTGAAGATGATCGACGTGTAGAAGTAGGTGAAAAACAGGATCAGGATCGCCGATGCGATGAGGTACGGCCAGGTGCCCTCGGCGAACATGTCGGCGAAGCGCTGGAACGCCGGGTTGCCGGAGAACTGGGCGAAAGCGCCCGGCACGACGATGACCGACTGCGCAAAGATGATCGGCATGACGCCGGCGGCGTTGATTCGCAGCGGAATGAAGTTGCGTGCCGCTTCCCTCATTCGGCCCCTGGCCATCGTGCGCTGCGGGATCTGAATCAGCACGCGTCGGGCGGCGAGTGTCATCGCGACAACGCCGGCCACGACCCCGACCATTACCAGTGCCAGAATCAGTAGCGAGAAGAGGCCTACAGCTCCCGTGCTCACGAAGCCGAAGGTCTGGAAGATGGAGCTCCAGAACCTCTCGACGATCGAGAAGAAGATGATGAGCGAGGCCCCATTGCCCAGGCCGCGTTCGGTGATCTGCTCTCCCAGCCACATCACGAAGACGGCTCCCGTGGTCAGGAAGAGCGACATCTGGAGACGGAAGCCCAGTCCGGGCGCGGCGACGGCGCCCTGCAACGATTCGGTGAACAGGGCAAAGCCCCAGGCCTGCACCAGGGCGAGAAGTACGGTCAGGTAGCGCGTCCACTGGGTGATCTTCTTTCTCCCCTCCTCGTCCTTCTGCAGCTTTTCGAGGGACGGGATGATCGCGGCTCCGATCTGGGCGAAGATCGACGCCGAGATGTAGGGCATTATGCCGAGCGCAAATACGGTCGCGCGCGACAGACCTCCTCCGACGAACAGGTCGTAGAGGTTGAGGAGCCCCGTATTGCCCTGGTTCTGGAAGAAGTCCAGGAGGGCGACCGAATCGACGCCGGGCGCGGTGATGTGCGCCCCCACGCGATAGATCACGAGGCAGATGAAGGTGAAGACGATCTTCTCCCACAGCTCCGGCGTGTTGCGGATATTCGCCAGCGCCGCGGCGGGATTCGATTGCGCCATTTACTCCTCGATTCGGCCGCCGGCAGCCACGACTTTGTCGCGGGCCGATTTGCTTGCCTTGAGGCCGCTGATTGTGTAAGCCTGCGTCACTTCGCCGTTGGCCAGGAGCTTCACGGGTCCGCCGCGGAGACTGACGAGGCCTGCACTCGCCAGAGACTCCAGCGTCACCTCGGTGCCCTCCACACGGGCGAGATCATCGAGGCCGACCACCTGATACGATACGCGAAAGCGCGCATTGTTGAAGCCGCGTTTGGGAATCCGGCGTGTGAGAGGCATCTGCCCACCTTCGAAGCCCGGTTTTCCACCCCCGGGGCCGCCGTGTCCCGCCCGCGCCATGCTGCCCTTGTGACCCTTGCCGGCAGTCTTGCCGGTCCCCGAGCCCGGACCGCGGCCAAGACGCTTGCGGTCCCGGTGGGAGCCGGGTGCCGGCTTCAGGTTGTGCAGGCCGATCTTCTCCGTCGACAATTGGCTACTCCTCCACGGGCGTCACCTTGATCAGGTGGCGCACCTTCTTGATCGCGCCGCGCAACTGCGGCGTGTCTGTTTGAACGACCGATGACTGGTGATGTCGGAGCCCCAGTCCCTCGAGGACCGCCAGCAGCTTCCTCGGATGGCCGATGCCGCTGCGGACCTGGGTAATACGGACCTTGCCGCCGGTCGGGGCTTCATCCTTCGGGGTGTGACGAGGCCCGCGGGTGCGATGCCAGACGAACGTCCTAGGCATTGGCCGCCTCCTTTGAGCGCGCACGCGACAGGTAGCGAATCGACGACGTTTCGACTCCACGTTCGCGCGCGATCTGCTCGACGGTGGTCAGCTGAGTGAGGCCGTCGAAGGCGGCCCTGACCATGTTGTGGGGATTCGTCGAGCCTAACGACTTGGTGAGGATGTCGGTGATGCCGGCACATTCCATTACGGCCCGCACAGCCCCACCGGCAATGACTCCTGCGCCGGGAGCAGCGGGCTTCATCAGAACCTTGCCCGCACCGTGGCGCCCGACGACTTCGTGAGGAATGGTTGCCCCGGTGAGCGGAATCTGCACGAGTTTCTTGCGTGCTCCCTCGACGGCCTTGCGAACAGCTTCACTGACTTCATTCGCCTTGCCGGTCGCAAAGCCGACCCGTCCCTGACCGTCACCCACCGCGACGAGAGCGTTGAATGAGAAGCGGCGGCCTCCCTTGACGACCTTGGCAACCCGGTTGATGGCGACGACGTTTTCGATGAGGTCCGAGCCACCATCGCGGCCCTGGGCGTCACCACCGGGACGGCCACGGCCATCACCACGTCCAGGTCCGCCGCCCTGACCGTCGCCGCGTGACCTGCCGCCACCTCCACCGCCACCTCCGCGTCCACCTCCTCCACCACCACGGCCTCCGCCGCGGCCGCCACCACCGCCACCACGGCCTCGACCACCGCCACCCCCGCGTCCCTGCGGCGAGGGGGTCCCGGTAGGCGCCGGCGGCGCTCCAGTCTGCTGTCGTTCAGTCATGTTCAGAACTCCAGGCCGCCCTCGCGGGCGCCATCGGCAAGCGCATTGACGCGGCAATGATATCGGTATCCAGCACGATCAAAGACAACCGACCCTATGCCGGCGGCCTTCGCCTGCTCCGCGAGCTTTTTTCCGACGGCGCTCGCGCGTTCCGACTTGCGGCCCTCGGTCCCTTTATCACCCACTGTCATGAGGGTGCGCTGTCCGACGTCGTCGACCAGCTGGGCGTAGATGTGCTTCAGCGACCGATGGACGACCAGGCGTGGTCGCTCGGCGGTCCCGGTGAGGTGGACGCGAAGCCGGATGTGGCGCCGTTTGCGCTGCTCCGCACGCGTTCTGGGAATGACAATTCTGCGCATTACTTGGCTCCGGCCTTGCCGGCCTTTCTTCTGATGACTTCGCCCGCGTAGCGGACGCCCTTGCCCTTGTATGGCTCGGGTTTTCTGAGTTTGCGAATCTCGGCCGCCACACGACCGACCACTTCCTTGTCCGTACCTTCAACGACCACCGTCGTCGGTTGCGGTGCACTGAGCTTGATGCCCGGAGGTGCCTTGACCTCGATCGTGTGCGAGTACCCGAGGGACATCAGCAGCCCCCAGGGCCTGACCTCGGCCTTGTAGCCGACGCCGGTGATCTCGAGCTGCTTGCTGTAGCCCTTCGTCACACCCTCGACCATGTTGGCGACCAGCGTCCGCGACAGGCCGTGGAGCGCCTTGTGGCGCGGTTCATCGCTCGGACGGTTCACGGCCACCTGGTCGTCACTGACCTTGAGCGACATGTCAGCGTGGAACGTGCGCTGCAGTTCACCTTTGGGCCCCCTGACGCGCAGCGACGAACCATCGACGGTGACAGTGACCCCGGCCGGGAACACCACCGGATGTTTGCCGATTCTCGACATTGGCGCCTCCTACCAGACGAGGGCGAGCAGTTCGCCCCCGGTGTGCGCTTTTCGCGCCTCGTGATCGGCCATCACTCCCCGTGATGTGCTGAGGATAGCCATGCCCAGTCCGTTGCGAACGCGTGGGATCTCGCCGACCGGCACGTATTTCCTCAGTCCCGGTGTCGAGACCCGGCGCAACTCGCGAATCACCGGTTCACCGCCCGCATAGCGGAGGATTACCCGCAACACGCGGTGTCCGTTTTCGCCGTCAATGACCCGGTAATCCTGAATGAAGTTGTTCTCCTTCAGGATCCTTGCCAGTTCGGCCTTCAGCTTCGAGGCAGGCATGTCCACGCGTCTGTGCTTCGATCCGCATGCGTTGCGGATCCGCGTGAGCATATCGGCCACAGGGTCTGTCATGCTCATCTGGTCTCTCGCTCCTCTCGTATCCGTCCGGACGCAGAGGAAAGGTTGTTGAACGGGTCAGCCATCCGCTTCGTCATGTTTCTACCAACTCGACTTTCTGACGCCCGGGATGAAGCCGTTGAGGGCCATTTCCCTGAACGCCATCCGCGACAACCCGAAGAAACTCTCGTAGCCGCGTGAGCGACCGGACACTGAACAGCGATTCCTGATCCTGATGGCTGCCGAGTTGCGCGGAAACCTGCGCAGCTTGCCGTAAGCGGCCTCGCGATCCTCATCGCTGGTCTTCGGGTTCCGGATCGTGGCGAGCAGGGCCTTGCGTTTTTCGCGGTACTTCCGCTCCAGCGCGCGGCGCTTCTCGTTCTTCACTATCATCGACGTCTTGGCCATATCCTCGTTTTCCTGATTTTGTTCGACGGTTGCCCCTACGCGCGGACCACGACCGGCTTGTCTTCGCCGCGGAAGGGCATCCCCAGCTCCCTCAACAACGCAAACGCCTGGTCGTCGCGATCGGCCGACGTCACAAATGTGATGTCCATGCCGTGGATCTGCTCGACCATGTCGTAGTTGATCTCGGGAAAGATCATCTGCTCCTTGATGCCCAGTGAATAGTTGCCGCGACCGTCAAACGACCGTGTGCCGAGGCCGCGGAAGTCACGGACCCGCGGCACGGCGGCGTTGATGAAACGGTCGAGAAACTCCCACATCAGCGCTCCCCGAAGCGTCACCGACGCACCCACTTCCTGACCCTCGCGCAGCCCGAAGTTGGCGATCGACTTCCGTGCCTTCTTCCGCACCGGCCGCTGACCCGTGACCAGCGCCAGCTCTTCGACGATCGAATCGAGGATCTTGGGCTGCTTGATCGCCTCGCCCATCCCGACGTTGAGAACGATCTTGACCATCCCCGGGACCTGATGAGGGTTGGCCAGGCCGAACTGGGTCATGAGCTTCCCGCGTACTGTGCTGCGGTAGAATTCGCGAAGACGCGGCGGCGGCACCGGCAGCTTTGCCCCGGCGTGCGGCCCCTTCGGCAGCATCGATTTGCGCTCCCCGCTCTTGCCACCGCTTGCCTTGCCCGGCGCGCCAGATGCGGTCTCCTTCTTTTCCTTTGTAGCCATTTATCGGTCTCCGGCCTCAGCGCGTGCGCGGGATTGCGTCGCCGCTGCGGACGCTGATGCGTTCCTTTGTTCCGTCGGCGTCGATTCGGCTGCGCGTGCGTGACGGGCGGCCACTTTTGGGGTCCAGCAACATCACGTTCGAGTGATGAATCGGCGCCGGCATATCGATGATCCCGCTCTTCTCCTCCGCCGTCCTCGCCTTGCGGTGCCGCTTGACGATGTTGATTCCCTCCACGGTCAGGCGGCCCGTCTTCGGAAAGACGCGCAGCACCTTCCCTTCCTTCCCACGGTCTTCACCGCGCATCACCCTGACCGTGTCGCCCCGGGTCACGGCGATGTGGATCCGTTCGACCTTGCGCGCGTGCCGCACTGCGCCCAGACGGCGCCCCTCGCTCCTGCGCCATGTCAGTCGCCGCATTTCAGAGCACCTCCGGGGCCAGCGAAACGATCTTCATGTACCGCTTGTCGCGCAGTTCGCGCGCAACCGGGCCGAAGATGCGAGTGCCGCGTGGCTCCCCCTGATCGTTGATGATCACAACCGCATTTTCATCGAACCGGATGTAGCTGCCATCCTTGCGTCTGGTCTCCTTGACCGTCCGCACGACGACGGCCCTCGCCACCTCGGACTTCTTAACCGTCCCGTTGGGAAGGGCGTCCTTGACCGCGACGATCACCTTGTCACCGAGGCCGGCGTAGCGCCGCCTGGTGCCGCCAAGGACGCGAATCACCAGCGCCCGTTTGGCGCCGGAGTTGTCGGCGACCTTGACCATCGATTCCTGCTGGATCATGACTGCCTCCTTACAGTGCGCGGGTCACGATCTCGACCACTCGCCACCGCTTGTCGCGCGACAGCGGCCTGGTCTCCATGATGCGGACGGTGTCGCCGCGCTTCGCCGAGTTGTCCTCGTCGTGCGCTTTGACCCGAGTCGACCTCGTGACCATCTTGCCGTATTGCGGGTGCGGAACGCGACGATCAAGCCTGACCACGACGGTCTTCTGCATCTTGTCGCTCACGACCAGCCCGACCCGCGTCTTGCGCGCCCGCCGGGCAGCCTGCTGCATGTTGTTTGTCATCTCAGCCATTGTTCGTCCTTTTCCCCTGTCCGGCTGCCAGCTCACGCTCACGGATAACGGTCCTCAGCCTGGCCACGTCACGGCGGATCGCCCGCAGCCGGAGCGGCTCCGACAGCGGCTCGGTGGCGCTGCGAAACCCGAGTCGGAATCGCTCCTCCTCCAGATCGCGGATCCTCGCCTCCAGATCTTCGCTGCTCAGCTCGCGCAGCTCGTCAGTTCGCATTGGTGTGCGCCTCCTCCTTCACGATGAACTTTGTCTTCACCCCGAGCTTGGCCGCGGCCAGCGCCATCGCCTTTTCCGCCGTCTCGCGCGTCACTCCCTCCAGTTCGAACAACACCCGTCCCGGCTTCACGACCGCCACCCACCCCTCGGGCGACCCCTTTCCCTTTCCCATCCGCGTCTCCGCAGGCTTTTTGGTGATCGGCTTGTCGGGAAAAAGCCGGATCCAGACCTTCCCACCGCGCTTGATGTGCCTCGTCAGTGCCACACGCGCGGCCTCGATCTGGCGATTCGTCACCCAGCCCGGTTCAAGTGACTGCAGTCCGAAGTGCCCGAAGGAGATCTCGGCGCCCCGCGATGCAATCCCTCTCATCCGGCCCTTGAACATCTTGCGAAACTTCACCCGCTTGGGACTCAGCATGCGTTGCTCTCACTGAAGTCGGACCGATTGATCGCGGCTCCCGTGGGTCGCGTCATCAGTCCGTCTGTTTTGAATATCCCCATAGCCATTCGCCAGCTCAGGATCCCGTTGAGTACGTCTTTCCGCGGCGATCCTCGACCACCTCACCGCGGAAGATCCACACCTTTACTCCAATCGTTCCGAACGTCGTTCTCGCCGTTGACGTGGCGTAGTCGATGTCGGCCCGAAGCGTATGGAGCGGTACCCTTCCCTCGTGATAGCCTTCGACGCGCGCGATTTCGGCGCCGCCGAGGCGGCCACCCGCCTTGACCTTGATCCCCTGAGCTCCCATCCGCATCGCGCTCTGGACGGCGCGTTTCATCGCGCGGCGGAATGAAATCCTCTGCGACAACTGATTGGCGATGTTATCGGCAACAAGCTGTGCGTCGAGCTCCGGTCGCTTGATCTCCTCGACATTGATCCCCACTTCCTTCTTCGACAGCTGAGCGATCTCTTCGCGCAGTTTGTCAACCTCGGCCCCCTTTTTACCGATCACTACTCCCGGTCGGCCGGTGTGAATCGTCACCACGACCTTGCCCGGCTTGCGCTCGATGTGAACGTCGGCGATGGCGGCGTGACCGAGCCGGGTGCGGATATACTTCCGCAGCATCGCATCCTCGCGCAGCAGCTGCGGAAAGTCGCGCTCGGCGAACCAGCGTGAGCGCCATTGCTTTGTGATTCCGAGGCGGAACCCGATCGGATTGGTCTTCTGTCCCATTAGCGGCCTGCCTTTTCCGCCACGACGATCTCGACGTGACTGGTTCGCTTGAAGATCGGAGTTGCCCGGCCCATGGCGGCCGGCATCCACCGCTTGAGCTTGGGGCCCTCGTTGATCACTGCTTTCTTCACGTAGAGTGTGTCGACGTCGATTGTGTCTTCAGCGCGCCGCGCAGCCTGTTCGGCGTTGGCCACGGCGGACTCGAGGACCTTGGCGATTTCGCCCGCGGCCCGCTTGCGCGAAAAGCGGAGCATCGCCAGTGCGTCATTGACCATCTGCCCCCTGATCTGATCGATCACGAGGCGCATCTTGTATGGGGACTGGCGGGTCGTCCGCTGGATCGCGCGTGCTTCGGTGGCCATGATCACTTGCCTCCCCTGGCCGGTGCCGCCGCCGGTGCTGCCGGAGTCGGAGCCCTCTTGTCGGTCGGCCGGTTGCCCGAGTGGCCCCTGAACAGCCGCGTCGGCGCGAACTCGCCCAGCTTGTGACCGACCATGTTTTCGGTCACGTACACGGGGATGAACTTGTTTCCGTTGTGGACGGCGAAAGTGTGCCCGACGAAGTCGGGGATGATGGTGCTCGATCGCGACCAGGTCTTGACGACCTTCTTTTCCGACCGCGAGTTCATCCCCGCCACCTTCCGGAGCAGGGATTCCTGAACGAACGGTCCTTTCCTGATGCTGCGCGCCATGTCAGTGGTGTGCTGTTCTGCTGCGTTAGGATGCTAGAAGCCCGACTGTGTCGCCTTGCCGCGGCGTCGACCTCTTACCATGAGCCGCTGCGACGGCTTCTTGAGATTCCTCGTCTTGACACCTTCCTTCTTGCCCCACGGACTGACCACATTCCGCCCGCCGCGGGTGCGCCCGCCGTGAGGATGGTCAACCGGGTTCATCACTTCGCCGCGAACCTTCGGCCGTCTGCCCTTCCAGCGCGACACGCCGGCCTTGCCCCTCGACAGCAGCTCATGCTCCGCGTTCCCGACCTCACCGATCGTCGCCAGGCATCGACCATGGACCCGCCTCATTTCGGTCGAACCGAGTCGCAGCGTCACATACTCCCCCTCCTTGGCCACGACTTCGGCTGACATTCCGGCCGACCGTGCCATCTGTCCGCCGCGCCCCGGCACGAGCTCCACATTGTGCACAGCGGTGCCGAGCGGAATTTCGGTCAGCGGCAGTGCGTTGCCCGTCCGGACATCCGATCCGGGTCCGGAAACTACGGTATCGCCAACCCTGATTCCGCGCGCATGGAGGATGTAACGCTTCTCACCGTCGGCATACTCCACAAGCGCGATGCGTGCCGAGCGATTGGGATCGTACTCGATCTCCCTCACCGTGGCCTGCTCGCCGAAGCGGTTGCGGCGGAAATCGATGATTCGATACTTGCGCTTGTGACCCCCACCTCGTCGCCGCATCGCGATGTGGCCGTGGTTGTCGCGGCCACCGCTCTTGTGCAGCGGTTCGGTCAGTGACTTCTCGGGCGTCGACCGCGTGATCTCGGAGAAGTCAGAGACCGAACGGAAGCGCGTTCCCTTTGTTACCGGCT
Source organism: Gemmatimonadota bacterium (assembly GCA_052389935.1). Classification (GTDB taxonomy): domain Bacteria; phylum Gemmatimonadota; class Gemmatimonadetes; order Gemmatimonadales; family Gemmatimonadaceae; genus JBQTHK01. The sequence goes on along the minus strand of JBQTHK010000079.1, from coordinate 54,401 downwards.
TGAACTGGCGGATTCCCATGCGGTCAGCCCTCGAAGACCTCGATCTTGTCGCCGTCCCGCAGCTTCACGATCGCCTTCTTCCATGCGGGACGGACTCCTGATGTTTTGCCCATGTTGCGACGCGGCTTGCCCCGCATCTGCATCGTCCATACGCCTTCGACGCGGACCGAGAAAAGCTTCTCGATCGCCTGCCGGATCGCCGGCTTGGAGGCGTCGCGCGCCACCTCGAACACGTATTCGCCGTGCGTCTGATAGCGTGCCGACGTCTTTTCGGTGACGAGAGGACGCACGATCGTGCGGTTGATTGTGGCCATGTGTCAGCTCCCCTTCTTCCTGACGGATCTGGCTGCCGGTTTCTTCTTCGCGGCCGCCGGCTTCTTTTTTGCCGCGGTCCGGGGCGCCGCTTTCGCTTTCGCTCGGGTAGCCTTCCGGGCGGCTTTCTTCTTTGCAACGGCTTTCGTCGATTTGCGGGCCGCGCTCGGCGTCTCCTTCGGCGGCTCGGCGGCTGCCTTGACCTTTGTCGCCTTCCTCGCCGCGGGCCGTTCCCCGGCCGGCTCTTCGGCTACCGGGGGAAGGTCATGCCCGATGGCAGCACCTTCGATGACAACGGCGTCGGACCAGAGAATGTGATAGGTCGACACGTCGCCGTAAGGCATGACGTGCACATCGCTCAGGTTCCGCCCGCTGAGGTGCACTGCCGGCTTTACGCCATTTGTCAGTACCAGCACCTTGGCGCCGCCGAGTCCCATCCGGTCCAGCAGCGAGCGCAGTGTCTTTGTGCCCGGAGTTTCGTAGTTGAAGTTGTCGACGACGTAGATCGACGCTTCCCGGGCTCTGGCGTTGAACGCGCTGCGGCGCGCCAGCTGGCGGACCTTGCGCGGGATCGTCTGCTCGTAGTTGCGATCACCATGCGGGCCGAACACAGTGCCTCCACCGGGCCAGTTCGGCGCGCGAATCGAGCCCTGACGGGCACGGCCGGTTCCCTTCTGCTTCCAGGGTTTCTGATTGCCGCCGATGACGAGTCCCCGCGTTTTCGTGAACGCGGTCGCCTGGCGCTGATTGGCGAGGTAGGCTTTGACCGCCAGATGCATTACGGGCATGTTCACCGTCCCGTCGAATGGTGATGCCGGGAGGCTCACCTTTTCGCGGGGCGTACCGAGCGCTGTGAACGCAGCCGCCGAGAAGCCAGTCTGTTCAGACATTCGTCAACCCTGCTTCCTTACCAGCACGATTCCGTTGGATGGGCCTGCAACTGCACCCCTGATGTAGAGAAGATTCCGTCCCGTATCGACCTTCTCGACGCGGAGGTTGATCTGGGTGTGGCGCGCTGCTCCGGTGTGTCCGGGCATGCGCTTGCCCTTGATGACTCGCGACGGATCGGTACCTGCGCCGATTGATCCCGGCCGCCGGTGCTTGGTGTTGCCGTGGGTATTCGGTCCGCCGCCGATGCCGTACCGCTTGACTACGCCCTGGAAGCCCCGCCCCTTTGACGTCCCGGTAACCTTGACCATCTCGCCGACGGCGAAGATCGAAACGTCGACGACGTCACCGGCCTTGAGTTGCGGCTGATCCTTCATGTCGTCGACGCGGAAGGAACGCACCAAGGTGGGTGGTGCGGCGAGGCCGGCACGTGCGGCATGACCGGCCGCGGCCCTCGATGCCCGACTGCCGCGAACCGACTTCTTTTCGCCCTTCTTCGACTCGCGGGGCATCCGCTGTGCGCCGGTTCCGAGCTGCACGCCGGCATACCCCGGCTTGTCGACTTCACCGCCCAGCACCTGCACGACCGGGTTGGGCCCGGCCTCGACCACGGTGCAGGGGATCTGTTGACCCTGGTCGTTGAAAATCTGCGTCATTCCGACTTTTCTGCCGATCAATCCAAGCATTGTATGCCTCTCGGGGAGGCACGGTTGGCACGGGCTCCGCAGCCCGGCCGACCGTGCTACTGCACCTTGATCTCCACGTCGACGCCGGCCGGCAGATCCAGCTTTGTCAGCGCGTCAACCGTCTGGGAGCGGGAATCGAGAATGTCGATTACCCGCTTGTGTGTCTTGAGCTCGAACTGCTCCCGTGACTTCTTGTCCACGTGCGGCGAGCGCAGGAGCGTCCAGCGCCGGGTTTTCGTCGGCAGTGGAATGGGACCGGATACCTGCGCCCCGGTCTTCTGCGCTGTTCGTACGATGTCCGCCGCGGCCTGGTCGATCACCGCGTGATCAAAAGCCTTGAGGCGAATCCGGATTCTGCCAGCCATGTTTCACCAGTGTGGTTGGGAACGCGCACCGTGCGCGCTCCCTGTTCCGTCCGATCAGGTCAGAATCTTCGTCACGACGCCCGAACCAACCGTCCGCCCACCTTCACGGATCGCGAAGCGGAGCTGCTCTTCCATCGCGACCGGTGTGATGAGGTCGATCACCATCTGGGTGTTGTCGCCCGGCATCACCATCTCGGTGCCGGAGGGCAGCTCGATCGAGCCCGTGACGTCCGTCGTCCGGAGGTAGAACTGCGGGCGGTAGCCCTTGAAGAACGGCGTGTGGCGCCCACCTTCGTCCTTGGTCAGCACGTAGACCTCGGCCTCGAACTTCGTGTGCGGCTTGATGGAGCCGGGTTTGGCGAGCACCATGCCGCGCTCGATCTCCTTCTTGTCGACGCCACGGAGGAGGAGTCCGGCGTTGTCACCGGCCTGGCCCTCATCGAGCAGCTTGCGGAACATCTCGACGCCGGTAACGACCGACTTCTTCTCCGAACCGAACCCGACGAGAGCAACTTCCTCTCCAACCTTGATCTTGCCCTTTTCGATTCGGCCGGTGGCGACTGTACCGCGGCCGGTGATCGAGAAGACGTCTTCGACCGGCATCTGGAACGGCTTGTCGACGTCACGTACAGGCTCGGCGATGAAGCTGTCGAGCGCGTCATAGAGTTCCTGGATCTTGGCGACCCAGGCGGCGTCACCTTCGATGGCCTTGGAAGCCGAGCCGCGGATGACGGGGGCGTCGTCGCCCGGATAGTTGTACTTGGTGAGCAGCTCGCGGACCTCGAGTTCGACGAGGTCCAGCAGCTCGGTGTCCTCGACGAGGTCGCACTTGTTGAGGAAGACGACGACGTTGGGGACGTTCACCTGGCGGGCGAGCAGGATGTGCTCGCGGGTCTGCGGCATCGGGCCGTCGACGGCGGAGACGACGAGAATCGCTCCGTCCATCTGGGCAGCGCCGGTGATCATGTTCTTGACGTAGTCGGCGTGTCCGGGGCAGTCGACGTGAGCGTAGTGACGTTTATCCGTTTCGTATTCGACGTGTGAAGTCGCGATCGTCAGGATCTTCGTCGGGTCACGGCGGCCCTGGGATTCAGACGCCTTGGCCACTTCATCGTAGGCGATGTACTTGGTGCCGTAGCCCTTGTCCGACGAAATCTTCGTCAGGGCCGCGGTCAGCGTCGTCTTTCCGTGGTCGACGTGGCCGATCGTTCCCACGTTCACATGCGGCTTGCTCCGCTCGAATTTTGCCTTGGCCATTGCTGCGATCCCTTGTTAGGTACGAGTTGCGTGGAAAGAAACTGAACCGGTTTCAAGGCGGCGACCGCGCGGGCGGTACACCGGTCCCGACTGCTACTTCACCTTTGACACGATTTCCTCGGCCTTGCTCTTCGGTACTTCCTCGTAGTGCGAAAACTCCATCGAATAGACGGCGCGGCCCTGAGTCATCGACCGCAACCTCGTCGAGTAACCGAACATTTCAGCCAGCGGCACCGTCGACGCGATCACCTGTGCCTCGCCGCGCTGGGTCATGCCACCGATCTTGCCGCGCCGCGAAGAAATGTCTCCGAGCACATCCCCCATGTACTGCTCCGGCGAAACGACCTCGACTTTCATCATCGGCTCCAGCAACACCGGGTTTGCCTTCGCCGCGGCCTCCTTGACCGCCATCGAACCGGCGATCTTGAACGCCATTTCACTCGAGTCGACGTCGTGGTAGGAACCGTAGACGAGCTCCACCTTGACGTCGACCATCGGGTAGCCCGCGAGGACGCCATTTTCGAGCGCCTCCTTGATGCCCTGCTCGGCCGGTCCGATGTATTCGCGAGGCACGACGCCACCAACAATCCTGTCCTCGAAGACGAAGCCGTGGCCAACTTCCCCCGGCATCATGTTGATCACGACGTGGCCGTATTGCCCGCGGCCACCAGACTGCCGGATGAACTTGCCCTCGACCTTGTCAACACGCTTTTTGATCGTTTCGCGGTAGGCAACCTGCGGCCGTCCCACGTTCGCGTCAACCTTGAACTCGCGCAACATGCGGTCGACGATGATCTCGAGATGGAGTTCCCCCATACCCGAAATGATCGTCTGACCTGTCTCGGCGTCGGTGTGAACGCGGAACGTCGGGTCCTCTTCGGCCAGCTTGTTGAGCGCAATACCGAGTTTGTCCTGGTCGGCCTTCGTCTTGGGCTCGATGGCGACGTCGATGACCGGCGTCGGAAACTTCATCGCCTCAAGGATGATCGGCTTCTCATCGTCGCAGAGCGTGTCGCCAGTGCGCGTGTCCTTGAGACCGATCGCGGCCGCGATGTCGCCAGCCCTCACTTCCGCAATCTCCTCCCGCTTGTTCGCGTGCATCTGCAGCAGCCGGCCGATCCGCTCGCGCTTGTCCTTGGTCGAATTGTAGACATGACTGCCCGACGCCAGCACACCGGAATAGACGCGGAAGAACGTCAGTTTTCCGACAAAGGGATCGGTCGCGATCTTGAATGCGAGCGCGGAAAAAGGCGCCTCGTCGCTGACCGCCCGCTGCTCGAACGTCTCGTCGTGGTGCGGGAGGTGTCCCTCGATCGCTGGCACGTCGCTCGGCGCCGGGAGATAATCAATGACTGCATCGAGAAGCGCCTGGACGCCCTTGTTCTTGAATGACGCTCCGCAGAGGATCGGCGTGAACTTCATCGACACGGTCGCCTTGCGGATCAGGCCGCGGATTTCGTCGACCGTCAGGTCCTCGCCGGCGAGGTACTTCTCCATCAGCGCCTCGTCGTGTTCGACGACTGCCTCGAGCAGGTCGTGGCGCGCCTTCTCCACGTTCGGGCGGAACTCGTCGGCGACCTCGACGATGTCGAACGTCTTGCCGAGTGTCTCGTTGTGAAAGATATACTCCTTGCGCTCGATGATGTCGATGTGGCCGGTGAAAAGCTCGCCCGAGCCGACGGGCAGCTGGATCGGGTATGCACCCCTCGTCAGGCGATCGCGGATCATGTCGACGCATCGGTCGAAGTTGGCTCCGACGCGATCCATCTTGTTGGCGAAGATCATCCGCGGGACGCGGTAGCGATCAGCCTGGCGCCACACGGTTTCGGTCTGCGGCTCGACGCCAGCGACCGAATCGAGCAGGGCCACCGCTCCGTCGAGGACCCGTAACGAACGTTCCACTTCGACCGTGAAGTCGACGTGGCCGGGTGTATCGATGATGTTGATGCGGTACTCGGGGCCGTCGCCATTGTCGGTGTTGCCGCCGTGGCGGCGCCAGAAGCAGGTAGTGGCGGCAGATGTAATGGTGATCCCGCGCTCCTGTTCCTGCTCCATCCAGTCCATCGTGGCGGCGCCATCGTGGACTTCGCCGATCTTGTGGCTCTTGCCCGTATAGTAGAGGATTCGCTCGGTCGTGGTCGTTTTCCCGGCATCGATGTGGGCCATGATGCCGATGTTACGATAGTGTTCGAGCGGAGTAGTGCGAGGCATGTATTCCGTCAGTTCATTTGAGGCGGAGCCGGAGCGCCGCCCTCCATTCAGCAAAAAAACGGGTGGACCTGCACCCCTTGAACAGGAGCCGGTATCCATCCGCTGGTCGCCGGGTGCACGCACATCGTTCGTGCGAGGGGACCCAAGGCGCGCCGGACAGCTGCTTTCCGGCGTTGGATTGTCCTGCGTCGCTTTTCGGGAACGCCGCTTGCCCAGTGGACAAGGACGCCAGGACTGCATTGCCGCGGAGGTCGCGGTCCCATAATGTGCCGACGCGCAGTTCGTCGACTTCTCCCGCCGGCGGCTGACCGTCAGCGAGAGCCGCTAAATGTGCTCGGTGTGCGAGCCGGTGTCAATCCCGCAGGTCCGTTCTGGACGCGGGCTTAGGTGGCCTGCTCCATGTGCCGGCGGGAGCTAACGCAGCAGCCCGCGCGTGTACCGCCACCAGTCGCCGAAACGAGCGAGTTGCCTGGCGAAGCTCACCACCTCGTCGCCCATCGTCGGGCTTTCCAAGCTGTGGCTAGGCGGATCCTCCAACAGCCAGGGACGGGTGCTCCCGTGCTGGGAGCGCCGCGGCTGCATCGCCAGCGTCCACATCCAGCGGGACATCCGCGAAGAAGGGCAGCCGCCGGCAAGGGGAAAAAGGTCGCGCGCAAAATGACGTTCCACATACGTCCCGAGCGGCAATCGGACCGCCTGCGCCAATTCATCCAGAACCTCTGGCGGGACTCTGGCTCCCACGAGCTCCCGACTCAGCCGCAGCATCCAGTAGCACCCCGGCGCTGCCCGAACGTCCGCGGCAAGAGCCAGAAAGCGCCCCCAGTCGAGCTCAACCTCGCACAGCGCCGAAACGTCGCGCAACGCACGCCATCCACCGAACGCCATCATGTGCGACCAGGCATGGTGCAGGGCGACATGCATCAGGAGCGCGTGCGGGCCGGGGACTCTCGTCCGGGCACCCCCAACAATTGCCTCTCGCGCGCCGTCAGCGAGGTCGCCAACCCCAAATCGAAAGGGGTGTCCCTCGACGAAGAGCGCCGTGTGGATCTCCAGCTTGGTGTCCGTACCGTATCTGCCCAGGAGGGGCGGCAGGTGGTGGTGCCCCTCATAGTGCGCCGCCGGATAACGTTCCGCGTCCCAGACCCAACCTGTCGACTGGGCGATCTCCCAGGCCTTGTGCGCGTTGGCAGGCTCGACAAGGAGGTCGACGTCGCTCATGGGACGGTCGATGAAGCCGTCGAATGCGGTGCGGGCGAGTGCGGCACCCTTGAGCAGGGTGGGGCTTATCCCGGCGCGCTCCAGCTCATGGAGGGTTACGCCGGTGCGCTCTTCCAGATACATGGCCGAGAAGTCCGACAGCATCGCGCTGCGCTGGAGCGCTGGGCGCTCCGTGGCGGGGACCGCTTCCGGATTGACCTGGTTGACGCGGCGCCAGAAGATGCTGGCGGCGCGCTCTTCGTCCGCGAGCCAGCGCAGGGAGATCCAGTCGAGTGGTTCGGTCAGGACCTGTTGTAGCTCTCTATCGTTAGTCGCCGGACCCGCGCAGAGAAGGAGGGCCACCGCTTCCCGGGGCAGCCGGTCGCGGAGCGAGTGGTTGCCAGCTGGCGGGTCATTATTGCGTGAACCGGTGGTCGTGGGAGCGGCTGAGTTCACGGTCAGTACTGGGAGAGCGATCCGCGGCGGCGGGCGTGGCTCATTGCCAATGCGATGGCGATCGAACCGACGGCGGTCCAGAAAACGGCAAAGCCGGCCAGCGCGAGCACCTCGTCGCGCACCGAAGCCAGCGATTCACCTGCAAGTGCCGTTTTCCGTAGCGCGCGCAGCCCGTATGACACTGGAAGCACGTCCGAAATCCGCTGTATCCATGAAGGTATCACCGAGGTCGGCCAGTAGACACCACCGAGGAGCGCCGAGCCCGAGAGCAGGAGTTCCGGCAACGCCATGGTTGTGCGGAACGCGATCACCCCGGCCGTGGCGACCAGAGCGACACCGACGTGCGTGATGATCAGCAGGGCTATAATGAGTGCCACCGCGGGCAGACTCCCCGCCGAGAAGTGCATGCCAAGAAGCAGGGCCGTTCCGACCGAGGCAACGTTCTTGAATAGGGCGTAGGAAGCGGGATAAGCAACCAGTCCGGCCAGTAGTGCAGGCAGTCCCGCCGGTGTCGCTGACAGGGTTTCGAAGAAACCGTTCTGAATGTCACTCCCGACCTGGCTTGGCAGCGCCGAGACGCTGACAGAAACAAGTGACAGGCAGACGAAGCCGAGTATGAGAAAGTCGAAATAACGTGCACCTTCGGCCTCGATCACTCCACCCATCAGCGGCTGGAGCGCCCGGGCGATGAAGAACATCGGGATCACCGTCACGACGACCGAAGCGAGCGAAAGCGCGAACCGCGTCCGATAGCTCACAGCGGACAGGAGCCCCGCTTTCCAGATGGCTCCGATCACGCGCGGTGCTCGCTGCAGCCTCGACCTCACGCGGGCGCCTGCACTCGGCGGTTAGCGGTTTCGATCAGGTCGGCGAGGGATAGCGGCATCTTCTCGAATGCAGCTACGTCACAGCCCTCGACCACGGCGCGCCTGACGAGAGCAGCGGCCGCTTCCTCACCGCCTGCGATCTCGATCACCACGGGAGTCCGTCCGGAGGCGGAGGGCCGGGACCGAAACACGGACCCGTCGGCTCTCAAGGCTCCAAAGACCGGATGCGCCGGCTGGTTCGTCCAGACCACGTAGCGGTCGGGAGCGAGTTCCCGTGCCAGGGTGTTGGGATCGCCGCTGGCCACTATCCGGCCACCGCTGAGAATCGCAACCCGGTCGCAAAGGTCGAAGGCCTCCTCGGTGCTGTGCGTGGCGATCATCACCGCGCACTCCCGGCGCCGGACCAGTTCCTCGCGGAGGAACCTCCTCAGGTCACGGGCCGAAACGGGGTCGAGGCTGCGCGTTGGCTCGTCAAGTATCAGGACCCTTGGGGGAGGATCGGCGAGAAGCGCCCTTGCTATGAGAAGTCGTTGCATCATTCCCGACGAAAACTGCCCGACCATTTTTTCGCCGGTGTCATCAAGCCCAACAACTTCCAGAGCCTCCCTCACACGAGCCCTGCGGTCGCTCGCCTCCAGTCCGCGGAGCACCGCAAACAAATCGAGGTTGTCGCGAGCTGTAAGTCGCCAGTAAAGGGAGCGCTCGTTGGCCATCACCGGCGAAACGAGTCGGCGCACCTGGGCGGCGTCGGATTCGGTGTGAAAGCCGTCGACCCAGATGTCCCCTTCATCAGCGGTCAGGAGCGTCGAGACTATGCGCAGCAGCGTCGTCTTGCCCGCCCCGTTCGGGCCGAGCAGACCGAAGAATTCTCCCCGATCGACTGTTAACGAGACGTCATCGAGGCTGTGCACTCGCTCCGGGCGCCGGAACGGCGCGGCCGCGACTTCGCTCAGCGAGCGGCGTTTCAGAAACCACTTGGTGACCGAGGAGGCGACGACGACAGCCCGGTCGCCTGCGACACCTTGCCCGGGCGATGTCATCGCGACGGGTCCCGCTGCTCCTGCATCGACCTTGTAGTCGCCATTTCGGCGAACCGGTTTACATAGGCGCGGGTGTCGCCCACAACTTCCCCGGCAAACTCGACCCAGGCATGTGCCTCGAGCTTGCCGGGAACAGTCCGGATTCCAATGTGAATGTCCGCGCCTTCGATTCCTTCGGAGCGCATCATCTCCGTGATGGCTATCGACCTGGCCAGGCACCTGGGACGTGTGAGACCGAAGTCGCCGATGCGACGAACGGCCTCCCCTACCACCCTTGCGCGGTCCAGCCGCGAGAGGTCGACCTGCCCCGCCTCCATTTTTTCGCTGCGTGTACCACGAGTGGCCCAACCTGTCATGAGCTCACCCTCTGGTGTTCCCCGCAGCCGATAGTGAGCCCGCAGGATGTACCACTGTGCCCGCAGGAGATCCGACCATTGTGATGGGGACAGGGTCGCGGCTTTACGCGTCCTTTTCAGCAGCTGGCGAAGTTGCACTGCCACTCTCGTTTGCGCGTGCGAGCCCGCTGGAGACCAACTGATCAATAAAGCGCCGAGCGTCAGCGCGGACGATGTCGACTGTGACGTCCTTGTATTCGACCGCCAGGCGCGCGACGAGTTCTTCGAAGCGGGTGCATTGTGGCGGCAGAAGTTCCCAGATGCGCGCCCCAACCGCATTGACGCCGAAGTAGACCTCGCTCGTAGTCGAAAAGAGGACGCCGCCATCTGGCAGCGCCTTGAAGATTGCCGCTTCCGACGGTTTCGGCAGGAGGAAGTCTGCGGTCACGGTCCTGTTTCAGCGCCCACAACACCAAGCGCCACTCGGCTGGACCGGGTGGCGCCGCATAAGGTTAACGCTGTGTGACTACTGCGCCAGTACCGGACGCGACCGATTACCAGCGGTAGTGCGCGAAGGCTTTGTTGGCCTCGGCCATGCGGTGAGTGTCTTCCTTCTTTTTGACCGCATTGCCTTCACCCTTCGAGGCGGCGATGACCTCAGCCGCCAGCTTCTCGGACATCGACTTTTCGTTGCGGTCGCGTGAATAAAGAAGGAGCCAGCGCATGGCGAGAGCGGTCCGGCGGTCGGGCCGAACCTCGACAGGGACCTGATAGGTGGCACCACCGACGCGCCGCGACTTTACTTCGATCACCGGTTTGAGGTTGGCGAGTGCCTGCTTGAAGACGTTGACACCGGGCTGGCTTGTCCGCGATTCCACAAGATCCATGGCGCCGTAGAAGATGCGCTCGGCGGTGGACTTTTTGCCGGCGAACATCAGTGAGTTGATGAACTTGGAGACTGTCTGGCTGTCGTAGCGTGCGTCGGCCAGTACCGGTCGTTTTACGGATTTCTTGCGGCGGCTCACTTCTTACCTCCGGCTGCGCCTGCCTTGGGCTTCTTGGTTCCGTATTTGGAGCGGCTGCGATTGCGGCCGGTGACGCCCGCTGCGTCGAGAGTGCCGCGGACAATGTGGTAGCGAACCCCCGGGAGGTCCTTCACTCGGCCACCACGAACGAGAACGATCGAGTGTTCCTGCAGGTTGTGACCTTCACCAGGGATGTACGCGATCACTTCCAGCTGGTTGGTCAGTCGGACCTTGGCGACCTTGCGGAGCGCAGAGTTCGGCTTCTTCGGGGTTGTTGTATAGACGCGGGTACAGACTCCGCGGCGGAAGGGATTCGCCTTGAGCGCGGGGGATTTTTCCTTCTTGAGGACGTCTTTACGTGACCTGCGAACCAGCTGGTTGATTGTTGGCATTCTGAGTCAGACGAAAAACACGCCCCGAGGTTGGGGCGGAGAGTCACGGAAGATATTGGGTGGAAGGCCTTGAAACAAGCGCACTTGGCCGGCGCCCGCGATGGGGGACCTGGTGGCCTGGCCCGTCATGGCAGACGGGTTGTTACGCCTCTACTGAACCTTGAAGATGTTTGTTGCGCGTGCCGAACGGTGGGTGAGGCGCTCGTCGCCATCGACAGAGAGGACGAGTCTGTACCAGCCACCCGGAAGCCCTTCTGACAGGTCGTGCCGGAGCATGCGAGTCGCGCCCGGAGGGAGATCGTGGATTACCGCCGGGCAGAGGCCCGGTTCACTGGGCTGCCTCATCAATCGCCACGGCGCGTGGCCAGTCGTCCTGATCTCCAGTTCGAAGTCCTCCGACGGACAGGCGGAATAGTAGAGACGCTCCGACCCAACGTTCGTCAGGGTGATCTGGACCTGCGTTCCGGCGCTATAGGTCGTGGCAGTCGTCTGGACGCGCAACGGTCCGTCGACAGGAGTGGTCGGATAAGAACACCCGCTGGACAGTGCGCCGAGCGCAAGGATCGTTCTGACGACGGTCCCGGTCATGATTCATAATGACCTGACTCACCCTCGCTGGCAAGTCACCGCCAGGCGTCGAGGCCAGCGCTGATCGGCAGGCTGTCACGATCCCGGAGGCCCTTCGCGAAGTCGCCGAGAAGGTGATCAATGGAGTTCGCATACCAGGCGATAAGCGGCCGACCCCGCGGAAGGATCGCGTAGCCCGATCCGTGCCGGGCCACGATCCTGCGCATTCGCAACATCCGCCACGCCCGCTCCAGTACCAGCTCGATGTCGCGATCGGCACGCAACGGGCGCGCGTTCAGCTCCACGAGGACATCCCTCAGCTCAGCCATCCTCGCCACCAGGGCGGCGTGCTCGACATAATCGGCGTCGAAGGTCTGGAGGGCTGCGCAGGTGAGAGCCACTGCGGGGACAGGTATGATCTGCCCTACGCGGCTCATCGTCTCGTCACACAGTTCCTGCACATGACCAAGTCGTTCAGTGCGTTCGAGGGAATAGAGATCGATTCCGCGCCCTGCAAGACGTCTGAACCAGTCGTCAATCGGCGCCGGAGTGCCAATCGTCACGGCGGCCAGCCCGTAGCGCTTCCAGCGGCCGGTGAGGAGCCTCCCCGTGTTCCACAGCAGGTACCGGCCGACCTCGGCGAGTTGGGTCAGCCGCGACGGCCGCTCCCGCTTTTCCCGTGTAGCGAGCTCACGCAGCAGTGATCGGTCTTCGAGCACCCGGTCGTAGTTGATGCCGATGGGGACGATGTAGATACGTGAGCGCAGGGCCGGATCGCGGGCCACGCCGAGTGCGTAGTCGAGGAGGCCGATCTTGCCGCGCTGGAGCCGCCCGTCGCGGGTGAGCCCTCCCTCGGGGAAGATGCCCTGCGTCACGGCGTTGCGCGTTATGAGCTGGACGTAGCCCTCGAGAACTGAATGGTAGAGCGACTCGCGGTACTTGCGGCGTACGAAGTACGAGCCAAACGATTTGAAGATGTATTCGAGGGGAAAGGCGCGCGCCCACTCACCTACCGCGTACGAGATCGATACGTCGCCGGCAAGCGCATAAGCTACGAGGACGTAGTCGGCGTTGGAGCGGTGGTTCATCAGGTAGATGATGATTGCGTCCCGCGGAATCCCCGCAAACGGATCCCGGCGCTCGTATCCCACGTCAACCTTGTAGAAGAGGCCCAACAGCGCCCTGCTGGCGGAGTAGCCGAGCCTGTAGTAGGCGAGGACGTTGAAGTAGGGGACGATTTCGTCGAGATAGCCGCGGACACGCGCCCACGTCTCATCCATGGACTCGCCGGTCTCCCTGCTGTGCCGCTGAACGGCGGAGACAATCGCCTCGTCCGCGAGCAGCGTTCTGACTATGTAAGCCTTGCGGGTGAGCTTGAAGCGGTCGACCCTGCCCCGGAAATGCAACAGCGTGCGGCGCGCCGAGCGGTTGAGCCATGCCTTTGTGATCAGCCAGACTAACGCGGCCGCGGCAAGGAGGGCGAGCAGCCGGATGTATTGGCTCGTTTGCACGCCTTGAAGGTCCTCCACCCGGAGAGCAAGGTCAAGCTCGGAGCCACGGCGTCTGGAACGGCGAGCTCCTCGGAGGCCCAGACAAGCCCTCACGGACCGTTGTCCCCTGCAGCCTCGAAGACAATCGTATGCTGGAAACGAAAACGGCAGCGGTCCGCGGCTGCCGTCTTCTCATGTCCCCTTTCGTGTACCGCTAGTTGTCGTCCCCGCCGAACGAAAATCCGGTCTCGGCAAAGGTACTGGAAAAGATTCCCGCCCCCGCCCCCGCCCCCGGCATTGGTTCCGGCGCAGCCGGCAGCTCAAGCGGCTGCGGCATTTCCGTCCCCTCGATCTCTACCTGGGAGTATCGATACTGACCCGTACCAGCCGGAATCAGGTGCCCGATGATGATGTTCTCCTTGAGACCCATCAGGTCGTCACGCGCTCCCCTGATCGCCGCATCCGTCAGCACCCTTGTCGTTTCCTGGAACGATGCCGCAGAGATGAACGACTGAGTCGTGAGACTCGCCTTGGTGATGCCGAGAAGCAACGGCTCGGCAGTAGCCGGCTTGTGCTTCTTCTTCTTCGCACGGTCGTTCTGATCGCGAAAGACCTGCTTGTCCACGTGCTCGCCCTCGAGAAACTCGGTGTCACCCGAGTCGACCATGCGCACCTTCTGCAACATCTGCTTGACGATCACTCCGATGTGCTTGTCGTTGATCTTTACACCCTGCAGGCGATAGACCTCCTGCACTTCGTTGAGCAGATATTCCTGCACCGCTCGCGGACCCTTGATTCGCAGGATGTCGTGCGGGTTTACCGGGCCCTCCGTCAGCCTGTCGCCAGCCTTGACGCGGTCCCCTTCGTGAACCCGCAAGTGCTTGCCGGCCGGCACTTCGTACAACTGCGGCTCGGCGTTCTCCTCGAGGAGCCACTGGTTCCCCTCCACGTGTACCGGGCTCACGTAGACCTCCCGCTTTCCGCGCTTGATGTCGCCGAAGCGAACGATGCCGTCGATCTCCGAGATCGTCGCCGGATCCTTCGGCCGGCGTGCCTCGAACAGCTCGGCAACCCTCGGCAGGCCGCCGGTGATGTCCCGTGTCTTGTAGGCCTCGCGCGAGATCTTGGCGATCGTTTCGCCGGCGTGAATCTGCTTTCCGTCCACGGCAAGGAGGACGGCACCGACCGGCATGACGAAGTCCCGGATTCGCTTCTCCTTGCCGCCCCTGGTGTGCCAGATCTCGATGTGGGGGTGAAGTTTCTTTTCGCGGTCCTCGATGATGACGCGCTGGCGGAGACCGGTAAGCTCGTCCAGCTCTTCCGACACCGACTCATCATCAACGATATCAACGAATCTGATTTCGCCCTCGACATCGGCGATGATCGGATTCGTGTAGGGGTCCCAGCTGAAGATGACCTGATCACGCTTGACATCTTCGCCGTCATCGACAAGCAGCGTGGCGCCGAGCGGGACCCCGAGCCTCGCACCGATCGCCGCCGATGCGTCTGACGACGTCCTGATCAGGATTTCTCCCTCGTAGGACGTCACGATCCGGTGACCATCGGGGTTGATCACGATCACCAACCGGTCCCCAAACTCGATGGTGCCTGCGACCTTGCTCTTGCGCGCCGTCTGCTCCGCGATGCGGGCGGCCGTTCCACCGATGTGGAAGGTGCGCAACGTCAGCTGCGTGCCCGGCTCACCGATCGACTGAGCGGCGATGATTCCGACCGCTTCGCCGAGATCAACCATCCCCATCGTCGCCAGGTTGCGGCCGTAACACATCCGGCAGAGGCCGCGCTTCGCCTCGCAGGTCAGCACGGTGCGAATCCTGACGGTTTCGATCCCCGACTCCTCGATCGCAATCGCGGTCTCCTCATCTATCATCTGACCGGTCTCGGCCAGCATGACCGCGCGACCGGCTTCGTCGCGGACATGGGGATCGACGACATCTTCTGCCGCGACGGTCCCGACAATGCGCTCCGAAAGCGGCTCGATGACGTCCTCACCTTCCTTGAGCGCCCCGATATCGAGACCCTGGATCGTGCCGCAGTCCTCCTCGTTGATCGTCACGTCCTGGGCAACGTCGACGAGGCGGCGCGTCAGGTAACCGGCATCGGCCGTTTTGAGCGCCGTGTCGGCCAGACCCTTGCGCGCACCGTGTGTCGAGATGAAGTACTCGAGTACCGACAGCCCCTCCCGGAAGTTGGACTTGATCGGGCTTTCGATGATCTCACCGATGCCACCAGTGAGCTTCTTCTGGGGCTTGGCCATGAGGCCGCGCATCCCCGCCAGCTGCCTGATCTGGTCACGGCTGCCGCGCGAGCCCGAGTCGAACATCATGAACACCGGGTTGAAGCCGTTGTGCGACTCGCGCATCGCCTTGACCATCGCGTCAGCGATGTCCGAGTTGGCGTGCGTCCAGGTGTCGATGACCTTGTTGTAGCGCTCGCCGTTTGTGATGTTGCCCGTCGAGTAGGCCTTCTGGAAACGCTCGACACGCTCGTCGGCTTCGCTGAGCAGGGATTCCTTTTCCGCCGGGATGAAGAGGTCTTCGACGCCGATCGAGATTCCGCCGCGAGTGGCGTGGAAGAACCCGAAGTCCTTGAGTCGATCGAGAAACTCGACCGTGCGGGAAAGCCCGCAGGCGCGGAAAGTCTCGAAGGCAAGCTCGCCGAGCGCCTTCTTTTTCATCTCGCGGTTCTGGAATCCGACTTCATGAGGCACGATCGCGTTGAACAGGACGCGGCCGGCGGTCGTTACCGTCCACTGCGGGCCGTTTTCGCCCGTTGTGAGGTAGCGAATCGTGCTGTGATAGCTGACGCGACCCGTGGCGAGCGCGATTTCGACTTCGGCCGGAGTCGAGAAGGTGCGCAGCGCCGCAATCGCTTTCGGGTCGCGGGAAACCTTGTCAAAATCGATCGGACCCTTGGTCGCGAAGTAGCAGCCAAGGACGATGTCCTGCGACGGTTCGGCAATGGGTCGCCCGTCGGACGGCTTGAGGACGTTGTTGGACGAGATCATCAGCAGACGTGCTTCCAGCTGAGCCTCGAACGAAAGAGGCACGTGCACCGCCATCTGGTCGCCGTCGAAGTCGGCGTTGAAAGCGGCGCAGACGAGTGGATGAATCCGGATCGCCTTGCCTTCCACGAGAACAGGCTCGAAGGCCTGGATCCCCAACCTGTGAAGGGTGGGTGCGCGGTTCAGCAGCACGGGGTGGTCGCGGATTATCTCCTCAAGAATCTCGTAGACCTCCGGGCTCTCGCGCTCGACGATCTTCTTGGCGCGCTTGACGGTTTCGGCAATCCCCTTTTCGACCAGCTTGTGGATGATGAATGGCTTGAACAACTCGAGCGCCATTGCCTTGGGAAGGCCGCACTGGTGGAGCTTGAGCTCCGGTCCGACGACGATGACAGATCGTCCCGAGTAGTCGACGCGCTTGCCGAGCAGGTTCTGGCGGAAACGCCCCTGCTTGCCCTTGAGCATGTCGCTCAGGGACTTGAGGGGGCGCTTACCGCGGCCCCTGATGGCCTTCGATCGGCGACCGTTGTCGAAGAGCGCATCAACGGCTTCCTGCAGCATGCGCTTTTCATTGCGGAGGATCACCTCCGGTGCCTTGTGCGTAATGAGCTTCTGCAACCGGTTATTGCGGTTGATGACGCGCCGGTACAGGTCGTTGAGGTCCGAAGTGGCGAAGCGGCCGCCGTCGAGCGGAACGAGCGGACGCAGATCGGGCGGGATCACCGGCACGACGTCCATGATCATCCACTCGGGCTTGTTGCGCGTGCCGCCCGCGTCACCGGAGTTGCGGAAGGCGTCGACGATCTTGAGTCTCTTGAGCGTCTGCTTCTTCCGGTGTTGCGATGTTTCTCCGGCCACGGACTTGCGCAGCTGTTCAGAGAGCCGGTCGACATCGATGCGTCTCAGCATATCGCGGACCGCCGGCGCGCCGATGTCGGCATGGAAGACCGAGTCACCCTCCTCCCGGGCCTTCATCCGCAGCTCGATAAAGCGGTCCTCATCGAGCAGCTCGTTAGGCCTGACTTCCTGGTTGCCGGGCTCGATGACGACGTAGTTGGAGTAATAGATCACCTTCTCGAGGTCACGGAGCGTGAGATCGAGGAGGTTCCCCATCGGCGACGGCAGGGTCTTGAAGAACCAGATGTGCGCGACCGGCACCGAAAGTTCGATGTGTCCCATCCGCTCGCGGCGGACCTTGGACAGCGTGACTTCGACGCCACAGCGGTCGCAGATGACGCCGCGATACCGGATCCTCTTGTACTTGCCGCAGTGGCATTCCCAGTCCTTGACCGGACCGAAGATGCGCTCGCAGAAGAGTCCGTCTTTTTCGGGTTTGAAGGAGCGGTAGTTGATGGTTTCGGGCTTGGTGACCTCGCCCCACGACCACCATGAACGGAGGCCCTGCATCTCCATGCGCTCCCGTTCCTTGCCGTCCTTGGGGCCGCGAATCTCCTCGGGTGAGGCGATGCGGACCTGGATGTAGTCGAACGCCGAGGCGCGGGCTTCGCGCGCGTTGCGGAAATCGATCATCGGTTATTCCTCACCCTCGATGGCTGAGCCTGGTAGGTTACCCTCGTGTTTTGCGCCCATCTTGACGTAGATACCAAGCGCCTGCAGTTCCTTGACGAGCACATTGAATGACTCGGGCGTCCCGGGGTCGGGGAGGTTCTGCCCCTTGACGATCGCTTCGTAGACCCTGCTCCGTCCGTTTACATCGTCTGACTTTACGGTGAGGATCTCCTGCAGCGTGTGGGCCGCGCCGTAGGCTTCGAGCGCCCACACCTCCATCTCTCCGAAGCGCTGTCCCCCAAACTGGGCCTTGCCGGCCAGAGGCTGCTGGGTGACAAGTGAGTAGGGGCCAATCGACCGCGCGTGAATCTTGTCGTCGACGAGGTGCGAAAGCTTGAGCATGTAGATCTCGCCAACGGTGACCGGAAAGGCGAACCGCTCGCCGGAGCGGCCGTCACGGATCCACATCTTGCCGCCGGCAGTGATACCGGCCAGACGCATCAGTTCCACGGCTGCCTGGTCTGTGTCGGCGTCGGATTTCCGGCCCAGCATACTCGCCAGCGCCGGCAGTTCGAGATCGGTCAATACATCGGCTGCGTCGCGACCGATCTGCTTGTCCACCTGACGCATCGCAGTTTTAGCCTCGGTCCGCGACTGCATCGTCTCCAACTCGTCGGCAGCGATCGCCTCGTGCATCCTCTTCTGGTGAGCAAGCTCTCCCTCCTCCCGCTCGGCGAGCGCACGAGCGGCCTGGGCGAGAAACTCCCGGACACGGTTGAACAGCTCACGCGTCTCCTGCGAGCGGTTGCGCGCGTGCATGTCGTTGAGAGACGCTTCGGCCAGCAGCTCGATCCGCTCGTCCTGACCCCGGTCGGGCCGGAAATCGGCAACGATCTGCCGGATATCTTCGTCGGACACGCTCAACGGCGCGTTCCCGAGATTGAGCGTGGCCCGCGACCAGTTGAGACCGGCGAGCTTGAGCAACATTCCAATCTCGCGCTCGTTCGCGCCCTGGAAAACCGGCGTCTTGGCGTAAAAGCCGAGTATCCTCGCCGCCCAGCCAAGGTGGGTCTCGAGAATCTGACCTACGTTCATCCGGCTCGGTACGCCCAGCGGATTGAGAACGATATCGACGGGGCGGCCGTCGGGCAGAAACGGCATGTCTTCTTCGGGCACGACGCGGGCAACGATGCCCTTGTTCCCGTGGCGACCTGCCATCTTGTCACCTACAGATACCTTGCGCTTCTCCGCCAGGTAGACCTTGACGAGCTGGATCACGCCCGGCGGCAGTTCATCAGGCTGGAGAATGCGGTCGATTCGCTCCTCGGCCCGCTCCTCGATCTTCGCCTTTTCGTTGTTGGCGATGTCGATGATCTCCCGCACCCGCTCGTTGACCTTCCTGTTCTCGATGCGGAACGTCTTGAGGTCCACCTGCGCAAAACGCACGTCGGCGAGCAGTTCGCGGGTGAGCAGCGTGCCGGTCTGTATCGCTTCCTCGACAGTGCCCGATTTGAGAGCCATCGAAACCGTCTGACCCTCCAGAAGATCGCGCAGCTCCTCATCCCTGATCTCGTTGACGCGGACCTTGTCTTCACCTTCGAGACGCCGCACTTCACCGATGCGCTCTCCACGATCCTTTTCGACCACCTGATCCTCGACGCGCGAGAAGATCTTGACGTCGATGACCACTCCCTCCATGCCCGGTGGAACCTTGAGCGACGAGTCCTTCACGTCCTTGGCCTTTTCTCCGAAGATGGCCGTGAGGAGTTTCTCTTCGGGCGAAAGCTCGGTCTCTCCCTTGGGCGTGATCTTGCCAACGAGGATATCTCCAGGCTTGACGTGGGCACCGATACGCACGATGCCGCGCTCGTCGAGATCGATCAGCGACTCCTCGGCGACGTTGGGGATTTCGCGTGTGATCTCCTCCTGCCCGCGTTTGGTGTCACGCACGTGCAACTCGAGCTCCTGGATGTGGATCGACGAATAGACGTCGTCCTTGACCAGCCGCTCGGAGAGCACGATTGCGTCCTCGAAGTTGTGGCCGTACCAGGGCATGAACGCGACGAGGACATTGGCGCCGAGCGCCAGCTGGCCCATTTCGGTGGCGGAGCCATCGGCGAGCACGTCGCCCTGTTTTACCTTCTGGCCGAGCCTGACGATGGGCCGCTGATTGATGGCGGTATCCTGATTGGTCCTCCAGTATTTCTTGATCTTGTAGCGGTCCTGGGAGGAGAGTCGAGCCAGTGGCTTCTCGTCATCCTTGCGCGAACGGGTGTCGTGCGCCGAGTCGACGATGATCTCGTCAGCGGTGACGCGGGTGACGATGCCGTGGCGGCGGGCGATGACAACAGCGCCGGAGTCGCGGGCGACCTTGCCTTCGAGGCCGGTTCCGACGAGCGGGGTCTGCGGGTTGAGCAGCGGTACCGCCTGGCGCTGCATGTTGGAGCCCATGAGAGCCCGGTTGGCGTCGTCGTGCTCGAGGAACGGGATGAGCGCGGCCGCGATCGAGACGAGCTGCTCGGGCGCAACATCCATGTAGTCAATGCGGTTCGGCGCCGTCAGCGGCACGTCACCGCGCTGCCGGCACAGAACAAGGTCGTCGACGAATGTCCCGTCTTCGTTGAGCCTGGCGTTGGCCTGGGCGATGATGGTGTCTTCCTCGCGATTGGCATCGAGCCAGGCGAGTTCGTCGGTCACCTTGCCGTTTCTGACGATGCGGTACGGCGTTTCCACGAAGCCGAGATCGTTGACCATCGCGAAACAGGCGAGCGAGGTGATGAGTCCGATGTTGGGACCTTCGGGGGTCTCGATCGGGCACATCCGGCCGTACTGTGAATAGTGGACGTCGCGGACCTCGAAGCCGGCGCGCTCGCGGGTGAGGCCACCCGGTCCAAGCGCCGAGAGCCGGCGTTTGTGAGTGAGCTCGGCGAGGGGGTTGGTCTGGTCCATGAACTGGGACAGCTGCGACGATCCGAAAAACGCCTGAATGACCGCGGAAACGGTGCGGGCATTGACGAGGTCGTCGAGCGAGATCTTCTCGGGATCGGTGTTGATCGACATCCGCTCCTTGACCAGCCGCGCCATGCGCGAAAGGCCCACCGAGAACTGATTGGCGATCAGCTCGCCTACCGATCTGATGCGCCTGTTGCCGAGATGATCGATGTCATCGACGTAGCCGCGCCCTTCGTGGAGCTCCACGAGGTAGCGGAGGATGGCGACGAAGTCATCGGTGGTGAGGACCGTCTTGCCGGAGTCGGTCGTGAGACCGAGCCGCTGATTGATCTTGTAACGACCAACGCGACCGAGGTCATAGCGCTTGGGCGAGAAGAACAGACGCTCGAGCGCCTGCCGGGCGGTGTCCCTGTTGGGGGCGTCGCCCGGACGGAGCAGGGTGTAAATGGAGTTGAGCGCCTTGCCTTCTCCAACTTCGGCGTCGGTGCTCCACTTGTTGCGGTCGCGCTCCTTCTGCTCGATATGTTTGGGGTCGGTAGGGTCCTTGCCGATCGTGTTCCGGATCAGCGACGACTCGGCGCGACCCGACGCGGCGAACACCTGGACCTTGAGGATCCCGGCCTTGCGCAGTCGCTTGATCAGCGTCTCGCGAAGCGCCTGCCCCGCCTCGGCGACTGCCTCACCGGTTTCGGGGTCGATGACGTCGTGGGAGAGCACGCGAGGTGTCGTTCGCTCACCGCGCTCGATGGCGTCGACTTCGTCGCGGAGGTCAACCGTCATGTATGAGGAGAAAACCTTGACGGTGCGGATTCCCTGCCGGGTGAGTCGGTTGAGGACTTCTTCGGTGAGTTCATCTCCCTCGCGCACCAGCAGCTCGGCGGCGGCGCGTTCGGCGGCGGCGCGGGCCTTTTTGGTCTTGGCGCGTGGCGCTTCGGGATCGGCTGCTTCGCCGGCAAGCGTTATGTCCTCGGCGAGGATGGCGCCGATGACCTCGCGCTGATCGACACGGCTCTCACGCTTCCTCGTGAGATCGAGGTCGCGGACCGCGAAGAAGAGCCGGAGGATGTCCGGGTTCCCACCATAGCCAAAGGCGCGCAGCAGAGCGGTGGCGGGGAACTTCTACTTCTTGTCGATGTGGACGTAGATAACGTCGTGGATGTCGACGGTGAACTCGACCCACGAGCCGCGGAACGGGATAATTCGCGCCGAGATCAGCCGCTGGCCATTGGGGTGTGTGGATTCCTCGAATACCACCCCGGGTGAGCGGTGGAGCTGGCTGACGATCACGCGCTCGGCGCCGTTGATGACGAATGTGCCGAGGTCGGTGAGGAGGGGAAGCTCACCGAGATAGACCTCCTTCTCGATGATATTGCGCGGACGCTTTACGCCGTTGACGTCCTCGTTGATGATCAGCCGCAGCGTGGCCTTGAGAGGCGCCGAGTACGTCATGTCCCGTTCGATGCACTCCTCGACGGAATATTTGGGCTCACCGAGCGCGTAACGGACGAACTCGAGCGAGAAATTCTCGTGGACGTCCGCGATCGGGAAGAGGTCCTTGAAGACGCGCTCGAGGCCGATGTCTTCGCGGTCGTGCGAAGCCGCGTCGAGCTGGAGGAGCGTTTCGAAGGCGCGCGTCTGGATGTCGAGGAGGTGGGGCATTTCCATCCCCTCGTCGAGCTTGCCGAAATAGAGCTGTTTCAGGAGGTCAGCCATTGGTCACCCTTGGCACTGCGAAAGCCCGCGGCGCTCCTGTCCGTGGACAGGAGGGCGGGAAGTGGGAACTGCAAGTGAGTGTTTGTCGCAACGGGGCAC
Source organism: Gemmatimonadota bacterium (assembly GCA_052389935.1). Taxonomy (GTDB): domain Bacteria; phylum Gemmatimonadota; class Gemmatimonadetes; order Gemmatimonadales; family Gemmatimonadaceae; genus JBQTHK01. The sequence goes on along the minus strand of JBQTHK010000079.1, from coordinate 32,058 downwards.
AGTCGGGAAAGTGAGCGAGAGGCAACGGAAGGGATGGAGCCGGTCGGGCCGGCGCCGGTCCACCGTTGACCGCTTACTTCACTTCCACGACGGCGCCTTCTGCCTCGAGTTTGGCCTTGACCTGGGCGGCTTCGTCCTTCGAGACGCCGGACTTGACTTCCTTGGGGGCGCCGTCGACGAGGTCCTTGGCTTCCTTGAGGCCGAGCCCGGTGAGTTCGCGGACCACCTTGATGACCTGGATCTTCTTGGCGCCCGCTTCCTTGAGGATGACGTTGAACTCTGTCTGTTCCTCGACGACCGGTGCGGCCGGGCCGGCGCCAGCGCCCGCGCCGCCGGCGGCGACGGTGGCGATCGTAACGTTGAACCGGGTCTTGAAGGTGTCGAGCAGGTCGACGAGCTCGGTGACCTTCATATTGCCGATGGCGTCGAGGATCTCGTCCTTGCTGATTGTCGCGTTGGCCATTGCCGTTTTGTCTCCGTGAATTCCCCGGCCAGCGCCGGGAGTCTGTTGAAGTCGGTTGCGCGCCGCGGTCGGGCCGCGGCCGGTTGATTCGTCAGGCGGCTGAGTCGAGCTGCGCGATGCGTGCTTCGAGTGCGAGTGCGAACATCATGCAGATGGTGTTCAGGACGCCCGCGAACTGGCCGAGCGCTTCCTCACGCGTCGGCAGGGTGGCGAGTCGCCTGACCATCTCCGTATCGATCTCCGCTCCCTCGAAGATCCCTCCCTTCATCGCCGGCTTCTGCTCGTGTTCACGGGCAAAGTCGACGAGCACCTTCGCCGCGACGATCGGATCCCTGGCAACGACAACACCGGTCGGTCCACGGAGCCGGCTCGCGGGCAACCCGATTTCGCTTACAGCGCGAAGGGCCAGCGTGTTCTTGATGACGACGTATTCAACGCCGGCTCGCCGCAGGCGACGCCGGAGTTCGGTCATGCGCTTGACGTTGAGGCCGGAAAAGTCGGTGAAGTAGAGCGCCTTCGCATCGGTGATGCGCGCCCTGAGATCCGATACCAGCTCCTGTTTCTGGCTGCGCTTCATGGAGGTTAGCGGTAGAGGGTGGTATCGATTCTGACGCCCGGTCCCATCGTGCTCGAGACGGCTATGGTGCGGACGTAGACGCCCTTGGCCGAGGCGGGCTTGGAGCGCACGATCTGATCCATGAACGCCGAGTAGTTCTGCTCGAGTGCCTCGACGACAAACGAGACCTTGCCGATCGCGGCGTGCACGTTACCGCCCTTGTCGACCCGGAACTCGATCTTTCCGGCCTTCGACTCGCGGACGGCGCGGGCAACGTCCATCGTCACGGTTCCCGCCTTGGGATTGGGCATCAGTCCGCGAGGACCGAGGACCCGGCCGAGCTGTCCGACCTGGCCCATCTGGTCAGGCGTGGCGATCATGACGTCGAAGTCGAGCCAGCCATCCTTGATCTTCTGGATGTATTCGTTGCCGACGTGGTCGGCACCGGCTTCCTGCGCCTCACGTGCCTTTTCTCCGACTGCGATGACGAGAATGCGAATCGACTTTCCCGTACCGGCCGGGAGGACAACAGTCCCGCGGACGATCTGATCTGCATGTCGCGGGTCGACGCCAAGGCGAACCGCAACCTCGACGGTTTCGTCGAACCTGGCGAATGCGCCGCCCTTGACGATCTCCAGCGCCTGGCGAGGCTGGTAAGCGGCGGCCGGATCGCGCCGTTTGGCGGCCGCGTTGAAGTTTTTTCCGTGGGTGCGCATCAGTCCTTGACCTCCACACCCATCGAGCGGGCCGCCCCGGCAACCATCTTCATCGCCGATTCAACCGAGTCACAGTTGAGATCCGGCATCTTCACTTCTGCGATCTTGCGCACCTGGGCCTTCGACAGACTCCCGACTTTCACGCGATTGGGCTGACCTGAACCCTTCTCCAGTCCCAGTTCCTTCTTGATCAGGATCGCCGCGGGCGGCGTCTTGAGGATGAAGGTGAAGGACTTGTCGGAAAAGATCGTGATCTCGACCGGGAGGATCAGCCCATCCTGGCTCTGCGTGCGGGAGTTGAACTCCTTGCAGAAGGCCATGATGTTGATGCCTTGTGGTCCGAGAGCGGTGCCAACCGGTGGAGCGGGATTCGCGCGCCCTGCGGGGATCTGCAGTTTGACGAATCCTGCGACCTTCTTTGCCATTGTTTCTCCTCTCGAGTGTCACGCCAGCGCGCGTGCCCGGGGGAAAGCGGACGGCCCGGAGTCATGATCGCTGCACCCGTTGACCGGGCTTGCCAATCGACCTCGGTTCTGTCGCGCGGACCCTCAAGCACACCGCGTTTAGACTCCCACGGTTCTGTTTAGCGTCGTAGTGGTTGCCGACGGTGCGCTCCTCGCCGCTGTGCGGCCGCCCCGCGCAGGGGCCGGTGACTGCTGAACGGGCACGCGCCCCGTCCGTCCTGCCGATCGAGCTCCGCAGTTCCCCTGGCGCTCGACTGTAAACAACACTGACTCCTCTCGTGCAGCGCCCCTCAGTAGCCCTTGAGCTGCAGGTAATCCAGCTCGACAGACGTCGGCCGGCCGAAGAGGCTGACCGAAACGCGAACCTTCCCCTTGTCCGTTATCACTTCTTCAACCGTACCGTTGAAGTCCGTGAACGGGCCTTCAGTTATGGCGACTGCCTGTCCAATGAGGAACGGTATCTCCTCGCGTGGAGCTTCCTCGGGTTTTTCCTCGGCGATGCCGAGAAGGCGGTTTACTTCCTCCTGACGGAGTGCCATCGGCTCTTTCATTGCGCCACCCAACCCATGCTGCACGAACTTGATGACGCCCTGGATTCCGTTGATGACGTGTGATGACTCCTGGTTCCAGGCCATTTCCACCAGCACATAGCCGGGATAGAGCTTGCGTTCGACGTTCACCTTCTTGCCGTTCTTGATCTCGACAACTTCCTGCGTCGGGACGAGGGCGCGTCGGATCAACTTGTCCCCGTCGGGCCGCGGGTCCTGCTCGATTTTTCGACCGATAAGATTACGGACCTTGTTCTCGTGGCCGGCGGTCGTCTGAATTGCGTACCAGCGGTGCTCCACGAGCTAGGCACCTCCGACGAGCGAGGGGATCCACTTGATCAGCACCTGCTGAAGGATGACGTCCATGATGCCGATGATGGCGCCAATGAAGAGGGCGAGGATGATCACGCCGATCGCGAGCTGGCGGACCTGCGGCCAATCGGGCCACGTGACCTTGCCCAGCTCCTGCATCACCTCGTTGTAGAAGGTGACGATGCGCTGAATCAGTCCGGGACGGGCGGCTTCGGTCGTCACGGTTACCTGGTTTCCTTGTGCACGACGTGTTTGGCGCAGCGGGGGCAGAACTTCTTCCACTCCACGCGCTCGGGATGAGTGCGCTTGTTCTTGGTGGTGAAGTAGTTGCGGTTCTTGCAGGTGTTGCAGGCGAGAATGATCTTGTCGCGAGGCATAGAGAGCTTGGAGCCTGATTTGATGATTGAGAGCTGACGACCGGGATTGAACCGGTGACCTCACCCTTACCAAGGGTGTGCTCTACCAACTGAGCTACGTCAGCGAAAACACCGGCCCGGCGCACCACCACACAGTTCAAGAGACTACAAAGCGAGAGCGGGAGACGGGGCTCGAACCCGCGACATCAAGCTTGGAAGGCTTGCGCTCTACCAACTGAGCTACTCCCGCGTGGCCTACGTCCCGGAAATCCAACCCATGGTGGGGGAAGGATTCGAACCTTCGAAGGCATAAGCCGGCAGATTTACAGTCTGCTCCCGTTGGCCACTTGGGTACCCCACCAAACCTCGTACTCGAAGCTGCACGCCGACGTCGGTTGCGCAGAGCTGACGGCGAGAATCGAACTCGCAACCTGCTGATTACAAATCAGCTGCTCCGCCAATTGAGCTACGTCAGCGCTCAAGTCCGTTTTTCAGCAAGACGCTTAGAATAGCGGGACTCGCAAGTGGTGTCAATGGAAGGAGATAGCTCTAGCTCGGCGGGCAGGGGCTGCTGGGGCGAGGAGGACGAGGATGAAGAGGATGAAGAGGATGAAGAGGATGAAGAGGATAAGAGGATAAGAGGATAAGAGGATGAAGAGGATGAAGAGGACTTCGCCATCTTCGCCATCTTCGCCATCGCCTCCCCGCACCCCGGCCCGGCTCTCCGACCTACCGCCACCGCTCCAGCAACGTCCCCTGCGGCGTGTCCTTGACCGCAAAACCCGCCTCCTCCACCTCCCCCCGCAGTGCATCGGCCGCCGCAAAGTCGCGCCGGCCGCGCGCCTCGAGACGCTCCCGAAGACGAGCCGACGCCCAAACCAGACGCTCCCTCTCGTCATCCTCCAGGCCGGCTATCGACCCCGGCGCTGGCACAGGACCATCCGGACCCACCGTCAACCGAACCGCTCGCGGCTGAACGTCGAGCACCGCATCCATGACGGCGAAAGCTCGCCTAGCAACCACAAGCGCCGCCGCGTCGTCCGACCGCCTGTCGAGCTCAGCATTGCCAGCTGCAACGAAATCAAACAGGGCCGCCACCGCCTGAGGCGCGTTCAGGTCGTCAAAGAGCGCCGCACGAAATCGCTCCTCGGCCACCGTCGCCGCAGCCGCCAGCTCCGGCGTTCCCCCCGTTGCTGTTTCCAATCGGTGTGCGAACTCGCCGACACGACGCACGGCCTCCAGTGACGCCTCCAGACCCACGCCGGAGAGATTCATCTGCTTGCGATAGTGCGTCGAAAAGACGAAGTGCCGGAGCGCGGCAGCCGATATACCTCGCTCGCGAAGGTCCTTGACGGTTGTGATGTTTCCGAGCCGCTTGGACATCTTCGTGCCGTCGATCTGCAGGAACTCCCCGTGGCACCAGTGACGTGCAAAGGTCTTCCCAGTAGCCGCCTCTGACTGGGCGATTTCGTCCTCATGATGGGGAAAGATGAGATCGACACCGCCGCAGTGAATGTCCATCGTCTCACCGAGGTACCTCATCGCCATCGCCGAGCACTCGAGGTGCCAGCCGGGACGGCCTCGCCCGAAGGGCGCGTCCCAGGCGGCGCCCGTCGACTCGTCTTCGGGCCTGACGGCCTTCCACAGGGCAAAGTCCTGGGCGTTGTCCTTTGTATAGTCGTCCTGGGCAACGCGAGCTCCCGCCTTGACCTCTCTCCTGTCGAGGCGCGAAAGGCGGCCGTAGGAGGGAAAGCGATCGATCGCGAAATACACCGATCCGTCTTCCGCCTTGTAGGCAACGCCAGCCTCGAGCAGCCGTTCCACCAGTGCGATCATCTCGGGGATGTGCGTTGTGGCCGCCGGATAGTGCTCGGCGTCTTCGATGCGGAGGTATCGGCGGTCGGTGTGGAAGACTTCGGTTATCGGTTCGGTGACTTCGGTTATTGACCGCCCGAGTTCATGGGCGCGACGAATGATCTTGTCGTCGACATCGGTCAGGTTCTGGACCTGAACGACGTTCCACCCCTGCAGCCGAAGTGAGCGCCGCAGCAGATCATTGAAGAGGAACGTTCGGAAGTTCCCTACATGGGCGGGGTCGTAGACCGTCGGCCCGCAGGTGTACATGCGAACCGTTGCTCCATCGGCCGGCGCGAAGTCGTCGAGCTGGCGCGTGAGTGTATTGAAGAGCCTGAAAGACATGTCAGAGCGCTGGCCCTGCTGGTTCGGTGGCTGGAACCTGCTACGCCGACTTCCTTGATTCGGCGAGGCGCAGGACGTCGATGGGAGGGTCGGCACTCATAATAACTCCTCCGTCGGGTGCTGGGACGCGGAGGACCATCAGGCCATCGCTTTCGGTGGACTGGAAGGCCGGTCCGGCGTAGACGCGGTTGATGAGGACGCGGCGCACGAGAACGATCGAGAGCACGAGGAGCGGAATGGCGACCGGGAGGCCGGCGAGGCCGAAGATCCGGCCGGCGACGAGCACAGCCATCATGCTCAGGACAGGCGGGATCTCCACCTGTTTCTGGGTGATGAGTGGAATGACGAGGTTGGCTTCAACGATGTGGATAACGAAGCCGAGGATCATGACGAGGAGGGCATGCATTCCCGGGTTGGTGCCCATGAAGCCGTCCCCGCCGAGCACAAACAGCGCCGGGAGTGTCGAGGAGATGAGCGTCCCGAAAAAGGGGACGATGGCGACGGCACCGGTGAAAACGCCGAACGTGAGCCAGTAGGGGACGTCGAGGAGGTAGAGTCCGATGGCTGTCAGGACAGCGAGGATCGACATCGCCAGCAACTGCCCGACAATCCAGGAGCGCAGGGTGGACGCGGCGTCGCCGAGGACATCGCGCACAATGTCACGACGAAGTGGCGGGAACAGTGCGATAAGCCACTCGCGGTAGGTCGCGGGATGGAGTGCGAGGAAGATCGACATCACCATCACCGAAACGATGTTAACGATTCCGTGACCGATACCAACGACGCGCGGCAGGATCCCTCCCAGCGCGCGTTCGGCCTGCTGTACCAGCGTGCCGACCATGTCGGCTGACTCGGCGGCCCAGATATCCCGCAGCGACGGATAGCGGACGAAGATACGTTCCAGCCATTGCTGCCATGCAGCCACGTATCCCGGGAGATTGGCGGCGAGGAGCTGGGTTTCGGCGACGATCGGCGGAATGAGGAGGGTGATGAGACCGATGACCGCGCCGATTGTGAGAGTGAAGGCAACGGTGAAAGCCACGCCGCGGTGGAGGCGGGTGCGGACGGCTATGGTATCGGTGACGGCGTCGAGGTAAAGGGAGAACAGTACCGCGACGAAGAGGAGGAGGAAGATGTCGGCGGTCGAAGCCAGTAGCCACAGGAGGAGTACTGTGGCGACCGTGGCCGCGAGGGCGGTAGCGAATCTGAAGCGACCCGCTCCGCTGTCGCCGAGCGAGGCGAGACTCACACGTTCTTCCGCCGCTGTTCGGCTTCCTCGATCTCGGCGTGGACTTCTTCTTCGTTCGAGCCGGCGCCTATCTGCTTTTTGGGTGCAGCTGACGCCGAGGGCAGGAGGCCCATCTTCTGCTTGAGCGCGAGGAGCTGGGCGTCGGCGCTTGCCGCGCCGGCGACCTTTTCGAGTTGCTTGAAGTCGCGCTGCAGGGAGTCGCCCGAGAACTGGTCGTCGATCTCCGAGGAAGCCTTCAGCATCCGCTCATTCTGCTCGATCTTCTCCTCCATCCGGGCGAAGGCCTCGAAGGCGGACTTTTCGGAGAGACCTGACATCGTCTCCTGAATCCGCTTCTGGGCCTGTGCGCGGCGCTGGCGGGCGAGGAGGAGGTTCTTCTTGCGCTTGGCTTCCTCGATCTTGTCGTTGAGGTCGTGGAGCGCGGCCTTGAGCTTTTCGGTTTCAAGCTGATGGTGCTGCCAGGTCGATTCGAGCTGAGCGGCGTGGGCGAAGTGTTCACTCTGCCTGACGAGAGCCTGCCGGGCGAGGTCTTCGCGATCCTGCTGCAGCGCGAGCATCGCCTTCTGCTCCCAGTCACTGGCGTGGCGTGACTCGGCGTCTGCCTGGTCGCGCAGCCGTTTTTCATCGGCGATGGCGGCAGCCACCTGCTGCTTGGCCTTGATCAGCTGCTCGCGCATCTCGACGATGATCTGATTCAGCATCTTCTCCGGGTTTTCTGCGGAGGAGATGAGGTCGTTGATATTGGACTTTATCAACGATGTGAAGCGATCAAAGATTCCCATGACTATGAACCCTCGCGATACGTCGCCAGCTCGCGGAGGTGGGTCGCGAGGGCGAGCGTCATGCTCTCGTAGCTGGCCAGAAACTCTTCGTAGTCGAGGTGCGACAACTCGAGCGCCTCGGTGAGTACGATGGCGTCGTCGCTGATCCCGTACGACCCGTGCACCAGGTCCGAGGCATTGAGCTCGAGGAGGCGGCGATTGAGTGCCTCACCTCGGCCGTTACCCGCAGGCACATTCATGACCTTGACCCGCAGCACGACAACCGGGGGGTTGTAATGAACGACCAGGTCGAGGTCGAGCTCTCCCCCGGGGTGCACGATCCATGTGTTTTCGCCCGCCTCGAAGTAACTGGCGCCCTCTGACGACAGGCGGTCAAGGAAGGATTCCAGGTCGTCCTTGGTTACCATGACATCCTCGATCACTGGTTCGTGGGTCACTACGGTCAGGCGCGGCTGACGGTTTCTGGTGCGCCCGAGGAGTACGCGCTGGTCCTCTCGTTTCTTCGCCCTCTTCGTCCTCTTCGTCCTCCTCATCCTCCTCGCCTTCTTCGTCCTCTTCGTCCTCCTCATCCTCTTCGCCCTCTTCGTCCTCTTCGTCCTCTTCGTCCTCGCCGCTGAAGATACTGGAGCTTCGGTCGGGATGATACAGCGCTCAGCGCCCGAGGACCGGTGCGAGAAAGCGACCGGTATGGGAGCCTGCGTTTGCCGCCACAGCTTCGGGCGTGCCTTCGGCGACGATCGAGCCGCCCCGACCTCCACCTTCAGGCCCGAGGTCTACGATCCAGTCCGCGGTCTTGATCACGTCGAGGTTGTGCTCGATGACGAGCACGGTGTTTCCTCTGTCGACGAGGCGGTGGAGGACGTCGAGGAGGAGACGGACATCCTCGAAGTGGAGGCCGGTGGTCGGCTCGTCGAGTATGTAGACGGTCCGTCCCGTATCCTTGCGCGACAGCTCGGTGGCGAGCTTTACCCGCTGGGCTTCACCACCCGACAGCGTCGTGGCGCTCTGGCCTAAATGAATGTAGCCAAGGCCGACGTCGTTGAGGGTGGCAAGCTTCTGGCGGATGCGGGGCTGATTTTCGAAAAAGGACAGGGCATCCTCGACCGTCAGATCGAGGACGTCGGCGATCGTCAGGCCGCGAAAACGGACTTCGAGGGTCTCGCGGTTGTAGCGCTTGCCCTTGCAGACGTCGCACGAGACGTAGACGTCGGGGAGGAAATGCATCTCGATGCGAACCAGCCCGTCACCCTGGCAGGCCTCACATCGACCTCCCTTGACGTTGAACGAAAAGCGTCCCGGTCCGTAGCCCCTGATCTTCGACTCCGGGAGTTCGGTGAACAGCTCCCGGATGGGCGTGAAGAGGCCGGTGTAGGTCGCGGGGTTCGAACGCGGCGTTCGCCCGATCGGCGACTGGTCGATGTCGATGACCTTGTCGACGTGTTCGAGGCCGGTGACGCGGTCGTGGCTTCCGGGGATGACCCGGGCGCGGTAGAAGTGTCGTGCCAGTGCACGGTGGAGGATGTCTTCAACGAGGGTCGACTTCCCCGAGCCCGAGACTCCGGTGACCGCCACGAAGCAGCCTAACGGGAAAGTGGCGTCGATGCTTCGGAGGTTGTGCTCCCGTGCTCCAGATACCCTGAGGACCCGCCGTGGATCGGCAGGCCGACGGCGAGATGGGACTGCAATGGTACGTTTGCCGGTGAGGTACTGACCGGTCAGCGACCCCGGGCTGCGCGCGACATCGTCGACGGTGCCCGCGGCCACGACCAGACCTCCATGCTTGCCGGCACCCGGGCCGAGGTCGATGACGTGGTCGGCGGCGCGAATGGTGTCCTCGTCGTGTTCGACGACGATCACGGTATTGCCGAGATCGCGCAGACGGCGAAGAGTGGCCAGCAGTCGCTCATTGTCGCGCTGGTGGAGCCCGATCGATGGCTCGTCGAGAATATAGAGAACGCCTACAAGGCGGGAGCCGATCTGTGTTGCAAGGCGGATGCGCTGGGCTTCGCCCCCGCTCAGCGATTCCGCGGACCGTCCGAGGGTGAGGTAGTCGAGTCCGACGTCATCGAGGAAGCGCAGCCGTTCGCGAACCTCCTTGAGGATCGGTCCGGCGATGTCGGGGTCGAGACCGGGGCGGCCATTGCGCCGTACCGGAACGCCATCGAAAAAGGCACGCGCTTCGCCGATCGCCATCTCTCCGAGATCGCCCAGATTCTTCGAGTCGATCGTTACCGCCAGCGATTCGGGGCGGAGCCGCCTGCCCCCGCAGGCGAGGCAGGGCCGCACCTGCATGTACTCCTGCAGCTCGAGGCGCACGTTATCGGACTCCGTTTCCGCGTAACGGCGCTGGACGCCGGGCAGAATCCCTTCCCAGGCGAACTTCCCGCCGCCACCGCCGTTCTTTCGGCTCCTGCCCTCCGGTACCCCAACGCCATGAAGCAACTGGGATCGCAATGTTTTTGACAGTTTGCCCCAGGCGGTGGAAAGATCAAACCCGAGCTGCTTCGCCAGTCCGGGAAGGATCACGCGGCGGAGGTAACCGTCTGGTTCCCCCCAGGGCAGAACGACACCTTCGAGGATCGTCAGTCCCGGATCGCCGATGATCAGTTCCTCACTGACCTCGCGTCTCGTGCCGAGCCCGCTGCAAGCCGGACAGGCACCAAACGGAGAATTGAAGGAGAAGTGCCTGGGCTCGAGATCCGGGAGTGAAATGCCGCAGTTGGCGCAACCATAACGTTCCGAAAAAAGAGTCGGGCTCCTTGATCCTCCTTCATGGCGCACCACCTCGACGAGACCCTCGGCGAGCTTGAGTGAGGTCTCGACGGAATCGGCGATGCGACCGCGGTCCTCCTCGCGGATAACCGTGCGGTCGACGAGGATCGAGATGTCGTGGTTCTGTCGTCGGTTGAGCGCGGGAGGGCTGGACAACTCGACGAGCTTTCCGTCAACCATGGCCCGCAGAAAGCCCTGTTTGCGCGCGCTCTCAAAGAGCTCGCGGAACTCCCCTTTGCGCCCCCTGACGAGCGGGGCGAGGATTTCGATCTTCGTGCCTGAGGGCCAGGTGAGGAGCTGATCCACTATCTGTGCCACCGACTGTCGCTCGACGGGGCGGCCGCATTGGGGACAGTGGGCGGTACCGGCGCGGGCGTAGAGCAGACGCAGGTAGTCGTAGACTTCGGTTACAGTGCCGACCGTCGATCGCGGATTGTGACCCGCGGTCTTCTGTTCAATGGAGATCGCAGGCGAGAGGCCTTCGATCGCGTCTACGTCGGGTTTTTCCATCAGCCCGAGGAACTGGCGGGCGTAGGCCGAGAGCGATTCGACGTAGCGGCGCTGGCCCTCTGCGTAGATCGTGTCGAACGCAAGCGACGATTTGCCCGATCCCGAGAGGCCGGTGATGACGGTCAGCCGGTCGCGCGGGATGCGAACCTCGATGTTTCTGAGGTTGTGCTCCCGGGCACCGCGAACGACGAGCGAATTTTCCGACATAGCCCCGAATATTCGCCGAAGGGCCGATCGCCTTCAAGCCTCAGGGTGTGGCTGAATTCAGTGACCTTCGGTGAGCGCGAGGTGTCCCCTTGGGACGGCCATGATTTCTGTACTCATCGACGACCTCGGTTTTTTCAGGGCGGACGCTATCGCGCGGCCTGTGAACGGCTCGCTGCGAGCCCCGACCCCGCTGATGCGCCGGTTCGAGGATGCATGCGGGCCGGCGCTGGCACGTGAATGCCGGCCTTCGAGCGAGCTGGAGGTGGGGTCGGCGATCGTGACTGGAGGGTTCGAGTCGGGTGCGGGACTTCTGATTCATGCCGTCGTCATCACCGACGACGAGGCTGTCAGTGCAGACGGGGTACGCCGGGCTACGCTCAGCGCGCTCCGGCGGGCGGCCGACTGGGATGTGGATCATCTCGTCCTGGCGCCGTTTGGGCTTGGCGCGGGAAATCTCGACGCCGGGGAGTCGGCGCAGGCGATGATGGCAGGACTCAGGGCGCACCGGCAGCGGTGTTCAACGCCTCGGCAGCTGACCTTTGTTGTCGAGAGTGATTACGAACTGGAGGCATTCCGGAGTGCAGCCAGCCGGCTTGAGGCTGCCGCTTGAGCACGCGGTCGTTGGTCGCGGTTGCTGTCGTCGCGGCCTGGAGCGCCGGGATCGCGGTTTTTGCCCAGCGGGAGATGGAACGTGATGCCGGCGACCGGTTGGCGGCGGTCGCGGTGCGCGTTTCGCCAGGGGCCGAATACCACCGCATCGATCGCAACGGCGCTCACGCCGGCTTTGCTTCCACCACGATCGACACGGTTCCTGGCGGGTTGCAGATCAGCACGTACGTCGTGACAAACGAGGAAACGCAGGGCAGGGTACAGAGAGTTACGGTTCAGAGAGTGGTCCGCGCTTCACGGGCGCTGCGGCTGCTGTCACTGCGCGAAACCGTCGCCGACGGCGGGACGCTGGTGACGCGGGAGGCCCGGCCTGTCTCGGACTCTCTGCTCCGCGTCGTGACCACTTCCGCCGCCTCCCGCGACTCGTCGGACCTCGCCTACACCGCGCCGCTGCTCGTGCCGGAGATGATCCAGCTGGTAGCGGTACTTGGGGGGCGGGATCAGCGGTCCACATGGCCGGTGCTCGACGTACGCTCCGGGCGCATCGAACAGTTTGAGGTGCAGATACGGGCCGAGAGCGTGTTTGCCGTCGTCGACAGCGCTGCCTGGGATGGTGAAGTCAGGCGCTGGCGGGGAGTCCATACCGATTCCGTGCGCGCCTGGCATGTGACATCGGGCGATGGGGCCTACGACCTCTGGGTCGACGAACTGGGATGGAAGGTGATGTCCTCTGATGAGTCTGGTGTCCTGAGGCGTACCGCCTACGAGCTCGCCTTCGAGAACTGGAGGAATGCCGGCCGCGGTGAGCTCGACAGCACTGCAGCTCCCTCACGCACGATGCTGCCACTTGCCGCTGATTCGGCCACCCTCGATTCAGTCATCGTGGAGCTCGGTGGTCTCGACTTCTCGCGTCTGGCGGTTCAGTCCGATTATCAGCGCTACACCGCCGGGCGACTGGTGGTCATCAGGGCCCGGATCACCAACGCTTCACCCGGGTTCTGGCTGCCACTGCACCGCCGCCACCGGCCACGCTACGTGCAGGACCTTCGCGTTGAGCCGCTGATCGAAGTCGAGGATCCGGCGATCGCCGGATTGGCCCGCGCCTTGAGACGCAAAGCAGGGAACGATCCGCGCGCCGTGGCGCGCGTCATCGCCCATTGGGTCTCCGACTCTGTTGCCACCGATGATCAGGCTGTGCTTCCGAGTGCCGGTGCAGTCCTGCGCTCGCGGGCGGGGAGCAACGACGGGCGCGTCAATCTGTTCGTCGCGCTGGCTCGGGCGGCCGATGTGCCAACGAGAGCCGTATCGGGCGCTTTGGTCGTCAACGGGAAGCCTCACTTTCACAGCTGGGCCGAAGTCTACAGCGGGCAGTGGCTCCCAGTGGACCCTGTATACGGGCAGTTCCCGGCCGATGCACGACGCGTACGTCTTGTTATCGCGGGGTCGGCTGTGCGCGACGAGCTGACGCGCGTGCTGAGCCGTGCCCGCTGGTCGTTGCTGGCTTCGTTTCCGCAAACCGGACAAGGGAAAACGCGATGATCGAGTTGATTGGTCTGGTCAAGAGGTACGGCAAGTTCACGGCGGTGGCCGGCATTGACCTTGTTGTGCCGAAAGGTGAGCTGTTCGGTTTCCTCGGGCCGAACGGCGCGGGCAAGACTACCACGATGAGAATGATTGCCGGCATTCTGCGACCCACGGCGGGCTCGATCAGAGTTGCCGGAATCGATCTGTTGGCAGATCCGATGGCTGCCAAGGGCAGGCTGGGCTTTATCCCGGACCGGCCCTTCATTTATGAAAAGCTGACCGGAATGGAGTTTCTCCGTTTTGTAGCCGGCTTGTACGGTCAGGATGGCGACGGTGTCGAGCGACGCGGGCGTGAGCTGCTCGGTGTATTTGACCTCGAGGACTGGCGCGACGAGCTCGTCGAGTCCTACAGCCACGGAATGCGCCAGAAGCTCATCATCTCGAGCGCGTTTGTGCACCGGCCCGAGGTAATTGTCGTCGACGAGCCGATGGTCGGGCTCGATCCGCGCGCTGCCAGGACGCTCAAGGATCTCTTCCGTGAGTACACAAGGCGTGGACACACGATCATGATGTCGACCCATACACTCGAAGTCGCCGAGACGATGTGTGATCGCATCGGCATCATCCAGCGTGGATCAATCCGCGCCTGCGGAACGATGGCAGCGCTGCGCGAGGGCGCCGGGAGCGTGGGAGAGGGTGGAGCTGGACTGGAAGAAATCTTCCTCAGGTTGACGGGCGAAAATCCCGCCCGTGAACTTGCCGAGGTTCTCGGTGGGTGAGGTGTCGCGCGAGGAGCGGCGCGATGGCCGGAGTCGGGGCCCCGACCCGGGGCTGATTGCACGCTTCCAGATCCTTTCGGCCACTCCTTCGGTGGGTGGGACGGGAGTCATCTACACGTCGACAGGCGCGAGAGTTGTTCCCGGGCCGAAGCGATTCGCCAGTGGTCTGCTGCACCTGCTGTCTCCCAAGTGGATGACAGCGCGGGCGCGCAGCCGCGCCGAGGCCGGCGGCAGGGGCGGCAGGATCGCCCTGCTTTCCATCATTGGAATACTCTTCTGGGCTTTTGCCTTCGGTGCCCTGTACCGCGTGCTGGGGTACTTCCGCGGCGTCGATGAGATCGGCCCGCTGCTCGCCGGAAAGCTGCTGGGAATCCTGCTGTTGTCGTTCGCGTCGATCCTGCTTCTCTCGAACATCATCACCTCGCTCTCCTCTTTTTTCCTCGCCCGCGACCTGGACATGCTGGCCTCGGCGCCCGTGGACTGGCTGCGGCTGTATGGCGCGCGGCTGCTCGAAACCGCGCTCCATTCGAGCTGGATGGTGCTGCTGCTCGCGATCCCGATGTTCACGGCCTATGGCGTCGTTTACGACGGTGGCCCGATGTTTGTGCTCATTTGTCTGGCGGCGTTCGTGCCCTTCCTCATCATCCCCTCGATAATCGGATCGGCGGTTACGCTGGCACTGGTCAACGTGTTCCCGGCGCGCCGCACGCGCGACATCCTCAGCGTGATAACAGTGATCGCCGCCGCCGGAGTTGTCGTGCTCCTGCGTCTGCTGCGGCCGGAGCAGCTCGCCCGCCCGGAGGGCTTCAGGTCACTGATCGGATTCATCACCGAACTGCGCGGGCCGACCTCGCCTTTTCTCCCCAGTGAATGGCTGCAGCGCAGTGTGATGGGCTGGCTGACATACGACTTTGACCCACTGTCGCTCTACCTCCTCTGGTCCACGGCTGCCGCCCTGTTCGTCGCGGGAGCGCTGCTCCACAGACAGTTCTTCTTCCGCGGATTCACCAAGTCGCAGGAGGGAGCGCAACTCGCCTCGCGCCCGCTCGCCGGGGCCGTGCGGAGGCGACGCCTGCTGCCGGCACTTGCCGGAGTACGGCGGCGAGAGCTGGTACTCAAGGAGCTCAGGCTCTTCTTCCGCGATACCACGCAGTGGTCGCAGTTGATACTGCTGGCCGTGCTCGTTGTGGTGTACGTGGTCAACATCCGCTTCCTGCCGCTGACCGGCGAGGGGATCACCTTCTTCATCGTCAACCTGATCCCGTTCCTCAACCTGGCACTGGCCGGCTTTGTGCTGGCTTCGATCGCTGCGCGTTTCCTCTTCCCTGGCGTGAGCCTGGAGGGGCGCAGCTGGTGGCTTGTGCGATCCAGTCCGCTCGCGATGAGGGATTTGTTGTGGGCCAAGTTCTGGGTTGGCACCCTTCCCCTCCTCATCCTGGCGCTGGCGATCGTAGGTGTGACCAATGTTCTGCTGCAGGTGAGCATGTTCATGTTCGCCGTCTCGGTCGCCACAATCACGCTGATGACATTCGCGCTGGCGTCCCTGGCGCTCGGCTTCGGTGCACTCTATCCGCGATTCGAGAGCGAAAACGCGGCCCAGATCCCCACGTCTTTCGGTGGGCTCATGTACATGATGACGGCGGTGTGCCTGATCGGCACCGTGATAGCCCTCGAAGCCCGGCCGGTGCATTCGTGGCTGAGCGCGCGCACGTTTCAGACCGAGGCCGACCCCGGTGGAATGGCAATCGGCTTCGCGCTCGCGGCCGCCGTCTGCCTCGCTGCCACCTTCATCCCCATTCGCCTGGCGATCCGCCGGCTTGAAGCGATTGAACGCTGACGGTTGAGCGTTCGTGTGCAGCGCGCGTAGTTTCGGTCGATGCCCGGCGGATCTGGTGGCGGTCAGCCCAACAGCGCGTACCTCGAAGAAGCTCTGGACCGCTTCGGGATCCACAGTGCGTGCTACGTCCTCCTCGAAGGCAACAAGTCCTACCTTCGCGGGGGTGACGGTGGCTTCGTCGCCTGGGAACGCCGATTCGGCTGCCCGGTCATAGCTGGCGACCCTGTCTGCGAAGTTGCGGACGCCACCCCCCTCCTGCTTCAACTGCGCCGCCGATTCAGACCGCGGCCCGTTTTCGCCTACGCCGTGTCGGCGCGGATGGTCGAGGCCTTCAGGAGCGCCGGATTCGCGTGCGTGCCCGTTGGCGCCGAACCGATTTTTGACCCATCGTCATTTGCGCTGGCGGGAGGTGCGCGAGCCACGCTCAGAGCAGCGGTCAACCACGCGACCAAAGCCGGCGTGCGGGTGAGTGAACATTTTCCGCGCGCCCCGGGGGCGGCGCTGCTGAACAACGAACTTGAGGCGCTGTCAGCCGAGTGGCTCTCGGCGCACGGGAACGGCGAGCTGTCGTTTCTGCTCGGCCTTCCCAGGCTCGGCGAACGGACCCGGAAGCGCTACTTCGTCGCCCGCAGCGCACAGCGGGTCGAAGGTTTCATGGTTTGTGAGCCGATACCGGCGTCGGGGGGCTGGTACATCGACGTCACCAGACGTCGCGTGGACGCTCTCCGCGGCACGATGGAGCTGCTCTCGACGACAGCGATGAGGGCGTTCGGAGTCGAGGGTGTCCGACGCGTTTCGATGGGCCTTGCGCCACTGGCCCGGTTGGACCTTGGCGCGAGTATCGCCGACGATTCGCCCAGCCTGCGCCTTCGTTTCGAGCGAGTCTTCAACGAGGTCAGGAGCCCGTACGGGTTCGAGAGTCTCGCACGATACAAGACAAAATATGCCCCGGATTCCTGGGAGCCGGCGTTCTTCTGCCTGGCGGGTGCCGGTGCGGGACTGGTGATGGACGTTGCCCTTCGCTGGCTGCTGATGCGAACACCGCCGCCACCTCAGGTGGCCGAAGCCGGCTAGCCTGCCCCGGGCCGGCTGCGCAGACCGAGGCCAACGATCAGCAGCAGGGCGGCCGTGAACCAGAGCCAGTTAAAGGGAATGAATCTGGTCGTGAGCGCGGCCCGGTCATTCTCCTCCACCCGTTCCAGCCAGAACAGCGCGCGACCGCGGACGCCGGTGCTCGTGGCCGGTCTCAGCGCAAGGTCGCGCTGGGTCCGGTCGCGAGCGTCGACATATTCGCGGATTTCCGGTGCGAAAATGGCAGCGCCGTTCGTGGCGAGTGCAACCGACGCTACGTGCCAGCCGGGCCCTTCAAAGCGCGATATGCCCTGGTGTGTGACCCCGAGTCTGGTGGCTGTGTCGATTACGGTCATCCCGGGTGCCACGCTCAGTTCGCCGTCGCGAGCCCGCGTTTCGGTCAAGGCGGCGACCGCTGCACATGCGAGCGCAGCGAGGAGCCAGCGCGCTCCGGTTCGACCCGAGGTGCGAAGGGAACTGAGGGCGAGAACCAGGCCAAAGGCCAACAGCAGGAATGGAGCAGCGGCCGGAACTGAGGCGCCGGTGGTGAGCATCGCGGCCGCCACCGTGGCCAGGAGTGCCATCAGGGCCCGCGAGTCGAATCGCGGACCGCCGGTACCTGTGGCCGCCGTGGCAGCGATGGCGGCGACCAGAGCGAGCCCAGCTCCGACGCCACCCTCGAAGCCGGTCAGGGTTGCGCTCCGGTACTGGCCGGACCGCACCGCCCCTTCGAGCTGGAGTAGCGCACTTGCGACGATCGCGGCGCCGGCAAGGGCCGCGGTGTACCTGGGGACGCGGTCTCCGGCAAAACGCGAGCCGGCAACGGCGGATGCGGCCGCCACAGGGAGCAGCGCCCTTCCGGCGACAGTCGGCCAGGTGCGGAGTTCGACGGGCAGGCCAGCGCCATCTAACGGCACAAAAGATGTAGAGGCGAAAGGGTCACCAGTAACCGCGATCACGATCAGCACCAGGCAGGAGCCGGCCGCAAGCTCGAGGGAATGAGTCCCGCGGTCGACCGCGATCAGCGCCGTTACGAGGGGAGCGGCCAGCAGAGCCAGCCCGGCGGGCGCACCGAGGAAGCCCACGAGTCTGGCCAGCGGACCCAGTTCAATGGAGCTCCGCGCCGCAACCCAGGCCAGCGAGAAATCGGCCGAGAGGAGTGCGCTGCCCAGAACCAGGGTGGAGAGGCTCGCGAAGGCGAGGGCGGCGAGAAGCAGACCGCGAGTGAGATCGGGCCGCGCCGGCCTCCGCAACAGACTCAGTACCGCTGCCATGGAGAACGCCAGCGCGCTCCAGAGCGCAACCTCGCCGGAGTTCACGCCGGGTTGGAGCCTGGCTTCCGGGCCCAGCGCGTCATCGCTGCTCGCCGCGGCGGAGCGCTTCGGACCTCACCTGAGTCATGATCCGCTCCAGCGCCTCTTCGGCCTGGCGCCTTTCCTCGGTTGGCCAGGCGCCGGCGTGTCGCTGCACTTCGCGCACCTGGTCAAGCATCTCGTTGATCAGCATGCGCAGGAGCAGGTTCCTGCGCTTTTCGGCCGGTCCGCCGCCTTCGTCCATTGCTCGACTCCTGTTATCTGGCTGTAGTCCGCGCCTGTCGACTGATCATCCACGTGCCCACTGCAGGGTAGCGTCGACGGCTCGCCGCCAGCCCGCCCAGCCCGAAGCGGCCAGTTGACGGTCATCCCCGGAGCCGGGGAGAAAGCGCGTAAAGTTCCGTCGGGCCAGAAAACCCTCGGCGCCCGACCAGACTCCAGTGGCGAGGCCGGCGAGCCCGGCAGCCCCAAGTGCCGTCGATTCGGCCATGTCCGGACGCTCGACGGGGATCCCAAGCAGGTCAGCCTGGAACTGCATGAGCCAGGAGTTCGCGGTTGCCCCGCCGTCGACGCGCAGCGTCGCGAGCTCAAGTCCGGCGTGGGTTGCCGCGGCGGCCGCAACATCGGCGGTCCCGTACGCCATCGCTTCGAGTGCGGCCCGAACAAGGTGCGCGCGCCCCGTTCCCCCCGTCAGGCCGTAGATCGATCCGCGCGCGCGTGACTCCCAGTGTGGCGCAGCGAGGCCGACGAGCGCCGGAACGAAATACACTCCGTCGTTGGACTCCAGTGACGCCGCCAGCGATTCCGTCTCGGCGGCCGAGTTGATGACACCGAGGCCGTCGCGCAACCACTGGATGGCGGCTCCGGCAATGAAGATCGCCGCCTCGATTGCGTAGACGGCCTCCCCACCTGATCCGCAGCCGATGGTGGTGAGAAGTCCGCCACCGGATCGCGGGCGTGTCGGACCGGCGTTGAAGAGAAGAAAGGCGCCCGTACCGTACGTGTTCTTTCCCTCGCCGCGATTCCAGCATCCCTGACCGAAAAGGGCCGACTGCTGATCACCCGCAACCCCGGCAATCGGGATCGCAGCCCCGAGGTGCCTGGCTGTGGCTGTTCCGAAGTCACCTGCCGACGGCCGGACCCCGGGCAGCATCGCCCGCGGAACTCCAAAGAGCGAACACAGCTCAGCGCTCCACTCCATCCTGTCGATGTCATAGAGCATCGTCCGCGAAGCGTTGGTCGGATCGGTGGCATGGACCCGGCCGTCGGTCAGCTTCCAGATAAGCCAGGTGTCGATTGTGCCGGCGAGAACTCCACCCGAGGCGCAGCGCGCCGCAAGTCCAGGATCGGACCGCAACAGCCACTCGATCTTGGTGGCCGAGAAATATGCATCGACTACAAGTCCGGTGCGGCTGGCGATCGTGTCGGCAAAGGGAGCAAGTTCCCTGCACCGCTCGGCGGTGCGCCGATCCTGCCAGACGATCGCCCGTCCCACCGGTCGGCCGGTTTCCCGCTCCCAGAGGACGACGGTTTCACGCTGATTGGTGATCCCGATTGCGTCCGGGACCACACCAGCGCCGGCAATCGCCTCACGCGCCGTGTCGAGTGTGCGGCTGAAGATCTCTTCGGCATCGTGCTCGACCCAGCCAGGCCTGGGGTAGTGCTGGGTAATCTCCCGGTAGGATCGGCCGATGACGGCACCATCCTCGCGGACTACAAGCGCTGTGCTGCCAGTTGTTCCCTGGTCGAGGGCGAGGACGTGTCTCACTGGAGGTCGGGCACGCGGTGGAAGTCGAAGGGAGGGCGCACGATGCCCCTGTCGGTGATGAATCCCGTTACGAGCACTGCCGGTGTTACATCGAAAGCTGGATTGTGCACCGCCACGCCGGCCGGCGCGACCCTCTGCCCGGCCATGACGGTTACTTCAGCCGAGGGACGGTGTTCGATGCGGATGCCAGCACCTGAAGCTGTGTCGGAGTCGATCGTCGAGGACGGCGCCGCAACATAAAAGGGAATCCCGTGGTGCCGTGCCAGAATCGCCACTCCGTAGGTGCCAATCTTGTTGGCGAAATCTCCGTTTGCGGCGATCCGGTCCGCGCCAACGATCACGATATCGACCATCTGCGCCGCCATCAGGCTCGCCACCATCCCATCGGTCGCGACCGCAACCTCGACACCGGCGCGATCGAGTTCCCACGCCGTGAGGCGGCTCCCCTGCAGCAGCGGTCTCGTCTCGCTGGCGATGACGGAAAGAGAGAGACCCAGTTCGGCTCCCTTGTAGATCGGCGCGAGCGCCGTTCCGATGCCACAGGTCGCAAGCGCCCCGGCATTGCAATGAGTGAGGATCCTCGATCCGCTCGATAACAGTGAAACTCCGTGCGTCCCAATCGCGTCGCACATCGCACGGTCCTCGTTCAGCAATCGCGTGGCCTCGTCGTGCATCGACACCGCGATCGAAGCCGGGGTTGCCGGATCACGCCGCGCAGCGGCCAGAACGCGATCGACAGCCCAGGCGAGATTGACCGCGGTCGGTCGCGCGCCGGCGATCAATTTCGCGTTATGGTCGATGGCCGAGAGGAAGGCATCGCGGTCGAGGTGGGTCAACCCCAGGGCTGAAACGGCGAGGCCCATGGCGGCGCAGACGCCGATCGCGGGGGCACCGCGCACCGCAAGCTCAGCGATCGCCTGCCGCACTTCCGCCACGGTCGCGAGATCGAGCTCCACGAGCTGCGCGGGCAGAAGCCGCTGGTCGATGATCCTTACATGGCGACCGTCGGGCGACCACTTCACTGCTTCAATCGGACTGGAGCTTGTTGCAGGCGCTGTCAATGCAGTGTCGGAGGACCGATGGGCGAAGGTTGGATTCCGGAAGTTAGATTCCCTGTCTCCTGACCCGAAACATGTCTTTCGAAAATCTCCAGCTTGACGTCTCCGACCGGATCGCGACACTCACCGTCAATCGGCCCGACCGGCTCAACGCGCTCAACGCGGCGACGATCGGGGAGCTGGGCGCGGCGATCGACGAACTTGCCGCCAGGTCCGACGTCGGCGGCGTCATCCTCACGGGCGCGGGGCGGGCGTTTGTCGCCGGCGCTGACATCGGCGAGCTTGCGGGTCAGACCCCTGACTCGGCCCGCGAGCGGGCGCTGCGTGGCCAGGCGGTCTTTTCGCGCTTCGAGCTTTCGACCAAACCAGTGATTGCAGCGGTCAACGGATTCGCGCTGGGGGGCGGCTGTGAGCTGGCGATGGCGTGTCACGTACGCATCGCGTCGGAAGCGGCCAGGTTCGGCCAGCCGGAAGTGAAGCTGGGTCTCATTCCCGGCTACGGCGGGACGCAACGCCTGCCACGCCTCGCTGGGCGGGGAAATGCCCTGCGACTGCTGTTGACCGGCGAGATCATCGACGCGGCGGAGGCGCTGCGGATCGGCCTCGTGCAACGTGTCGTGCCGGCCGGGGATCTCATGACAGCGTCGCAGACAATGATGAAGCAGATGCTTGCCAACGGACCGCTCGCGCTCGCGTCGTGCATCGAATCGGTCAACATCGGCACTTTGGCCGGCCTCGGCGACGCACTGGGCATGGAAACAGAACGCTTTTCGCATCTGGCCGCGACACATGACATGGCCGAGGGCACGCGCGCCTTTCTCGAGAAGCGGACCCCGGTGTTCGAAGGACGTTAGGCGGCAGCCATGACTTCAGTCCCGGCACGGATGTCCGAGCCGGAACCCGAGGTGGTCCGGGTCACGCGCGTTGCGCTTCGTGACTTCAGGAACATCGAGCGGGCAGACCTCGACATGCCGCCGGGTGGTGTTGTCCTCACTGGCGACAACGGTCATGGCAAGACAAACGTGCTCGAGGCGATTCATTTCGCCCATACCCAACGGTCGCTGAGAGGGGCCCGCGACCAGGAGCTGGTGCGCTTTAGCGCCGAGTCGATGCACCTCGCACTGGAGGCTGAGGGGTCTGCAAGTCAGCGGATATCCGTCGGGATCAGCCGAACCAGCGCCACGTTACCGGGAGAGTCCGGAAGCGTGCGGCGCAAGAAGGTCGTAGTGGACGGTATCGAAGTGACGAGGGTGATCGACGCACTGGGCGCGGTGCCCTCGGTGGTACTGTCGCCCCGTGATGTCGAGATGATCAGCGGAGCGCCGGCCGACCGCCGTCGTTTCATCGACGTTGCGCTTGGAGCGACATCGCAGCGGTATGTGACGGCGCTGGGCCGCTACCGCACCGCCCTGCTCCAGCGCAACGCCGCGATCCGGGAGGCGCCCGCGGGTGGAGACGCCGAGCCGAGGCTGGCGATGTGGGAACCGGCGCTCGCCGAGTCGGGGGCAGTGGTCTGGGCCGAGCGAATGCAGTGGGCTGCGTGGGCAGGGCCGATGATGACCGAGCTGGCGCAGAGCCTTGGAGAGCGGGGAGTTGTGAAGTTGACGCTCTCACGGGGTTTCCGGAACGGTGATGGCGGTGGGGACATCGTGTCGCAACTGGCGGCAGCGCTCCGGCGCGACCGGGCGAGTGATCTGAGGCGGGGGATGACACAGAGCGGGCCACATCGGGACGACCTGGTGATTTCGCTCGACCGCCGCCTGCTGCGATCTTTTGGGTCGTCGGGTCAGCAGCGTTGCGCGGCGATTGCTCTCAGGTTGATCGAGCGGGAGACGGTTCTTCGGCGCACGGGTCGGGTGCCGCTGATGCTGCTCGATGATCCGTTCGCGGAGCTGGATGAGGAACGCGGGCGTCGCATCATGCGGGTGGTTGTGGAGGGAGACTTGCCGGCGAGCGATGGAGGGCGCGGGCAGGTGGTGCTGGCCGTTCCGCGGAGGGACGACGTGCCGGACGAGTTTGGAGCGCTGGAATGGTGGAGCATTCGTGATGGCGTCATCTCGGCGTAGGGATCCTCACAAGGCGACGGCGCCCGAGCGTCTCGCTGATGCACTCAGTCGATATTTGCGGACGACCGGCATTACGGAGCGCGTCAGGCAGATGTCGGTTCTCGAACAGTGGGAGGAGCTGGTCGGGCCGGAGATCGGGTCGGTGACGCGCGCACTTTCGATCACGGCCGATGGTACTCTTTTCGCCGCGGCGAAGTCGAACGCATGGATGACGGAGCTGACGCTGATGGAGGGTGAACTGCTGGCGTCGCTCAACCGTGTTACGGGCGACCGTCCGATTCGGCGAATTCGTTGGTCGTTGGCCCGCTAAGCCGTTGGCGGTCAACCACTTGCCTGACGTTCCCGGGGTTGAAAAAGTGCTGTCAGGCGGTTATGTTTCGGGGTTCCCGGAGAAGCATCACTTCGGCGTTCCTTCGGGGGAGCTCTTCACGACCACTCAGGGCACTTCATGACCAGGCCTAACGAGTCCGGCAACAGTTACGACGCGGGCAACATCCAGGTACTCAAGGGGCTGGAGGCGGTTCGAAAGCGGCCCGGGATGTACA
Source organism: Gemmatimonadota bacterium (assembly GCA_052389935.1). Lineage (GTDB taxonomy): Bacteria > Gemmatimonadota > Gemmatimonadetes > Gemmatimonadales > Gemmatimonadaceae > JBQTHK01. Next base: position 8,354 of record JBQTHK010000079.1, on the reverse strand, counting down.
TCGGATCGACTTCCGGGCGCGGTCTGCATCATCTGGTCTACGAGGTCGTCGACAACGCCATCGACGAGGCACTGGCCGGGTACTGCGACACGGTCAGGGCGACGATTCATGCCGACGACTCGATTACGGTCGAGGACAACGGCCGCGGTATTCCGGTCGACATGCACCCTACGGAGAAAATGCCGGGAGTGGAGCTGGCGATGACAGTGCTCCACGCGGGCGGCAAGTTCGACAAGGACAGTTACAAGGTCTCCGGCGGACTGCACGGGGTCGGTGTGTCCGTTGTCAACGCGCTGGCCGAGTCGCTCAAGGTGTGGGTGCGGCGCGACGGCAAGGAGTACTACATGGACTTCTCCCGCGGCCTGACGGTGACGAAGCTCCAGGTGCTGGGGAAGGCAGGACCAAAGGAGTCGGGAACCCGGGTATGGTTCAGGCCCGACCCGCAGATCTTCACCGAACTGAGGTTCGACTACACAACCATTGCGTCTCGCCTGCGCGAGCTCTCGTACCTCAATCGCGGTGTGGCAATCACGCTCACTGACGAGCGCCCCGGTGACGAGAAGACAGAAACGTTCCATGCGAAGGGCGGTCTGCGGGAAATGGTCCAGTTCCTGAACAGCAGTCGCAAGCCGTTGCATTCGGAGGTCCTCCATCTCGACACCGAAAAGGACGACATCGGCCTCGAGCTGGCGCTGCAATACAACGACGGATTCAATGAAAACGTCTTCACCTTCGTCAACAACATCAACACGCACGAGGGAGGCACTCACCTCACCGGTCTCAAGGCGGCGCTGACACGGCGGATCAACGACTACGCGAGCAAGGGCGGCTTCCTCAAGAAGGCGGACTTCACCCTCTCGGGCGAAGACGTGCGCGAGGGGCTGACGGCGGTCCTTTCGATCAAGGTGCGTGAACCACAGTTCGAAGGCCAGACGAAAACCAAACTCGGGAATTCAGAAGCCGAGTCGGTGGTGAAAACGGTGGTAAACGACTGGCTGGGCGCCTACCTCGACGAACATCCCCGCGTCGCGAACATCATCGTGGAAAAAGCGGTGTCGGCGGCGCTGGCGCGCGAGGCGGCGAGAAAGGCGCGGGACCTGACCCGCAAGAAGTCCGCGCTCGAAATCGGAACCCTGCCCGGCAAGCTCGCCGACTGCTCGCTCAGCGACCCCTCCCTCACCGAGATCTTCCTCGTCGAAGGAGACTCGGCCGGCGGCTCGGCCAAACAGGGGCGGAACCGGGAGTTCCAGGCGATTCTCCCCCTGCGCGGAAAAATCATCAACGTCGAAAAGGCCCGCATCGACAAGGTACTGTCTAACGAGGAGATCAGGACCATCATCACCGCCGTCGGAACCGGGATCAAGGACGAGTTCGAGATCGAGAGGGCCCGGTACCACAAGATCATCATCATGACCGACGCCGATGTCGACGGGGCGCACATCCGCACCCTGCTGCTGACGTTCTTCTTCAGGCAGATGCCCCAACTGATCGATGCCGGCTACATGTACATCGCTCAGCCGCCGCTCTACAGAGTCTACAAGGGCAAGCAGGAGTTTTACGCCTACGACGAGAAGGAGCGCGAGCAGTACAGCGACCGACTCGGCAACGGCGAGGGTTCGAAGGCGACCATTCAGCGTTACAAGGGGCTGGGTGAGATGAACAAGGACCAGCTCTGGAACACGACAATGGATCCCGAGCGGCGGACGCTGTTGCGGGTCGCGATGGAGGACGCCGTGCTCGCCGACCAGATCTTCCAGACGCTGATGGGCGACGACGTCGAGCCGCGCAAGGCGTTTATCGAGGCCAACGCGCGCTTCGCGAGCAGACTGGACGTATAGTGGGACGATTCCCCCTGCTTCTTCTGGTTGGGGCAGCGGCCGCCGCCGCGTCTGCTTGTGCCCGGAGCGAGTCGCCCGCCACCGAGCCGTCCTTTCTCTACCTCTGGAGTGCTTCCACGGACTCCACCCAGCCGGACTTTCTCGCCGTGGTGGATGTGCGAGAAGACAGCGGAGGTTACGGCCGCCTGGTAACGACGTTGCCTGTGTCCGGTACGCAGAATGGTCCACATCATACCGAACACGACCTGTCGTCCGACCGTCAACTCTTCGCCAATGGCTTCGCGTCAGGCCGGAGCTTTGTTTTTGACCTGAGCAACGACGCCCAACCTCGCCTCGCAGCGGAGTTTGGTGAGCTGGAAGGCTACAGGCACCCGCACAGTTTTCTGCGCCTCCCGGGCGGGAATGTGCTGGCCACCTTCCAGATGCGGCATGAAGGTGGATCGATGAGACCCGGCGGGTTGGTGGAGTTGACACCCGCTGGCCGGATCGTTCGCAGCAGCTCGGCGGCTGCCCCCGGAATCGATTCCGCGCTGCGCGTCTATAGTGGCGCGATAGTTCCGGCACTCGACCGGATCGTCACAACCACCACTGACATGGACCGCGATGCGACGGCATCGCGCAACATACAGGTCTGGCGGCTCTCGGATCTCGCGCTTCTTCACACCTTTGCCCTGCCCGACGGACCAGGTGGAGGTGAGGGACTGCTGACCGCCGAGCCGCGCCTTCTGGCTGATGGGCGGACCGTGCTGGTCTCGACGTTCAGTTGCGGCCTCTACCTGCTTTCCGGTATCGATGGCCCCGAGCCCGCCGGGCGACTCGTCGCTTCCTTCCCGCGAAAGGAGCGCACGAACTGCGCGATCCCGGTGGTCACCGGCAACTATTACCTGGTAACAGTACCATCGTTGAACGCCGTTGTGAGTCTCGATATCACCGATCCGGCTGCGCCACGCGAGGCCGGCCGGATGACCCTCGGCACCGATGACGTGCCCCACTGGATCTCCATCTCTCCCGACGGCAGGCGGGTCGTGGTGACGGGCTATGCGGCGATGAGACATCGGGTGGTCGTGGCGCGCTTCGACCCATCAACCGGCGCAATCGTCATCGACGATCGTTTCCGCGATCCAGGGGCGACAGAACCCGGTTTCCGCATGGACAACAAGACCTGGCCGCACGGCGGCAACACACCGGCAGTGCCACACGGAGCTGTGTTCAGCCGTTGAGCTCGCTGCCCCGGGCGGGACGCTGATGCCGGCACTGGAGTAGTAGAACGGGACACACCTCTCCTCGTCCCATGCGCCCATGCCATTCAAGAGCAAGGCTCAACGCCGCAAGTTCGCTGAGCTTCTTCTCAAGGGTGATATCACGGAGGAGGCGTACGAGCGCTGGAACCGGGAAACTGGACGGAGGGAGCTGCCCGAGCGCGTAGCGCCGGTCGGGAAAAGTCGAAAGAAGAGACCAACTCGCCGCAGCGCCGGAGTCAGCAAGAGTCCGAAGGCGAAGAGGAGGGAGAAGACGAAGACTGCTGCGCGGAAGACGCCGGCCAGGCGGCGGCGAACGGCCTCGAAGTCCGTCAGCAGGAAATAAAGCCCGTGACGAAGATCGACGCGGGCTTTCGCTTCAGCTGCCGCTTGAACCCTGCGACTTCGCGTACGTCATGAGTTGCCTTGCGAAGACGAGGTGGGCGGCAACGAGGGCGGCGATGATGACGCCGACGGACACGATCGTGAGAATCGAATGTTCGAAGTCGATTCCACCGGTCGGTGAGCGGAGGGCGATGAAGATGACCAGCGCGTAGAGAGCCAGTGCACCTGCGCTGACGCCGACGGCGCCCAGAGCGGCGAGTCTGGCGTGCGTTTTCATCGTGGGCATCAACACGTTGTCTCCCGGTTTGCGACGTCTGCATGATACGAAGTCGCCAACGTCCTGTCACCAGTTGCTCCGTAGCGGGAGGTCCGGCGGTTACCTGACGTCCACTTCCCGGTACGCCGCCACGACCCGCTGCTCACCATCGGCGCCGGGACGCGAGTTCCCGTGCTCCATCCCTACAACCCCGGTGTATCCCTTGCGCTTGATGTGAGCAAAGACATTTGAATAGTTGATCTCGCCCGTCCCCGGCTCCCTGCGACCAGGGTTATCCCCCACCTGGAAGTACGCAATTTCGCTCCACGAGGTGTCGATGTTGGGGATGAGGTTGCCCTCGGTGATCTGCTGATGATAAATGTCGAACAGAATCTTGCAGGCCGGTGAGTCGACGGCCCGACAGATCTGGAACGCCTGCGGAATCCGGGTGAGAAAGAGATTCGGGTGATCGCGCCGGTTGAGAGGCTCCAGTACCATCACCAGTCCGTGTTTCTCCAGCTGCTGGGCGCCGGCGCGCAGGACTTCGACAGCGTTCGCCGCCTGGTATTCCGGCTCGACGCGCGGCGCCACTGTGCCCATGACGACGGTCATCCACTTCGCGTTCACGCGTCTGGCGACCTCGATCGAGGCGTCAACATCCCGCAGAAACGACGCCCTGAACGCCGCATCGCCCGCCGCGAACGTCGTCGTCCACGCAGTCTCCGGATTGAGAACAAACACACCCATGCGCATACCCAGTCGGCTCATCTCCTGCGCAATGCGCTCCTGGTCGGCGACAGTGCGGCCGCGCATCCCGTTGTCTTCGAGGGAACGGAAGCCCTGGTCGTGCATCCACCGCAGCTGCGCCACGAAGTCCGTGCCCGCGCTCTCGCGGAACATGCCGAAGTGCGGCGCGTAGTCGAGAGCAAACGGCGCTGCGTTCGTGTGAGGCAACATTTCGCTGGTGTCGACAGATGGCCCGGCGGCAACGGCTTCGGGGGTCACAACCGAGCCCACTGCCGCGCCGGCACCCAGCTTCACGAAGTCGCGGCGTTCCATCGTCACCACCCCTCGCTGAAGGTGCGATTGAGAGTCGTCTCGCCGGGGGTCGGTACCGCCGGCACCTTCAGTTGCCCGAACGACCACTCGGCCGGCAGGATCGACAGACTGGAGGCCAGCAGTTCGTCCCAGGTGATGGACTGGCCGGTGTACGCAGCCTCGCGGCCGAGTATGGCGGTGAGGTTCGACTCCGCGATCTGCCGGCCCTCGTTGAGCGGTTTCCCGGCCCGGATGCTGGCAACGAGATTCCGGTGCTCCTCGACATAGGGGTTCATCCCCTGCAGCGTTGGATGTTTCCAGGCTCTTGCCCCCGGTCCATCGATCGTGTCGTACGCGTTCGAGCGTCCGCGCGACCCCTGGAAGGACTCGGCGACCTTGCTCGCTGTGCCGTCCTGCTGTCGACAATAGGATGTCACCCGGCGCCCGTCCTGGTATTCGAACTCGACGGCGAAGTGGTCGAAGATGTGGCCGTAGATGGGATCGGTGCGTGTCTGACGCCCGCCGAGTGCCGTGGCCCGCACCGGGTGTCCACCCATGACCCAGTTGGCGACGTCGATGTTGTGTACATGTTGTTCGACGATGTGGTCGCCGGAAGCCCACGTGTAGTAGAGCCAGTTGCGCAACTGGAACTCCATGTCGGTCCATTCCGGCTTCCGCGGATTGCTCCACAGTCCTCCCTGGTTCCACCAGACCTGGCCGGTGATCACCTCGCCGATAGCGCCATCGTGGATGCGTTTGATTGTTTCGACGTAGCGAGGATCGTGGCGCCGCTGGGTGCCGGCGACCCAGGCGAGTCCCTTGGTGGTGGCGGCGTCGGCGGCGGCGATCGCCTTGAGCGCCGTTACGACATCCACCGCGACGGGCTTTTCGGCGAAGATGTGTTTGCCCGCGGCGACGGCGGCCGTAAGGTGCTCGGCGCGGAAGGCTGGTGGGGCCGCGAGTATCACGAGGTCGCAGTCGGTCGCGAGGACCCTGTGGCAGGCGTCCCAGCCGGTGAAGACAGCATCGTCGGTGACCTTGAACGCGGACGCGAAGCGTGGATCCTCGGCAACTGTCTTCGCGAAGCCGGCTCGGGCGGCGGCGATGCGGTCAGGGAATAGATCGCCTAACGCGGTGATGAAGACATTGTCGCTGGCCCGGACAGCATCCCTGGCCGCGCCGGTGCCCCGTCCTCCACAGCCAATCACGCCGATTCGAATCGGGTCGGCGCTTTTGTGCCGTCCGATGGCGAACGCGCGCCGAGGGAGCGCCAGTACGGCTGCGGCCGCGGCGGCTGCCGCTGATGATGTTTCGACGAAGGTGCGTCGGGAGATGCTCATGGTATCCTCACCAGTCGGAGTCCGGCGAACGGGCCATCGGAGAGCCACCACCTGCTTTTGGGGTCTTGCGGGTCGGTCTGGTTCCAGGCGTGCTGCTGCCTGTCCCGGAGTCCGGGCGAAAGCGAATCTTCACCGGTCAGGTAGCTCCCGCCCCGCAGTGACGGAGCGCCATCGGCGCCAGTGACCCATTCGCCGGCGTTTCCGAGGAGGTCGAAGAGCCCCAGTCGGTCCGGTGAGAGTGTGGCAATGGCACGGGTCGCGCCGGCCGCGGCGCTCCGGCTCCACGCATACTTTATATATTCAGCTGCAGGGACACCGGCGAAGGCAAGATCTGCGGCGCGTTGCCACTGTGCCTCGGTCGCAAGCGAATAGCGCTGCCCGGTGCGCTCCGAGAGCCAGCCGGCAAACTGTACGGCACTCTGGTGCGTGATGGAGATGACGGGGAACCCGCGGTGGCCAAACCCCCGATCGGGAGCCCCGTACGGCCGCGACGGGCGCGACACGGCGTCGATGTTCGCGCGTTCGGCGCGTGGCACGTCGAGCCTGAGATAGAAGACGTCGAACAGCTCCCACGGAACCTCGGCGCGTCCGATGAGGAAGGTTTCGACGTGAACCGGTCCAGTTACGCCGGGAATTCGTGTATCGCCTCCGGGAACGCGCACGAGTTCCCATTTGAGATTGTGGCCGGCGAGGGAGTCACGAATCACCTCCTGAGCCGGAGCCGGAGTTACAGCCAGCACCATGAACAAGCCGGCGCTCGCAATGGCCTCAAGGGTGCGTAGTTTCTCTGCGATGATTGTACGTCTCGCTCTGTGCGTTGCTGTGCTGGTCGTGGGTGCCCCCAAGTTGCAACAGTCGGGCGCTACAGCCAAGAGCGCTGTGCACGAGTTTCGCCAGGTCCACATGGGTGTCGAAGTGCGCGTTGCGCTCGCCGGCATGGATCGGCGAGCTGCCGAGAGGCTCGCGGAGCGCGCGTTTGGCTTGGTGGACGAACTCGAGTCGATCCTGTCGGACTGGCGTGTCGGGAGCGAAGTGCGGCGGCTGGCCGGGTCTGCCGCTGGAGAGTGGATCACCATTTCCCGGCCATTGCGGGACGTGCTGGCGTTGTCGCTGGCAGTTGCCCGCGCCAGCGACGGCGCTTTTGACCCCACGGTCGGCCCCATCTCTTCGCTATGGCGGGAGTCGGCGCGCACCGGGCGCCCGATTGATGAAGCCGAGCGCGCGCGGGTACTCGAGCGGGTCGGCTGGAGGAATGTTGAACTCGACTCGACAAACCGCCGCGTGCGCCTGAAGAAACCGGGGATGCAGCTGGACTTCGGCGCGATCGCCAAGGGGTTTGTGCTCGACAGCGTGGTGGCGAGCTTGCGTGACTCGGTATCAGGCGTCCTCGCCGAGGCGGGGGGGGATATCGTGGTGTCGGGCAGTTCCCCCAGTGAGCGTGGCTGGCGCATCCTGGTCCCGCTGGCCGGCCGTGACACGACGCTCGTGCTCACGGGCGGTGCCGTCAGTTCATCGGCTTCGTTGTCGCAGTCCGTCGTTGGGGTCACGGGTCGCGAGGGTCACCTCGTTGACGCGCGGACGGGGCGTGGGCTGGGAGGCGGGGCGGTTATTACCGTCCTCGGGCCGCGCGGGGCTCTCACCGATGCGATGGCGACGGCGCTCAATCTTCTCCCGACCGATCGTCGGGACGAGCTGGCGCGCCGGTTCGGGGTGACGCTGGTCCGCTGATCGATGGAGCGTAAGAGCTCTTCGGTACCGGACCCGGGGGGATGCGCCGCCGGCGACTGTCGACGAATGGATCGCGGCGGCCGAACCGGCAGTGCAGGAGATCCGCAGGGTGACTCGGGAGGCTGTACCCGAGGCTGGAAGTGATCAGTTACCGAATGCCGGCGGCAAGAGCTGCGGATACCTGTCTACTCCACGACCTGCCTGCCGACTCTGGGCCCCGCGTGCGCGGGCGCAGTCGAGGATGGCAGGCTATTCTCCCCAGACGTACCTGAAGTACGCCCGAAGATCGATCCGCAGTGGTTCTTTCAGGAACGGTGGAAGCCATGCCAAGCTTTCGTCGCTGACCTCGGGCCTCACGTAGCCTGGTGTCCAGGGCTCAAACGTCCGCGCATCGGCATCCGCGGGCCCCGAGCACGCGGACGTGCGTCCCCCGCGCCCGGGGCATCATCCAGACACACCACGGGCTCGGCGGGATCATACGGGCGTTCGTAGAGTGCCAACACGTCCTCCATCTTCGCGATGTAGGCCGCGTCCAGCTCAGCCACGCACCACATTTTTTTCCCGCCACGGC
>JBQTHK010000078.1:0-25036 GCA_052389935.1 Gemmatimonadota bacterium | reverse complement strand
CTTCGCCCTCTTCGCCATCTTCGTCCTCTTCGTCCCCCTCATCCTCCTCATCCTCCTCATCCTCGTCGCCCTCTTCATCCTCCTCATCCTCTTCATCCTCTTCATCCTCCTCATCCTCCTCATCCTCGTCCATCTCCTCATCCTCTTCATCCCCCTCATCCTCCTCATCCTCATCCTCCTCATCTCCTCATCCTCTTCATCCTCTTCATCCTCCTCATCCTCGACCTCATCGCCCTCATCTCGCCCATCCTCGCCTCACTGCACCACCCGCTCTCCATAAAACCGCCATCGCGACGTGAAGTCGCGGGGCAGCAACTCCGTCATCAGCCGCGCCCGGACCATCTCCACCGGCATGCGACCACCCTGCAGGATCGTGTCGTGGAACTGGCGCGCGGTCATCTTGCCCGTGCCAACGAGCTCGGAGTGCAGGGCGCGGAACTGCAATGCACCCAGCATGTAGGCCGCCTGGTAAACGGGTGGGTACGTGCCGATGAACGACCGTCTCACCTCGGCCTCGGCGTTGGCGCGTTCGTGACCCACCTTGCTCACGAGAAGTTCGATCGCCTGCTGCGGAGTCATCGTACCCATGTGTACGCCGAGGGAAAACATGATCCGGGCCGCGCGATGCATGCGCCAGAAGAGCATTCCGACCCTGTCCTCGGGAGTGCTGGCGAAACCTGAGTCCCACAGCACCATCTCCCAGTAAAGCGCCCATCCCTCGCCCCAGAACGGCGTCGAGAAGGCGTCGCGGTGCTGGCTGTTGCGCGACGTCATGAAGCCCTGCAGGTGATGCCCGGGAATCAGCTCGTGATGCACGACGGCGCGGGAAAAGTGCGGATTGTTGCCCCTCATGCTCATCATCTTCTCGTCGTGATCCATACCATCGGTAGGGTAGGACACCAGAATCACTTCGCCGCCGAGAAAGAAGGGGCTGACCCGCTGCCGTTCAGGGCTCATCATCTCCATTCGCCAGACTTCCTTCGCCAGCGGTGGGATCGTCAGCCAGTCGCGCTTCTCGACGTAGTCGATCGCCTCCAGGGCGAGATCACGGATCAGGTCGGTCTGACGACCCGGTTCGACGTAGAGGTTCTTGACCTTCTCGACTGCAGCCAGCCAGTTGTCACCCAGGCCCATCTCGCGCGATGCCTTCTTCATCTCGGCTTCGCACCATGCATACTCGCGCTCGGCGATCGCGATCAGTTCGGCCGGTGTGTAGGGAATGAGCTCGGCGTCGAGGTCGGCGCGAAGGCCGTCCGCCCCGATCGGGTCGCCGATGATCGGCTCGTCGTCGCCTTCGCGATATCCCACCACCCGCTCGCGCAGAACCCGCACGTAGCGCACCAGGACTTCATCTGTCCGCTTGTAGGGATCCCTGAGCCACCAGCTGAACACGGGGTCGTAACCAGTGAAGTAGTTGTACCAACGCGTCAGAGCGTTGCGGCGCAGCTCGTCAACCGCGTTCGCTGTGCGCCAGGCGACGATTCGCGTTCGACGTGCCTGCGCCGTATCACCTGCCGCCGGATCCAGTCGCGGTGCCGCTTCGAGGGCCGACCGCAAGCTGTCGATCGTCTTCGCGATCCGGGCCAGCGTTCGCGCCAGAGCTGGGGCGTCAGGGGGCTCCATGCGGCGACGTGATTCCTGTAGTGTCGTCAGGCTGTCGAAAAACGGAGCGAACCGCCTGATCTCCGCCAACTGACTCTCCTCCCTGCGCAGCAGCTCGAGCTCGTAGTTGAGCTTGCGGCTGAGCAGCACATGATCGATGCGGCCTTCGGAACCAAGTCGATCGAAGTCGAGCCCGCCGAGCTGCGCCTGCCAGGAGGAATAGAAGTCGCGCGCCCGCGCCCGTCGCTCTGCACCAAAGGGGACGTCATAACGACGGAACAGGGCTCCGCGATCTTCCCTGTAGCGCTCCACAACCGGCCGCAATTCGCTCTCGGGACGCGAGACGAGCGCCGAGAGCGCGGGGGCGAGCTGTTCGGTTGCTACACGCTGTTGGGACCCGGTGGGCTGGGCGGGAAGTGAGGCAAAGAATGCGCTCGGCAGGAGCGCGATCAGGACTTTGGCGGTACGCATGGGCGACGGGGCGGGGGAGCGGTCTGGTGCTGGCCCCGTAAGCTACTTCAGGTCGATCGACCCCGATGGGCGGATGGATACGACACGCCAATCGCCACCGGAGCGTGAGAGCTCGGCCGTGAAGCTGGCGGGGCGCCGGCGGTTGGCACCGAACGGAGAGCGGACGTTGAGGCTGGTAGTGAACCTCGCCGAGGCCCGCGAGCCGTTGACGTCAACGGCAGGTTCGCCGGCCAGCGACATCTGGAGTCGCCCTTCGCGGACAAGGGAGACAAACTGTGAAGTGAAAGCATCGTCTCCCCGCAGGACGCTTTGCACTGCACCGGCATTTCGCCCACCAACGTTACCGGCGAACTCGGCGATTGCACTCCGTACGGCGCCGACCGGACTGCGCTCATCGTCGGCGGTCGTAACAGGCGGAGGGTCGGCCCGTCGTTCTTCGGCCGGAGGCGGGGCCGGGACCGGGACAGGGGCTACCACCGTGGGGGGCGTGGGAGTTTCGGTGCGGACCGTATCGCGCGGGGTCTGCCGTTGATTGCCGTCACGCGTGCCGCCTTTCGCTGTCTGGGGTGGTGTTCTCTCTCTCGCAACCGGTGGTGGGGTGGGGCGAACTTCGCCGGACTTGCCGCCACCGGGTGGGGCGAGGTCATCAGCAACGGGGCCGGGGGTTCCGGATGGTATGACGGTGGCCGAAGGAGGTCGGACGCGGGGAGTCGTGTCCGCCGCGTCAGCGACGGGATTCAGGTTGTCGGTCGTTAGAGGCTGCGTCGCCACGTTCACGTCGCTGTCTCCCGACGATGGCTCGGTTGGGTCCTGATCACCGCCGAATGTCCGTACGGCCACGGCAACCGAAAAAAGGAGCGCAGCGGCGGCGGCCCAGGTACGCCAGTCGCGCGACCAGTTGGGGTGCAGCGGTGCACCTGGATGGCTGCCGGAAATGCGCGGCGCCTCCTCCGCCAGCCGTGTAGCGGGGGCAGCTGCCTGGGGCGCCAGGCGTGTGGCGAGTGAATCGGGCTCGACAGACTGTGGTGACAGCCTCGTGGCGAGCGGGTCGGGTGCGGCGCGCTTCGGGGACGTTGACGGGTGATCGGCGGTTGTGGAAAGGACGTCGCCGACGAGGCGCGTTTCCGGCGCCGGTGTCGCCGGTCGCCGGATTTCGCCCGTCGCCGAGAGTCCTTCGCGACCGAGCGCGCGCTTGAGCGCATCGCGCATGGCGATGGCGTTGGGGAACCTCTCTTCGCGTCTTTTGGCCATCGACCGCGCAATGATCGCGTCGATGGCGGCGGGGACATCGCCGACGAGGGCGGCGGCCGATGGTGGTGGCTCGTTGAGCTGCTTCATCATCAGTTCGTAGTCACTGTCGGCCTCGAACGCCATGCGGCCGGTGACAAGTTCGAAGAGGACGGCACCAACGGCGTAGAGGTCAGCCCGGCCGTCGACTTCCTCTCCGCGCAGCTGCTCCGGAGACATGTACATCGGCGTCCCAACGGCGTGCCCCATCCGCGTCTGCCGGTTGCGGTCCTTGAGCCGCGCGATACCGAAGTCCATGACCTTGACCCGGCCGTCGCGGGTCAACATTGCGTTTGCCGGCTTGATGTCGCGGTGGACCACACCCTTGTCGTGTGCGTGGTCAAGTGCTTCAAGGATGTCCATGCAAAGCTCGGCCGCGCGCGCCCACGCTATCCGGCCGGATCGTTGAACGATCGATTCGAGCGTTTCGCCCGGGAGGAACTCCATCACCATCACCAGCTCTTCGCCGTGGCGTTCCATGCCGTGGAGAGCGGCGATGCGCGGGTGGTTCAGCCGGGCGAGCGCGATGGCTTCCTGGCGGAAGCGCTCGATGAGCGATGCCTGCCGAGCCAGCTCGGGCTTGAGCACCTTGAGAGCGACCTCGCGGTCGAGCATCTCGTCGGTCGCCCTGAAGACGCTGCCCATTCCGCCGTCGCCGAGTTTGGAGACAATGCGGAAGTTGCCAAGCGTGCGGCCGATCATTTCGGAGACTCCACGATGCGCGTTTCTCGCGGGGTTGTTGACTCCGGCGGCGAACTTTCGCGGCGTGACTCACCCATCGACAGTACAGCAACCGATATGTTGTCAAAACCTCCGTGCTCGCGGGCCATCTGCACCAGGCGGTCGCAGGCATCCTGCGGGTCGTAACCGCCTGCGACAACCCTGATGTCTTCGTCACTCACGAGGTCGTAGAGTCCGTCGGAGCAGACGAGAAAGCGATCGCCTGGCCGCACCACCATCGGCTGGGGCCATGACGTCACCGCCACGTTGCGCTGTGAGCCGAGGGCGCGGGAGATCACGTTCTTGTCGGGATGATGACGAGCTTCGTCGAGCGAAATCGCGCCACGACGAACGAGCTCCATGACTGCGGAATGATCTTCGGTCATGAGGAATATCTCGCCGTCGCGGATCATGTAGCATCTGCTGTCTCCGACATGGGCGCAATGGGCGAGGCCATCGCGCAGAAGTAATGCCGTGCACGTGGTTCCCATGCCCGACAACCTGGTTTCACGTGCCGCGGCGTCGACGACCGCGCGGTTGGCGGCTTCCATGGCACGCACGAGCAACTTCGCTGGATCGGACTCGTCGGAACGAACCTGTCTCACGAACGCCTCGAGAGCGAGCCTGCTCGCGACTTCACCGGCTTCATGTCCCCCCATGCCGTCGCAGACGATGGCGAGAACCCCAATACGGGCGACATCCGCGGCCGTTTCGGGGCGCAGGACCTGAACGGAGTCCTCGTTTATCTCGCGCACACAGCCGGGATCGGTGGCGACCCCGGCGATGATGCGCATCTCCGGCGATGTGGGATCCGCTGACTGCAACTGGCCCAGCTCGACGGTGGGGCGGGGCGCCTGGCCGGCAGGCGGCCGTCGTCCGAAAAGTCGTGAAAACATCATCTGACGGCGTCCTGGAGCTGGTTGAGGAAGGTGTGGTGTGCGGCGAGCGATTCCGACTGCTGTGGCGAGTCGGGGGACATCGAGTAGGTGTATTCGTTGACGCCGTCGACTATCTGGAATCGCTCGCGCCGGTCGAGATGGCCGGGGCGACGGAGAGTGATGTTGATCCATTCGCCGATTCGCGCCTGAAACTCGAAGGGAGTCATCCCGACGCGGACGCCATCGCGAATGACCTCGGCGGCTCCTTCACCAAAGACCCTGATTATGACGCGCCTGAGTGGTGGCCGGGGCGTGACATTTTCATCGGGCGTGGCGGATAACGGAGTACTCCTTGCCGACTCCTGCCCCGGAGTGACGGGTTCCGATTGGGTGGTGCGCCCCGCGTCTCCTGACGGACCGCAGCAGACGGTCAACGACCAGACGAGGAAGAAAAGTGCAGCAACTGCCAGTCCCGCAGAGGCGAGGAGGGGTCCGCGTCGCCTCAGCATGGTGACGATCTCACCTGAAGGCCGGATGAGGAAACCGGGGCCGGACGCACGTGCTTCGGGCGCGGGCGACATCGCAGCCTTCACATCCGAGAGGAGATCTCCAGCGGACGGATACCGTTGTGAGGGTTCTGAGCGGAGGCAACGGGAGATGATCCGTTCGACCTCGCGCGGGACCTCGATGCCTGTGGTGGAGGGCGGCTCGTAGGTGCCCTTGAGGATACGCATCATGACGCCGGTCAGGGTATCCGCGGCAAACGGTACCTTGCCGGTGACTATCTCGTAGAAGACGACGCCGAGCGCCCAGATGTCCGACGCCGGTGTGGCGGCGGAGCTTCTGACCTGTTCGGGAGAGAGGTAGTGGAGGGTTCCAACAACGCTGCCGTCTGTGGTCAGTTTGGGGGAGTCACCGGATTTGGCGATTCCGAAATCGAGCAGCCTGACCTGGCCGTTGTCGTCGATCTTGATGTTGTTGGTTTTGAGATCGCGGTGAACGATGCCGCGCGAGTGAACGTAGGCGACGGCTTCGACGACCTGGGAGAACCAGGCCAGCGCCTGACCAACAGGGATCGGACCTCTTGTCTGTATGTAGTGATCGACGGTTTCGCCGCTCACATACTCCATCGCGATGCACGGCAGGCCCTCGGCCTCGAAGAACTCGTAGAGCGTGACGATGTTCGGATGTACGAGCCCCGACTGGATCCGGGCTTCGTTACGAAATCGCTCGACTACAGAGGGAGTGCGGCCGGTGGCGGTGAGGATCTTGACCGCCGCCACGCGACCGGTAACGGAGTGCATTCCGCGATAGACTTCTCCCATTCCCCCGGCACCGAGGAAGTCGACCAGGCGCCAGCTGCCCAGCGAAGTCCGCTTCATCGTGCCGGGGGACATCTATCGACATTCCGGACTACTTGGTGTTCGGGCTGGCGCTCATCAGCTCGAGCCCGAACTTGATCGGTACGGCATACGTAACCGATGCGTCCGACCGCTTGCTGGCGAAGAAGATTCCAACCACTCGGCCGTATTCGTCGAACATCGGCCCTCCGCTGTTGCCGCCACCGGTGGAGTTGATGGTTAACTGATACCGGTCGCCGTTAGGAGCGTAGGTCGCATAGACATCGCTGGACGGGCCGTCAGCGGCGCGGAGCACCTTTCCGACATTACCGACCGACAAGGTCGGGTCGGGAACCACCCGGATCTGAGCCTCCCGATTGAAGGTGTCCTTGGACTTGAGGACGGCGACTATGTCGTCACTGATGGACGGATAACCGAGAACTGTCACCTGCTCGCCGGCCTGGATGGCATTGTAGTTGTCGTGCATCACCACCGGCTCCAGTGAACTCGGGAGTTCTATCTTGATCAACGCGACGTCATGGCTGTCCGAGACCCGGGCGACGGATGCTTCGACGGGGTTGATGTTCTTGCGGAAGCGCACGTAGAGGTATTCCTGCCGGCCTCTGAAGACATCGAGTTCCTGCTTGGGCCCGGACTGCTTGGTCTCCGACGGGATCCAGCGCGTGGGCGGATTGACAATGATCGGGTTGTTGGCGCGGTCGAGCAGGATCCGCCCGTTACCGTCGAGCAATACCCCGACCTCATTCGGGTTGAAGCGATACGGCGCACGCCAGTTGGCCGCGATGTGGCGGTTGGTCAGGACGAACCCGTTACTCGCGACTACAAACCCGGAACCGGCACTGGTGACCGCGATCGGGACGCCGCTCCCCTGGTCGACCGTCAACCACGGTTCGAGCTCGTTGTCACCAACCGAGATGTACGCAGGAATCGAGGCGCCGGCTCCGTTCATGATCGCCACATCCTTCCCATCAACCCGCATCCGGTTGTTGATGTAACGATGAAAGACCTGGGCGCCGGTCGGAGCGTAGATCAGGTTCCAGCTGAAATCGATTGACACCGTTGACTGCGCGTACTTCGAGTTGATCTCCGCGGGCTGCATCCTGGCGCCCAGTGCGACGGACCGCTCGTTCTCCCGGCGAATCGAGTCGGCTACGGCGAGGGCACGGGCGTTGGCCGCGTCGAGGCTGTCCTGGAGCGCGCCGGCCGACTGCTGGGCCGCCTCGCCCGTGCGCCGATTGGCTCTGGCACCGTAGGCGGCAACAGCAATGACGAGGGCCGCTGCGGCAGCGAGTCCGACGTACATGTTTCTATTAGCCTGGGCCTTCGTCTGACCGATCATCCGCTCGACGGTCGCCTTGCCGATCGTATTCGGTGCGCCGGCAGCGCCGGAGACAACTCCCGACGCAACGGCGCCAGAAGAGGCTGAACCGCCGACGCGGGTTTCGTTGACGTTGGACGTCGCGCCCATAGGTCCGGCCACACCCAGCCTCGTTGCCTTGACGTAGATCGCCGGCAACGGGTCGATATCGAACTGGATCTCAGGACCACCCGCCCCCAGCTGGATCACGTCACCCGGTTGCAGCGGCATCTCTCCAACCACTCGCAGCTTGTTGAGAAAGGTTCCGTTGCGGCTGTTAAGGTCAACCAGCTTGAAGCGATGAGAGTCGGCGGGATCCCTGGCGATCCGCGCGTGCTGACGACCAACCAGGTCGTCCTTCTCCGGGTCGAACCGGACTGAAGACGTCGGGTCACGTCCCATGATCAGTTCGGCGAACTGCTCGAGTGGAAACTCCTCGAGCTGGCTTGCCTTGGAGCCCTTGAGATGCCGGAGAATGACGCGTTCCATGGGGGAATCCTCGTGTGGCGGGGCCGTCTGAACGGCGCAGCCGATGTTGGGGTCTCTGCTGCTCACGAAGAACGCGCAGGAGAGTCGGCAAGCGGCTCATCAACTGCGGCCAGGAGGGGAGCGGAGCCGCTGACTGCGAGGCTGTGCGACCCGGTCCAGGCCGGGCGCTTCACCTATTTGACCGAAACCCGCCAGACCGTGGTTTTCCCCGCTACCGATACCGCCACGTCGACAACGTCCCCCTTCGACGCTCGCGAGGTGACAAAAACGAGAAACTCGGCTTCGCCGTTGGAGTCTGTAAGGGGCAGCAGCTGAGCCGGCATCGCGACCACGAGACTCGGGTTCCTCGACACAACCGAAAACGCACGCGTGCCCAGAGGCCTGCCGGTGGCTGACAGAACCACGAACTTTTCCTTGGCCGTCTGTCCCGCCTTGGCCTTGATGCTGATCGACGGTTGCGGATCAGGCGGCACCGACTGGATCGTATCGACCGCAGCGAGGTGAATAGTGATGGTCGCAGTGCCGGTAATCCCCGACGAGATCGCGCTCAGGGTTACCGTTCCCGAATCGAGGGCAGTGAGACGAGCCGTGGTATTCGAGATTCCTGATACTGAAGCTTTACTGCTGTTGCTGACGCTCCAGGACACAGATGGGTTTGCGACCTGGTTGCCGTTGCCGTCGAACAGCGCAGCCGCGAACAGCTGAGAGGTTCCGGCGTCGAGAGCAGCTGATTGCGGTGTGATCACGACCGCTGCAGCGGGCGCCGACGCGACCCGGAGTGAAAACGCGGCCGGAACCCGCCCGTCGAGCATGAGGTCGATGCTGGTTGTTCCCTGCGCGACAGCGGTGACAACTCCACCCGGGTTTACTGTTCCGATCGACGTGTCGCGTGAGCTCCATTGCACCGATCGTGACGAGGTGCCACCCTGTGCTACAGGAATCACGTTGCCCGCCGAGTCTCGTGCTGTCACACTCAGCCGCAGGGAGTCGCGGGGAGCGAGAGTATCCGCCGCCGGCGCGAGTGATGCCGAGGCCACCGGCACCAGATCGGAATCGATGGTGATCGTGTCACCGACAGCAGCCGTCGCCGCGGTCGCCACGATACGGAGCGACGCGGCTGGAGCGCCGACCGCCGTGACCAGCGCCGACGCCGAGCCGGTAGAGGCAACCACGAGCGAGGCGGAATTCGGCGTCGTCCAGGTGATCAGCGCTCCGGGCACTACTGTGCCCTGATTGTCGAATGCCTGTGCGGACACAGCTCTTGAATAGAGCGCGCCGACATGCAGCGTCCCCGCCAGCGGAGTGATCACGACGCTGGCGATGGCTGTCGTCGGGGGAGAAGTGACGGAAATGGACGCTCGCCCGATCAGGAGGCCAACTTGCACGCTGACCGTCGTTGAGCCCGGAGCTACACCCGTGACCACACCGGAGGTGGTGACGGTCGCTATCGACGGATCTGACACACCCCAGAGCACGTTCCGTCCAACCGGAGAAAGCGGGTTGCCGGCGGAATCGACCAGTACAACACTGAGGCTGACCGACTGCCCCGCCACGACACTGGCCGACGACGGGGCAATCGACACCCGGGCGACCGGAACCGGAAGCACGCTGATCGATGCGGTGCCCTGCGCACCAGCGCTCGTGGCTGTGACTATCGTGTTTCCGGGCGAAACCGCCGTAACCGTTCCCGCCGACGTTACCGTAGCCACGCTTGCATCAGCAACTGTCCACCCGAAAGTGATACCGGGAATGGGCTGACCCTGAGCGTCTCGCGCCGTTGCCACAACCAGCGAGGACGTGCCGACCGACAAGCTGGCTGATGCTGGAGAAACCGAGACGGAGGCCACGGTCGGTGGCGCGACCGTTATCCCCGCCTGCCCGAACGCACCCTCGCTGCGCGCAATGACCGTCGCCGAACCTGGCGCCACGGCAGTGACCAGGCCGGTACCATCGACGCTCGCCACCGACGGCGCTGTCGAGGACCACGAAACCACCCTGCCCGGTACAGGAATGGGATTCCCCGCGGAATCGCTCAGCTGAGCCGCCAGTGAGAGCGTGCCGCCGGGCACCAGTGAACCGGAACCGGGCTGCACTACAACGTTAGCCACGGGTACCGGCGATACCTGCACGGCTGCGGTCCCGGTCGCTCCGTCAGCGCGGGCGGACACCGAGACCGATCCAACGCCGATGCCGGTGACGAGACCCGCAGGGTCCACGGTGGCGATCGTGGGATCGGATGAAGACCAGGTGACGGTCCTGCCGGGAATAACCGTCCCTCCGGCGTCGGTCACAATCGCGGCAAGCGTTGTCGTCCGGCCCTGCACCATCGATGCGGTCGACGGTGCAACCGTCACCGCCGCTGCGGTCACTGGAGTGACAGTGACCGTCGCGGTTTCACGGACTCCCTCGACGGTTGCGATGATGAGCGCCGTACCGGTACCGACACCCGTAACCACGCCCTGCTGGTCAACTGTCGCGACTGTTGGCGCCCCTGTCACCCACGATGGCACCCGTCCCTGCAGCGGATTACCCTGGGCGTCGAAGCTGGAGACCGCGAATCGTGCAGTCGAGCCCACTCGCACACTCGCTGACACAGGATCGATCACGACGCTGGCCACGGGCACGGGGGTGACGTTTACCGAAGCCTGGGCGCTCCTCCCTTCACTCGATGCCGTGATTCGTGCCTGTCCCGTCGACAGCGCGGTAACGAGACCGTCGGATCGGACTGATGCAACCGATGGTTGGTCACTCGACCACGTCACCGTCCTTCCCGATAGCGGCCCCCCGGCGGAGTCAACCACCAGGGCCGAAAGCTGTGAAGTACGTCCGACCGCCACGGTAACCTGCGCCGGAGCGATCGTTATTCCGAATACAGGAACGAGGGTCACGGAGACGCGTGCGGTCGCCGTCTTCTCCTCGATTGTTGCGCTGATCGTGACTGCACCCGGCCTGAAGCCGGTGACACGTCCCGTAGAGGAGACTGATGCGGTTACCGGGTCACTCGATGACCAGATCGCAAGCCTCCCTGGCAACAAAGCCCCCGACTCCGACACTGCCGTGGCCGCGAGCTGAACCGACTGACCGACCATCACCGAACTCGCGGAAGGCGAGATCGTGACTCTCGCCACAGGAACGAGCCGCACCGAAACCAGAGCCGTACCGCTCACGCCATCGACAGTGGCAGTCACGTTCAGGTTGCCCCCCGCGACCCCGGTTACCACTCCGGCGGCACTGATTGTTGCACGCGCCAGGTCGCTCGAGGCCCATGACACCGAACGCCCGGCCACTACGCCCCCAGCGGCATTGAGAGGCTCTGCACGGAGAGTCGCCGTTGCACCAACGTCGACTTCGACGATCGACGGTTGGACGCGGACGAGTACAACCGGACTGGCGTTCACGGTAACAGACGCGACCGCCGAAACGCCCCCTTTGCTGACGGCTACCTGGGTCGTTCCGGGCCCCACCGCTGAAACTATCCCCGCCTGCGAAACGAGGGCGACCGCTGAGTTCTGCGTAGACCAGAAGGCACCTGCGACAGTCTCCCCCTCCAGGCGCGCGACCAGCGCACGCTGCTCGCCAGTTGTCATCGTCAGCGAAGGCGGTGACAACTCGATGGGGCCGGTAGCGGCGGACGTTGCTCCGTCACAGGAGAGGGCCGCAAAGGCGCAGACAGCGACCAAACGAACGGAAGCAAGCCAGTCGCGCCACAAGGTCGCGCGCAGATGTGATCGTGCTCCCTCCGAGATCGGAGAAAGCGTCACTGCACCACCATGGCTGACCTCATTTGACATACCGGCGGACTACTGGACTCGGCTTCAAGGCGCACGAGGCTAGAAAAGTCACAACGTCAGATTCCCGCCATTCCCCGAAAGAGGTATGGTTCCCACTCAACACCCACGAAGCCCGGGTCACCTGACATCCTGAGCGAACTCAACCGAAAGCCTGCCGTGGCTTCATCCGGGTCCAACCCGCACCAACCACCGACCAATGCTCATCGTTCTCCTTCGTCTCGTGCACATCGTCTGCGGAGTCCTGTGGACCGGCTTCGCCACCTTCACGGCGTTTCTTCTGCTTCCGGCCGTCAACGACGCAGGGCCGGAGGGCGGCAAGGTGATGATGTCGCTGCAGCGACGCGGGTTGACCAACATCCTTCCGCTCCTCGGTGCCGGGACGATCGTCCCCGGGCTCTGGCTTTACTGGATTCAGACGGGCGGCTTCGACAGCAACCTCGTTCGCGGGACGGGAGCGATGGTGGTCGGGACAGGCGGCCTGCTTTCCATAGTTGCTCTCGGGATCGGATTGGCCGTGGTTCGCCCGTCGATCGTGAGAGCGGCCGGGATCATGCGCTCGCTCGAAGGAACGAGCGACGAGGGCGCGCGGCGGGCCGCCCTCGCGGAAGCGGGGACCTTGCGCGCGCGCGCCGGGTCAGCGGGCCGCCTCGTCGCTGTTCTCCTGCTCGCGTCGGCAGCGGCAATGGCGGTTGCTCGCTACCTCTGACGAGGATCGATCAACCGCCCGAACGTTCCTTCCAGTAGCGTGCCTGGGTCGGACGGTCGAGACGTTCGTGGAGCAGGACAAGACGGCGAGCCACTGCCCTGGCAACCTGCGAGTCGGCGCCGCGCACGTCAGCAATGCGCCTGTAGGCGCCGCTGAGCAGCCTCTCAGCCTCGGCGTAGCGGCCCGTCTCGATGTAATGGGCCCCGAGTATCGACTCCGACGACGCTACTGCCCAATGGTCGGCGGGAAGGTACTTGCGACGGAGCTCAAGCGAGCGGCGGAGGGCGGCCTCACCTTCATCCCACCGCCGTAGCGAGTCGAGGGACGCTCCCAGAACCTGCAGGGCGGCGGTTGCCGTCTGATCTCCTTCAGGCAGCGAGTCGCCAATACGGTCGGTGACGTCACGTGCGAGTGCCACCGCCTCAGCCGCTCTTCCGAGCCGGAGAGTGACGCGGGCGCGGTTGGTGAGCGACCTCAGGTAAGTCGGATGGTCAGGACCGAGAGTCGCCAGAAGAACGCGGTTGCTTTCGGCAAACAGGGAATCGGCTTCGTTATGGCGCTCCCGATCCTCGACAATTCCGCCGAGGCTGTTGAGGAGATCGCCGTAAATCGTTGTTGACGTACCGCCGAGTCGCTTCTCGACAGCGATTGCTTCACCGACGAGCGATTCGGCGGCGGCAAGCTCTCCGCGGTAGAGGTGCGACACCGCCAGGTTGTTGAGGGTATACGTGATGCCCCGCTGTCGGGAACTGTCGGTGACGGTGCGGCGGATCTCTATCGATTGCCGCTTGTATTCCATCGCCTCATCGAGCCGCCCCTGGTGCTCGATCATCCTCGCCAGGTTGTCGTAAGAGCTGGCCAGCTCGGAAGGATCGAGCCCTCTTGTCCGGGAAAACATCTCGACGTTGACTCGCGCCAGCGACTCGGCCTCGGCGTACGACCCGCGCGCTTCGGCGAGAGCGACGAGGTAACTGAGGGAGATGCCGGTTCGCGGGTCGCGATCCCCATAGGCTCGCAGCCGGAGGTCAAAGGCGCGACGGGCGTGCACCGTTGCCGAGTCGTAGAGGCCGAGACCGTACCAGGTCTGTCCGATCGTGTGCCGGATTTCCGCCTCGACTTCGGGATCGAGTGTTGCCAGGCCGACATCACGCGCGGCCTGCGCGAGGACTTCGGCGACCGTCACCTCGCGGCCACGAAGCCCGGGATCAACGGCCGAGAGCATGGTGGAAATGAAACTGTTAACCTGTGCTGTCTTGAGCCGCTCCCGTTCGGCCAGCCCTGCCTGCCTCGCGGTGAAGAACACGCCACCGGCCAGGGCCGCGGCAGCGATCAGGCCGGCACCCACTTCGACACGATGCCGCGACACAAACTTTCGGAAGGCGTAACCAGGTGAAGCACCACGGGCAGAGATGGGTCGCTGATCGAGCCACGCCTTGAGGTCGGCGCCCAGCCGATCGACCGTGGGGTAACGCCGTTCAGGCTCCCTGGCGAGAGCAGTGTCGATGATGACGTCGAGGTCGCCTGCGAGATCGCGACGGCGCCCGGCACCCGCCGGATCACCGGGGCGCACCGAGGACGAAGCTCGCGGTCGTGGCGAGTTGCAGATCAGTTGTTCGATCTCGTTGAAAAGGCGGCCGTCGAAGGACCAGGGTCGCTGGCCGACGAGCAGTTCGAAGAGAATCACGCCCAGCGAATAGATGTCACTGGCTGCCGCCATCGGCAGGCCACGAACCTGCTCCGGACTCGCGTATTCGGGCGTGAAGGCGCGCACGCCACCACGTGTGAGCGGGAGCTGATCGATCCCTTCCTCCTCGCGCAGGAGCTTGGCGATGCCGAAATCGAGGAGCTTGACCGTCCCGTCGGGGGTGACCAGGATGTTTCCCGGCTTGAGGTCCCGATGAACAATCAGTTGCTGGTGCGCGTGCTGGACAGCGGCGCAGACCTGGCGCATAAGCGCGACCCGTGCAGCTGTCCCAAGTTTGTGCAGGGTGCAGTAGGTCGTGACCGGGACGCCGTCAACGTACTCCATGACGAAATACGGCATCCCGTCATCGGTCAACCCGCCGTCGAAGAGACCGGCAACGTTGTGATGATTGAGACTGGCGAGAATCCGGCGCTCGTAGCGGAACCGACGGATGGCGAGATCCGATTCCAGACCGGGGCGCAGAAACTTGACTGCCACCCGCATCGCAAAATCCCCATCGGCCCTCACTCCCTCGTAGACAGCGCCCATGCCGCCATAACCGACGAGGCGGACGATTTCCCACGGGCCGACTCTCCGGCCGACCATTGGCCCCTCGTCCGTTGAGGGAAGGCCCCTCAGCATGTCGCGCGCAGGCTTGTCCAATGTGTCCCGCGCGTGATCGAGTGCTCCCAGTAGCGACAATACCTCCCCCGCTACGGCGCGGTCCTCGCCAGCCATTCGCGTCACGAACTGAACGCGCTCGTCGGTCGGCTGCTCAACCGCCAGGTCGAACAACTCGCGGACCCTCAGCCACCGGGTCGGAACCGCTGGTTGGGAACTGCTGCTCACGTCACGTCAGCTCGAGTTGTCGCCCCCGCTGCCGGACGCGTCGAGTTCGCGCTGGAGAAACGCCTTGGCGAACGTCCAGTCGCGTTTGACGGTAGCGGGTGAGATCCCCAGCGCCTCGGCGACCTGTTCGATCTCGAGTCCTCCAAAGAAGCGCAGCTCCACGACGCGGGCATAACGTCCCTCGATGCCGGCCAGTTTCGTGAGCGCGTCATCGAGCGCGATCAGATCGAGAGTACGCTCGGGGGCCACCGCCGCGAACTCGTCGAGGGTAACAGCGCTTCCGCCGTCACGTTTGGCCGCCCGACGCTTGCGAGCATGATCAACCAGAATGCGTCGCATCGCCTGAGCCGCGATACCGTAGAAGTGCGAGCGGTTCTGCCAGGTCGCGTGGCGCTGATCCACCAGCTTGAGGAACGCCTCGTGGACCAGCGCCGTTGGCTGCAGCGTATGGTCCGGCCGCTCGTTTCGCATGTAATGAGAGGCCAGATCGTGCAACTCAGCGTACACAAGCGGGATCAGCTGCTCCGATGCTTCAGGCTTTCCATTCTGAAGATCGATCAGCAGTCTGGTGACGTCGTGGGCTGTGTTGTCGGACAAGGCTATCCGGATTCTGGGGTCGCAACCGGCGCATCGCTCGAACAAAGAGACACCGGCTCCTCGTACATTAACAAGACGTCTTCCCCTCCGGTTACTTGCACAAAGGCAGCTGCTGAGTGAGGATGAGCCGCCGAGCCTGACTGCTGCGCGTGAAAAAAAAGGGGGGCGCAAGGCTTCTCACCAGGAACAACTTCCATTCCGCCGAGGACAACCCATGATGATTCGGAGAGCCGTGGCAACCCTCTCGCTCGCGATGCTCTGTGGAGCCGCCAGCTCCGCATCCGCACAATCGGCTCAGCGCTGGTCGATACAGGTTTCGGGGATTTCCGTGGGGGCTTACGGCGACGCCTATGAAGGACTCTCCAACGGTCTCGGCCTCGAAGGGCAGGTACGCCTGACTCCGAGCGTGTGGTCGTTCGGTGCCGGCTTCCAGGTTTCCAGCCACACCTTCGGCCTCGACGATGGCTCCGAAGAGTCCGCCGTAATCGCCGGTATCTTCTTCGAGCCACGGCTTGTATTCGACGTCGGCAGCACCTCCTACGCACCTTACATCTCGGGACGCATCTCGGTTCTGTCGCAGTCGGCGGATTTTGACATCCCGGGTGAGACCGTCAGCGCAAGTTCCACTGGTACGCAGTTCAACGGAGGTGGAGGAGTACTGTTCAGGCTTTCGCCGCGCGTGAATCTGGATGTTGGCGCCACGTTCGGCGTCATCAACTTTGGCGACTTCGAGGTGAGTGCCCAGGGAACAACGTTTACTGTCGAGGGGTCATCGGGCACGGGGCAGAACCTCGTGATCCGTGTGGGACTCGCAATAGGATTGGGATCGTGACGGGGCGGCTGCTCCCTACTCTCCGGCAAACGTTTCGCTGCGATCGACCCGAGCCGAAGGCGGTTGCAGCGAGCGGAGGCGCCCATCATCGCCTGATGGCGCCGCCGGCAGGGTGGTAGCGGGCCCCCGTACCGGTCCGGCAACCACGTGACTGCGCCTGACGAAGATCTCCCGGGACTGCCTGAGATCCTCGAGAAAAATCGCTTCGGCCTCACGCCCGAGAGTCCTGTCCTCGATGATCGCGTCCAGCTCGAAGTTGATCGCCACGCCCAGCACGTTGAAGTCCGTTGAACCAACACGAAGCCAGCGGCCATCGACGACACTGGTCTTGGCGTGCATCATCTCGCCGCGCCACTCCCATACACGGACGCCGCTGCGGAGCAACCGCTCGTAGAACGGCGTGATCACGATTCGCAGCCAGGGGTGATCGTAACGGCTGGGGACCAGCACCCGTACATCCACTCCGTCGCGCGCAGCACCCGCCAGAGCCTCGACGACTCCCCAGCTGGGCGCGAAGTAGGCGCTGGCGATCCAGATCGATTTGTCCGCTCCGAGGGCCTGCATCTGAAGTGCACGGGCCACGCGAAGTCGACCAGGTTCTCCCTCGATGATTCCAACGAGGGACGGTGGATCGTGGACCGGATCGAGGTGCGAAGCGCGCACAGACCTCAGTTCCCGGAAGCGCCACCTTCGTTTGCCCCCGGCCCGTCCCCACATCCGCTCGAAAGACTCGGCGAGGTCCACAATCGCCGGGCCTTCGATCCGGACCGCTGTATCGCGCCACGGTGAGCTGCGCCTCCTCAGAATGCCGTGCTTCCATTCATTGCCGATCCCGATCCCGCCAGTGACCCCGATCGTGCGATCGACAACCAGAAGCTTGCGGTGGTCGCGCGGCAGAATGCCTAACCAGAGGTGGAAGCCGGGCTTGTTGAAGACGCGCACCTCGCCGCCCGCTTTCCTGATCGGATCGAAGAAGGAGCCAGGAGTACCCATGCGTCCAACCCAGTCGACAAGAAGGCGAACCTTGACACCGCGCCGTGCGGCCTCGACGAGCGCGTCCCGAAACAGAAGGCCGACCTCGTCGCGCCTGAATATGTAGGCCTCGAGGTCAACACAGTCGGTGGCGCCATTGATCAGGCGCAGTTTCTCGTCGAAGGTGCCGGCACCGTCATTGAGCAGTTTCACCCGGTTGCCGCACGAAACGTCTGCGGACGCAATTCGCCACAGTCCGCGCGCGAAGGTAAGGGTCCTTTGCGATGCGGCCGGAGTCGGTGGAGTCGAGATCCGCGGCTCGGCTGACAACGGGTTCGTCACGCGCGCCGCCGCTCTGTAAGCGGCCGGAGGACCACCTGTGCAGTCATCGCACCCAGTGCCAGCGTCAGCGCCACGAACAACATCTGGAAGCCGGTCTGCACGGCGTTGCTCACGTCGCGCCCAACCAGCGAACCGAGGCTCAGGAATCCGATGCTGCCAGGTACGAGGAGAACGGTCGCCGGTTGCTGCAGCACGGGATACGGCAAGCTTTGACGCGCGGCCAGGAGGGCGCCCAGCGCCATGGCCGTAAACGCTCCGACGTAGGCGCTGGCGGTGGAGCCAAGAAGCCGCCCACCCAGATAAGAGGCAAGTGAGGCGAGGACGCAGATGAGGGTAATCGACAGGGCGTCGCGACGTCGGGCGCTGAACAACTCGGTCATCGCGAGTCCGGCCAGCAGCGGAGACAGCACGCGTACCCAGCCCGGCAGGCTGGCAGCCGAGGTCATCACGATCTCCTCGGATGAGCGCGCGGCCTGCTGGCCCACGACAACGCCAACTATCAATAACAGGAGGGTTGTGATGGCGGCCAGAAACCGACCCGCTCCGGACGTCCAGTGCCCCTGCGCCAGTTCCGTCATTGCCACCGTCATTCTCCAGCCGGGGAGAAAGATCACCAGCGCCGCGATCAGCAGAGGTACCGGTCGCACCGACGCCACACCCCAGCCATCAGAAGAGAAAGCGACGAACGCGGCGATCGCCGCCATCGCCACCGGAGCCAGCGGTTCGAGGTGGCGGCGCGGACCGACGAACGTCAACGCCAGTCCGACGAGAGCGCCCAGTCCAATCGCCAGAAGCAGTTCGGTGAGCTGGGCGCGGAGGAGGAGGGCTGCCGAAGCACTCAACATCGCGGCCGCGCTCATTGTCAGCAGTACCGATCGCTTTCGGCGCCACCTCAGAAGCTCGGCCAGCCGGTTGGCGCCATCGTCCGGCGTAAGCTCACCGCTGGCGACCCGGGAGAGGAGGCGGTGGAGAGCAACTGCGCGTGCGTAGTCCGGCCCTCCGAGCTGGACCCTGATGACTTCCGTCCACTGGCGGTCGCCATGCGAGAGTGTCAGGAAGACGGCGGTCGCTGTCGCGTTGCAGTCCGCTTCGAAGCCGAGCGAATTGGCGAGCAGCGTAACCCCGTCCTCGATGCGCGCCGGCACTTCATCGACCGCCGCATAGGCACGCGTCGCGAGCCGGAGGAAACGGACAGTCCCCTCCTCAGACGCCACGCCGGTCGCGGCGGGCGCCATGTATATGGACGTGAGCGACAGTGCAGGATTGCTCATCTTCCGCCTGAGTCACGGTAGTACCGTGAAGGCGCCCCGAGAAGTGGCATCCAAGGTCGCGATGTGGGTGCAACGTGCTTACGCTTAGTCGGCATACAACGGTCCCGACAACAGGATGCTCTCCCTTGAACTCACCGGCCGCCGCGCGCTGGTCGCGGGCGTTGCCGACGACGGCGGCTTCGGCTTCGCGATCGCCCACGCCCTCGCCGAAGCCGGCGCCACTGTCAGTGTCGCAACCTGGCCACCGGCGCTCAACATCTTCCTCAATCTGATCGAGCGGGGAAAGATCGACGAATCGCGCAGACTGTCCAACGGAGCACTCCTGGAGTTCGAACGCATGTATCCCCTGGACGCCGCGTTCGACACCCTCACCGACGCTCCCGAGGAGACGCGGAGCAACAAGCGGTACAAGGACGTTGGTGACTTCTCGGTCGAGGGACTCGCCAGGCGCATCGAAGCCGATTTCGGATCTCCGGCGATCGACATCCTGGTCCATTCGCTGGCCAACGGCCCTGAAGTCAGGAAACCGCTCCTCGAGGTATCAAGAGGCGGCTACCTCTCTGCCGTAAGCGTCAGCGCCTACTCCCTGATTTCACTGCTGCAGCGCCTCGGGCCGCTGATGAGACCTGGGGGTTCGGTGATCTCCCTGACCTACATGGCAAGTGAGCGAGTCATTCCCGGTTACGGTGGCGGCATGTCCTCAGCCAAGGCGGCGCTGGAAAGCGACTCACGCGCACTCGCCTTCGAGGCCGGTCGAAAATGGGGACTGCGCGTCAACACCATCTCGGCGGGACCCTACGCATCCCGTGCAGCAAGCGCAATCGGGATCATCGATAAAATGGTGCAGTACTGCGCGCAGAACACGCCATTGCCGGTGGCCCTGACGGCCGCTGAAGTTGGCTACACGGCCGCCTTTCTGGCATCACCTCTCGCTTCGGGTATCACCGGAAGCACGGTCTACGTCGACAAGGGCTATCACTCCATGGGCATGGCGGTCGCAGCACTCGACAGCGTGCCTTGACTCGTGGGCCGCTGAGGTCTACACTAACCACCACAACTGAAACTGCACGCAGGGGATACGGAAACCGGTGTAATGCCGGTGCGGCCCCGCCACTGTAACGGGCGCAACAACGCTGTCAGTCACTGACCGATCGGTCGGGAAGGCTGAGGCAATGATGCCCGGAGCCAGGAGACGACCCCTGCGTGCGCCATACAATCAGCTCCTCGGGGGAGGACTGGTGGCGAGCCCGCCTTCGCTCTCGCACGTCCTCCCCCATCAAGGGTCCAGGGGTCCAGAACGTGCGTTTTTCTTTTACCGGCGTACCACGATCACGCCTCCTCGTCAGCGCGCTGTTTCTGGCGCTGGCCGCAGGCTGCGGTGGCGATCGAGACAGCGGCGCCGTTGCTGCTATCGATGATCTGAGCATGCCGCTGGAACTGTCGTCGGCGGTGCTGCCCTCACGAATAGCCAGCCTTGATCCAGCGCTCACCGAAATCCTCTTCGCGCTCGGTCTTGGAGGCAGTGTAGTCGGCCGTACGACCTGGGATTTGTGGTCGGATTCCGTCAGCCGGGTGCCTGACCTCGGCAACGGCATCGCCCCCAACATCGAAGCGATTATCGGTGTGCGCCCTGACCTCGCACTCCTTTACGCAACCGAGGCGAATCGAGAGGCAGCTACCCGGCTGCGGGCAGCGGGTATCCCTGTTGCAGCCTGGCGGATCGATCGCATCGCCGACTTCCGGCGGGTGACTCTTGAGATCGGCCGCATGACCGGTTCAACCGAACGTGCGCACGCGGTTGTGGACAGCGTAACCGCGACGCTCGATCGCGTGCGGATGATGACGCGGGGAGGCCGGTCCATCAACGTCTTTCTCCATTCCTGGGAGAATCCGCTGATCACGATCGGCGGAGGAAGTTTCATCACGGAGCTCATCGAGATCGCAGGAGCTCGCAACGTCTTCGGCGACCTTCCGGGGCCATCTCCGCAGGTCGCGTTCGAGGAAGTTGTGCGACGCAATCCCGACGCGATACTCGGAGGGCCGGTTACCGCCCGTCAGCTTGGCGCGATCCCGCGCTGGCGGTCGCTGGCCGCGGTGCGGGAGGGGCGGATCCTCGTGTTCGATACGCTGCTCGTCGCCCGCCCCTCGGTTCGACTTGGTGAGGCGGCGCTGTCGCTGGCGCGCCTCTTCGCGAACAGCGTGCAATGACTAACCGTCCACAGCTGGCAGTCGGCGGAATCCTGGTGGTGCTGGCGGTGACCGCGCTGCTGGGGCTGATGATCGGTACCGTTGGTCTGCCGCCGGATGTTGCACTCGAAGCCCTGCTGGGTCGGCCTGGTGCGGACGAGACAGCTTCGGTGATCGTGCGCGAGATCAGGCTCCCCCGCGTACTACTGGGAGTTCTGGTCGGATGTGCTCTCGGGATGAGCGGAGCCGCCCTGCAGGGAACACTCAGGAATTCGCTGGCCGAGCCGTGGTTGCTCGGAGTTTCGGGAGGCGCGGCCGCGGGTGCCGTCGCCGTTGTTGCGTTCGGCGCTGGTTCGATGCTGGCGATGCCGGTGGCAGCCTTCGGCGGGGCGATCGCCGCGGTGGCACTGGTGCTGGCAGTGGCGCGGGCTTCGGTCGGTGCTGGCCATGGCGACCCACGCGTTCTTCTGATGTCCGGTGTCGTGGTCGGCGCCTTTGCCAACGCCGTCATACTCGTGCTGCTGGCAGAAGCCGACAGTCAGGCGGCGAGGACGGCGTTGTGGTGGATGATGGGCTCACTGGCGAGCGCCGACTGGGCGGCGGTTCGATGGCTTGCGGTGACGATCCTGATTGCTGGAGGACTGCTGCTGCATTGGGCGCCGGAGGTGGACCTGCTCGCGCTGGGCGAGGAGTCGGCCGCATCGTTAGGCGTTGATCCGTCGATGGCGGCACCGAAGATGTTTCTTCTGTCGTCGCTGCTGGCCGCGGCCACGGTAGCCGCGGCCGGTCTGGTCGGATTCGTGGGACTGATTGTACCTCACCTCGCGCGGGCGATCGCCGGGCCGTCACACCGGCGCGTCTTCGTCATCTCGGCGCTGGGGGGCGCAACACTCACGGTGGCAGCCGACGTTGTAGCGCGCACGGTCAGGTCGCCGTCAGAACTTCCCCTCGGTGCGGTCACGGCGATTCTCGGAGTGCCATTCTTTCTCGTGGTCCTGAGGCGTGCCCTGTGATCAGCTTCGACCGTGTCACGGCGCGCTACCCGGGATCGGATCGCGACGCACTGAGTGGGGTTTCCTTCGTGGCGCAACCGGGCGAGCTGACGGCCGTCGTCGGCCCCAACGGGAGCGGCAAGACCACCCTGGTGCGAACACTCCTCGGACGAGTGGTCACCACCGGAGGTGAGGTGCACGTCGGAGGTCGCACGATCGCGGGACTGAGCCGCCGGGAAACAGCGCGGCTTGTCGCGGTGGTGGTCCAGCGCGAAGAGCCGGTGTTCCCGATGCGGGTGCGCGATTATCTGGCGTTGGCGGGGCGTCCAATGCTGGGTGCATGGTCAAACGAGAGGAAGCAAAGCGAATCGATCATGTCGGCGGCAATTGCGGCGGGGGTTGCCAGCCTGCTCGATCGATCGACCGACCGCTTGTCGGGTGGTGAATGGCAGCGGGTGAGAGTGGCGCGCGGGCTCGCTCAGGAGACAGCGGCGCTCGTTATCGACGAGCCGACGTCGGCCCTCGACATCGCGCACGAGATGCAGATCTTCGGCCTCCTCGCGGACCTTCGAAGAGACGGCAGAACGGTGATGGTCGTGAGCCACCAGCTCGACCTGGTGGCGCGGTTCGCCGACCGGATCGTGCTGTTGAGCGATGGCCGCATCGCAGCCCTGGGGACAACCCGCGAGGTGCTGGTGCCCGCGGTGCTCGAGGACGTCTACGGCTGGCCGCTGGCCGTCGTCCACAACGACAAGCTACAAACAACATCACTCATACCACTGATGCGGCCACAGGGAGGGCCGGAATCGCCATGAACTACCAGACAATCATTCTTGCCGCGGCCCTCGTCGTCAGCACATCCGCGGCCCGGGCCCAGGCCGACTCGGCGAACCTTCCGCCGATCGTCATAACGGCCACACGAGTCGAGACCCGACTCGCCGCCGGTACGAGCGTCGTGACAGTTCTGGACGGCCGCGCTCTCGAGGCGCAGGGCATCCGCGATCTGGCTGAAGCGCTGCGGATGGTGCCGGGGATGGTCATTGTGCGCTCCGGAAGTCAGGGTGCTCTGACTTCGATGTTCCTCAGGGGAGGGGAAAGCGATCACGTGCGGGTTCTGGTCGACGGTGTTGCGGTTAACGAACCCGGGGGGGCGATCGATCTGGGCGCGTGGTCACTGGACAACGTCGAGAAGATCGAGGTCGTGCGAGGTGCAGCGTCGGTGCTTCACGGTACAGACGCTGTTACCGGAGTAGTACAGATATTCACGCGCCGCGGCCGAACCGACCCAGGCTCGGCGATGAGAGTGCGCGTCGAAGGCGGGAGTTACAACACACGTAGTGCCTCGGCGGCCGGCGAGATCGCCGGGGACCGGGCCGACCTGTCGGTCGCCGCCATTCTGCGCAGGAGCGACGGGCTGCTCCCGCGCAACAACGAAGCCAGAAACGCGACGATCTCCGGTCGCGCTGCGTGGCGCGGGGCAGGCGATGGCGTGCTGCTCGCGCTCTCAGCCCGTCACCACGACGACCGCTATCACTATCCAACAGATGGCGCCGGCCGGGTGGTCGATGCAAATGCGCACCGTGACGATGAGCGCACCGTTGTCTCGCTGGACGCCTCACGGGATCTGGGACGAAAGGTGCGACTCGAACTGAGTGCCGGTTCACTCGCCGGCAACGGGGGGACGACCGACCTTCCCGACGCCCCCCCCCCCGGCGACACTGCCGGGCTCCACACCTACCTGAGCTCGGCATCGACGCGCCGTCGCGTGGCATCGGCCAGGTTGCGACTGACCCCTCAGCCCGCGGCCGTCATCGCCCTCGGCATCGAACGGATGACAGAATCGCAGGATGCACGCGACTCCTCCAACTACAGCGTGGAGCCGAATCACTTCACGGCGCGCCGGGTCACCAACGCCATCTATGCCCAACTGCTTGGCGAGGTGAAACGAGTCGAGCTGATGGCGGGCGCAAGATTCGACGACAACAGCGTCCATGGCGGATTCATGACTGCGCGCACGGGTGCCGCGATCAGGCTCGGAGGCGGCGTCCGACTGCGCGCGAGCACCGGAACCGCCTTCAAGGCGCCTGCTTTCCATGAACAGTTCAATACGGCGTTCACGATCGGCAATGGGGAGCTGGGGCCCGAACTTTCGCGCATGTGGGAGGTCGGAGTGGCAGCAAGGGCCGGCCGCGTGAACGTCGAGGCAACCTGGTTCGACCAGATCTTTCGCGATCTCATCCAGTACGCCTGGCTCGCCCCGGGCGAGGTCAACTATTTCAACGTTGCCCGCGCATCCGCGCGCGGCCTCGACGTCACGGGGGCGGTCCCGATCGGGAGAGTTCTGCAGGCCGACATTGGCGCAACCTTCCTGCGAACCCGGGTTGTCGACGCCGGCCACGAGAGTGGGGAAGGGGCGGTGTTCGTCGAGGGGGAACGCCTGCTCAGGCGTCCTTCGCG
Source organism: Gemmatimonadota bacterium (assembly GCA_052389935.1). GTDB lineage: Bacteria > Gemmatimonadota > Gemmatimonadetes > Gemmatimonadales > Gemmatimonadaceae > JBQTHK01. Next base: position 191 of record JBQTHK010000078.1, on the reverse strand, counting down.
CCAGGCGTCTTTAGGTATCACCGCGAAACCCGGCGCGCGCACGTCCTCTTCACTGCGACTGGTCGCGGTCGGAGAGCGCGACGATCGCAACTTTTCGACATTCCCTGCGCTCCCGGTGCAGCTGCCCGCGTACCTCAGGATCGATGTATCAGCGAGCAGGATTCTGCTTGAGCGGACTGGTGGTGGGCGGG
>JBQTHK010000077.1:0-18469 GCA_052389935.1 Gemmatimonadota bacterium | reverse complement strand
CCTGTCGCGTCGCATCATGACGTACATCCGTCACTACAACGACGATCCCCGACCCATCAAGTGGAAGTACAACGACCCCACGCGGCGCATCCGCGTTGCTTAACGTTCAGGTGTTACAGTCAACTAGTGTGATGTCCCAGAGATTCGTTGCGCAAGTCGTGCGAGCTTTCCGATGATGCTGTCGGCGGTCGCCGTCCAGCGGAAGGGCTGCGCCGTCAGGTTGTAGTGCCCGACGAAGCGCTCGATGCGCTGGATCAGCTCCCGCACGTGCTTGAACGAGCCGCGCCGAATCGCGCGCTGCGTGATCAGCCCGAACCATCGCTCCACCTGATTCAGCCAGGAGGCGTACGTCGGCGTAAAGTGCATGTGAAAGCGCGGCCGCTTGGCCAGCCAGGCTTTCACTTTCGCGTGCTTGTGCGTGCCGTAGTTGTCGACCACCAGGTGCACATCGAGATGCGCCGGCACGTTCGCGTCGATGTCGCGCAGGAACGCCAGGAACTCCTGATGGCGGTGGCGCGACGCGCAGCGGGCGAGGATCTCGCCGGTCGCAATGTCGAGCGCGGCAAAGAGCGTGGTCGTGCCATGCCGCGTGTAATCATGCGTGTAGCCTTCGACGTACCCCAAGCCCAGCGGCAGATTGGGCTGTGTCCGCTCCAACACCTGGATCTGGCTCTTCTCATCGACACACAGTACGAGGGCGTGGTCAGGCGGATTGAGGTACAGCCCGACGATGTCGCGCACCTTCTCGATGAAGAACGGGTCGGGCGAGATCTTGAACGTCTGCGCCCGGTGCGGCTGTACGCCGAACAGCGCGAAGTAGCGCTGCACGCTCGACTTGCTGATGCCTGTCGCTGCCGCCACGCTACGCACGGTCCAGGTGTCCGCCTCTGGCGGTTTGCGCTTCAGCACCTGCTGCAGCAACCGGGCGACGCGCTCATCGTCATGCGTCCGCGGCCGGCCCGAACGGGGCGCGTCGTAGAGCCCGGCCAACCCGTGCGTGCGGAAGCGACGACGCCACAGACTCACCAGCGGGGCGCTCACGCCTAACGCCTCGGCGATGGTGGTATTCGCCTCCCCCCGCGCGGAGCGGAGCACGATCTGCGCGCGCCGCACCTGACTGTGTGGCAGCGCGCGCGAACGCGCCAGGGCCTCCAACTGATCTCGCTCAAGCGCTGACAAGGTGAGCTCGAAGGCCTTCGGGCGTCCCGTGCGCATGCGATGCACTCTCCGAAAGAGTACCCACAATATACACCAGTTACTTCTGGGACGCTACACTAGTTCCGCGATCAACTACCGACTCAATGGACTTGAGCTAGCGAGCGCGTGCCATCGGCTGCGGAAATCGCTCAAGGATCTCCAACTCCGAGTCCTGGTCCGTTCGGAGCGTATATATCGTCCCGACTCCAAGGCCTATAAGCCGCCGACCGAGCGGCAGCCGGACTTCCATGACGTGTTGGCCGTCGAGCCCAAATATATCGATGGCGGGCGGCCGACCCGAATCGGTAGTGCGCTCTACCCATAGTTTGCCATCTGGTGCAAACCGAACTGCTCCTGCGAGGAAAGGCGGCAAGCGTTCGGGCCAGCGTTCTGGTTCACGCACAACCATTCGACGGTACTCGTACGTAGGCGCTGACGACCCGCGATTCCTGCTCGTGACGAGCCTCGGTCGTCCTTGTGCGGCGCGCCACGCCACCTTGTGGGCCTGCTCGACTGGGATCGGCGCATAGTGAATTGAAGGGCCGGCGCGCCGGACGCCAGAGGTGAGGGTGACGACGACAGAGAACGGATCAGGGCGAACTATCGCCAGGTGACCATCGGAACTGACTGTCCACTCTGCGACGGGAGAGAAAGGCGCGGGTCGCTCACCGCCAAGTAACGCCCCGCCAACGGCGCGTGCAGTCCCCGCAGCCCTCGGAACGAAACCGATCGTATCACGGGTGCAAGAGCCGGGCTGCACGCGTTCGATTGCCGCTGAGTCCACGACCTGCGTGCCACTTGGCGACCTGACTATCGGCAGCGCTTCGCGGTAGTAGCGTCCGACACGATCGACGAAGCGAACTTCATTGAGTTGAATTCCGTCGCAAGTGCTCCCGCCTGCAGGTCTGGTCGTTGCGTCGACCTGACCGCTCGGGAGGATTAAGAGCAGCCTTGCGTTGCCAGGGTCGATTGCCGCAGACGTATCTCCTGACAGGCCGAAGAGGCGCGTCGGCACCAGATATTCACCCGGTCCGCGCCCTTCGCGTCCAACGCGGTCAACTTGAGACCAAGCCGCGTTCAGGAGGCTTATTGAGCGCTCGACTGCATCCAGAACCAGGAGGCGCTTGTCCGACAGTTCGCGAACGGAGGAAACCCCGCTAAAGCCATCGTTCCATGTAGCGTCCGACCGCTCCAACGTAAACACCGATACGCCTCGCTGAAGCGCGCGTAAGTCGGCCGCGAGGACGCCGAGCACTACCGCACAAACGCCTGCTGACGCCGCCAGCCGACCTAACCGTGAGCTGTACTCACATTTTCGCTTAGTCATTTGGGGTTTCGATTGGCCAAGATATTCCGGATCGCTTCCATGACGTCATCCCTGGAGGGGGGATCGAGTAGCGCCAGCCGTTTATGAAAACGGTTGGTGTCGCACGAACCTGGATTCTCTCTCCAAGCGCCCGACCCGCCAGGACCCGTGCGAGAGAAGATGTCGCTCCCAGACACCGCGCAAATTCCGCCGAATCAGATATCGCGGCGTCAGCCGCGAACGAGAGCCACGGTTTCAGGCCAATGGAGTCCTGCTTGGCGTAGGCGAGATCGATGAAATCGAGGAAGCTGCCCTGCGCATCAGCACATTCAGCCGCTTGGGCCGCCGGCTTCGCGAAGCGGTGTGACCGCAAAGGGAAATGAACGATCGCTTGAGCAAGCCTCGCGCCAAACTCATCAGCCAGTGGCCGCAGCACGGTCTCATGGAAAGCTTTGCAGCCAACGCATTCCAGGTCAACGAATTCCAGTATGACTACCGGCGCCGCACTGTCCCCGATCACGACGGCGTCTCGCATCCAGTCCCGCCATTCAGGGTAGTGCCTGGTGAGAGCCGGTGCTATCCGATCTGGAGTCGCGCCTGCCACCAAGCCGCTTCGTAGAACGTAGGTGGCGGCCATCACGAACGCGGCTCCAGCGAGCACTATCGACGCCAGTTTCTCGGAAGTCAATCGCATCTGGTTGCCATCAGATCACGTCCACGGGCCGGTCAGCTCTCATGGTTGAGGCAGAAGATTTCGCCCTCATCGCAGACTGCGACGATCCAAGTCGGGCAAAGGAGGTCGCAAACCGAATCGTCATCACAACAATTACCTGTGCACGGGACCCATTGATTGCACCGGTCGAGGGTGGTGTCGGCCGGGGGCGCGGGCGACGCGGCAAGGATACTTGCCATCATCAGGACGACAGCTGATTTCAGCGCAATGGATCTCATAACACATCCTCACTGATCATGTGCCGGCGGATCGGCGCATGCGTCGCGGCCCAATCTACGCCGCCGTCCGACAAGGGATAACACGCGACGCTTCATCAGTAATGGACAAAAGATCGGCTTCTTGTGACGAGCTGAGCCGTTGCGGATCCGCCAACTGAACAGCGTGCGGCATCTCAGTTGGGCGCTTCTTTCACGATGGTGCGACGCTTCCATTCGCCACGCGCGTGCGGCGCGCCAGTGACCCAGAAACGCTCACAGATTCGGGCTCGCTCGCGGCTAGAAGTGCCCGCTCCAGGTTCTCAAGGTTGTCACTTGCGGTTGCGCACCCTTAGTCGTCATCACGCTCTCTCCGGGGGGGGGGGGGGGGAGCACCCCCTCCGATACCAGTCTGCGGATCGTTGCGCAGCCCCGTTGTCGAAGTTTTCGAACGGCGCTCGCCGAGCATGCGAGAGTGTCCGCCACGGCAGCATCGCTATCACCGTTCCAGAACGATCTGAGTGCCGCGCCGTGCATACCGTCGTCGAGAGCCAAGAGTGCGGTCTCCAACCACTCTGAAACCGCGAGACGAAAGGAGGATCGAGCGAGCTCTTCATTGTCTGCGGGCCGTCGCTCGAAATCGTTGCTATTGATCAGATGCCGCTTTAGCCGCCTTTCTTCTCGCTCAATCCTTCTTACTTCGGCAGTCGCGAGACTGCGGATCAGCTCTGGGGTAGGATCGGCTTTCAACCGGAGATACACTTCGCTTTTGACAGCGACGACCGCATCCTGGAGTTCGCCGCGGTCTCGAAAGGTTCGCGAGAGCCGGTGCTCGACCTGGTCCCCGATGACGTCGAGCCGCCTCGCGAGTTTATCACGTTCGACAACCGCAGGATCTCTCATCCCGGACGCTCCATCTCTTTGACCACCTCCGCAGTCTTCCAGAGCGATGGCGGCAGAGCTCTCTCAAACCAATAGTGATGGCGATGCAGCCACAAGTACTCATGGAGTGAGGGCCGCGACCGTAGGTGGCATCCGCGAACGCCCTTTGTCCACTCCGCTTCAGGCCGCCGCGAACCCTTTGGCGTGCAGGCTCGTCAGTACCAGCTCCCGCACTCGCCCCGGGTTGGAGTGCTCGAGCCGCGCCTCGGCCACGGCAGCCTCAAACGAACGCTCGAACTCAAACTGCGGATAACAGCGGCGGCACATGGCAAGATGCTCCCTGATCGCCGCCATCCGCTCCGGCGTGAGCTCTCCATCGAGATAGTCCCACAGCTGGCGCATCACCGCGTCGCAATCAATCATGTCGTTCATCGGTCGGCCTCCGTTCCGGGGGGGAGCTGCCGGGCGCCACCAGGCCGGCGTCCCGGGCATAATCGATCAGTCTCTCCTGCAGAAGGCGCCGACCCCTGAAGAGCCTCGACCTGACGGTGCCCACAGGCACGCCGGGAACTTCCGAGGCAGTGTAGTGAGACTGATCGTGTACGTCGACAAGGAGCACAGCCTCGCGGAATGCTTCGGGAATCTCGCCCAGCGCCCGCATCACGGCATCGCCGACGTCCGCCCGGTCGAAGAGATCAGCGTAGCCGCTTTCGGCCGCGGAGGTGTGGAGGGCCGATGCGGCAAGTGCTTCGAGTTCGGCGTCCTCACAGGAAACCGTCCGCTGATCACGTTGCAGCTTCTTACGAAGAGATTCCGGCAAATGGTGAAGAGCCAACCGCGGCATTCCGTACCCTGGGTGTAGAGATCCCAGGAACGGTAGGCACGGAGAAAGGTCTGCTGGACGAGATCGTCAGCGTCGGTCTCGTTGCTGTCAGTGAGAGCGCGATGCGGGTCACGTCGGGAATCTACCGCAGCGCGTCGTCGCGGAACTGCCTGTCCTTGACGTGTTTGCGCTCAGCCTGGCCTATGGCTGGGCAACTCGCTGGAGCGGGCCGAAGTTCCCCGCGGTGCGCCTAACGTTCGAACCCCGCGCCCCATCGAGCGCGGGAGCTGCCAGTCGGGGCGACTGGATTTGAACCAGCGACCTCCTGCTCCCGAAGCAGGCGCGCTACCGGGCTACGCTACGCCCCGAATAACCATCCACAACCACCGCATCAGGCGCGCTCGGAGAGACTCGAACTCCCAACCTTCTGATCCGTAGTCAGATGCTCTATCCAATTGAGCTACGAGCGCACATGAGGAAGTCCAGCTGCCCATTACATCGGCCACCTCCGATCACCGACCACGGACCACCAGCATGGGCGGTACAAGACTCGAACTTGTGACCTCTACGATGTCAACGTAGCGCTCTAACCAACTGAGCTAACCGCCCTCACTTCCATCGATTCTACAACTGCCGGGACTTTCTGAATGAGAGCGGGAAACGGGACTCGAACCCGCGACCCCAACCTTGGCAAGGTTGTGCTCTACCAACTGAGCTATTCCCGCGTTTTCCGCGCACTGGCTCCAGGTTGCCCCCTGCCAGCGTCGCCGGACAATGGAGGCGAGGGGGATCGAACCCCTGACCTCGTGAATGCCATTCACGCGCTCTCCCAACTGAGCTACGCCCCCGTCCGCCTGTGAGGTCAGGGACCCCCGACAGGAACCGCGAATTGTATCCGGGGGTACCTTTGAAGTCAAGAAAACGAGACTGGCGAAACCCTGTTCTGCCAGTAACTTCCAGCGACTTCGCCACCCCGGATTGCTGCCTGACGAGAAGCCGTTGGCGTGTTCGCGGGTAGCCGCCTGGCAAGAAACTTTTGCCGGGCTCTGGCAGTTGATCAATTGATCACCCCGCACCAAGAGGACAAACTCGCAATGACCGAAGTCAAGCGCCGCCGACGCCGCACGACCCCCCAGGGGATCGCGCCGAGCGAACCGGAGCGCGACATCCTTGATCAATACCTCTACGAGGTCTCCACTTACCCGCTTCTCAAGGGCATGGAGGAGATCGAGCTCGCCCGTAAGATCCGCGCCGGCGATCAGGACGCCCTCCAGGAGCTCGTAAAGCGCAACCTTCGGTTTGTGATTTCGGTCGCCAAGAAGTACCAGAACCGTGGACTTCCTCTCATCGACCTTATCGGCGAGGGCAACGTCGGGCTCCTCACCGCCGCCCGCAAGTTCGATCCCGACCAGGGCGTCAAGTTCATATCGTACGCCGTCTGGTGGATCCGTCAGGCCATCCTCTCCTCGCTCGCCCGTCAGGGCCGCACGGTCAGAGTACCGCTCAACCGCACCGCGGACCTCTCGCGCATCATCAAGGCGTCGGAGATCCTGCGCCAGAAGCTCCGACGCGAGCCTTCACCAGAAGAGCTGGCACACCTCACCGGACTTTCCGTCGACGTCGTCCAGTCGCTCGCCGCTCTCAACACCGGCGACGTGCGCCTCGATGCACCGATGGATCCCGAAGGCGATCGGGCCCTGATCGAGCGCTTCGTCGCGGACGAGATGCCCGACACCGAGGAGGAAGCGATGAACCGCTTCCTCACCGATGAAATCGAGCTTGCGCTGTCGACGCTGCCTCCGCGCGACGCCAAGGTGTTGCGACTCTACTTCGGTCTCGAAGGTGGTCGCGAGCACACCCTCGAAGAAATCGGTTCCTTGCTGGGCGTAACCCGCGAGCGAGTGCGACAACTGCGTGACCGTGCTCTCAAGCGGTTGCGCGAAGGGGACGTGGGCCGCGCGCTGTCGAGCTTCGCCGCGTAGGCTTGGCGGTAGATCAACGTGAGAGGGACGGCCCTGCGCCGTCCCTCTCACGTTTATCCGGACCTGCCACAAGAGTCGAAGGCGGCATCGGCTCCTCGCGTTCCATTATTGCGACTGCCGGCCCGCTCTTCCCCACATCACAAGCATGATGTTACTTGCCACGCTCTCGTTTTCCCTCCCGCACCCGCAGGCCGAAGTCAGCAGAGGTAAGAGCGCCCGGTGATTCAGCTACTCGACGTCCACAAGAGTTTCGGTGACAAGAAGGTTCTCGAAGGGTTCACGCTCGAAGTGGCGGATGGGGAAACGATGGTCATCATCGGTTATTCGGGTACGGGAAAGTCGGTTGCGATAAAACACATCGTCGGGCTGCTCGAGCCTGACCGCGGCACAGTCATCGTCGATGATCGTGAGGTCCCGCGACTCGCGCGACGCGAGCTCTACGATCTGCGCGCTTCGATCGGGTACGTCTTCCAGTTCGCGGCGCTGTTCGATTCGCTCAACATCGGCGAAAACGTGGCGATGGGGCTGCGCAAACAGGGCAAGCTGACACCGTCCGAGATCGTTGACAGGGTGGCCGAAGTCCTCGACCTCGTCGATCTCCCGGGCGTCGAGGATCGCTTTCCGGCCGAACTCTCAGGAGGAATGCGGAAGCGGGTCGGCCTGGCGAGGGCGATCGCTCTCAGGCCTAAATACATACTGTATGACGAACCGACTACCGGACTGGACCCTGTCACCAGCGCCGTGATCGACAACCTCATGATCCGCACGCGCGAGCGGCTCGGCGTCACCAGCATCGTCATTACCCATGACATGCGCAGTGCCTACGCCGTCGGCTCGAGGATCGCGATGCTCTACGAAGGGAAGGTCCGCCAGGTGGGGACAGTCGACGAGATCAGGCACACGCACGATCCCGTCGTCAGGCAGTTTGTCGAAGGGCGCGCCGAACTCAGCGACTGGGAGCCGGAGGACACTTGACGCGTCGGCGACCGGTAAGGAAGCAAAGCAGGGCCGGCGCTGTCCGTCACGGTGCGACCACTGAAGAAGTCTCGGCCGGTGGCGTCGTCGTCAGGGAGCGCACCTCGAACCCGTTGTTTCTCGTCATCAGGGATTCATACAACAATTGGGGCTTTCCCAAAGGACACGTCGAGGACGGGGAAACGCCGGAACTGGCGGCGCTTCGCGAAGTGCGGGAAGAAACCGGCTTGAACGGCCTCGAGTCGCTGGGTGAGATCGAAACGATTGACTGGTTTTTCCGATTTCGTGGCCAGACCGTTCACAAGACCTGTCACTTCTTTCTCATGGAGTGCGACGGTGGGGACGCGACGCCGCAGCTCGCGGAAGGAATAACGGCGTGCCGCTGGGAATCGTTTGCCGACGCTGAGTCGCTGGTCCTGTACGAAAACGCGCGGGGAGTGTTGAGGAGGGCGATGGGGATGCTTGCGCGGGGCAAGGAGGGCGAGGAGGGCGAAGAGGCCGAAGAGGGCGAGGAGGATGAGGGTGATGAGCGTGTGAAGGATGAAGAAGAGGGCGAAGAGGGCGAAGAGAAAAAGGGTCTTCAGTGAGCCGGGCTTTCGTCGCCGCGGAAACGCACGCTCCCATCACCGTTCTCGCGATATCGCAGCGTGAGCGACCGAGGGCGCTGTTGAGAGGTGCGTTCCCACGTCGCCGATCAAGGCTGGTCCTCGTCAGGCAGTCGCGCGACCTGACGCTCACCCTGAGGGGCGAGCTGGTCGATGCCGTGATCGTCGACCTCGGCGCAGCGAACGATGAAACATTCGATGCGATCGAGCTCGCGCGTGACTTCCCGTCGTGCGCCTTTTTCGGTCTCACTCCGCTCCGGGCGTCGGATGCAGCGCTCGTCGCCCGCTGCGCGTCATTGGAGTTCGCCGACGTTGTTGTCGAGTCCGTCGATGATGCGATACTGCGGGACGTTATCACACCTGCCAGCTTCACGTGGCGCTTCGCGGATGCCCTTTCTCAACCGCCGCCCCGCTTGCACCTGGAATCTGACCTCGCTCGGCGCGCCTGGACGATGCTGGTGGGGCTGGGCGGACGCCCGATCCAGACGCACGATCTGGCGGCCGGGCTGGCCATCACCCGCGAACACCTCAGTCGCGGGTTCGCGGCCGACGGTGGGCCCAACCTCAAGAGGGTGATCGATCTCGTGCGACTGATGGCTGCTGCCGAACTCGCCAAAAACCCGGGCCATGAGATAGGCGACGTCGCGGCGGTGCTGGGCTACGCGTCGTCCTCGCACCTGTCAACAACGGCGCGCAGGGTGGTTGGGACCAAGCCAAGTTCGCTGAGCAGATTGAGGGCGGTGGATCTGGTCGAGCGATTCGTGCGGCTGGGGTAGCGGAGGCTGAGGTTGAATTGGCAGCCGATCGCCTGGAGGGCGGCCGGCTCTTTTCCACAGAGCTTCTGCACCCGACACCCTTCCGCCGGGGCATGCTTGTGATAAATTTCACAAGCTCTCCAGACACCCGTCGAGCACCTACAAGTCCAGCCAAGTCATGGCCTCTGAAACGATTCTCCGTCCTGGCGAAATCAAGGACATCCTCCTCCGCGAAATCGAAGCGGCCGACCTCAACGAACTCGACGTCGAGCAAGTCGGTACCGTCCTCGAGGTAAAAGACGGAATCGCCCGCATCTACGGCCTCATGCGGGCAATGGCCGGGGAGATGCTCGAGGTCACCTCCGGCGAGTCCGGAGAGAAGGTCACGGCGGTCGCTCTCAACCTTGAAGAAGACAACATCGGCGCAGTAGTGCTCGGCGATTACCTCCAGCTCAAGGAGGGTGACGTTGTTCGCCGGACGGCGCGCGTGCTCGAGGTCCCGGTTGGCCCCGCGCTTGTTGGCCGGGTAGTCAACCCGCTTGGTGAGCCTGTGGACGGACTGGGCCCGATCGTGGCTTCGATGTCGCGCCGGGTGGAGTCGCCGGCACCGGGGATCATCGTCAGGCAGCCGGTCAGGGAGCCGTTGCAGACCGGCCTCAAGGCGATCGATTCAATGATTCCGATCGGTCGTGGCCAGCGTGAGCTGATCATCGGCGACCGCGGGACCGGCAAGACGGCTATCGCCATCGACACGATCATCAATCAGAAGGGCACCGGGGTCATCTGCTGCTACGTCGCCATTGGGCAGAAGGCGTCGACGGTGGCGTCGGTTGTCGAGCGCCTCAGGCAGGCCGGGGCGATGGACTACACGATCGTGGTCGTGGCGTCGGCGTCGGACCCGGCTCCGATGCAGTACATCGCTCCCTATTCCGGTTGCGCGATGGCCGAATACTTCATGTATCACGAAGGGCGGCCGACCCTCTGCGTTTACGACGATTTGTCCAAACAGGCCGCTGCATACAGGCAGTTGTCGCTGGTGCTGCGGCGCCCACCGGGCCGCGAGGCGTTCCCCGGCGACGTCTTCTACCTCCATTCGCGCCTTCTCGAGCGGGCTGCCAAGCTCCGTGAAGATCCCGACGTCGTCGACAATGTCATGATCTTCAAGCCCGGTGGCAGCCTGACGGCGCTGCCGGTCATCGAAACCCAGGCCGGCGACGTATCGGCCTACATTCCGACCAACGTCATCTCTATCACCGACGGCCAGATCTTCCTCGAGTCCGATCTGTTCTTCGCCGGCGTCCGTCCGGCGATCAACGTCGGCATCTCCGTCTCGCGCGTCGGCGGCGCGGCGCAGGTCAAGGCGATGCGGTCGGTGGCTGGTCGTCTCCGGCTCGACCTCGCTCAATATCGCGAGCTCGAAGCCTTCTCCGCCTTCGCGTCCGATCTCGACGCCGCGACCAAACGCCAGCTCGATCGTGGTGCGCGCACCGTCGAGGTGCTAAAGCAGCCGCAGTATTCGCCGATGGCGGTCGAACAGCAGGTGATGATCATCTACGCCGTGACCAACGGTCACCTCGACGACGTTCCGGTGAACAGGATCCGCGAGTGGGAGCGCGGGTTCCACGAGTTCATGGCCGCGCAGTTCCCGCAGGTTGGTGACGCCTTTCGAAAGGAAAAGACCCTGTCGAAGGACACCGAGGCGGCCCTCAGGCGCGGGATCGAGGCATACCGGAAATCGAAGTCGGCAGCCTGAGGTACGCCGAGGCGTTATTGCCGGGCGAACATGGGACGAGCGGGTTTCGGGATACCTGGAGCGACCACCAGACAATAGATGGCTAAAGGCCGAGAGCTCAAGGCTCGCATCAAGACGACCGAAAACACGCGCAAGATCACGCGCACCATGGAGATGGTGGCCACGGCCAAGATGAAGCGCGCCGTCGACCGCGTTACGGCGGCGCGTCCCTACGCGAGTGCGCTGGGAGAGGTCATCTCGGGCCTCTATTCTGCCGAGCTCGCGGAGCGCTTTCCGCTGCTGAGGCAGCCGGCGGTGGAGCGCCGGGCGGCGGTGATCCTGATGACGGCCGACAGGGGGCTCTGCGGCGGCTTCAATTCCAACCTGATCCGCGAGGCCCGAATCCTCCTCGCCAGACTGCGCGAAAAGGGCGTCGGCATCGAGCTGCACGTCGAAGGCCGTCGCGGGGCCGGATACTTTCGTTATGTAGGTGAGCAGCTGAGTTCGGTCCGCACCGGAATATCCGAGAAGCCGACCGCCGGTGACGCCGAGGAGCTGATCGACGCCATCATGCGCAAGTTCGTCGCCGGTGAGCTGGACGCCGTGTACGTGGTCTACGCCCAGTTCCGGTCAGCCCTTTCGACTCCTCCGACAACGACGCGGGTCCTTCCCGTCGCGCCGCCGGAGCGCAAGGGTCCGGCCCCGGATTACATCCTCTCGCCGTCGGCGGAAGCGATTCTCTCCGACCTGCTGCCGCTGTATGTGAGGAACCAGGTCTACCGGGCGCTGGTCGAAACCTCCGCTGGTGAGCAGGGGGCAAGGCGCACCGCAATGAAGAGCGCAACCGACAACGCGGGCGAGATGCTCAACCTCCTGCGTCGCACGTACAACAGGACTCGTCAGGCGGCGATCACCCAGGAGATCGCCGAGATCGTCGGAGGAGCGGCCGCGCTCGAGTAGCGGCGGACGGTGGCGGGGCGGGATTGGGAGGAGTGGCGGGTCCGAGTGTCGGCCCGCCGGCAAATGAAGAATCGACAAACTACAAAACACATGACAACCGCCGCAGCACCACGGGCCGCCGGCCGCATCGTCCAGGTGATCGGACCCGTTCTCGACGTGGAGTTCGATGCCGACAAGCTCCCCGAGCTCTACAACGCCCTCGAAGTCACAGGCAAGACCGACGCCGGAGACAACCTGCGAGTTGTCGCCGAAGTGCAGCAGCACATCGGTCGCAATCAGGTGCGCGCCGTCGCCATGTCATCATCGGACGGGGTCATGCGGGGGATGGAGGCGATCGACACCGGCTCCGCCATCACCGTCCCCGTCGGCGCGCCTGCGCTCGGCAGGATCCTCAACGTGCTGGGCGAGCCCGTGGACAACGGCGAGCCCATTCCCGCCAGCGCCGAGCGGTGGCCGATTCACCGCAAACGCCCCGACTTCGTGAACCTCGAGCCCAAGACCGAGGTTTTCGAGACCGGCATCAAGGTCGTCGACCTGATCGCCCCGTTCGTCAAGGGCGGCAAGATCGGTCTCTTTGGTGGCGCCGGCGTTGGCAAGACGGTCGTGATCATGGAGCTGATCAACAACGTGGCCAAGGGTCACGGCGGCAAGTCCGTCTTTTGCGGTGTAGGTGAGAGGACTCGCGAAGGCAACGACCTCTACCTCGAAATGAAGGAATCGGGAGTCATCAACTCCTGCGCTCTCATCTATGGCCAGATGAACGAGCCGCCGGGAGCCCGGCTGCGGGTGGGCCTGAGCGGCCTCACCGTCGCCGAATACTTCCGCGACCGCGAAAACGCCGACGTACTCGTTTTCATAGACAACATCTTCCGCTTTACCCAGGCGGGATCCGAGGTCTCCGCGCTCCTCGGCCGCATGCCGAGCGCGGTTGGTTATCAGCCGACCCTGGCCACAGAGATGGGTGACCTGCAGGAGCGCATCACGTCCACGCGCAGCGGGTCGATCACATCGGTGCAGGCGATCTACGTTCCGGCCGACGATCTCACCGATCCGGCACCGGCGACGGCGTTCGCGCACCTCGATGCTACAGTTGTGTTGTCACGCAAGATCACCGAGCTGGGCATTTATCCCGCGGTGGACCCGCTCGACTCATCGTCCCGCATCCTCGATGCGCAGTTCATCGGCGAGAGGCACTACAAGGTCGCAACAGAAGTTCAGCGGATCCTGCAGCGCTACAAGGAGCTCCAGGACATCATCGCCATCCTCGGCATGGAAGAACTCTCCGAGGACGACAAGAAGATCGTGGGACGCGCACGCCGCATTCAGCGCTTCATGTCGCAGCCGTTTTCGGTGGCCGAGCAGTTCACCGGGATGAAGGGCGCCTACGTCAAGCTCGAGGAGACGATCTCATCCTTCGAACGACTGGCCGGCGGGGAGTTCGATCACTTTCCCGAGCAGGCCTTTTTCATGTGCGGCGGTGCCGACGACATCGCCCTGAACGCCGAGCGGTTGGCAAAGGCGTAGATGAGTCAGCTAAAAGTCTCCGTCATTTCGCCCGAACGCGTGCTCTTCGAGGGCGAGGTGGACTCAGTCATCGCCCCGGCCTGGGACGGTCGGGTTGGTATCCTGCCCGCGCATGCGCCAATGATGACCCTGCTCGGCAAGGGCGAGCTGACGCTGGGAGAGGGAGGAAGCGCGGGTCGCTTCGAGGTTGACGGTGGCTTTCTCCAGGTGCTGGACGACCGGGTCCGGGTGGTTGCGGAGCGCGTGGGGTAGGGTGGGGGAGGGAGGACGAGGATGACGAGGATGAGGATGATGAGGACGATGGGCCTGACGACGAGGATGACGAGGATGATGAAGATGATGAAGATGATGAGGATGACGAGGCTGATGAGGATGAGATGGGCCTGAAGACGAGGAGGACGAGGAAGGCGAAGAGGGCAGACTGACCGAGGAACCCGGACCAGGTCGCCTCCTCCGCTACGTGACCACCGGTCGATGACGGTGCGACCAGACGACTCGCCCCTCGGATATTCCGACTTGCGCCATTCGTCCCACCGCCCCAAAATGGTGACCTGTCTTACGGGCGTCGCCGAGTTGGGCGACTACCGGGCCCCGCGGCCGGGCTGCGGCCGCGAAATCCCTAACACCGAGGGATGCATGACTCGAGCTTCTTGTCTGAGCTGGGCGGGACGCTGGGCGGCTGGAGCGCTTGGCGTGACGTTGCTGGCTGGATCGGCCATCGCGCAGGGGACGACAATCACGGGAGCTGTCAGGTCAACGGCAGGTCAGCCGCTGTCCGGCGCCAACGTGTTCATCGTCGAGATGGCGATTTCGGTCGGCACTAATGACGACGGTACGTTCCGTATCGTTATCCCGGCCGAACGAGCGAGGGGTCAACAGGCGATCCTGCGCGTGCGGATGATCGGCCACAAGCCGCAGCAGCACACGCTGGCGATCGCACCGGGGAACATCACCCACAACTTTTCGCTCGAGGTCGACATCAATCGGCTGACCGAGGTTGTGGTGACCGGTGTGACCGGGGCGACGGAGAAGAGAAAGCTGGCGTTCACCGTGGATCAGGTGAGCGTTGCGGATCTTCCGGTACCCGGCACCAACGCTCTGGCTCAGCTCCAGGGCAAGGTCACGGGTGCTCAGATCGTGACGCCTTCGGGACGTCCGGGTACAGCCCCATCTATAGTACTGCGCGGTCCCAAGTCGCTGAATGCCTTAGGGCGATCACAAGCTCCGCTCGTGATCGTCGATAACGTCATCTACGACGGTGGACTTCAGGACCTGAACCCACAGGATATCGAGAGCATCGAGGTTGTAAAGGGCGCGGCAGCATCATCCATCTACGGGTCGCGTGCAGGCAACGGCGTAATCCAGGTTACGACCAAGAGCGCGCGCAACAGCGGGCAGGGTACACGATTCAACGCCCGCAACGAGTTGGGCTTCAGCGACATCGCCGGGGAGTTTCCGCTGGCTCGTAACCATTTCCTGATGATGAATGAGGACAACACGCGCTTCTGCGTGCGGTCCACAAGCGCGGCCAACGGCCTCATCAACGGACAGCCGCAGTGCTGGCGCACGATCGACTTCGAGGACGAAGCGCTACGCATCAATGAAGGGGGCGGTGACTTCGCGCTCGGCCCGAACAACTTCCAGAACGACGGAGGGATCGCGCTGTCACTGTCCAAGCCGTTGCTTCGTGGGCTCTTCCAGACCGGTCATTTCCCCCGCTCTTACGACCCAATCGCGGCGGCCGTGACCAACGGTCTGTTCAACAACGCGACGCTGGACATGACCGGCCGATTCAACAACACGGGCATCTTCGCCAGCGCGTCCCACCTGCGCCAGGAGGGTGCGATCGCGTTCCTGAACGGATACAAGAGAAACACTTTCAGGCTCAACGCTGATCAACAGATCAATGACCAGTGGACGTCGCAGCTGAATACGTTCTATTCGTCGAACTCCCTCTTCCGCGACGGCGAATTCTTCAGACTCACCCGGGTCCCTGCGGGCGTGAATCTGCTCAGAAGGGACCGGTTCGGTCGCTTGTTCGTACGGTCGAATCCCCTGAATCAGGGCGACCAGAACAACAATCCGCTCCATGAGAACGAGCAGGAGCAGGGACGGACGGACACCGATCGCTTCCTCGCGTCTTCGACCACTCGTTATGCGCCGCTGACCTGGCTCGACTTCGAAGCCAACGCCAGTTATGACCGCAGACGTCAGAGCGGCTTTTTCCTTGCTGACCGCGGATACCGCTCGACGACGAGCACGGGAACGCGGCCGATCGGTTCACAGAGTGAGGCATCGTCGCTCGACAACAACATCAACATGTCGGTGATGAGCACAGCGCGCCGCAGCAACTTCCTCTCGGACGGAATGGACGCGCGCGTCAACCTCCGCTACTCGTACGAGCAGCAGGACGGCAGTTCGATTTCCGCAGAGGGGAATACGCTCGCCATCCCGGGGCTGGTGACACTCAATAACGTGACCGCGAACCAGGTCATCGAGTCGGACCGCTCGGTGGTACGGGCAATGGGAGCGGTGTTGGGAGGTGCGCTCGATTTCCGGGGACGCTACATCGTCGACGGACTCGTTCGCCGGGACGGCTCCTCGCTCTTCGGAGAGAACAATCGCTGGGCCACGTATTACCGTGGCTCGCTCGCGTGGCGCGCATCGGAAGAGTCGTGGTGGCCGGTCAGGACAGCGATCAACGATTTCAAGGTTCGGACTTCACTGGGTACGGCCGGTGGCCGGCCGAGGTTCTCGGCGCAGTACGAGACCTTCACGATCGGCGCTGGCGGCGCGATCACTGCACAAACGCTGGGTAACAAGGACCTCAAGCCCGAATACACCACTGAAATCGAGGCCGGGTTCGACGCCGAGCTGTGGAGCAGGTACGGCCTCAACGTGACCTACGCCAAATCGGTCACCGAAGACCAGATCATCCAGATTCCACCTTCGGTTTCGTCGGGCTTCTCTTCGCAATGGAAAAACGGTGGGACGATTGACAACCACACCTGGGAGATTTCCCTCAACATCCCGGTGGTTCAGACGAACACCTTCAACTGGTCTTCGCGTCTCGGCTGGGATCAGACGCTCTCGATCATCACCAAGCTGGACGTGCCGCCGTTCTTCCAGACCACCGAGAGCAGCACATTCCGCTTCGCTGAAAATGAACGCCTCGGAACGATCTGGGGGCGCCGGTTCGTCACCACCTGCTCGCAGCTCCCGTCGGCGTTCGCGGCCGACTGCGGTCCGGGCAAGTCGTATCAGGTGAACAGCCAGGGGCTGATCGTCTGGGTCGGCGCGGGTAACACCACGGCCGACGGAATCACGAAGAATCTTTGGCAGGCGGTCAACCCCGGTTGTGTGCGAAACGGCGTTGCTACCGGTACAACCGGTGAAGTTGCCTGCCTTGCGGCCGGTGGCGCGGTCAACGCACCATGGGGAATTCCCGGCGTCAGCTGGGGCATGCCGATGGTCATTCGCGACTCAACCGGCGGCGCCGTTTTGGGCACGCTGGGTAACACACTTCCTGATTTCCGGCTGACGATGTCACACAACATCCAGTGGAGGAAGTTCAACGTCTACGCTTTGATTGACGCCTCGGTCGGTAACGAGCTGTTCAACGAGGAGCGCCACTGGTCTCTGGGTGATTTCATGACCCGCGAAGAGGATCAGGGGGGCAAGACTGTCGCGGACGCCAAGCCACTCGGCTACTACTGGCGGACGACAGCGCCGGACAACTCGGCCGGTGTCGGCGGCATCTACGACATCCTCGGATCC
This sequence comes from Gemmatimonadota bacterium, assembly GCA_052389935.1. Lineage (GTDB taxonomy): Bacteria > Gemmatimonadota > Gemmatimonadetes > Gemmatimonadales > Gemmatimonadaceae > JBQTHK01. Next base: position 1,024 of record JBQTHK010000077.1, on the reverse strand, counting down.
AACAACATCACGGTAGAAAAGGGGACCTACACCAAGCTTCGCGAGGTGAGCGTTGGCTACAACCTGGGGCGGATGTTCGGACTCAGCGACGTGAACCTCTCGCTGGTTGGACGAAATCTGTGGACGATCACCGATTTCACCGGTTTTGATCCCGAAGTTGGCGTGGCGGGGACCAACCTCAACAGCTCTGCGATAACTGCGGTTGCGGCCTATCAGTACCCGCAGACCCGCACCTTCACGTTCACGATCGGAACGCGCTTCTAGAAACTGACGTGCGGCCGGAGTGTCATCACGGCGCTCCGGCCAGATCCCCCTCCGAGGAACCAAGATGAGATCTTCATTCAAGCTCACCTCGGCGTCAGTGGCGCTGCTCGCTCTTGTTGCGTGCAACGAGGCGCTGACGGTCGAGAACGAAAATAACCCGGACGTGGACCGAGTGTTCGCAGTCCCCGCGACTATCGAACAGACGGTCGGTACAGGTTATCAGCAGTGCCGCAACGCCTACCAGGTCAATACGCTGGAGCCGCAGCTGCTGGTGCTTAGTCTCGAAAGCTATTCGCAGCTCAACAACTTCGCCATGGGAGTGCGGGTTGGCATACCGCGAACTCCGGTTATCAATGCTCGGGGGGCGCCGGGAACGGGCGAGCCTTTCAATCTTTTCTCTCTCCTTTCGCGCCTCTCCCGCCAACTGTCGAATGCGGTAACGGCGCAGGACAAACTTGTCGCAGAGAATCCGGCGGTTATCAGCCCGGGAACCGTCGCCCGCGTCCGGTCCTTCGGATTCTTCGGCATTGCATGCTCGCTGGGGCACATGGCCATGGCTTTCGACAGCGCTGCTATCGTCAGCCTCGGGATGCCCGCTGATTCGATTCCTCCGATCAGTGGATACGTCGAAGTGATGCGTGCCGCGGTTGCTTACCTGGACTCCGCCGAAGCTATAGCGAACAGCGCGAACGCCACGGCCACCGGCGGATACCCCGCTCCTGCAGCGTGGATGTCCGGCACAGCCCTTACTCGCGACCAG
>JBQTHK010000076.1:0-3140 GCA_052389935.1 Gemmatimonadota bacterium | reverse complement strand
CGCATCCGGTATTCGATGACCGGATTAACCGAATCTGGCGGTTGTCACGGCGCGTGGCGATAGATGAGCCGGAGCAGTTCGTCGTACATCTCATCTGCCTCTTTGCCGCCTGCTCTGATCGCCTCGGTGGCGCAGTGGCGCAGGTGATTTCGCATCACTTCCCGGCCGACGGCGCGGAGCGCTTCCTGCACTGACGAGAGCTGGACGAGGACGTCGGCGCAGTAGCGATCGTCGTCGATCATGCCCTGAATGCCACGAACCTGACCCTCGATGCGGCGGAGGCGCTGGATGTTGCTTTCCCGCGTTCGTTCGTCCACGAGCCGTGCTTTTCGGCTGCCGGTCGCGCAGGCGCAGGCCGACGGGTCATCACCGGCGTAAGATCGGGAGTGACGTCCCGGGGGGGTGTGCGACTCGGTGACTGTGATGCCGTTGACAGCCGGCGTTACGGACTTGGAGGACCGTCTGCCGGGACGCTTTCTCATCGGAGGGTTCCTGTGCCGGTCGAGGTGGCGAAGTTGCGGAGGCGCAGTGAGTTGGAAACCACGCTGAAGGAGCTGAGGGCCATGGCTGCACTCGCCAGAACCGGGCTCAGTTGCAGTCCGAAGGTTGGGTAGAGGGCCCCCGCGGCAACCGGGATTCCGACGATGTTGTAGATGAACGCCCAGAAGAGGTTTTGTCGCATCACGCGGAGCGACGCCCGGGCAAGCTCGATCGAGTCGGCGGCGCCGGACGGATCTCCCCTCACGAGCGCGATGTCGCTGGCTTCGAGCGCGACGTCGGTGCCGGTGCCGATGGCGATGCCGACGTCGGCCTGGGTCAGCGCCGGTCCGTCGTTGAGGCCATCCCCGACCATCGCCACCACCCTGCCCGTTCCTTCGTTCTGCAACCTCCGGATGACGTCAAGCTTGCCGTCGGGGCGGACGCCGGAGACTACATCTTCTATGCCGGTCGCGCGGGCAACGGCCTGCGCCGTGGCGGGCACGTCTCCGGTGAGGAGCATGACCCGTAATCCCAGTTGGCGCAGCCTGGTGACCGTTGGCGCGGCTGAGGGACGGATCGGGTCGGCAATGGCGACCAGGGCCGCGAGGGCACCATCGATGGCGACGAAGACCGGGGTGTGCGCTTGCGCAGTGTGCCTGTTCGCGGACGTGTCGAGTTCGGTCGTGTCGACCCCATGTTCGCGCAGGTAGCGCGCCGATCCGATCAGGACGCGCTTCCCGTCGACCAGGCCGCTGATGCCGCCACCCGGCTCCGCGTCGAAGTCAGTGACGGGTCTGGGCTCGATGCCCGCGCTCTGACCCGCGGCGACGAGCGCTCCTGCAAGCGGGTGCTCCGAGAGCTGCTCCAGGCTTGTCACGAACTTCAGGATCTGCACTTCGGTCGGGGCGGTTGCTGACCGCGTGATGTCGGCTACTGTTGGTCGGCCTTCGGTGAGTGTGCCCGTCTTGTCGAGGACGACCGTATCGACATCGGCCGTCCTTTCCAGTGCTTCGCCGCCCTTGATGAGAATGCCCATCTGCGCTGCGCGGCCTGTCGCAACCATCACCGCCGCGGGGACCGCAAGGCCCATTGCGCAGGGGCAGGCTATGATCAGCACGGCGATCGCCGCGGTCAGAGCGCGCACCAGGGATCCGGTGTCAGTCACCAGGTACCAGACCACAAAGGTCACGATCGCGATCGCGATCACCGCCGGCACGAACGCGGCGCTCACGCGATCGGCGAGACGCTGGATCGGTGCTCTCGAGCTTTGCGCCTCGCGCATCATTGCGACGATTCGCGAAAGCACCGAGTCGGCGCCAAGGGTGGTCGCGCGCATGGTTATGGATCCGCGCCCGTTGACCGTGCCTCCTACTACAGGCATGCCAGCTACGCGATGCACGGGCAGGCTCTCACCGGTGAGCATTGATTCATCCACTGATGTTTCACCGGTAACCACGACACCGTCGACCGGGATCCGCTCGCCGGGGCGAACCCGGATCTCGTCTCCCGCCGCCACCTCCCCGACCTCGACTTCCCGTTCCGTACCGCCCTGCAGCACGCGTACTGTTTTCGGCTGGAGGCCGGCGAGGCGGCTGATCGCCGTCGCCGTTTCGCGTTTGGCCCGTGCGTCGAGGGCGTTGCCGGTGAGGACCAGGGCAATGATGAGGATTACGGCCTCGTAGTAGACCTCCGGAGACACACCGCGGGACGTGAACGTCTCCGGACTCAGGGTCGCGACAGCCGAAAAGAGAAATGCCGCACCTGTGCCCAGGGCAATCAGGGTGTTCATGTCCGTCGACCGATGCCGTGCCCCCTTCCACGCGCGTGTATAGAAGTCGCGGCCCGCCCAGCCACCAATGAACGCCGCAAGAATCAGCAGCGACCACGACAGGGCACCGGCAGGAACCTGGTAGAGCGCTGGCAGAGTCCTGCGCAGGACGGGGTCAACGACTTGCGTCGCCCAGCTCATGAACGGGTCGGTCACTGTGTGTCCGTGCCCTCCCACAGACATCAGGGGCATGGAAATCACCATCGCCACCGCGCCAGCAACGAGCGACACGATCGCCCGCGTTCGCAGCCTTGCGTATTCGCCGGCTCGCGACCGGTCGAGTGCTTCCTGCTCCTCAAGCGAGGAGCGCGAGACGGCCGGCAGCGAAGCGCCGTAGCCCGTGGCGCGTATGCGATCGACGAGTGTCGACGCAGTGACTCGGCCCGGGTCGAAGGCAACCGTGGCGCTGTTGGTCATGAGACTGACGCTGGCGTCGCGAACACCGGGGGTCTTTTCGAGTGCCCGCTGGACCCGGACCTGGCAGGCGGCGCATGTCATCCCCTCGACGGGGAGGCTCAGCGTGGCGGTGGCATGCTCGTCTGTTTTTTCGGTGACCAGCGCCGCGGCTGGCTTGGCGCTGTCAACTGTTGGGAGCTGGCGCATCCGTGGCCTCGTATCCGGCATCGCCGACGGCGTCGATGAGATCGGAAACCGTGGTGAGAGAGGGATCGATCTCGACGTCGGCCCATCCCATGCCGACGTCGCGGACGGTCGTGCCGCGAATCCCGCGCAGGGCGTTGTCGACGGCCTTGAGGCAGTGTGCGCAGCTCATGCCGGTTATTTCGAGTCGAACTTTCTGCATTGGGCCTCCTCGTATACCCCCAGGGGGTAT
>JBQTHK010000075.1:0-8557 GCA_052389935.1 Gemmatimonadota bacterium | reverse complement strand
GTCATCGTGTGCAGCATGTTCGTGTTTCCGATTGTACCTCCGCTACCGGGAGTGTTGAGCGAGGGTGCGCCTGACGAGCCAACATCAGCTCCTGCGAGCCGTTCCTGCGCCGTAGCAGAGCGCCATGAGGCAAGCGTCGTGTAGTTGGTGCCGGCCCATTTGATCGAGAACGCGCCGTCAAGCGTGAAGTAGCGATTTCCTTCGAATCGCAGATCCACCGCACCGCTCACCTGACCGGCGCTCACGTCGACGAGGGTGAGCGGACCCGAGGCAAAGAACATGTTGTTGCGAAGGTGCACGTTGCTGACGTCGAGAGATGTGACACCATCGTTGTGCACTCGCACCGGCATCGATGTGCCTGAAGTCGGCTGCGTAACGAAGATCGTGTTGTTGTGGATTTCGGCGCTGCGGATGCGGCCGTAAACAACAATCGCGGCCTGCGACGACTTGCGACCGTCGTTTTCACTGATGTTGTAGCGCACGATGTTGCCGCTGTGCGTCCCCGTGCTGATCGAGTGCGCGAGCAGGAACCCCGGGCCGTGGTTTTCGTGCGAATAGTTGTACTGCAGCACCGAGTTGCGCACGTTCTGATCGAGGTCGAAACCGCCGCCGTCGAGACTGCCGCCCGTCTTGTTGCGATACGATTCGTTGTACTGGATGACGACTCCGTCCGAGTCCCAGGTCCAGATTCCTACCGGGCCCTCGAGGGCGGTGTTGAGCGCGCCGTTGTCCCAGGCGCTCGAACGTTCTATCGTCCCACCGGACACGCCGCCCATTGCGATCCCGCTGCCGGTGTTGGTACTTAACCCCGATACACCTGTATTCTGCCATGCTCTGAGCTGCCCCATGTAGACGCTGCGGTGGGCACTCGGCAGTTGGGCATAAGTGATGAAGCCGGCTCGACCGTTGTCATGTGCCGTGGACGCGGTAACCCGGACATCACGGAAGCCTGAAGTTCCGTTCCAGCTTCCGACCGACACGCCATAGTAGCCGAACCCGCCAGCGTCAACGCTGTCGATCCGTATCCAGGGCAGTGACGCGCTGCCGGCAAGATCTGTGTAGACAGAGACGCCGCTGCCTGTATTCGTGGTTCGCCCTGACCCGATGAAGTTGAGGTTACGGACCTCGAAGCCGGAAGTGTTGTAGATCGAAAGGCCGGTGCCGTTGCCGGCATTGATCGTCGCCCGTCCCGTGCCGTACGAACCGATTACGATGGGACTCGCGGCGTTCCCGGCGTCAGATGAGGTGAACTGAATCTGCCCCGAAAAGGTGGCGCCCCCTTCGAAGAGAATCCTGTCCCCCGCCACGAAGTTGCGAAAATTGACCTTGTCGATGGTTCGCCATGCCTGGGCAGGGCTCTGGCCGTTACGCGAGTTCTTTCCTGTGGGGCTGATGTAATAGGTGGTCCCCTGAGCGGTTGGCCCCTGATCCAGGAGCGCGTCTGGAGTCCCGTGTCCTCGCGGCTCCGTCCCGGTAGGAGCGGCGCAGGCGGCAGCAAACGAGCAGATCAGGGCAGCAAGGCCGCTCCTGAGATGAGAGTTCCGATGTTTCATATGGTTAGTCAGCGGTCGCCCGGGTAGTTTGGGCGACCCGCAGGTGACGCGGTGATGAATCGCGAGGCCTCTGGTGGAACATCGCAACTTACCGCGGAGGGATCGGTCCACCGGTGACGGACGTCACTCTGCCTCACCGCTGCGACAGAATGACCGGCTGTGTTTCGGTGTGACAGCTTATCCAACGGCGAGGAGCCAATTTGTCGACTTCGCGGCCCTTGGGATGACTGTAGAGGCCGCAAGACGGTAGAGACCGCAAGCAGGCGAGAACGATTCAAGGCTCTTCATCTTCGTCTTCTTCGCCCTCATCGCCCTCATCGCCCTCTTCGTCCTCTTCATCCTCTTCATCCTCCTCATCCTCCTCATCCTCTTCATCCTCTTCATCCTCCTCATCCTCTTCATCCTCTTCATCCTCTTCATCCTCTTCATCCTCCTCATCCTCTTCATCCTCTTCATCCTCCTCATCCTCCTCATCCTCTTCATCCTCCTCATCCTCTTCATCCTCTTCATCCTCTTCATCCTCTTCATCCTCTTCATCCTCTTCGTCCTCTTCGCGCCCGCTTCGCCCTCTTCGCGCCTCCGCTCCTCTACAAAAACCTGCCCTATCTCCTTTCGCCCACCCGGTCGATAGCGGCCCCAAGGCGCAGGGCCGCGTTCCTCCAATTGGCCTGAACTGCCTGCTGAGCAGCGTCCGGATCTCCCTTCCTTATCGCCCGCGCTATCGCTTCGTATTCCCGGATCGAGGCCTTCATCTCGCGACCCAGCAGGCTCACATAGAGTCTCTCGTACCGCTCAGCCTGGGGCTTCACCGAGGCGTTCAGCGCCAGGAGACGCGGACCCGACCCGGCCTCAACGTAGGTCCGATGAAACTTCTCATCGAGCTCCCACAGCCTCTGCCGGTTCGGGACCAGGGCCCTTGCCGCGTTTCTCAGTTGGTCGTTGATCGAGATGAGCCGGCCGGCCAGCGCGTGTCGGGGGACGCGATCGAGCCCCGCCGCGAGTCTGGCAGCCAGACCCTCAACTTCGGCAACGATCGCGAACAGCTCTCCGGCGTCGTCTTTCGTCAGCGGCGCCACCGCCGGACGCATCTGCGCAAGTCCGGGTGAGCCAACCAGGTACCCTTCGTGCTGGAGGCGCTGAAACACCCCGCGCACCGGTGTTCTGCTCACCCCCAGCATCGACGCAACACCCGATTCAGTCAGTCGGGTGCCTGGCGCAAGGGAGCGGTTGACGATCAGGCTGCGAAGTCGGCGATACAACTGATCCGGACCCGTAGTCGCACGCCGACCACGACGGCTCGCGATCACCATCCCGTCCACCCAGGGCCGCGAACGATGCGCCCCGGCTTCGCGCCGGTATGAACACCGTCTCTCACCACCTGTACGCCATTCACGAAGACGTGCCTGACGCCGGTCGAGAGCCGATGTGGCTCGGTGAACGTGGCGCGATCGGCGATGGTGGACGGGTCGAACACAACCACGTCAGCCAACAAACCCTCACGCAGAACCCCACGATCATTGATCGAGAGTCGGGTCGCGACTGCAGCAGACGCTTTGCGCACTGCTTCCTCGAGGGACATCACGCCGCGGTCGCGGACGTAGTGACCGAAGATCCGCGGGAAGGTCCCGTAGGCCCGGGGATGAGTGAGACCCCGGGCGGAGTCGGGATCGAATCCTCCGGCATCAGTTCCGAACTTGATCCACGGCTGCCTCATCTGCATTTCCACGTTTGGTTCGGACATCATGAATACCAGCATGCCGACCTCCGCCTCGGTCTGGAGCAGCAGATCGACAACGGCGTCGGCCCAGTGGCTGCCCATGTCCGCCGCAATCGCCGACAGTCGCTGACCCTCGTACTTCTTCAGGTCGTCCCGCGTATACCCGGCGGTCATTACACCCTGTGGAGTTGCCAGCAGACAGAGGTTTTCCCAGGGCGTCCGATCACTCCTCATCTCACTCACGATGCGCGCCCGGGTGGCCGGATCACGCAGGTTGTCGAGCAGCTTGTTGTCGGCGGAAGCCCAGGGCGGCGTACAGGCAGCCAGACCCGTGCCCCCCGCTATATACGGATACATGTTTGCCTGAACGTCCTGACCGGCCGCGCGGGCCGAGTCGATCTTTGCCACCGCCAGCGCGGCCTTCGGCCAGTTGCGCACACCGCCGGCCTTGAGGTGATAGATCTCGGTTGCCACTCCACCTTCACGCCCAATGCGAAGCAGCTCGTCGATCGCTTCGAGAAACCCGTCAGCTTCGGAGCGCATGTGCGAGATGTAGACGCCGCCAAAGGGAGCCATCGCCTTCGCGATCTCCACAAGCTCGGAGGTTGATGCGAAGTTGCCCGGAGGATAGATGAGCGCGCTGGCAACTCCGAACGCTCCATCCTGCATCGCGTTGAGCGTCACGGCCCGCATCGTGTCGAGCTCGGCGGCGGTCGCCGGCCCTTCAGCGTTGCCCTTTGCGTAAACACGAATCGTCGTGGCTCCGACAAACGATCCGATGTTTGGAGACACACCTCGCGCCTCCATCACCTCAAGCCACGCGCCGAACCCGCGGGGACCCGTGAATCGACGCGCCAGAGAGTCAGGCTGTTGACCGGGATCGATCGCGCTCATGGATGAGATCGTCGCGTCGTTGGCTGGAGCATTGGTCCAGCCCTCACCCATGATTTCGGTTGTGATCCCCTGAGTAACCTTGCTCACAACGCGTCCATCACCCACCAGAAACTGGTCGCGCGAATGACTCTGGATGTCGATGAACCCGGGCGCGATCACCAGTCCGCTGGCATCGACCCTGAGCACTGCGCTGTCGTTCGCCATCACCCCGGCCGGGGTTATCCGCGTGATCCGGTCGCCGGAAATCGCGACATCACCGGCGAACCACGCGCTGCCGGTGCCGTCGACCACTCGACCGTTCAGAAGGAGTACATCCCAGGTACCCGGGTCGGACGCACCGGGCACCGGCTCGCAGGCGCTGACGACGATCGCCACCAGCGCAGACAGTTGGAATCGGAAAACCTTGCGCACGGAATGGTTGCCCTCCAAGTTGACTGAAATTTGTATACAATTTCAGTTATTCTACGGCCACTCTCCTGACCCGCAAGTAGACCTGTCGTGAGTCCGGCACAACCCTCCGCGACCGCGGGAATCACGATCCGCGAACTGTCGACGCCCGCCGAGTACGAAGAGTGCTGCCGATTGCAGGAAGAGACGTGGGGCGCCGGGTTCAACGAACGCGTGCCCGGTGCAATTCTCCGCGTGGCGCAGAAGATGGGCGGCGTCGCAGCCGGCGCGTTCGATGCCCGGGACCGACTCGTCGGATTCGTGTTCGGCATCACCGGCATCCGCCACGGAGCTCTTGCTCACTGGTCCGACATGCTCGCCGTTCGCACCGAAGCTCGCGGCGCCAACCTCGGCGAAAGGCTCAAGCACTACCAGCGCGACCGCATGCTGGCACTCGGCGTCTCCACCATGTACTGGACGTACGATCCGCTCGTCGCTCGCAACGCACACCTGAACATCAACCGGCTTGGAGCGATGCCGGCCGAATACGTTCCCGACATGTATGGCTCGAATACGGGAAGCACCCTTCACGGCAACGTCCCCACTGACCGCCTTGTCGTGCGCTGGGATCTGACACGTGAACACACGCCGCACAGCGGACCGGCACTCCCTGAAGACGGAAGTATTCCGCTGGTGAATGCCGCGGGTGATGATGGGCTTCCTCACGTCGCCGCTCCCGAGGGCTCCACCGCAAGAATCGCAATCCCTCGCCAGCCTCCGGAGATGGGCGGTGAATCGGAGATCGCGCTGACGTGGCGCCTGGCCGTACGAGCGTCCTTTCAGTCGCTCGAGGGTCGCGGATTCACCGTCACACGCTTCGTCCGCGAACCTGCGGGAACAGCGTCGCTGCCGTATTACGTCCTCGAGGTGGGCTGAATGCTGCAGATCGCCAGGGTAACGCTGCGTGAGATCAGGCTGCCGCTGCGAGAGCCGTTCCGTATCTCGTCAGGCATCATGTCAGAACGGCGCATAGCGATCCTCCAGCTGGAAGACCCGGACGGAGTGACGGCATGGAGCGAATGCGTCGCTGACGACCTCCCCAACTACACACCGGAAACAATCGATACGGCGTGGATGGCCATGACCCGCTGGGCGATCCCGAGGGTTCTTGGTGTTCGGCTGGAGTCCCCCGCAGACGTCCATGCCGTTCTTGCCCGTGATTTTCGCGGACACGAGATGGCGAAAGCAGCGATCGAAATGGGTGCATGGGGCCTCGAATCGGAACGGCTGGGAATGCCCCTGGCACGACTCATCGGCGGCACCCGGGAAGCGATCGATGTCGGGATTTCACTCGGGATTCAGTCGTCTCCCGAAGCGCTGGTCTCGCGGGCTGCGGGCGCTCTCGCTGCCGGCTATCGGAAAGTCAAGCTCAAGATCAGCCCCGGCCGGGACGTCGCGTTTGTCAGTGCCGTGCGCGCTGCCTTTCCCGATGCTCCGCTGATGGTCGACGCCAACAACGCCTACACACTGGAAACAAGTGACGCGCTGGTGGCAATGGACGGCCTCAACCTGATGATGTTCGAGCAGCCGCTCGCCTGGGACGACATCGTGCGGCACGCCGAGCTGCAGCGAAGACTCTCGACGCCGATCTGCCTCGACGAATCGATCACCTCGCTCGATCGCGCCCGTGACATGGTGACACTCAGCTCCGGCCGCATCATCAATATCAAACCGGGGAGAGTCGGCGGTTTCGCGTCGTCGATTGCCATCCACGACTTCTGCGAGGCGCACGGCATTCCGGTTTGGTGCGGCGGCATGCTCGAGAGCGGAATCGGACGCGCCTACAACGTCGCGCTCGCATCCCTCCCCAACTTCCAGAAGCCAGGCGACGTGAGTCCGAGCGCCCGCTACTGGCACCGCGACATCGTTACACCCGAGTGGACGATGTCACCCGATGGCACCTGCACCGTTCCACTGCACCGCAAGGGAATCGGTGTCGACGTCGATATGGACTTCGTCGACGAGCTCACCGTTCGCGCGGAGACTCTCTCTGCCTGACAGCGCACGCTCGCTCTTCACGCCTTTCGAACGTGCGGCGCTGATCGATCTGCGCCGCAACCTCCACGCACATCCGGAGCTCAGTGGCCTCGAAGTCCGCACGGCGCGCGTTCTCGCCGAGTCTCTCAGGTCGGCCGGAGCGTCGGATGTGAGAATCGTGGCCGGCACCGGAGTGACGGGGCGTGTCGGGGGAACCAGACCGGGCGCGCCGGTCGTCGCTCTCCGCGGCGACATCGACGCCCTTCCGATCACGGAAGAAACCGGGCTCTCGTTTTCGTCGACCGTACCGGGCGTCATGCACGCGTGTGGTCATGACGTCCATTCGACGTGGACAGTCGGAGCCGCGATGCTCCTTGCCCGCTCACCTGCCATTGGCGACGTGGTGATCGTCCTCCAGCCGGCCGAAGAGACGGGATCCGGAGCGCTCGCCATCCTCGAGACCGGTCTCCTTGTCGACGTGGACTGCATCTTCGGTGGGCATGTTGATCGTCGATTTCCGACCGGGGCCGTGATTGCCGAAGCGGGTCCGCTCGCCGCTTCGGCTGATACCTTCCGGATTGACCTGATCGGGCGCGGTGCTCACGGGGCACGGCCTCATGAAGCCTCGGATCCGGTCGTCGCGGCTGCGGCCATAATCATGGTCCTGCAGACTGTTGTTGCCCGACGCGTCGACCCGGCGGTTCCCGCGGTTGTGACCATTGGATCGATACACGCGGGTGATGCTCCCAACGTCATCCCGGAGCGTGCAACTTTGAGCGGCACTCTCAGGGCAATGGACGCCGCCGTCAGGCAGAAGTTGATTGACGAGGTATCGTCGATCGCGACGGGGATTGCCGCTGCGATGGGTGTCGAAGCGAAGGTTGCGATTGAACGCGGTACGCCGCCGATCGTTAATCCGCGGCGGGAGGCGGCATGGGCCGCCAGTGCCGCGCAACGTGTACTCGGCCGCGAAGCTCTGGTACCCTTCGGGATCACCAACATGGCTGGCGAGGACTTCGCCTTCTATATGGAGCGGATGCCGGGATGTTTCTTGCGTTTTGGCGCCCGGGAGCCCGGCGGCGCTCCGGCGTCGGCACATTCTCCGCGCTTTACGGTCGACGAGGACGCGATCTTCGTTGGTGCAGCTGTGCTGGCTGAGTGCGCGCGTATCGCTTCAGCGGAAATCAGGGGCGCCGAAGCCAGCTGAAGTCCGCGACCAACGCCTGGGTCATCGTTGGCGGGAGCGGAATGGTGACGGTACGTTCAGGTCGCCTCTGATCGGAGACGACCACCTCGAACCGTCCGCCTCCGATGAAGTCGAGCGGGGAATAGACGCCGAGTAGTGTCGTGGGCACGTCGCGACGGGCAGCCCTGAATGCATCGGCGTTGCCGACCGCAGCGATCCTCCCCGAATCCATGGCGATAACCGGCTGCCCGTCACGAACGAGCTGGAGAGAGGCAGGGCGCGCGCCCCTGATATCTCCCACCTGTTGCGGCAAATCGGGGAATGCAGCGCCTTCCGGAGCTGCCTCGAGGACAACAACGGGCCTCCGCTCGGTAACGATCTCGCGCCAGAGGCTCCATGAGCCGATGGGGTCGGGCGCGGCGCGCGGTGCCGGGCTCGGGGTGATCCGGAAGGGATCGTCGACGGCGGAATCCGCGGTTCCCGGGTTTGCGACGGACTGCCGCCAGCGCATCACCTGAGGCGACATCGCCAGAATCGAATAGCCGTTTGTTACAAACTTGTAGGCACCGAGGGCGGCCGGGAAGTTTCCGGACGCGTCACCAAGGATGCGGGTCGGCACAACGGCCGCGGGCCAGGTCGGCCAGGTCGTGTCGTTGGCGACCACGCCACGCGACTGGCCGCGAGCGGTTACCCGCATCGCCCTCAGCGACGAGAGGGAGGCAAAGGTGGCGCGATTCTGCCCTGTGCGGACCGCGATCGAGAGGAGCGCACCGTCATCCGCCG
>JBQTHK010000074.1:0-11726 GCA_052389935.1 Gemmatimonadota bacterium | reverse complement strand
GCAGATCGCCCGAAACTGACTGGTGCTGCTCGTAGTTGTCGCCCGTGACGAGCACCGGGTGAGCAGTGGCAAACTCGGCGATGCCCTTGAACACGTACTTGCGCGTGTTGGGCGTGAAGTCGGAGATCAGCTTGTCATAGATCGTGAGGTTCGGCGCGAGGACAAAGAAGTTCCGGATGCCGTGCGCCAGGTGCAGATAACTGATGAAGGCCCCCATCAGCCGCGTCTTCCCCACGCCGGTCGCGAGCGCGAAGCAGATCGATGGGAAGTCGCGCTCGAAGTCGGTGACGCTCGGGTACTCGCTCCGGATCACCTCGAGCGCCGCGGCAGCGTCGGCGCCCTTAGACGGCGGCGAGATTTCAATGACGCGGGCGAGGATTTCCAGCGACCGACGCTGGGGCGGGCGGAGGCTCAGGCGGCCGGCGATGGAGTTGACGTGCCGGTTCATGAGTCCTGTGCTCGGTCCGCCGTGGGCATTCCAAGCCACGGGTCCAACTTGTAAGGAATCCTTACAAGTTGGCCTGTCGCCAGACCCTCCAGCGCCGTTCTCCCACGCAACCTGTCCCCGCAGGGACCAAGCGGGGAGCGGACGCCCACCGTAGCTCCCCCGCGCAACCTGTCCCCGCAGATTGTGAGCGGGGAGCGGGGGCCCAGAGTCGCTCCGTCGCCCACCGTAGTCCCCAAGCAAAGCCTGTCCCACAGGCGGGTCTCAGGTGCGGAGTGGCAGCGCGGCGACTCTCGCGGGAACGGTTGCATGTCAGAGTTCCTCTGCGAACAGCCCAATCTGACCCGGTTGCGGCGGCGCCTTCGGCAGGTTCTCGACCTGCAGCGAATAGTCGTCGTGCCCCCACTCGCAGCGCGACAGCACCTGCTTGGGGATCTTCTTGACCGTGAGGTTCGGGTAGAGCTCGGCCTTCCCGCTGAAAGCCGTGCAGAGGACCAGCAGCGACCGACCCTCGCCGACTTCCTCGCTCAGCTGCTGGAGCTGCTGGTGATTGAGCTGGGCGGTGGTGACGTAGATGAAGTCGTTCTCGGTCGAGTGGCCGTGCTGCCAGTAGACCGCATCGCTCGGCGCATAGGTGAAACCTTCGAGCTTGCACAGCGCCGCGGCGAGCATGGCGGCATTGTACTGTTTGTTGATGACCCAGTTGCCCCACTGATCCTGCTCGAGGAGCGATGGCGCGAGTCGGTAGTAGCGAAAGCCGCCGCCACCTTTCCAGTTGACGGCTTCGGTGATGCCGCCGGGGTCCTCGCCATCGATGACTTTCGTCAGGCGCGGGATGATGTGGGTGTGGCAGTGGTCGCCGAGTTCGACCATGATCCATCGACGGCCCATCTTGTGAGCGACGGCCCCGGTCGTGCCGGACCCGGCAAATGAATCGAGCACAAGCTCACCTGGGTTCGTGGCAACTTGAATAACCCGCGCTAGCAGGCGCTCTGGCTTTGGAGTCGTGAAGGGATCTTCGTCCGCGAACAGTTCCAAGATCTCCTTTTTTGACTCTTCGTTATCGCCGACTTCGGCTGCCTCCCACCACGTCATCGGAACCAGCCCCTTCTCTTCTCCTCTGAAGAGCTTTACCCGAGGCCGTCCCTCGCCGTTGTTGGGGAAATAGACCCGCTGCTCCAGCTTTAGCTTGTCGAATTCGGGTTCCGTTGCGCCCCAGCACCGTCCGCGTGGAGGCATCACTGTCGTTCCTGATGGAGTTAGAATCGGATACATCTGATTCGGCCGATACCCTTGCGCGCTGAATGGAATGGAACGCCAGGGGCCGCGGGAATCGCCATCCGGATTAGAGAACCCCGCATCGTTTGGCGGCAACAAGTTTCGATGATTCTTCCACTCAATCGCGCCACCGCGGCGCGTGTAGAGCAGAAGGTGATCGTGCGAGGATCCAACGGCTGCACGGTTTTCGCGTGATGTTCGCTTTTGCCAGAGTATATTGGCGACGAAGTTGGCACGACCAAATGCCTCGTCACAAAGCACCTTTAGGTAGTGCGCCTCATTGTCGTCGATCGTGATCCAAAGCGACCCGTCATCCGTCAATAAGCGACGGATGATCTCCAGCCGGTCCCGCATCAACCCCAGCCAGATCGAGTGCTCGAGCCCGTCGTCGTAGTGCTCGAATGCACTCCCAGTGTTGTACGGAGGGTCGATGAACACGCACTTCACCTTTCCCGTGAACTCCGCCTCCAGCGCCTTGAGCGCCAGCAGGTTGTCTCCAAAGATCAGCCGGTTGTCATAAACGTCGTGGTCCGTCACGCGATGTTTAGCGTGATACGACTTTGACGGATCTTCGAGGAGAATCCGCGGCTCCAGCTTTGGCCGGTTCTCCTTGCCGATCCAGGTCAGTTCAAGGCGCTGGTTCCCGCTCATCGTGACTTTGCCAGGTAGTACTTTCGTTTGGGGTCGGTCGGACCCATGCCAACTTCGCGTACCAGGCCGCGGTCAACCAGCCGGGCCAGGCGCGTTCGAGTGCTCCGCGCCGAGCGGCCGAGGAGTCGCGACAGCTCCGTCGTCGAGAGCCCGTCACCCGCCGACAGCGCCTCGATGATGGCCGCGTCAGCGACGTCCACGGGCCTCGCCGCACGCGAGCCCTGCGCAATCGTAACACGAAAGCGGGTACCGATTTCCTCGAAAACCGGAGGGGGATGCCCCGCCTCCCTGCAGGCGCCGATCATGCGTTGAATTCCACTCCCCCACTGTTCGATCAGCTCGATTTCGTGGAATACGCGGCCGATCACCGGATTCCGCAGCTTGGAGATACCATATGGCAATTCTTCCGTGGTGAGCCCCAGCGGGAGCAGTCCCGGGTTCTCGATTTCCAGGCGATCGTCGTAAATTGCGATGCGAATCGGTGCTCCCCGTTGCGAGTAGTCGCAATGGACGATCGCGTTCATGAGCGCTTCGCGGATGGCGACCGGCGGCAGTGACCATCGATCCCTTCGTCGCATGGCTCCGATCTCGGCACCGAGCAGCAGATGCCGGTTGATGTGGTGGAGCGTTTCGCCAACAGCGCCAACCGGACTGCCTCTGATTTCTGCGCGATCACTGATGCGGCTCCGATCCTTGCCGGCAAAGCGGCCCACCTGGATCCATGCATCGGGAAAGTGGGTCAGCCGATCCCTGCCAAAGAGCACGATCCCCGCCACCGTCGGGACGAGCCGGCCCTGGAAGCGCGTAGTGAGTCGCAGGGTCTCCAGGTCTCGTCGGGCCAGATCACGGTACCCCGAGAAGGCTTCCGACGCCAACGCAAGGTCGATCGACTCGACGTCGAGTTCCGGCATCGGCTGCGCATCGTACGTCTCCCCGCGGGCGTACCGGCCAAGCTCGGCTCGCAGTTCGGTATCGGCGCGCCGGTTCGTCGACCCCACCCGTACGAAGGAACTGTTCTCCGCCCCCAGGCTCTTGATATGGTGTGGTCGGAGCGCGCTGGGATATACCGTGACCGCGACGACATGCGTGCGACGCCACGCCACGACATCGATATCCGGCAGCAGCCGCGGCACCACGGTGTCGCTTACGAGACTGGCCAGTCGCTCTTCCACCTGATGCGGGTCGCGCACACCTCTCACCCGGCGCGTCCCATCTTCCACGCCAAGCAGGAGGCTCCCCCCAGCAGTGTTCGCGAACGCTACGAGCGTTCGCAACACTCCGTCGGGCGAGGAGAGGTCTCGCTTGAACTCCAGCGTCTTCCCCTCAGGGCGCTTGAGCAGTTCGACCAGGTCCATGAGCTCTGCAATCTACTCTGAAGACCCGGAAGCCGCGAGCCTTCAGAGTCCGCCGACGGCCCGGCTGTCCGACACGGAGAGCGCGGTGGCGACCAAGCGCAATTCGAACCGGGCCTGCTCTGCTGCCGCGGGCGTTGCCATATTGCTGGCGAACCACTGAAAGCGCGAATGCGCCGCAGGTGGTGTCTGGGGCGGCCCCACGGGGTCGCCCCTTTCGTTTGACGGGGTGGATCACCACCGTGGGTGGGCTCTCAGGCCGGACGCGCCAGTAGACGCCATCTGATCGTGAACAACCGTTCCATCGTCACCTGCACGGACAGCTTCCCTTCGATAGCCGTGATCAGGGCGTCGCGCTGTCGGTCCACCTCGTCCTGAGCGTCGAAGAGCGATCGTCGCCTCTGGTTGCGCTGGCCTTCCAGCGCCTTCACCTGCTTCTGTGCAGCGAGTTTCTCCTCAAGGGTCGGACTCGCGAGCGCCTCTTTGCGGGCCTCCTTGATCTTCCGCTCGATCTCCTTGATCTCGCGCTCCAGCCCGAGCTTGAGATCGTCGGCCCACCGCTCGAGCTTCTCCGTCTCGGCCTGAAAGAAAGACGAGTTTCGTTCGTTGATCTCACTCAGGAGCCGGGCGCGCGTTCCTGATTCCCGCTCCGCCAGCACGTCCGGGCCCTCCGCGACGTTCGCCAGACCACGTTCGGCGACTCGTCCCGGCAACGACAGAAGGCGCGACGCGATATCTGCGTCGAGTGCCACGCCGTCGTCAGTCGCCGCGGTCAGAATCAGGTGGTCCTCGGCCTGGTCGAGCGCGGCAGCGGTGAGAACGGAGACGGCGAGGGTTCCGCCAGCGCCGAGCAGCGGCTCGAGCACGCTCACTCTCCCGCCGTGCTTTCCATAGTCGAAGTCGACTGCTGCCAGAGGGAGCGACCTGTCGCGGGCCGCGGCGACGACAGACTGTGCGAGCGGATGGTTGAGACGATAGGTGTGCGCATGTCCGCTGCGTCGCGGCAGTTCGTAAAGCCCCGTTGGTACGTCGGCTCCAAAGGGGGAGCGATGAAGTTCGAACGAAGAATCCGACCGGAAGTCTGCGTGGTCTCGCAGCTCGTGCTCCGTCACTCGCATGAGAAGCTGCTCCACGCGGCCGAGGGACTCGCGAGAGCTGGCGTCACGTACGCGGAGCTTCTCGCGCACTTCATCGTCGAAGTTTTCCAGCAGTTTGCGTCCGGTCGTCGACATCGCCTCATCGATTTCCAGCTTCAATTCGAGCTGCAGCTGATCGAAGGCTTTCCTGATGTCCTGTGGCCGGCGACAGGTCTGATAGATCTCACCGATCCGGCGCTCGAAGTCGACACCCGACTCGATCGCGCCCAGTACCTCATCGCTCGCACCGAAGACGCCCTCGAACAGCTGGAACTTCTCGGAGAGCAGCTGAAAGACGCGCTGATCCGCTTCGTTCTTGTGATTGAGGAAGTTCACGACTACCACGTCGTGCTTCTGTCCGTAGCGGTGGCAGCGACCGATGCGCTGTTCGATCCGCTGCGGATTCCAGGGCAGGTCGTAGTTGACGACGAGGGAGCAGAACTGGAGGTTGATTCCCTCCGCCCCAGCCTCGGTCGCGATCATGATCTGGCCTTTGTCGCGGAAGTAATCGACCAGGGCTGAGCGCATGTCGGCCGTGCGCGAACCCGAGATGCGGTCGGTACCGGCGTTGCTCTCGAGCCACTCGACATAGATCTGCTTCGAGCGGTCGTCGGTGTTTGATCCATTGAAGAGGACGACGCCGTCGCGGAACGGAGTGTCAGCGAGGAGTCGCAGGAGGTAGCTCTGCGTGCGCCGGGACTCGGTGAAGATGATCGCCTTGGGCGCGGCCCCGAGCTGGCGCGCCTTTCTGAAGCCGGCGTCGAGCGCCGTCAGCAGCGCCTTTCCCTTGGCATCGTGGGTGATCGATGCCGCGAGTCGCGCGAACTCTTCGAGGTCCTCGATTTCGCGCATGAGTGCTGTGCGATCATCGTCGGAAAGAGGCGGTTGGTGCTCGTCGTCGTCCCATTCCTCTTCGGTGGTTTCCAGCGCTTCGTAGTCTTCCTCGAGCGCGTCTAGCGACGCGTCCATCTGGCCAGCCACGAGCTTCTTGCGAAGCCGCTGTGATATCGCCTGTAGCGCACCGGCGATCGCGAAGGTCGACGACGCCAGGAGCTTCCGCAGCACGAGAGTCATCAGCGAGCGCTGACTCGGCGGAAGCGCCTGGAGGTTGTCGCGCCGCAGGTACTCTGACACGAGCTCGTAGAGCCGGTCCTCGCTCTCTTCCGGTGTGAACTCCTGGACAAGCGGGAGCCGCTTTGTGTACGACACAAACGCGGTGACCTGACGCCGGAGGGTCCGGTGGCAAACGGGTTTGAGCCGCTGTTTGAGCGTCGCGAATACCTCGTCCTGAGAGAGCGAGGTGTACTGCTCGCGGAAGCTCTTCAGATCTCCGAATGTATGGTCGTCGATGAAGCTGACGAGGCCGAACAGCTCGAGTAGCGAGTTCTGAAGCGGCGTCGCCGTGAGGAGAATCTTGGGCGCGCGGGCGAGAGCTCCTTTCAAGGTGTTGGCGATGACGTTGTTCGGCTTGTAGACGTTTCGCAGGCGGTGCGCTTCGTCGAGCACGACGAGGTCCCACTCGATCCCCGCGACGTCACTGGCTTTCGTGCGGGCGAACTGATACGAGCAGATCACGACCTCGGGCCCCGCGAACGGCTGGAACTGCCCGACTTTGATCGCGGCATTGTAGGACCTGGCTTCGAGCAGCCGGCATGGGAGAAAGAACTTCTCGGTCAGCTCCTGATACCATTGCTTGCGAAGGTTTGCTGGCGTTATCACGAGGAGTCGTCGCCTTCGTTCGGCCCAACGCTGCGAGAGCACAAGCCCGGCCTCGATGGTCTTGCCGAGTCCAACCTCGTCGGCGAGGAGCGCGCCGCGGGAGAAGGGAGACGAGAAGGCGAAGAGGGCAGCGTCGACCTGGTGGGGGTTGAGGTCGACCTGTGCATCGACGAGGGCGCCCGACAGTCTGTCCGCGCTGTCGATGGGATAGCGTTTGGTGAGTTCCCAGGCGAAGTACCTGGCCTGATGGTCGGAGATAGTCACGGTGTCTTGAGTTCTCTGCGGAAACCTACCGCAGGAACGCGCCTCTGGAGCCGTAGGCTCGGAACTGCGCAGCACGTACCAATTGCGCGCGCATTTCCCGGCCGTTCAGCTGGACCAACGCGATGACTGGTGAGCGGTGGACATCTGTTAACCGGCGTGCCAGGTCGTCCCAGGAAACAAAGTTCCGTCTGCGTCTGAGCCCGGACAGGCGCGAGGCAACACCGCCGTCAGCGTCGTTCCCGGAGCGTCAACGTGGGCACTGCGATGGCGCACGTCAACTTTCCACATGGACAAGGGACGAGCTCGCAAGAACATGGTGGGGAACTCGACTCGCGGTCCGCATCACCACGCCCGCATGAAGGTTCATGCGTGAACCACAGCCGGCCGACTTGCCTGATAAGCGGAGTGCGATAGCCTATGGTCATGCCCAACACGCGCGAGTGGACGAGGAGCGAGGTGCTCGTGAGCCCCTCACCGCGCGGTATCCACCAACGAGCGGTTCTTCAGCTGTTCCGGTTGATTGACCCCTATGTCCGAGCCGGGGCGGCGGCTGTCACGATGTTCGCGCCGGCGGATCTCGATCTGGGTAGCGGCCAACTGGTGCAGCCAGACCTCTCGTCGTGCCTCTTCTCCCGAGCGGTCGAGAGCCACTGGACTGGACCGACTTTGGGACACCTCTACTCGTCGCTGAAGTAACCTCACCGGCGACTGCGCGCTACGATCGCGTCGTCAAACGGTATCGCTTTCAGCGTAGCGGCGTTGCCGAGTATTGGATTGTGGATGCCGATGCGCGGACGTTTGAGCGCTGGACACCAGACGACGTAAGGCCCGAGGTCAGCGACGAAAGCGTGGCATGGCTTCCACCGTTCCTGAAAGAACCACTGCGGATCGATCTTCGGGCGTACTTCAGGTACGTCTGGGGAGAATAGCCTGTCTTCCTGCACTGCGCCCGCGCACGCGGGGCCCAGAGTCGTCAGGCAGGTCGTGGAGTAGACAGGTATCCGAAGCTCTTGCCTCCGGCATTCGGTAACTGATCATCCTCAGCCTCCAGTAACCTCACGAATGACGCGTCGAATCTCCCTGAGGATCGCTCGTGCCGCTGAGGGAGGCGCAAGTCTATCGCAAGAAACTGCGCATCCCTGCGCAGTCGGCGTCAACCCGGGCGCTCGCTCCACGGCGTTACGAAACGAAACTGGCCGCGTCTGGAAACAGGGTTGCACCGAGAGATCATGGCCGTCGTCGCGACGTTTCTTCAGGACCACGTGAAAGCCGCCAGGGTGGCCGCAGCTTTGAGAGACCAGTTCCTGACGGTCTCCTGCGACCACTGGGCGCACCTCAGGCAGACCCTCGGTCGGCACCCCGTCTCGGTGGTCATCCTCGACCCGATGCTCGACAGGCAGACCGATGAACTGCGGTCCCTCCGCCGAACGTATACCTCCATCGCCATCGTCGCCTACGTCTCCATGCCACCCACTACCGAGTTCGACCTGTTCGACTACGGCCGGCTCGGACTGGACGCCATCATCATGGCGGATCGCGGTGACACGGCGCGTCTGGTGCGTGCTACCGTCGAGCGGGCCGAGGCCCGGGGAATGCTCGACCCGATTCGGCGCGCGTTAGGCGACCTGAATCCGACGGTTCGCGACGCCATTCTCATGGCGATCTCGCGTGCACAGCAGCGCCTGTCGCCCGAGTCGATGGCGAGGGCCATGGGTATCACGCGGGCTCATCTCGCGTCGGAGCTGGCTGCCGCCGCCTTTCCGAGCCCTCACGAAGTGATCGGCTGGGGCCGGATGATCGTCGCCAGTCGAATGCTCGAGGACAAGGCGCGCAGCGCCAACAGCGTGGCTGCCGCTCTCGAGTTCCCGTCGGGCAGCGCCTTCCGCAACGCCTGCCAGCGTTACCTGGGAGCGCCACCGGCTGAAATTCGTGAGCGCGGTGGGGCGACCTACGCCATCAGCGCGTTCTTCGCCGTGGCCCGGCGGCCATCGCCGATGCCGGTGGCGCCGATCGAAGCCGCGTACGCGCTGACCTGACTTCTCACAGCTCCGTGGGGACGTCCCTGACCGGAGAGGGCCCCGCGTCGAAGAAGGCTTCCATGACCTCGGGCCGCCAGAAGTGTGCACTCTCCCTGATGATCCCATGCGCGTCGTCGATGCTCATTGCGGAGCGATAGGACCTCGTGGATGTAAGGGCATCGTAGACATCCGCGATGCAGACGATCTGGGCTTCGATCGGGATCTCGTCGCCACTCAGCCCATCAGGGTAGCCGCGCCCGTCGAATCTTTCGTGATGCCAGCGTACTATCGGGATGATGTTCCACGGAAACTCGACGCGGCTGAGCAACTCGACACCAAACACCGGATGCTGCTGCATCACCGCGAACTCCGACTCGGTCAGCCGGCCCGCCTTGTTGAGGATCTCATGCGGCACCCGGACCTTGCCGAGATCATGGAGGAAGGCGCCGACCCTGATCGTCGTCAGCATCAGGTCGTCGAGTCCGAGGGAGCAGGCGATCGCCACAGCGTACTCCGCGACCCTCGACGAGTGACCGTGCGTATACGCATCGGCCGATTCGATCGATGCACCCCATTCCCGGACGACGTCGAGATAGACCTGCTCGAGGTCCTTCTCCCGCGCCGCTACATCGACGATGTCGACGTGAGCCTGCAAACGCGCGAAGAGTCTGCGCGCCTCGTTCAAAGCCTGGAGCGCCTCCTGATTGCGGCCCGCCTGACGCGCCAGGATCGCGAGTTCACGAGTCGCCTCGGCCTCGACCAGTACTGACCCTGACTCTCGCGCTACCTGTATGGAGTCGCGCAGCCGTGATTCAGCCATGACCGGCCGGCGGGTCTCGCGATAGACGATGCCGAGGACCTTGTAGGCGTCAGCCTTGGGTCGGCGTTCCCCGATCGCGTCGAGGATCGCCAGTGCTTTCTCCGTCTGCCTCTTCGCTTTCGGGAAGTCCCGGCGGGCCAGGTGTACCTCGCAGTGATTGATCAGGCAGACGGCGCGCTGATACTGATCGTGGTCCTCGGTGGTCAGCTCCAGGGCGTACCGGAAATGGTCGTCAGCCGCGTCGATCAGACCGCGATCGACCTGGATCATGCCGAGGTTGTGATACGCGATTGCGCATCCCGACTTGTCGCCAGCGGCCTGGTATGCTTTCAGCGATTCAGTGTAGTGATCGAGCGCCGTCGCAAGATCGCCGCGAATATTCGCCACGATCCCGAGGTTCTGCCGGATGCGGGCTCTGAGACCCGGGTTCTGGGCGACCAGCGCCAGGCCCCGCCTGTAACGCTTTCCGGCAACGTCAAGCTGGCCGCGGGCCAGCGCGAAGCCGCCTAACGTGTTGAGCACTTCGGCAATTCGATGGTCGTCACCGAGCTTGGTGGCAATCCTGAAGGCGCGGCGCCCCGCGGCGTCAGCTTCCCGCTCGTTCTGGCGGCGGTGATGCACGATGGCCAGTCGTCGCAGCGAGTCAACGAGCAGAGCGAGGTCGCCGATCGCTGCAGCGCCCGCAGCGGCGGCCTCGAAGTTGTCGATTGCCGACAAACTCCTACCCGCCTTCTCCCCGGCCAGCCCGTCTTTAAAGCGGGCTGCGGGGTCGCTAACACCCGAGAGGTGCGTCCGCGGGGCAAGGGCAACCGAACGATCCACGCCGTCAGACGACCGAATGCCTGCTCTGTAACAAACGTAAGTGATTAAACAGCAGCCCTTTAGACTCTCCTGACGGCCCTTGTGGCCTCATCGCGTCGAGGCTGCTTTCGCGAGCCTGGTCCAACTGCGCTGAACGGCGACCCAGTCTCACGATGTGACGGTTGAAAGCTCCTGCGTGACCGGGGCCACCTCTTTCGTTCGTATCCTGAGCAGGAACGAAACCATTCACTGGAGTCGATATGTCGCACTACCCGCCGCACCCAAGTCACCGTCGAAAGCTGCTGCCAGCCCTTGCCGCGCTGCTCATCGGGTGCAGCGTGGATTCGGCTGGTCCCACCCTGCACCCACGCGCAACCGATCCGACTCCGAGCCTGACGGCTGGCGATCCGATCCTCGTCTTCAAATCCAAGAGCGATCGGCGACTGCTGGCCTGGCTCGAGCGTGAGAAACTCAGAATCGACCTCAACCTCAAGGCCAGCGAGCGAAAATACGACTCACTCAAGGTCGTGTGGGAACAGATGGTAAGGGAGAACAATACGGTTTCGGAGGTACTTTACTGCGATCCGATCCAGTACGTCGCGACAACCAAGATCGTCGGCCCGAGTGGCGAAAACCTCGACTTCGGCCCTCACAAGCTCCAGATCCCACGGGGAGCGCTGACTGGCTACACTGTCGTCACAGCCGAAGGGCCGGTCGCGCTGAAGGTCGAGGCGAAGTTCGCGCCACATGGTCTCAGGTTTTCCCTTCCATCGAGCCTGGAACTCAGCTACAAGCACTGCGTCCGCCCGACAGGATTCGGCAAGAGGATCGTTTATGTTGACGACGCCGGCACGATTCTCGAGTCCGTGGTTTCGAACGACAAGGAGGACTCGAAGACCGTAGTGGGATGGATCAAGCACTTCTCGAGCTACCTGATCGCCTACTGAGACAAGCTGAGGAAAGGCAACGCGAAATCGGGTGGTCAGCCGACACAGCTGACGCCCGATTTCTGCGTTACGGGGATTCAGAAGACGGTGAGTGCTGGCACCAGGGCAGAACCGGCTGGCCGGGGCAACTGGCACACGAGATCAACTAGGCCTGTGACCGCCTGAACAGATGCGTAACGGGAATTGCGATGCGGGTCAGCAGCGCCCTATACTGGGGGCATGCCCCGACCTCCCTTGCCGTTCCGACTGAAGGCGCAGGATGCGAAGTCGCTGGACGCGTTGTTGCACGGTGGCG
>JBQTHK010000073.1:0-21144 GCA_052389935.1 Gemmatimonadota bacterium | reverse complement strand
GCACCGAATACGCTGCGGCCACGGTTCGATCCTTGGCATTCTGGTTGTAGTCGACGAAGACTCCGTGGCGTTCCTCCTTCCACCATCGCGACGTTGCCAGGTCAGGCGCCCGCCGCTCGACCTCGCGCGCCAGTGCCAGTGCGGCCCGTCGAACCTGGGGGAACGTCCAGCGCTGCTCAATCCGCACGTTGACGTGCAGCCCTCTCGACCCGGACGTCTTGGGCCATCCGGCAAGACCAAAGTCTGAAAGCGTCTCCTGTACCACCAGCGCCACATTGCGCACCTGGTTCCATCCGACGCCGGGCACCGGATCAAGGTCCACGCGCAACTCGTCGGGATGGTCCAGCTCCTCAGCCCGGACCGGGTGGGGGTGCAATTCGAGGCAGGCGAGATTCGCGAGCCAGGCCAGCGCTGCCGCGTCGCGTGGCACAACTTCGTCAGCCGTCCTCCCTGATGGGAATCTCAGCGTCACAACCTCGATCCAGTCCGGCCGTGAGTCCGGCGCCCGTTTCTGGTAGAAGTGTTCCGAGCCGACCCCGTTCGGGAATCGCACCAGCATGTTGGGCCTGCCGCCGGCCGCCCGTAGAGCGCCATCAGCAACCGCGATGTAGTACATCACCAGATCGCGCTTGGTGTAACCCGCTCCGGGAAAGAGCACCTTGTCGGGGTTGGTGATATCCACCTTCCTCCCCGCGACCTCGATCGTTTCAGGTTGCTGCTTCACTCCTTCGCGCTCCTGGCAGCCAGCCAGTCGCCCAGTTTCTCCAGGCTCCAGCAGTTGATCACGCGCTCCCGGGGGATGCCCGCCAGTCGCGCGTGCGCAATCGCGTTTTCAACGTACCTCAACTCGGCAACTGAGTGTGCGTCGCTGTCAAGTGCAAAAATGCAGCCGGCGGCGAGCGCTCGGCGCGCGAGCACATGGTCGATGTCCTGGCGGGCCGGGTCACCATCGATCTCGATTGCCACTCTACGACGGGATGCTTCGACGAATACAGCGTCCCAGTCGGCGCTGACACCGGCTCGCGAACCATACATGCGGCCACGGGGATGACCCAGAATGTGCAGCCCAGGCGTCTCGAGAGCCGTCAGCATCCGTGTTGTCTGGTTAGTGTCAAGACGCAGTCCCGAATGGGGAGCCGCAAGCAGGAGCTCGACGCCCTGCAGCTCCCCGGGCAACATGTCGATCGATCCGTCCGCGAGGATGTTCGCTTCGAGACCCTTGAACATCCTGAACGAGCCTGCATTTCGCCGGTTGACCCGGTCTATTTCCTTCTGCTGCCCGGCCATCTCCTCCGTTGTCATTCCTCCTGCGACTTTGAGGCCACGTGAATGATCGGTAACCGCGCAGCAGTTGTATCCCCGATCGAGGCAACCATCGACGATTTCGTCCAGTGTCTGACTGCCGTCGCTCCAGACGGAGTGCATCTGGAAATCACATTTGTGATCTGCGAGACCTACAGCCTCGATCGTTCGGTCGCCGAGAACCAGCCCGACCTGTGACCTGCTCAGAAAGTTCTCCCGCAGCCCGCGACGGCGCCGTACCTCGGCAGCCTTTTCGCTGGCCGCCACCGCTTTCTCCACCGTCGGCGAGCCCCCCGACTCCAGCACTTCGCGTATCACCTGTTCCGACTTTGGCCCTACGTTCGGAATGCGGGCTATTGAACCGCTGGGTCCAGCGAGCCCGGTAACGGGACGGTCCAGGTCGAATACCGCATCGGCGGCGCGCTTGTAACCCCAGCCGCTCTGCGTAGACTTCTGTACCAGCGCCAGGTCGCGGAGCAAAGCTGCGATTCTGCCGTTGACGTCGACTTCCGTCACCATTCGCGCCGATCTGCTCTCGCGGTCACGTTCATCACTCCAGTCACGACTGTCTTCCAGTGGTCATTTTTTCTTCCGGTCGCGAGCTCGCTCTCAAGGGGATTCATCACCTGACCGCGGTGTCAGCGCGGATCAGGGATAATCATCACTTCTACACCCGAACGATGGGGATGAGACTCGTCAAGCGTTCGGTCAACCAGGATGATGTCTCAGCTTATCACCTCTTTTACGCCGATGCACTCGGCACTCCAGGCACAGATCTTACTTTCTTCGACTTCGATGCGATGCCGGAGGTCCGGGGCGCTCGCTCGATCATCCGCACCAGCCTTCGTGTGGCCGGCGAGCGAGCGCTCGAGTGGTGGGCAGCGCGGCTCACGGACAACCGTGTTCCGGCCGGCGAGATCGCGGAGCGCGATGGTCGACTGACACTCGATTTTGAAGATGCCGAAGGCCAGCGACTTGCGCTCGTCGACGACGCCGGTTCCGGCGCGGCATACCCGTGGGAGAAGAGTCCTGTGCCACCCGAGTATCAGATTCGCGGGTTGGGACCGATCGTAATCAGCGTTCCTGTCCATGAGTCAACCGACGGTTTGCTGCGGTATCATCTCAACATGCGGCACGTCCGTGAGTACGAGCATAGTGAGTCAGCGGATCCTCCACACCTCGTGCACGTGTATGAGATGGGACCTGGCGGTCCCGGTGCCGAGCTGCACGTGGCGGTGGAACCCGACCTGCCGCGCGTGCGGCCTGGCGCCGGTGGCGTTCACCATGTGGCCTTTCGCTCGCAGGACGCCGACTACGTCGCCTGGCTGGAGCGGCTGAACGAAGGCCGCATAAGGAACAGTGGCCCTGTTGACCGGTTCTGGTTTCGCAGCCTCTACTTCCGGGAGCCTAACGGGATACTCTTCGAGATCGCTACCGACGGCCCCGGCTTCGCGGTCGACGAACCTCCTTCAAGCCTCGGGGAAAAGGTCACGTTGCCGCCGTTCCTCGAGAGCCAGCGAGAAACGATCCTCGCCGGCCTCAAACCCATCGATTGAAGCGGCTCCGTTGCTGCTGTCCCACCTCAGCGCCCTTTCGCGATCGGTCGCGGCAACGCCGGGTCGGCGCGAAAAGCTGTCACTGATCGCGTCGTTCCTCGGGCGGCTCGAGGGCGACGAAGTGGAGATCGCAATCGGATTCCTCACCGGCTGGCCACGCCAGGGGCGCATCGGCGTGGGCTGGGCAGCGGCGTCGACGGCGGGCAAACTCCCGGCTGCGCACGAGGTCACGCTGACTCTGCGCGACGTCGACCGCATCTTCGAGGCGCTCAAATCCGTCGGCGGCCGCAACTCGGCTGCCGCGCGATCAGAACTGCTGCATGATCTATTTGGTCGCGCCACTACCGCCGAGCAGGGCTTTCTCGGAGCATTGCTCGTCGGGGAAGTACGGCAGGGGGCGCTGGAGGGTGTGCTCCTCGAAGCCGTTGCCCGTGCCGCAGGTGTCGAGCCGGCCCGCCTGCGGCGCGCCGTCATGCTTGCTGGTGACCTCTCAGCCGTGGCCGGGCCACTGCTGCGGCATGGCGAGTCCGCACTCGACAGCTATCGCCTCGAACTCTTTCGCCCGGTCCAGCCCATGCTCGCCGACTCGGCGACCGATGTTGCGGAGGCACTCGCCGAGCCCGGTGTCGCGATCTTCGAGTGGAAACTCGACGGTGCGCGGATCCAGGTACATCGGCAGGGCGACCGCGTCGCCGTCTACACGCGTGCTCTCAACGAGGTGACCGAAGCGGTGCCGGAAGTGGTGGAAGCCGTCCGCAATTTGCCGGCGAACGAACTGATTCTCGACGGCGAGGTCATCGCGCTGACGTCCGGAGGACGGCCCCTGCCCTTCCAGACCACGATGAGACGGTTCGGGCGCCGTCTTGACGTCGAGTCCCTGCGCGCGGAGATACCTCTCACACCCTTTTTCTTCGACCTGCTTCTCGTCGACAGCGACGGCTGGCTCGATCGGCCGCTGGTCGAGCGTCTCGCGCGATTGGATGAGCTGCTGCCCCACGAGCACCGCGTTCCGAGGCTCCACACTCGGGACCATGCCGCAGCTTCGACGTTCCAGGTGGATGCGTTGGCGCAAGGTCACGAAGGTGTCATGGCCAAGGATCCGTCATCACTGTATGCCGCGGGCAGGCGCGGATCGGCCTGGCTCAAGATCAAGACTGCGCACACGCTGGACCTCGTGATCCTCGCGGTCGAATGGGGCTCGGGGCGCCGTCAGGGCTGGCTCAGCAATCTCCACCTTGGCGCCCGCGATCCAGTCAACGGCGGCTTCGTGATGCTCGGCAAGACCTTCAAGGGGCTTACTGATGAGATGCTTGAGTGGCAGACGCGCGAGCTGCTGGCGCGCGAAACACACCGAGAGGGCCACGTAGTCCATGTACGGCCCGAGCTTGTCGCCGAGATCGCATTCAATGAGGTTCAGCGGAGCTCGCAGTACCCCGGCGGTGTGGCTCTGAGATTTGCGCGGGTCAAGGGCTATCGGCCCGACAAGTCGGTCTCGGAAGCGGATACTATTGAGAGTGTGCGGGCCTTTCTGGGTTGATGGTCTCTTTGCCCGGTGGAGGAAGAGGATGAAGAGGATGACGAGGATGAAGAGGGCGAAGAGGACGAAGAGTACGACGAGGATGAAGAGGATGAAGAGGGCGAAGAGGACGACGAGGGCGAAGAGGACGACGAGGATGCAGAGGATGAAGAGGATGACGAGGGCGAAGAGGACGACGAGGGCGAAGAGAACGACGAGGACGACGAGGGCGAAGAGGACGACGAGGGATGGTGTCCGTTATCTTCTCCATCTGCGTCATCTTCATCCTCTTCATCCTCGTCATTCTCGACTTCGTCCTCCCTCGCCACGAAGCAACCACCAGTGCCATCAACCAACCCGATAACTGCGCGCCGTTCCATCAGGAAACTTGAGCCGCGACCTCTGAATCGAGGCGAAATCGAACCTCTACTGGAGGCCGCTATCGCCGCCCCCAATCACCGGCTCACCCAGCCCTGGCGCTTCTACGTACTCGGTCCCGCCGCTCGCCACGCCTTCGGTCTTGCGCTCGGCAATCGCAAGGCACGCAAGCAGCAGGATCCCGAGGCGGCCCAGGCGGTGCGGGATCGCACCGCCGCCGAGCATCGTGACCTTCCCTGCATGATCGCTGTAGCCATGGTCGTGAGCGACAACCCGGAGACGCGAGAGGAAGATTATGCGGCTGTCATGATGGCGGTGCAGAACATCATGCTCGCCGCCGTCTCGCGTGGTCTGGGCACTCACCTCAAGACAGGAGCCGTAATGTACGATCCCGACGCGAGGGCGGCCGTGGGAACCGCCGAAGGCGAGCGGATTGTTGCGACAATCAACGTCGGCGTGCCGGCGGAGGTGCCCCCGCCCCGCGAGCGGCAGCCCGCTGCGGCGCTGACGCGCTGGCTCGACTAGATTCCCGTCGCGCGGCCGTGCCGGCCCCAGCTACCCGCAACAGGAGGCTCGTATGAAGGTGCGCTACACACTCGCGACCGCATTGACGCTCGTCTTCGCCGTCCGTTCGTCGCCTGCCCAGGACGTGACGATAAAGTCATCGTCGCAGCTCAAGCTTGGTGGGGCGCTTGGTACGATGATGCGGATGATGGGCAACTCGGGGAATACCCAGGAGACAACCTGGATCTCCGGTGGCAAACTGCGTCGTGACACCGGTGACGACGGCGTCATTATCGACCTCGACGCCAGCCGCATCGTGTCGCTTTCATACAAGCGAGCGCACCTATACGCCGATGACGTTCGCCGAGATCGCTGACATGATGAACAGGGCCACAGCGCAGATGCAGCAGGCGATGGCCCAATCGCGCGGCGAGATGGCAAAGACGGAAGAAGCGCGGAAGGAAGGCGAGGAGGTCCAGCTCGAATACAAGGTTGCCGTGGAAACGGTGGTCGAGGAGACGCGCGAGATCAGCGGCGGCGCCGTGCCCGCGGACAGGTTTACGGTTCCCTCCGGTTACCGGGAGAAGAATCTGGAGACGCTTCGGTAGCCTCCAGATCGCGCCTTGACCAGGCGAGGGGGGGAACCTTCCTCGCCTTCTTCTTTTCCGCCCCGCCAGCCCGCACGGTTGCGCTCGCTATCCTTTGGCTTTCTATTCTGGTGCTTCTTGACCTCAACCGGAGCATCGCATGGGAATCAACACGGCCAAAGTCGTGACCGGCGGGCTGGCGGCGGGAGTGGTTGCAAACGTTATTGGATATTTAGGGTTCGGAATGTGGCTGGCGCCGCGTTTCGAGGCGGAGGCGGTGGCAGTTGCGCCCAGCCTCGCTGGCGCGGGGACGGGCTCCGGCGCGATCGCGACCACGGTGATCATGCAGTTCGTGATCGGCCTCCTGCTCGTGTGGCTATACGCGGCGATGCGGCCGCGTTTCGGGCCGGGGATGAAAACCGCTGTTTACGCAGCGCTCGCGGTCTGGATCTGCGGCTTTGCGTTCCATATCGACTGGCTTCTCGCAGGGCTGATGAGCGTAACGACCTACGCCCTGGCAAGCGCCGTGGCGCTCGTGCAGTTGATCGCAGCGTCCGCCGTTGGCGGAAAGATGTACAGCGAAGGCTGACGGTTGGCGTTGGGGTTGTTATGGGGGACGGCTTGGAAGTGGCCTATCCAAGCCGTCTCACGTTTCGCTTCATCGGTGGTAGCAGCGAGACGTCGGAGTTCCCGGATAGAACCCGTCCTCCCCACGTCGAGAGAATATCCTTGAGGGGTCTTCGGGGATTCGTGTGGGTGATTTTCGATGGTGTTAGGTGCGGGGAAGCGGTGGCAGCATAGTGGTTAGGATCTTGAGATGAAGATAGTCCTCGTCGCGAAGACCGTAGCACCGGCGCTGGATCACCCGAATCTTGTTGTTCAGCCCTTCTACGAACCCGAGTGAGATCTTGTTCTCCGGTCGACAATACATGGCAATGCCTTCCCAGTGCCGCTCGATCAGTGCGGCGAAATCCTCAAAGGGTTGCAGTCGCTGCCACTTGAGCGCGTCGCGCCAGTGTTCGAAGAACCGGCGCGCCCACGCGTCACTCCGATAGCTCCACAGCTGCCCAAACTGTTCCTTGAGCACGTACGCCGTATTCAACCGCTTGTTTGCCGCCAGCAGCGCTTTGAGCGCCCTCCCCGCGCCCCCTTCAAGGGGCCGATTCTCCTATGAAAACCGCCGCCTGATCCCCTTGGCAAACCGTAAATTCTACCCACTCATTTCCCCGAAGACCCCTTTATCTTTCCCGGTGGGGACCACGGCGCCGGCAGGGGTGGCGCGACGGGTCAGTATGGAGATCGCAAGCAGTGGGACTATTTCGTCCATCACCTGCTCGGCGTTGAGCCGCCGGACAGGAACGTGACGGCAGCACGACGTGCTTCCCGTTAGGCGCACACTGAACAGGAGTCATGATGAGATTCCCGAAAGGAACGATCGGCTGGCTGATGTTCGCCTCGATCATTGCCGGATCGGCTGCGGCTCAGCGACCTGGCACCGCCGACTCTGCGGAAGTCGCCGCGGTGGTGACGCGGTATCATGATGCTCTGGCGGCCGGGGACAGCGTGGCGGCGCTGACTCTCCTGGCGGCGGACGCGACCATTCTCGAGAGCGGCGGAGTTGAGACCCGGGATCAGTATCGGGGCGGTCATCTTCCGGGCGATATCGCATTTGCGATGGCGCTCAAGGCGGAACGCGGACCTGTTCGCGTGGTGGTTCAGGGCGATGTTGCCTGGGCGTCCTCGACGAGCGTCACGCAGGGTGATTATCGCGGCCGGGCCATCAACTCGGCGGGCGCGGAGCTGATGGTGTTGTCGAGGACGCAGGAAGGCTGGCGGATCAGGGCGATCCACTGGTCGTCGCGGGCTCGGCGGCCGTGAGTGTGGAGGCGATTGGAGGGCAGTCGCTGGCGGGTTAAGTTGAGCTGTTAGTTTTGGCAGTCTGAAGTCAACGGGACGTAGCGCAGTCCGGTAGCGCACCTGAAATGGGGTAACCTCACGTCGGCTGCTCCGCAGCCTGGTCGAGGCGCTCGCCGTCGCTTCGCTCCGCCTCGCAGCAGGGGATCGCTGGAACCCGCGACCCCAACGAGCTTTCACCGCAGTTCCTGGTTAAAACGGGACGTAGCGCAGTCCGGTAGCGCACCTGAATGGGGTTCAGGGGGTCGCGGGTTCAAATCCCGCCGTCCCGACTCTGTGACGTTGTGATAGTGACATATGAGCCGCCCCGGGTTCAGTGGACACCAACTTAGGGTGTTCTTACGCACCGGAGGTGCAGATTGCGCCTAACCCGATTTGGTGGACACTGGGTTAACAGCGGCTACGCGACATTCGCGAGTTCTGCTTCGTAAGCGACCGGACTTTGTTCCAGGATCTCAAAGACCGGAATCCAGTAGATCCCAGTCGATTCCAAGGCGATGGTCGTGATGCCCAGAGCGAGCAGCCAATCGGCGAGCCGATGCAGATCGCTGGTAAAGCTCCGGACGGTCTGGACAGGCTCGTCGCTCAATTCTGGTGGGACCGCGACAACATGGAACGTCGAGCCCACGTCGAGGCCCGCGGCGCGCGGATGCTCGGTCAGCATCTTGCGGGGGGCCCCCGCCGGTGTATTTCTGGTGTCCGATACCGCTGGTCCGCCATGGCCAACTCCTCTCAAAGATCTCGCAGGGGTGAGATCCGAACGGAGAGATGGCGGAATCCGATCACTTTCCTAAACGGGATCATCGAAAGACAGACCAACGTCACCACTGGCAGGTCCGCAAGGCATCCCCGGGCCATTTTTTGACGGGCTGCAACCAGCATCACTAAGTTGACGGCCACACTGCTCGGTCAAGCCCCAAACATCGTCCTGGAGTTGCAGGTTTCAACAGGCGGCGCAGCCAGCGCGAGACCGGTTTCTTAGAATACCTGCGCCATCTTCAATCGAGCGACCTCGCGCCGGAGGCGAGTTGACCTCGTCGAGTATCTCAAGAGCCTATGAGGTGCTCGTCACGGCCCGCACCTGGCCGATGCGCTGGACTGCCGTCTTATAGGCGCGGTCGCGGCCGCCACCCTGATGATGGCTGCTTCGTTCGCCGTCATCGTCTCCTACCCTGCCTAACGCAATTTCAGCGCGACGCAGCACATCCCGGGTTTCGGATCCAGCCGCGGCTCGACGCCCGGAACGTCCAGGCCGGCGACGAGGCCTTCGATCAGCGCCAGGTTCATTCCACATACTAGCTGGCGGTGCTCGCTGACCAGGTAATGAAAGGGACAGTTGCGTAGCCGGATCGCGTTACCTTGCTGCTCGGGCTCGTATCCGTGCGACGTGAGGACGGCGATAGTGCCTGCGACAAGCCGCCTCTTTCCCGGGCGTGAGCCTGCGCGTGCCCTGGCTTCGCGTCCGATCTCGGCGCCGATCTCGCGCGCTGTTGGAGCCAGCGATTCGTTCGCTCCCTGCGCAGCGGAGTCCATGGCGGTGGCGAGAATTCGTCCGGCCAGCTTGTAACTGCGCTGCGGGAGGCTGACCTCGAGCTCACGCTCTGAGCGTCGATAGAGTTTTGCCGGACGCCCCGCCCCCGGACCCGAGCGCCCGGACAATCGGCGGAATGACGTTTCCAGCAATCCTTCCGCGACCAGCCGATCCAGATGGAATCCTGCCAGCTCGCGGGAAATACCCACCGCCTGCGCGGCTTCATCCCGACTCACGTCCCGGTGCCGGTAAGCGACATAGAAGTACAGCGACCGCCGGATTGGTTCTTCCAGCGCCGCAAGTCCACCGATCTGCTGGTCCAACTCCTGATTTCTCATGATGAAATCTAGAACAAAGGATCGCTTTTAAAACAATGCTTGACAACAGTGGGTTCCCTTATACTATAAGTAGTGACGACTTTTTTAGACACCCTCAACAGAGGCAGCGAACACATCATGTCCATCACAACCACCGCGCTTGCGATCGCCAGTGCAGCTCTCCTCCAACCTGCGGCTCCGCACGCACCCGCTGCAGCGCACGATCCCGTGGTCGCGCAGGCTCCGCTCAGCCAAGCGCAGTTCCACGACGCTATGCGCAAGCTCTGGGAAGACCACGTCACCTGGACTCGACTCTACATCGTGAGTGCCGTAGCCAGTCTTCCCGACGCTAGGGCTACCGCCGAGCGGCTCCTCCAGAACCAGA
Source organism: Gemmatimonadota bacterium (assembly GCA_052389935.1). Taxonomy (GTDB): domain Bacteria; phylum Gemmatimonadota; class Gemmatimonadetes; order Gemmatimonadales; family Gemmatimonadaceae; genus JBQTHK01. The sequence goes on along the minus strand of JBQTHK010000073.1, from coordinate 11,154 downwards.
CCGACATTGGCGATGCGATCAAGCCATTCTATGGAGAGGCGGCCGGTGAGCGCCTGACCGCGCTTCTCAAACCGCACATTCTCATTGCAGCCGAGCTCGTAACGGCCGCGAAGGCAGGGAAGAATGCGGATGTAAGGGCCATTTCGATTCGATGGTACGACAACGCGAATGAGATCGCCGATTTCCTGAGCACGGCAAATCCGAAAAACTGGCCGCAGGCAGTGATGCGCAACGAGATGCGCCATCACCTCGATCTGACGCTGGAGGAGGCGCAGGCGCGACTTCGTGAGGACTGGAAAGCCGACATCGCCGCGTATGACAAGATCCATGATCACATCCTCCGAATGGCGGATGTCCTCAGCAAGGGGATCGTCAGTCAATTCCCCGCGCGGTTCAACTGATGCCAACCTCACCACAATCATTGCGGACGCCGTTCGTGCCGGGCTCACATGGCACGAGCGGCGATGCCGCGCGTGCTCGGGTGGATTTCCTGCATCTCGGCGAGCAACAGCTTGCCCGCACCACAGCGTCGTTTCGCGCGTTTCTCGAGTCGTTAGGTCTCGACCCCGACGATCCGATTCTGGCGGGCACCGATCGGCGCGTAGCCGGCGCCTATCGAGAGCTGCTGGCAGGTCTGGCGGAAGATGCGGAGCCCGTACTCGCCGCGTTTCCAACACCGAAGGTCACTCTGGTATCGTCCAGGTTTCCGGCATCCCCTTCTATTCCATTTGCGCGCACCACTTCCTTCCTTTCTTCGGAGTGGCGCAAGTGGGCTATGTGCCCGGAGAGCGCCTGGTCGGCCTTTCGAAGCTCGGCCGCGTTGTCGACTTCTGCGCGCGTCGACCGCAGCTGCAGGAGCACTTGACCGAGCAGATCGCAACGTTCCTTGATCAGCGCATCGCACCGCGCGGCATAGTCGTCGTACTCGAAGGGCGGCACATGTGCATGGAGATACGCGGACTGTCGCGACCAAACCTGACGACAACAACCACGGCCGTGCGCGGTGTATTGGAAGATGGACGCAAGCAACAACAGTTCTATTCTCGCCTGCGCGGCACCGATGCGAGAACCGCGCCCCAGGAGATCTGATCATGCCGCATTACACGCACCTGCTACTGGGCGCCGGGATGACGGCGGATGCTGCTGCGCGCGGCATCCGCGAACTCGATCGAACCGGTACGATCGGAATCATCGGGGCAGAAAGGTATGCCCCGTATGCCAGGCCACCGCTGTCCAAGGCGTTATGGAAGGGCGAGGCCATCGAAACTATCTGGCGCAACACGAGCGACCTCGGTGTCGATCTTCATCTGGGGCGCCGGGTCACGTCGGTTGATATGCGAGCCAGGCGCGTCATCGACGACCGAGGACTTGATTACACCTTCGACGCGTTGCTTTTCGCGACTGGCGGCACGCCGCGCCGGCTACCTTTGAATAATGAAGAAGTGATCTGCTTTCGCACCCTGGATGACTATCGTCGACTTCGGGCGCTCGCCGACCAGGGGAAGACGTTCGCGGTAATCGGTGGAGGGTTCATCGGTTCCGAGATCGCGGCTGCACTCGCGCTGCAAGGCTGCCGTGTCACTATGCTGTTTCCCGAAGACGGAATCGGCGCCCGCGTATTCCCTCCGGAACTCGCTCGCCATGTCGCCGACTATTTCCGCCAGAAAGGAGTCGATGTCCGGCCACGAGAGCGCGTGACCGCGCTGAATCCGCACGAATCGCAGACGATCGTGCAGACAGAAAGCGGGTTCCGAGTGGCCGCGGATGCCGTCGTCGCGGGCCTTGGAATTACACCTAACGTGGAACTGGCTGCGGCAGCCGGCTTGGCGGTCGATGACGGGATACTAGTCGACGAGCACCTCAGGACAACTCATGAGCGCGTGTATGCCGCCGGCGACGTCGCCCGACTCCACGGCCCAGTGCCAGGCAAATGCGTTCGCGTTGAGCACGAGGATAATGCCCTGAGCATGGGGCGCGCTGCGGGACGTGCCATGGCAGGAGACCGCACGCCATACACGCACCTGCCATTCTTCTATTCGGATCTCTTCGACCGCGGATACGAAGCTGTCGGTGATCTGGACCCGCGCGGTGAGGTGGTCGCCGACTGGAAGCAGGAATTCCTCGAAGGCGTGGTCTACTACCTCACCAACGGCAGAGTGCGTGGCGTGCTGCTGTGGAACACGTGGGGACAAGTCGACGCCGCGCGCGCGCTGATCAGTGAGCCTGGACCATTTGAAGCCCGCGATCTCCGAGGCCGATTGCCGGCCTGAATTCTCTGGAATCAGCGGCGCGGTGAAAGCCGCGCCGCTGAACAGTCAACCGGCGGCTTGGACCGATTCGCAACGAAGCTTCGTGTAATCAAGGACTCGCAACCTTGTAAACGGGGCCGCCCGCGAGAACGACAAAGGTGTGGGTTCCGGAAAGTCTGGCGCGTGAATTCCGGAAAGTCTGGCCACCTGAGGAGATGGCGTTGAGCGGTGGGATCGTCAAGCCCGAGGTGCTTGGTGCGGTGCGACGGCCCATCGAGGGTGAGCAGTCGTCCGCGCTCTAGGACGCGATCGACGATGGCTTGAGCGAGGTCCTCATCGTGGAGCACGCGGCCCACTGCGTCGGTGGCTTGTTGGTCGTGAATAGCATCGCGGGGTTCCGGCGACGGCGATCGTTGACGACGTGGACGAGCATGTTGCCCGCATCCGTCCCGTACGTGAGATAGCCCACTTCATCGACGACGAGGACATCGGGATGGGTGTCGGCCGTCAGCGCGTCGGCGAGTCGACCGTCGCGGAAGGCGGCCGAGAGATCGTCGCTGAGCTCCGCGACGGTCACGAAGTGTGCGGTGAAGCCGTTTTGGATGGCGCGATAGGCGACGGCGATGGCGAGGTGCGTTTTCCCCGCCCTGGTTTCCCGGCGATACGCTAGAGTTCAGGAGTGCGCGTCCCGCATCCGCCATCGAAATGGCGCGCCCCGTGCTCAGCTGACGTTCCCTCTATGCGCATCGCAACCAGCACCGTCACGTTAGTCGCATCGTTACTCCTGACTTCGGTGCTCTCCGCGCAGCAGCCCGACACCGGCGTGGTTCTGGTAACCGTCGAAGAGTCGATGGGTATGCTGGGCGGTTTCATCGTACGATCGGCGGGCCGGAGCACATCCACCGATGCCGCCGGGAAGGCGCGACTTACGCTCCCCGTTGGGCCACAGGTCATCGCAGTCACGCGACCCGGCTTCATCCCTGCACGGGTGACGGTGGTCGTCGTGCGCGACAGCGTCGTATCGGTCCGTGTTCCTGTCTCCATGAGCGAGATGGTTCACGAGCTCGCCGACGTCAAGGTCACCACGGCTCGGACGGAACGGCTCGCCGGGGAAACGCCGATACGCGTCGAGGTGGTCGACGAGATGGAGGTGGATGAAAAGACTCTGATGTCGCCGAGTGGAATCGGGATGTTGCTCAACGAGACGCCCGGACTTCGCGTGCAAGCGGCGGCTCCCGGGCTTGGCACCGGGAGCGTGCGGATCCTCGGGCTACCCGGCCAATACACTGTACTGTTGGCGGACGGCTTGCCGCTCTACGGCGCAGGTGCCAGCGCCCTCGGCCCTCTCGACATATCTCCCGTGGATCTGCATCGCGTCGAGATCATCAAGGGCGCCGCGTCGTCACTTTACGGCGGACAGGCGGTCGGCGGGGTGATAAACCTCCTGTCGAAACCGCCGACGGGGAAAAAGGAAGTACTGCTGAATCGCCGCACACTTGGCGTTACCGATGCAGCGACGTGGCTCAGTCATCGGCCTGGATCCGGCAGCGGAGTTTCGCTCCTCGCGGCGGGCACGGTGCAGAGCGGCGAAGATGTCGATGGCGATGGCTGGGCGGACCAGGCCCGCGCGAGGCGCTGGAGCGCCCGTCCTCGCCTCAACGCGGTGGACGCCAGGGGAAGATCATTGTTCATCACGGCGGGTTACGGCTTTGACGATCGCGAAGGTGGAACGCTCAGCGACGCAAGGGCACCGGATGGAGAGCCGTTCCGTGAAGCTCTGCGGACCAATCGGGCGGACGTTGGCGCGATCGCGAGCGTTCCCTTCAGGCAGAGCGGCAGCGCCGCCCTCCGCTTCGCGCTCTCGACAAACTGGCGGGAGCGCGAGTTTGGACCGGGACCGACTGAACGCGAGCGCACGTCGACCGGCCTTCTTGAGCTCACTCGATCGTTCGCCGGGGCCGGCGGGACCACTGTGGTCGGAGCTGCGCTACAGCACGACGCATTCGAGAATGACCTGAACGGTGCGTTCGATCACCGCTGGTTGACGCCGGGACTCTTCGCGACCGCGGAGCGCACGGTCGGTCCGATTACAGTGTCGGCGAGCGCACGCGGTGATGCGCACCCGGATGCTGGCGTACAGCGCACCGAGCGGTTGGCCCTGCTCACAAAGCCGGTAGAGGGTTGGTCAGTGCGAGCCAGCGTGGGGACAGGGTTTGCTCCGCCTGCGGCTACGAACGAGGAGACTGAGGCAGTCGGGCTTCGCGATATTCAGCGTGGCAGCGGTCTCGGCGTCGAACGGAGCCGCGGCGCCATGCTGGACGTGAATGGCGAAGTGGGGAAACTGGAGCTTCTGCTCACCGGGTACGGTTCCGTTATCTCCAATGCCATCCAGTTGACTCACGTTCCGAATGTCGGCGGTCAGGCCACGCTGGAGAACGCCAGGGCGGACGCGCGGATCGCCGGCGTCGAAGCCCTGGGCGTCTGGCGATTCGCCGGCGGAAAGTTCATCGCGAATTACGGGTACGCGCACGGGACACGGCCGGATGCGGCGACTGGCAGGCGCGAATCGATGCCAATGGTTCCCCGCCATCGAATCGGCGGCGACCTCATGATCGAGCGCCCAGGAGTATTCCGGGGTGGCATCGAGGGCATCTGGCATGGAGCGCAGGCCCTCGACGACAACCCCTATCGGACTCGCTCGAAGCCCTATTTGTACGTGATGGCGATCGCCGCACGGCATTTCGGGCCGCTCGAGGTGGTCGTCAACTTCGAAAATCTCCTCAACGTGCGACAGACGGACACCGATCCTCTTGTGCGTCGCTCGCCGACGATGGCGGGCCGCTGGACGACCGACGTCTGGGCACCGCTGGAGGGTTTCATGGCTAACGTCGCGCTGCGATTCCGATGGGAATAGGCGATGCTACCGCAAACCAACTCCTGGCTGCCGGCTTTTCGCCTTCTCCTTCCGGCACAGTCTGCTGCCCAGCAAGGAGCCTCCGTGTCCGGTCGCGCCGTCGGTGCAAGCACGGGCGCGCCGATCGGCTATGCCTCAGTCATCGTCCTGAACTCGGGTCGCCATTCTGCGGCAAATGACTGCCTGCCACGAGCCGCGTTCATCACCGGCATCGCGAAAGCGGCGATGGTGGTGGTTACCTCGATCAAGTCTGTCGGAGCATCGGCCAAACGTGCTCGTGATGCAGACGCGTCCGCCATTCGCAACAGACAATCGCCGGCCGCGACTACGGATTCGTCAATTAGTTCAGGGGGGTCGCGGGTTCAAATCCCGCGTCTCGATTTTTAACTGAAAGCACCATCAGCACTTGGTTGGTGGCGCTTTGTTCATTTGGCGAGGCTTTTGCACAGCTCAGTGGCCAGGACACACCGGTCATCTGCTGGCGTCAGGGCATCACCCGCTTGCGCGGCGCAATCGATCGACCCGCTGTTGAACCGACCTTACGATCGGTTGCAGCTCGGCGTCGGCATCTTTCCATAGATCGAGAAAACGCTGATACGCTTCGATCGCGCCCGTTCGATCACCCTTTTCCTCCAGCAGCTCACCGACGCGCCTCCACGCGGGTGCAATGCGGGGCGTCGCTAGATCAAGCGACCCCGGCGGCGCAAAGTGACGAAGGCCTTGGTGAGCGATGAAACGGCGATAGACGGCGAGCGCGGAGTCTGGCCGCCCAGCCCGCTCATGAGCTTCTGCCGCCGGCAGAAACACCATCGCGTCGCACGTCGGAAAACCTTCGGGCAATCGCGCACAGGCTTCGCGAATCAGGCGCAGTGCGTCGTCTGGCCTGCCGGCGGCGTTCGCCGCCGTGGCCCGCGGCAGCGCGATCGCCATTCGTGCCAGCGCCGCCGGAATGTCCCGGTCGGTGACAGCCCTGCTCAACTCATAAGCAAGTCGGCTCGCCGTCGCCGTGTCACCGTAGATCGCGAACAGCCGCGGAAACAGCTGGTACCGACGCGCCGTCACGGGGCGCCCTCGCGTCAACGCCAGGTTTTGCTCTTGCAGGCGGTTCAGCTCCCGCAGAGCAGCGGCTGTATTGCTGGTGTAGTCAGCTTCGCGTTCCAGCCTGACCAACGCCGCCAGCAGCCGGGCTTCCTCCGCCGAGATCTGACCCCGTCCCTCGTCGACGCGCAAGGAACTGACGTACTCCCTGTCTGCCTCCCCAAACTGCCCGTGCAGTTCGGCAATCATCGACCTGACCCGGTGCCCCATCGCGCGCTCCGCCGGCGTCGCACGGAGCATCGCTTGTGCAATACTGTCGGCGCCGCCGAAGTCGCCGCGCTGGATCAGGATTTCCGCTGAGCGTGGCGTGAGCCGGTTGGATCGTGGATACGCCGCTGACATGAGACGCAGGACCGAATCGCCTGCTGACAACTCGCCCCTGTTTACGAACCAGCCGATCATGTTGTCGTACATGACCGCTGACGCCTGACCAGTGGCAAGTGCTCTATTCAATGCCGCCATACCTCGGGTGAACTGGCCCATTCGATCGTAGGATACAGCGAGGTTGTTCAGGGCTGTGACGTCGTCAGGATAGCGGTCAACGATCTTCTGGTAAGCCTGTGCTGCCAGATCCCAACTGGTCGCACTCGTCCCCTCGATCAGCCAGCGCTCGCGTTCCGGGAGCCGGTCGCGCAGAGCGTATGCTCGCCGCAACGCAGAATCACCCATCGCTGCAAGCATCGGTCCCTGCCCGGCGTTTGTCGCGAACGTTCCCAGGCGACGCCAGGCGGCGGCGAACATCGAATCGGCAGCGACTGCTTCCCGCAGTAGCGGAATCGCGTCATCATATCCACCGCGGTCGGCGCTGGTCGTCGCCTCTGCGTACAGCCGAAGCGCTTTCAGCGATGACGTCGTGACTTGTTCGAGTGGCAGTTCGGCGCGCACTGACCGCAAGGACTCTCCGACTTCTTCGCGGAGTTTCGCCGAGAGACGGTCGACGGCTTCCACCAGTTCGTCTGCGCTGTCAACACTCTGCCGCACCTGGACGAGGGCATCCCCGCTGACGGCGCTGATCAGCCGGACAATGACAACCAGATCGCTGCCTGCTGGGAGAATCTCTCCAGCAACGTATGCCTTGAGGTTCTCCCTCACCGCCACTTCTCGCGCGAGCTCCGGTGTCAGCGCTGTCGCTGGGTCGTGCTGCATCCGGCGCAGAACTTCGATAACCTGCGCCGGCTCCATTACCGAAAGCGATGGCGACTGAGACAGGTCGATCCGCACCAGTTGGGTCACCGTCGGACCGAGCGTGCTGTCGGCAGTCCTGTTCTCGAACGGAGCCAGAACGATTCGCTCACGCTCGCCGAGTACTCCCGAACTGCGGAGTGTCGCGCCGGGGCCGATGCCTAACGCACGCGAAGTCATGAATGCGGCTGACAAGAGCCCGAGGCCGGCGAATGCCGCAACTCCACCCATGATCGCCCGCCGCCAGGTGAACAGATGGTTCCATCGACCCGATCGCGCTGCGGCGCCAGCGGCTCGCGCGCGCTCCCGTCGACTGGTCTGCAGGATGATTGGCAGCCCGGTCACCAGCAGCAACGCCGCGCCCCACGTCACCCAGTCGGGCAGCCCGAGTTTGTTGACCAGAACCAGCGTCGCTGCCAACACGACAACAGCGGCACCAGCGAACAGAACGGCCGCACGAAGTGTCGACCTGATGGTCGAAGGGACGCTCGGTCGCACAACTGCGTGCGCAGCAGAGGCGCTCTGCGTCGAGGTTGCCTTCAGTTCGTTCAGCAACTCCTTCGCTGTCTGCCATCGGTCGGCCGGCCGCTTCTCCAGGCACTTGAGGATCACCGCGTCGAGAGCCGCCGGTATCGAACCGCGAATCGTGCGTGTGGATGGCGCCGGTTGCGTCATGTGCGCAGCGAGGATCGCCTGCGTCGTCGCGCCACGAAACGGAACCAGCCCGGTGAACAGCTCGAACGCGAGAGCGCCAACGGCGTAAATGTCCGCCCTGCTGTCGATAGTCACGTCGGCAGCGATCTGCTCAGGTGCCATGTAGGCCGGCGTACCGAGAGCAACACCGGTTGACGTCAGTCGCGAATCACCCGTGGCCTCGTTTACTGCGCGCGCTACGCCGAAATCGGCGATGATCGCATGCCCGCCGCTGAGCAGGATGTTTGCCGGCTTTATGTCACGGTGCACCACGCCCGACGAATGCGCATAGGCAAGTCCGTCGACCACTTCTCCCAGAAGCCGCGTAGCTTCATCGAGCGGCAATTCGCCGTCACGGTCAAGGCGGGCTCGCAACGACTCGCCATCGATCCATGGCATCAGATACCAGACCAGATCGCCCTGGGTACCGGCCGAAAGGAGTGGCACTATGTGAGGATGCTGCAGCCGCGCAGCGACACGGATCTCGCGCTCGAACCGTCCGCCATTGACGCCACCGACGAGCTCCGGCGGGAGAACCTTCACCACGACACGCCGGCCGAGCCTCGTCTCTTCTGCCACGAAGACCCGACTCATTCCGCCCGCGAGCTCGCGTTCCAGACGATAGTCATCGCCCAGTGCTCGCTGTAATCGGTCGCGCAGGTCGGTCACTTCAGTCCGGTTGGATGGCCAATCCGTCAGCTCCCGAAGTTAAGCGTGGTTGGAGGTGTCCAACAGTGTGAAACCAGCTCGCGGTCGTTGCCGCCACCTCCACGGGAAACGTGTCCCAGCCATCCGGTTATAGCGACCCCGGCCACGTTCGCCGCGAGCTCCCAGGCCGCCGAATCAGGAAGAATCTCGTCGACGGCGCGCTAGTCGCCGACCGTCCCGATACCGGGCGCCACCGCCACCAATCGCGACGCCAAAGCCTGACGTCTTCCGATCCGGCAACACAGCGCTAGAAGACCGTCGTCATCTTCAGAAACAGCGTGTTACCCTGAGCCGACCTCGCACCAAACGCCGCCGAGCCGCGCTCGAACGCCAACTGCAACGTCCCGAACGGCGGACGATAGCGGTACACGAAAACCGCCTGCACTTCGCGTCGCTCGATCGAACTGTTGGTCTGAAGAAAGAGTCGCAGAAAGAGATCCCTCGTGAAGAACTGGTTGATCCGACCGACGTGTATCCACGTGCTCTCACCTTCAGGATCGGGATCGAGCGTGAACCTCTCCAGTTCGTATTCCAGCGACAGCTGCTGGGTTGGCTTCATGCTCGCCCGCGCCGTCCACAGCTGGAAGTCGGCTCCGAAGTTCCGGCCCCACTGGTACCCGACCACCGCTGACTGGAACTCGCGCGTGTTGTATCCCAGTTCCACCTGACTGCGGGCATTCCGGAAGTCGGATTCAAAGCGCTGGAAGTCCTCGACCCGCTCCAGTCCTGTACTCCACCTGTTGCGGAACTGTAGATCGATGGCCTGAATGACTTCCCAGCTCCGCAGTCGGTCGGTCGCCCGACTCCAGTAGATATTGTAGTTGGAATGATAGAAGAATCGCTCCAAGGGCCCCGCAGCCGGCCAGATGGTCTTGTCCAGCGCTGAGTCCACCTCGCGCCGGTCGTCGTCACGTATGAAACCAACGCCATCGGCGTTGTCAGCGAATCGCTCACCCAGCTCCGTGTAGCGCACGTGAAAATGACCGGTCGGAGAGTCGTAGCTCGGTCTCAGGAAAAAGGCGTGCACGCCCCTGTCGTGCGGGCCATAACTCCTTATTGCCTGCGCCGTCATGCCGAATCGGTTGCTGAAAAACAGCGTCGCGTCACTTCCAACTGACCCGCTGTGATCACCCTCGGCCCCGCGGTCCGCGAGCATCAGGGCGACGTTCGAACGACCGGCAACATCTCGCTGTATCCGGGCCACGCTGTATGAAGGGTTATTCAACGTCCCGCTTCCTTCCGCATCGGCATGGATCAACGCCAGCGTCCATGGCCCCTGCTTTCCATGAACCTTTGCGCCACCGCGGATGTCCGAGATCCTGCGCGAGTAGAACGTCCGGATTCGCTGCCGAAAGAGTTCACTGCCTTCGAGAAAGAAGGGTCTCTTCTCGGGAAGCGAAAGCTCGAAACGCGTCAGGTTGACCTGCTCTCGATCCGCTTCGATGGTCGCGAAATCGGGGTTGACGGTCGCCGAAAGCGCCATGCGTGGCGTCAGCGCGTATCTCAGATCGACCCCCGCGTCCCACTCCGACTGCGTACCACGTTCCATCGTCGAGAGCCCGTAGCCGATCACCTGATAGCGTCTCGGCTGCGCTGCCAGATCCAGCCCGGTCAGGCGTCCTGCCTGCGAAGCCCGGTAAGGTGCGTCCAATGGTCCAGCCCAGAAGCTCTGTTCCAGCGTGCGCCGCCGGCTACGCCCGAAATTGATGCCCCACGTCTCGCGAGCTCCCGCGCGGTAGGAAATCGAGGAGAGCGGAATCGCCATTTCGCTCGACCATCCGAACTCCGTGCGCTGCGAGGCGGACCGCCACGCTGCGTCCCAGCTGCCGTCGACGGTACGGCCGTCGTCGGCGATCCGTCCGTCCGCCTGGGTGCCGAGTGGGTTGGTGATGAAGTAGTAACCCGACCTGCGATCGTTGTGGCTGTCGACGACAAGCGACACGGCGTCATCGTTGAAGAGATCTGCATCACGGCGCGTCAGTTGAGAGGTCGGCTCCTCCGGATCAACAACGAGAAACGCCACGTACAGATGCGCGGAATCGTAGGCGATGAGGACGGTCGTGGGCTGTGATGCCGACTCACCCCGCCGCGGCGCAAACTGTGTGAACGACGAGGCGCGCGCGGCACCTCGCCACTCCGACGAATCGACAACACCGTCAATGCGTGGCGGTGACGCAAGCCTGGCCGCCGCGATCACCGCCGCGGACTCAGAGACCGCGGCCGCGACTACCTGGGCTGCCATCAGCGTCAAACTGAGCGACAATATATGGAGGACGTTGGATGGCGATCGTAGCGCCCCCCGCCCGGCCC
>JBQTHK010000072.1:0-46450 GCA_052389935.1 Gemmatimonadota bacterium | reverse complement strand
TGTTCGCGCGGGAGACTAAGGACGCGATCCTGTCCGTTCAGTGCGCGCCGTCACGTTCAGGGAACTTTTTTTGGCGGGTCGCTCACGGTTGGGCTCGCCGCAGACAATCGTTAGGCTGGCGCCGCGAGCCTCAACCCTGCCCTTCGGTCGATGGTTCAGCTCCGGTGGCCACTTGAGCTCCGGGATCCCGGAGCTTCTCCGAGGTTACCTTCATCGACCCAGGCGCGAAGAAGCCGAGATCTGTGAGACGTCGTGCAAACAGTCTGTGACGTTTGACCGTCTGCCTGATCCGAAAGCGGCCCCGATAAGCCAAACCGCGCAGAGCCAACAGCGGTTTCGCACCTCCACCCTCACTCACGTACCCGAGCTCTCTCAACGTCGGTTGCAGCAGGTTATCAACATCGCGTGCATCGGCTGTCGACAGCTCCGTACGCCAACGACCGATGAAAGAAGTGCCCGAGCCAGCGAAAGAGGTGTTGGGTCTGCCTACCGAACCCACACCAACTCGCTGGATTCGCTCCCAGTCAAGATCATGGCTGATGAATGATCCGATTTCCGTCAACGTCTCGACGGGCCGCTCAACGAGTGACTCGTAACGGACTTCGAGGTAGCGGCCGGGAATCCTCGAACCGGCGCGCCTGCCCTCTTCTACGAGCCAGCCCCAGTAGGCGGCGGCTGCAAGCGCCGGCCTCGCACGGTCGAGAGCGAACGGCCGTACCCAGCCCTGGCGCGCCATCGAGGCCGCAACGTCCCGGCCGTCACGAATCACGTGTATGAAAAGCGCTTCGGGAAGTTCACGGGCTATCTGGTCGACATGCAGAATGTGATCCGGGGTCGTTTCAGCCCATCGAATCACACCCTGCCGGCGTGCAATCGCCTCCATTATCAGACGGAGAAAATCACCGGGACCTCGGGCATGCCTCTCGATCTGCCCGCGCACTTCGGACTCCGCAAGACCCGTCAGCGTGTGTACGTCGCTGCGAAACCAGACATCGAGCGCCCCTCGGCGAGACTCCTCGTCTTTCATGTCTCCGAATCGCGGCGCCAGCGAGTTGAAGACATGTGTCTCGGTCCGCAGGTGCGCGAACCCGCCCGCTGAGAGGAGCATCGAATAGAGAAGCGTCGTCCCGGAGCGCGGCGAGCCGATCGTGAAGACCGGTGAGCGACTCCTGTCCAGCGTTTCGAGGTTGTGGTGCGCGTCGGCGCTCACACCCGAATCTGCATCAGGGAACGACGACGTTTGCGATCAGCTGCTGCAGCCGGATACGGTTGGCTCCGGCTCCCGTACCCTGGGCGATCGCGAGAGTGCTGACGAAACTCGCGTTGGGGTAGCCTGGCTTTTGTGGACCCACAATCACGTTGCGGGAAAAAGTGCGTGACCCATCGACTCCCTGCAGCGCAATCTCGCCGATACCAAACGCCGAAGAGAAGATTCCGTACTGCCCGAGGGTGAATGCGTTGGAGGAAAAGTCGAGATTAGTCGCCGCCGGTTTTCGGCCCACGGCGAGCACGACTTTCTGCGCACCGGTCGTGGTCATGCTGTTGTGGCGGATGGTCACGTTCTGGACGTTGTTGACCAGCTGGATCATCGTCCCGTCGCCGCGAAACACCCCCACGTTGATGTCTTCGATCAGATTGTGTTCGATCAGCAACCTGTTGAGCCGCTCCGCTATAGGGTTGTTGTTCGCGCCCGAGTTTCCGGATATGTCGATCGCGGCGCCAGCGTTGCGGATCACGTTGTACCGGATCGTAACATCGCGAACGGCGCACCACGTGCATCGACCGCTCTGGTTGGAGACCTTGAGGAGGAGCGCGTAGCCGGTCTGTGCGTCGGCCCACGAGCCGTCGAAGACGTTTCCTTCGATCAGAACTCTCTCGACGTTTTTGGTCTCGAAGAGATTCTTCTTTGTCCAGGTCGTGATCCAGCTCGGCGGTGTGAAGATGTAATTCCCGCGAATTACCACGTCAGCCGGCACCAATCCTGGAATGGTGGGGTCGGCGCCACCGAACATGATGTTTTCGCCGGCACCGATCAGTGTGTTGTTCTCGATGCGGAACGGCCCCGGGCCGTTCCAACCCACGATCGCCTGTGAATCGAAACCCTTCCCATGGCACTCAGTGAGGTAGCTGTCGGTGACCATCGAGCGGGCACTGTTCAACTCCAGACAGCGCGAGGTATTGGTGGTCGGCTGGGCCCTGATCACGACCCGGTCGAGCACGAGATCGGTTGGAACCGTGGCCAGCTCGGTCTGAGGTGCACCCCCGATCCCGAACTCCACGATGCCGTTCTGAATGGTGACGGTCGGCGTAACTCCGAATTCCACACCGGAAATCCACCATCCGCTGGCTCCGAGCGCTGTCACCAGCGCCGGACTGGTATTGGTGGTTTCGATCCTCGGCATCAACGACACCAGTGCCGGCGTTACGCGCACGCCACGCGGTGGAAGCTGCGCCGATCGCTCCGATCGAATGAGGATCCAGCCGTCGGCCGGTGTTCCGCTCTTGGTCGGAAGCGTGAAGTTGCCAGTGAACGTCGCTCCGGCGGCGAGAACGATCTCGTCGCCACGGCGAGCCTGATTGAGCGCTGACTGGAGGTTGCCGCCGGGTCCAACGATCCATTGCCGCCCGGTGACCGTCGGATAGGTGAACGACAGTGTATCGGGAAGGCGCGGAAGAACCACTGAGCCGGCGGCCGAATCGAGCACCGTGAACGTTCTCGTTCCCACCACGCCGGCAACCGTCGCGCTCACAGAGGCCGCCCCGGGTGTCACGGCGGTAAGGAGGCCGCTGTTCGTTACGGTTGCGACGGCGGGATTCCCCGCAGACCATGAGATCGAGGGGATCGCGACCTCGCTACCGTACGGGTCGTAAGCGCGTGCCTGCGCCGTGGTCGTGTCACCGACCCGCATGGTGAGACTTATCAGCGTAATCAGGACCGACGACACCGTACCACCTCCGGGTCTTGCCGTAACCAGGAATTCGAGCTCCCCTCTGACGGAATCGACAACGGCGACGACCTTCGCGACACCGGGCGAGAGCGCCCTGACCAGTCCAGTGCTGGAAACCGTTGCCACCCCAGCCTCGCCCTCCATCGACCACGCCGGAGTTCGTCCCCGAATGGCCGACCCCAGCGAGTCCCTCACGTACACCACCGCTCGCACCGTGTCGCTCTCCATCACGACCAGGCTGGCGAGGGCGACGTCAACCAGCGCCACCACCGCCGGCTCCAGCACCACGACATCCTGCTCGCCCCTTACCCCGTCGACCACAGCGAAAACCTTGCCGCGGCCGGCCGCTCGCGCGCTGATCACACCGGGCGAAACGACTGAAAGTACTCCCGTCGAGTCGGTGCTCCACGAAACCGCTCGCCCCGTCAGCGGGAATCCGAGGCGGTCGTAGGCTGTTGCCCGCGCCGCCGAGCCGTGCCCCCGTTCGATGACCGTCGAATCCACTTCAACTACGACCTGCCTGACGGCAGGTGGGACGACTTCGGTAACTCGCGGCTCGTCGCTCCCTGCACAGGCAGCCGCTAATATCGCCCCTGTGACGCACAGTGACCTGACCCCGATGGATTTCACCGGGCAGGCCCTTGCAGTGACCGACTTGCTGTTGACACCGATTTCCGGCAGGATAGGAGTCCTGCTCTTCGTGGGGGGAGTGGGATCGCTAGAATAGCGCAAAATCTCTGCAAAGGACACGCCCCGGCGTCACGAACCTGACGTACCCCGAGGCACCTTACCCCCCACTGCGCCTTACACGGCCGCGCTCGGCGTCGCCAGCGACTCGTAAGCGTGAGTCAGGCGGGGGAGAACGACCGATCCTGCAAAGCGCTCCCTGCAGGTCTGCTGCGCCTTCGCTGCCAGGCGGGAGGCAAGTCCCTCTTCTCGGAAGAGTCGAAGAAGGGCGCCTGCCAGTTCCTTCGCATCTCCTGCCGGTACGAGGAGTCCCGAGACCTCATGGTCAATGGCGTCGGGTACCCCCCCTACCCTTGTCGCAACAATCGGGCGGCGCGCCGCCATCGCTTCGACCACGGAATTGGGGAACCCCTCACCTCGGGATGTGAGCGCCGAAGCATCGAACACCCAGTGAAAAGACGGCGAATGTGGGCGCCGGCCCGCCATGATCACCCGGTCCCCGATTCCGAGGGAGGATGCGAGTTCACCGAGAGATTGTCGTTCACTTCCCTCTCCTATCAGGAGAGTTCGAAGACGCGGCAGCTCACCGGATACGAGCGCCAGCGCGCCGAGGAGGGTTCGGTGGTCCTTGATTGGGTGAAGATTCGCGATGACTCCAAGGACCTGGTCGTCCGGCTTGATCCCGAGTTCAGCACGGGCCGCCGAAACGAAGTCCCGTGGCGGCGGCTCGAAGGCGGCTTCGTCTACAAAGTTGGGGATCGTGAACACTCGCTCGCGTGGGACTCCTTCATCCACGACCAGCTGTGCGACGGAGTCGCTGTTCGCGAGTACCGCGCGCGCGAGGCGATAGGCCTGGCGATTGAGCCATACATGCTCGGAACGGTTAGTCTCTGTCCACCACCGCCGGCTGGCGATTGCTGGAATGCCGGCCGCTCTTGCGCAGGGAACGGCGAAGATGTTCGAGTAGATGTCGTGGGCGTGGAGAACGTCGATGCCAGCGCTTCTCAACCAACGCACCATCTTTCGCGCCGACGTGACGGCAGAAAGGCTGGCGAGGCTCGAGAGTCTGAACTCGGTTATCGGAATGGCGGCGGCCTCGACTCTGTCTACGAGCGGTCCCCGTCGGGAAAGGCAGGCGAAGTGGACCTCGAATCGACGGCGGTCGAGGCGCTCAGCGGTGCGAACCGCGTTGAGCTCTGTACCTCCGCTGTCGAAGGAGTCGAGGCAATAGGCGATGCGGATCGGTTTCACCGCTCCACCCGTTTCCGCCGCGGGCACCGGTCTTCCGGCAACGACTTATGCCGTTGTGGTGGTCGCTGTTTCACGGCTGCACCCGTTTCCGCCGCGGGCACCGGGGTGCTCCATTCGGCCCTACCAGCAGATTCCCTCGTAACCGGCTCCGTCGGACGTGCGTGCACCAAAAGCGCGCACGAGGTCGACGACCTTCTGACCCGGGCGCAGATCCCTTTCGATGGTCCTGAACTCCGGCGAGCCATTCCCGATCACGACGACATCGGCCGCGGCGATCACCTCATCGACTGACTCGCGCATCAACTCCCAGATATGGGGTATTTCGCGTTCGATGTATTCCCGGTTTGCGCCGATCAGTCGGGCGCTCCGAACATCGCGATCGTAGATCGACACTTCGAAGCCGCGGCCGATCAGCTTTTCGATCAGCGTGACCATCGGCGACTCGCGAAGGTCGTCGGTTCCCGCCTTGAAGGCCAGACCCAGCACACCTACACGACGCCTGCCTCCGCTCGTGACGAGGTCGAAGGCCCGGCCGATCTGAATCCTGTTGCTCTCCAGCGTCGCGTCGAGCACCGGCGTCGGCACGTCGAGCTGACGGGCCCTGTACGAGAGCCCCCGGAGGTCCTTTGGCAGGCACGAGCCTCCAAAAGCAAAGCCCGGTCGCAGGTACGCAGGTGAAACATTGAGCTTGGTGTCGAGGCAGAAGAGCTGCATTACCTCGTGCGAGTCGACTCCTAGTGACTTGCAGACGTTCCCGATCTCGTTGGCGAAGGAGACCTTGAGGCCGTGGTAGCAGTTGCAGGCGTACTTGAGCATTTCCGCCACCGGGGTCGCGACGGCATGAAAAGGAGCGTTCACTCCGCTGTAGAGTGTCCTGATCAGTTCCACCGTTGCCTGGTCTTCGGTACCGATCACGGTATAGGGTGGTTCATGGAAATCGCGGATCGACGTCCCTTCGCGGAGGAACTCGGGGTTCATCCCGAAGCCGAAGTCCGCCCCGGCACGCAGTCCCGAGGAACTCTCCAGTGCCGGGATTACGACGCCGTGTGTGGATCCAGGGAGAACCGTGCTCCGGACGATGACCGTGTGTCTCGATCCTTTGTCCCTGAAAACCTCACCGATCTGTTGGCTGACGCGTTCGACATAGCGCAGGTCGAGCGCCCCGTTGGGTTGCGACGGCGTACCAACACATATCAGCGACAGCTCGGTCGCCAGCACTGCTTCGCGGACGTCGGTCGTCGCCCGGAGACGGCCTGAAGTCCGCATCGCGCTCACGAGGTCAGCTATGCCTTGTTCAACGATCGTCGGTTGTCCGCTGTTGATGAGGTCGACCTTGCCCTGCTGGACGTCGACACCGACGACGGTGTGGCCTTCCCTGGCGAAACAGGCGGCCGAAACACACCCCACGTAGCCCAGGCCGAACACGCTGATGTTCAGTGTCATTTGAGTTGTAATCGGGTCTCGTCAGGCAGCACGTCCGCCCCACCTCTCCATTCCTGCCGTGCAACGTCACACGCGCGGGCGAACTCCCGGGTAACGTTTTCCCAGGAGAAGCGTGACCGCACCAGATCGGCGGCGGCCCTCCCCAGCCGGTCGGCCCGCCCTGAATCCGCGAGCAGGGCAACGGCCGCGTTCGCGAAAGCGTCAGGTTCGTCGGCGATCACGATTTCGCGCCCATCGGTGACCGGCAACCCTTCAGCACCAATGGTGGTGGATACCACGGCCCGCTCCATCGCCATCGCTTCGTAGATCTTGAGACGCGTTCCCCCACCGACGCGGAGCGGCACCACCACCAGCGCCGCGCGCTCAACGAACGGGCGCACGTCGGCAACGCGACCGGTCACGGTGATGGCCGGGTCCGCGACGAGTTGACGCACCGCTGGCGTCGGGTCGCGCCCCACGATCGTCAACCTCGCCGCCGGTACGCGACGCCTGATGAGGGGCAGAATCGAACCAGCGAACCACCGCACTCCATCATCGTTAGGCAGCCAGTCCATCGAACCAACGAAGACGATTTCATTTCGATCACGCTCGACCCCGGCCGGCGTGAAATAGTCCGTGTCGACACCAGTCGGGACGGCCGTAACGCTCGTCACACCGTAGTCGCGGCGAAATGAGTCACTGTCCGCCTCGGACACCGCTATGACATGGTCATGACGGCGACATTCCCTGCCCTCGAACGACACCATGCGACGCCACTGCTCGCGCATGTAACGCCGCCTTGCCATGTTCCCCGGTACCGTCGCATGACGCGCCCAGATCGCCGCTTCGACGTTGTGCTGAAACAGGACCGTCGGCACGCGCAATCCCTGGGGAACGTTGACGCTGGGCGCGAGAAAATCACACACGACGAGGTCAATCGGTCCACCTCCTGCACCCGCGTCAGCTACCAGTCGCCTGATTGCTGAATGCATCTCGTCCGACCGATAACGGGCGATTGCGTAAGGAAGAGAAGAGAAGACGTTCCGCGCGAGGTCGACGAAAAAGCCCGGTGAGCCCTTGCGGGCGGGGCGGAAGGGGACCGTAACGAGGTTGTGGCAATATTCGCCGGCCGCGGCACGTTCGCCGTCGGTCGCAGACCCGTCATCAAGGCACAGATATGTCACGCGGTGGCTGCGCGCGAGGTGCCGAAGCGTCTGATAGGTCCGGATCCGGCCACCCTTGTCGACCGGGTGCAGAAGCTCGGTCTTGAGCCAGAGGATGTGCATGCCGGTCAGGAGAGCCTGATCGACTCGATCGGCTCCCGATCGAGAAATATGCGGTGCCAGAGCTCCAGGTTGAGGAGGAGCCACAACCGCTGGTCGTGCCTTTCAATCCCCTCGGCGTGACGGCGCACCAATCGGCGCACTCCATCGACGTCGAACAGCCCGCGCGCGAGTGCCCGCGGCGACAGGATGACGTCGTCGACAAGACCGCGGAACCGACCTGCCAGCCACGACCCGACCGGCACCGGAAACCCCATCTTCCGCCGCGAGATTATCTCTTCGGGCAGCAGCCCCTTCATCGCTTCCCGCAGGATCCATTTAGTCGTCGTCCGGCGCAGCTTGAGCCTCGATGGAAGGGCGGCGGCGAACTCCACCAGCGGATGGTCGAGAAAAGGCACACGACTTTCGATCGAAGCCGCCATGCTCATCTGATCCTGCTTCATCAGAAGCTCGTGCAGATACGTCTTCGTATCTGCGTAGAGCAGCCGGTTGAGGAGCGACCCGTCGGGGATCCGCGCCAGAGCCGCGTGCTGAGCGGCGTAAGGATCGACCCCACCCAATCGCATGCCGAGGGCCGGGCTGAGCAGAGAGCGAATCCGTTGCCGATCGAAAACAGCGAAATTGTCGAAGTAGAGATCGTCGAGACCGGGATCCAGCCACAGGAACGTCCGTTCGAGTTTGCGCCTGACGCCAGCTGCCGGGGGAAGTGCGCCTATCCCGCTCCGCACCGCCGAGCGCACCGCGCTCGGAGCTGACTTCCAGCGGTGGCCAAGTGAGGAGTTGTACATCGTCACGCGATAGCGGTTGTAGCCTGCCAGCGTTTCATCACTCCCCTCTCCGGTCAGCACAACCTTGACGTGACGACTGGCCAGATCGGAGACGAAGTTGAGGGCAACCGATGACGGGTGTGCAATCGGTTCGTCTTCGTGCCAAACGAGACTCGGCAGCTTGGCGAAGAACTGTTCCGGTGTCACAACTATCTCGTGGTGATCAGTCGAAAAGCGCCTGGCGACGAGCCTGGCGTATTCCAGCTCGTTGGCACTCCGCTCCGCAAACGCCACTGAAAACGTCCTGATCGGGTCGTTTACCAGCGACGCCATCATCGCCGTGATCGCCGCCGAGTCGATGCCACCGGAGAGGAACATGCCTAACGGCACGTCACTCATGAGGCGCATCCTTACCGCTTCCCGAAAACGCTCCCGATACTCATCAACCAGCGAGGCGTCGTCCCTGTCTGTATGGGCATGGTCGCTGAACTCGAGGTCCCAGTAGCGCCGGATCGCGACTCCGCCGTTACTCCACGTCAGTGAGTGGCCCGCCGGCAGTCTCATGATGCCGGCGAACATCGTTTCGTCGCCGGACGGGGCGTGGTTGGCCAACACGTCGGGAAGTGTGCGCTCGTTGAATACCGGCTGGATCAGCCCGGAACCGAGGATCGACTTTATCTCGGACCCAAACAGCAGCGTGCCGTCCTGCAGGTGCGCGTAGTAAAGCGGCTTGACGCCGAATCGATCACGAGTCAGGAACAGCTCTCTCCTTGTCGCGTCCCAGATCGCGATCGCGAACATCCCCCGCAGGTGGACAGGAAGTTCGTGGCCATGTCGCTCGTACAGGTGAAGAACGGTTTCGGTGTCGCAGTGGGTTCGGTATCTGACTCCCTCGCTCTGGAGCCGCGGCATCAGGTCCGGGTGATTGTAGATCTCACCGTTGTAGCTCACCGTGAACCGGCCGTCGGCGGAGTGCATTGGCTGCGCTCCGTGTTCGACGTCGATTATCGCCAGCCGGCGGTGCCCGAGGAGTACTCCCGGCGCTTCGTACAGTCCCTTGCCGTCCGGCCCACGGTGCGTGATCACGTCGCGCATCCTCTCCACCTGCTCGACGAGCAGACGGCGCCCCGAATCGGGCGCGGTAACGATGCCGCATATGCCGCACATGGTCAGGTCTCTCCCGGACCCTGCTGCGCCTGCGTTGGTTCACGGGTGAGCCAGCGCCCGCTGCTTTGATCGAGCGTTACGCCTTGATTCACGGTCATACGATCGCCGTTTGCTTCGACAAAGGTTCCACCCGCCGCTACGAAGGTGGTGGCGCTGCCCGGACCGGCATCCGCAGGCCGCCGCAACCACGAGAGCGCGGCGTCGGTTGTCAGACCGTGCGCCGCCTCATATACGGGGAGGTTACCTGTTGCAGAGCTCAGGTTAATCAGATCCTCGAATTTTCCGTTTGTCAGCCGGACTTGCCCGCCGTCCGGCCGCGCCGTGAATGAGACCTTGGCGGTCCAGCCAGCCGTGATCGCGATCCCGCAACGTGACGACGCTCCGGTGTGAAAGCGATATCGCGCCCGCGCTGCGGCCGGCCGCGAACCATAGCGCCTCGACGCGATTCCGGGAGTCATGTACCAGCTGCCATTGCCCTCGAAGGCAGTGAGAGCCAGGATCTGCTGGCCGCGGCATCCCACCTTGAGTGTGTCACCGTCCGTTTCGACTTCCATGCCGGCTGCGAACTGAAACGTAGCGTCGGCGTGGTGGTCACCAGGTGTCGCGTCAAAACCGATCAGCTCGTCCCGGATGATCCACCAATGCCCTGGCAGTGCAAGCATCGTGCGACGGTGCAACCGGGTTTCGCCCTCGCGTGAGTAGCCATCGTGCGAGCCCCTGAAAGCGATGACGTCGCCCGAGTCGTACCAGAGCTCGACGGTCCCGCGAGCCATCGACCGCCAGTGGAAGGGTCCGGCGGGGATCGATGACGATATCCCGTCGACCGTCACCGTGTTGTGGGCGTGGGAATGGCGCATCGCGTCGCGCTCCTCGGGCGATGTCGTGTACGAGACGGTGCCGGGATCGACGATCACTGGCTGGCCCGCGACGGTGAGGTCGAACGAGAGGGTGTCGGCATGGGCGTGACCGCCATTCCCCATGCCTAACGGGCCGCAGTCGATCGTCATCACCGAACTCGACGCCGCCCATCCATTTCGCGACACGATGAAGCCGCCGTCGGCGAAAACCCGTGCCCGCTCGCGGGGAGTGGACGGTGCGAGACCATCATGCATGGTCACACCAGCTGCTCCGGCCATCCAGGCCAGCTCCGCGGTCGCGTCTCCGCTGGCGGCCCGCAGCTCCGGGTCCTGGAGCATGATGGCGGCGAGCGCGAGGCTGGAGCGGGCGTCGTCCGGGGCGCGTTGATCGAGGAAGAGGACCTTTCCACCGTCGTCGTCGCCCAGGAGCGGGTAGGAGCCGTCGGGCCGGGTCACCCACGCCATGAACCGGCTCAGCCCCGCTATCGCGCGATCGAGCTGTCGACTCTGGCCCGGGGCGAGGAGGCGTGCGTGGAGACAGATGTCGAGCGTGTAGCGGTGATACTGGAATGCCTGCTCGAAGTAGGTCCCGTCCGGCCGGATGTGGACGGGCAGTTGCCCGTCCAGTATCGCCAGGCCGCGGGCCCGCCAGCGACTTGCTCCATCGAGTTCGGGAAAGAGAGTTCCTGCATAGACCAGTCCCAGCGCCTCTCCGGTCAGGTGTGTATTGGGGCTGAACCAGGTCGAGAGGTAGCGTTCGATGTGGCGTGCTGAAACGTCGACGAACGCCAGCCAGCGGCTGGCGGTCGCGGGGTCGATGGCGCCGGATTCACCGAGCAGGCGCTGTGTCCAGCTCCACGCAACCAGTCTGTAGGCCACTTCGAGGCTGCTCGCCCAGTTGATTCCTTCCTTGGGCGGATTCGCGTCCATCCAGTCCCGGATCAGCTCGACCGCTCTTGCCGCATAACGAGGGTCGGCAGTCAGCTGCCACGCGAGGGCGAGGTTGACGAGGAACTGATGGCGATTGAGCTCCCAGGTGATCTTGTGATCGCCGGTCTTCGCGGCGTCGAGGTAGTCGATCGTGCTCCAGTGGCCTCCCGGCGCCCTGATACCACTCACCGGGTCCCGTTTCCAGTCCGGTCGTTCACCAACCACTAACTGTCCGCAGCCGAGCAGTTCGATCTGGCCCCGCAATATGCCTTCGGCACCGAGGGTTATGGCAGTCACGTGATCGGGCCACCGGCGGCGGACGAGGTCAGCTGTTTCCCGTTGGTTGGCCAACCCCGCCGAGAGGTGGGGGCGGGGGCCGCTGACCAGCAGCTCGCCAAGCGTCCGCTCATCAAGCGTCTGAAATGCGGGTGCGAGCCGCCGCCGCAGTGAAGCGAAATCAGTCCCGGCGCGTACAACTCCACTGCGCTCGGCGAGCGCTGCCGCCTTCTGGGCGGTGCGGTCGCGCACCTCCGTCAGGGTCAGTCCGGGGAGACGGGCCAGCCGTCGCAGGTTGCTCATGCCCTCTCCGCGCCACCGGCCGGTGCGGCCACCCTGCCGGCGCGAGCTGCAAGATCAGTGTAGAGCGCGTGCCACTGCGGGCTGACAGCCGGCCAGACGTAGCGATCGAACACTTCCTCGCGCGCCTGCCTCACCAGTCGCAGGGAGAGGTCCGGCTCGTCAAGGAGCCGGAGGGCCGCCGCCGCCATCGCCTGATGATCGCCACACCTGACGACGAGGCCGTTGGATTCGTGCCTGACGATGAATGGAATGCCTCCCGCATCGGTCGTTACCACTGGCAGTCCGGCGGCAAACGACTCGATGACCGAGTTGGGCATGTTGTCGATGTCAGGCGAGTTGAAGTATACGTCGGCTTCGTCGTAGAGCCTCGCCATTCCCGCCGGAGCAACCTTGCCCGTGAATGTCACACCGTTGAGAGCGAGGCTGGCTGCAAGCCGCTCGAGGTGTGCACGCTCGCTGCCGTCGCCGGCGACGACAAGCCGCGCCCCGGGATGTCGCTCCTGGATCAGATCGAAAGCGCGGAGCGTACACTCCACGTTGTACATCGGCTCGAGGTTGCGGTTGGAAAAGAAAACCGGTTGCGGCTTCGGCCGCTCCCGCCAGGGGATTGATTCGCTCTCGACGAAGTTGAAGATCGATTGTGCGTCCAGTCCGTGCCGGGCGAAGACTTCCACGAGGTACCCTGAGGGCACCACGATGCGTGTCGCCAGTCGCATCAGCGGCACCGCGGTGCGCCAGGTGGCGAGGTGGTCAGCGGCTTCGCCGCTCCTGTAATTGAGGATCACGGGCCTCCCGTATATCCGGGAGACGATGATCGCCGGAACGGGAGCGAGCAGAAAGGACCAGTACGATGCCGAAAACGCGTGCACCACGTCGACCTTCCTGAGTTTGACAAGCAACGACAGCAGGTAGGCGATCGAGGTGAAAACGGTGCGGACGTATCTGATCCGCTGCAGCAGGCGGAACGGCCCCGGCAGCCGCGGGTTGACGGGGATGAACGAGACCTCGATTCCGGGTAGCATCTCGAGGCGGCGCCGCAGCCGGTCGAGCTGTATCGCCTGACCCCCGAGGATGTCAAGCGATGGACCTACCAGGCAGACGCGGACGGGAGCAGTCATCGCCACCTAACGAGTCCAGACGTCCCAGTTGCCGCGGACGCCGTTGACCGTCGCCCGCACCACTGCCAGCTGCATCGCCAGACCCATCCGCAGTGTGTTTCGCAGCTTCCGGCTCGCAAGGAGCAAAAGTGCGGCAACCGGCAGAAGGGCTCCGAGGGTAACCGCCGACTCCCGCGGAACCCGGGCCACCAGTGCAATCACCCACGCCACCACCGTCACCAGCACCAGGTAAGGAGTTGCGAGTCGCAGCAGCTTGTGAAAGAGGAACTGGAGCCAGACCGGGTTTCGCAGGGGATTGAGCGTCGCCGGCAGCCATGCGCAGAGCTGGATCACACCGGTCAGAGTCCGCACCTTGCGGCTGAACTCCTGATGCACATCAAAGGTGCGGTCGTCGGTGGCGATCGCATCAGCGCGGAAGCCCACCCGGGCACCATCCAGAACAACCCGCATCGGACCGTACACGTCGTCGAGAATCAAGCCCGCCGGCAACGGTCGCCAGCAATTACGCCGCATTGCGTAGACGGCTCCCGTGACACCAACTGTTGAGTGCAGCCGAGCCTCGTTCCGGCGAAGCCTGCGTTCCCACTTCCAGTACATCGTCATCAGACCCCCGCTCCCACCTCTGCCAACTTCCAGCAACCCCGAAACGGCGCCAAGAGCGGGCTCGCGCCGCAGCTCATCCACCAGCCGCGGAATCGTCGAACGCACGAATACCTGTGCAACGTCGGAAAAGACCAGTATCTCACCACGTGCGGCACGGACCGCGGCATTCAGCGCGGTTGCCTTTCCTCCCGGATCGTCGCCTCTCACGACCGTCAGGCGTTCACTCGTGCCTGACCTGTCGGTGCTTCCATCGTCCAGACCGACAACCGCATCGAGCAGTTCCCCGGGATAATCGGTGTCGAATGCGTTGCGGACCCGGCTGAGATACGCCTCGCTCCCCGCGCGCGTCGCGAGAACGAACGTCACCCTCGGCAGGTCCCCCGAGGGGCCCCCCAACGGCCGTGACACCGCCCAGGCCAATGCCTGAACAATGACCGGATAACCCACCCAGATCAGGAGGAGAATCGCCAGACAGGCGAGCGCGACGGTCAAGTTATGACCGGATCAGTGGCCTGGTCCGACAGGTCGAAAGTCATCATTGTGCTCCGCGGACTCATGCGGCCCGGCCCCGGTCACGAGTGGCGGCGACACCGCTCGCCTCGGCGAAAACTCGTGCCCTCCGGGAGTGAAAATAGTCATATTGGTCACGGGCCGTGCTTCGGGGCGGGCCGCCGGCCCGCTATCCTTCGGCGCCACCTCAACCAGAGCATGCAGACACTTGTCACCGGCGGAGCCGGATTCATCGGCTCCGCACTCGCGCGCGAACTTGTCAGGCTCGGGCACAGCGTGAGGGTTGTGGACAATCTCTCGACCGGCTTTCGCAACAATCTCGATGAGCTGGCCACGGAGATCGAGTTCGTCCAAGGTGACCTGCGAAGCGAAGTGGTCTGTGATAGCGTCACGACAGGCATTGATACGGCCTTTCACGTTGCCGCCCTGCCCAGCGTGCCCCGATCCATGAAGGATCCGATCGGTTCCCACGATAACAACGTCAACGCAACGGTTCTTCTGCTCGAAGCGTGCCGCCGCAACGGCGTCCGTCGATTCGTTTACTCAGGATCGTCATCGGCCTACGGCGACACCCCCGCACTTCCCAAGTCCGAGGAAATGGAAGTGCTGCCGCGCTCGCCCTACGCTGCGGCCAAGCTGGCCGGTGAGCTCTACACCCTCGCGTACGCACGAGCCGGTCTCATCGAGGGCATCGCGCTCCGCTATTTCAATGTCTTCGGGCCTCGCCAGGACCCGAATGGACCGTACGCGGCAGTCATTCCCGCTGTCTTCCGGGCCGCCGCGCTTGGCCAGTTGATGGGCATTCATGGTGACGGCCTGCAGACGCGGGACTTTACCTACGTCGACAATGTCGTGACCGCCAACATCCTGGCGGCGACACGTCCCGCACAAACGATCAACGGATGGAGCGTCAATGTCGGCGCCGGACAGCAAACGACCCTGCTCGACCTCGTGACGCTGATAGCCTCCATTCTCGGAAAAGACGTCCCGGTGCGACACAACCCCCCCCGCAGCGGTGACGTGCGCGACTCGCTCGCCAGTCTCGACCGTGCCCGCACCATACTTGGCTACACACCAAAAACATCTCTGCGCGAGGGACTGGAGAAGCTGGCCGTCTGGTATGCGGGAAACCCGGGTGCTCTCGCAGCTGTGGCCGCCCGCGCCGGCTAGTGCTCGAGAGCCTCGACGATCCGGCGGCCGGCCCGCCCGTCCCAGCCCTCGGGTGCACGGGAACCCACCGGCACCCGCCCGCGCGAAAGGGCATCACGTGCCGAAAGTACGATCCCTTCCTTAGTAAGGGGCCACGGAGCGAGCCGGTTCGTGCCTTCGCTCACCGTCACCGGGCGTTCAGTGGACTCTCGCAGTGTCACACAGGGCACGCCAAGCACCGTCGTCTCCTCCTGAACACCGCCGGAGTCGGTGAGGACAGCCGCGGCCGCCGACTGCAGCGCCAACATGTCGATGTAGGGTACGGGCCCGGACACGCGCAGCCGCTCCAGCCGGGATTCGAGGCCGAACGTCCGCGCACGGTCCCTTGTCCGCGGGTGAAGCGGGAGCAGCACCGGCATGCCGGCCGCGATCTCCGTGAAGGCGTCGATGATCGTGGCCAGTTGATCGGGGTCGTCCACGTTCGAGGGCCGGTGGAGAGTTGCGAGCACGTAACGACCAGCCTCCAGCCCCTCCCGTTCGAGAACTCGCCTCGCGATAGCGCCGGGCAGCATGGCGAGAAGGGAATCGATCATCACGTTTCCCACGAAGGTCACCCCCACGGTGATTCCCTCGCGCTCGAGATTCAGCGCCGCATCACGAGACGGCGTCAGGAGTGCGTCGCTCAGGCGGTCAGTCAGGACGCGGTTTACCTCCTCGGGCATCCGCCAGTCGTGGCTGCGCAGACCCGCCTCGACGTGTGCAATCCGGCACTTTCCGGCATCCCGCATTTTGGCCGCGACCAGTGCGCAGGCAAGCGTGGAATTGACGTCGCCCACCACCACCACCCAGTCCGGCCGCTCCGACTCGAGGACCGGCTCGAAGGTTTCCATTACTCGCGCAGTCTGCCGGGCATGGGAGGCAGAGCCGACACCGAGGTGGTGATCGGGTTCGGGAAGGGCGAGGTCACGAAAGAAGGAGTCAGACATCGACGCGTCGTAGTGCTGGCCGGTGTGGACGAAGACGCGTTCATGGCCCCGCGCGTCCAGCTCGCGCAGAACTGGAGCGACTTTCATGAAGTTGGGCCGCGCCCCCGCAACGACGAGGACCTTCATCGAGCGGATCGGCGTGGCATTGCGGTTGAGGTCAGTGCAGGTCTCCCTTGCGAATGGGGCATCTCCCCGGGTCGGTGCGGACACCATCGAGCGGAGACGTCTGTCAACGTAGCCGAGTCACATTCGGTCGGCGACGCCCCGCACAGTCGTTAGGATAACCTCGTGGCACCCCCACCACCCTCCCCTTCCCCCCCTTCCAGCACGCCATCCTCGAACTTGCCCGACGACGTCACCCCGGGCGAGCCTGCTGCGAGCCTCGCCGGAGGTGACGCGACAGACCGCGCGCACCTCGACCGATCTCTGGCTCGGGGGGTAGCGTGGACGGCCACCGCCCGCTGGAGCGCGCAGCTGCTGACGTGGGCTTCCACGATCATCGTCGCGCGCATCCTCTCCCTTTCCGACTACGGTATTGTCGGCCTCGCGACGGCCTATCTCGGCCTCGTGACCATGCTCTCCGAATTCGGCATCGGATCAGCCGTTGTCGCCCTGCGCGATCTGAGCCGGGAACAACTGTCGCAGATGAACACAGTGGCGGTGTTGTTCGGTGTCGCCGGATTTGTCGTCTCCTGCGCCCTCGCCCCGGTTCTCTCGTGGTTCTTCGACGAGCCTTCGCTGACCGTTGTCGTCGTCGCGCTGGCGACGATCTTCCTCATCACGGGCTTCAGGATCACACCGCAGGCGATCCTCCAGCGGGAGCTGAGGTTCCGCGACCTTGCAATCAACGACATCGTGCAGGCGGTTCTCGTATCCGGCGCAGCCGTGCTCTTTGCGACTCTCGGTTTCCGCTACTGGACCCTCGTTATCAGCGCGGTACTCGGCGCCGCACTTTCAACGCTTGGGATTCTCCGCCTGGTCCGCCTCCCCTTGAGACGCCCGGACTGGACCGCTCTCGCTCCCGCCGTCCGCTTCTCGCGTGAGACGATAATCGGCAGAGTCGGGTGGTACGTTTACCAGAACGCCGACTTCTTCGTGGTCGGCAAGATTCTTGGACGCGAAGCTGTGGGTGCTTATCGGTTTGCCTGGGACCTCGCCAGCGGACCGGTCGAGAAGATCACCAGCATGGTCAGTCGGGTCACGCCGTCGATTCTCTCGGCTGCTCAACACGACCTCGCATCGCTCCGTCGTTACCTCCTGCGCATCACGGAGGCTCTGGCTCTGCTGGTACTCCCCGCGGCGATCGGCCTTGCCATCGTCGCCGAGGATGTGGTCCTGATTGCTCTCGGTCCGCAGTGGGAGCCGGCGATCGTTCCCTTGATGTTCCTTGCGGCGTCCATCGGCTTCAGGTCTGTAGCCTCGATCCTGCCGCAGTTCCTCGCGGTCACCGGCGAAACCGCAACGACGATGCGGATCAATCTCGCGGGGGCAATTCTGCTGCCGGTCGCCTTTGTGATCGGGACGAGGTGGGGCGTGGGCGGCGTCGCGGCGGTGTGGATTCTCATCCAGCCATTCACGCAGGAATTGCGGATGGCTCGCGCAGTTTTTCGCCGGCTGGAGTTGCCGGCGCGAGACTATCTCGCCTCACTCGCCGCCCCGGTGACGGCTACGGTCATCATGACCGCAGCAGTTTTTGGTGCGCGATGGCTGACTCCGGACGCAGTGGCGCGACCTGTGCACCTGACGATCGACGTCGCTGCTGGTACGGCGGCCTACGCTGCGTCGCTGATGCTCTTCCATCGTGAGCGGGCGCTGGGAGTGGTGCGCGCCTTGCGCGCGGCTCGCGGACAGGCCTGATGATCCGGATTCGACTTCTATGTGCGGAATAGCAGGGGTTCTTGGCGTGGACTCACCCGCTGAAGGGTCGAGTCTCGTCGAGAAGATGAACGCCACCATCACCCACCGCGGCCCCGATGGTTCGGGGGTGTGGGCGATGCCGCGCGCCGCGGTCGGGATGCGGAGACTGAGCATCATTGATGTCGAAGGTGGGCAGCAGCCGATCGTCTCCGACGACGGGGTCGTGATCGTGTTCAACGGCGAGATTTACAATCACGACGAGATCAGGGCCCGATTGCGCAGCCGGGGCATGTCCTTCCGCACGCGATCCGATACCGAAGTCATCCTGCAGCTCTACCGCGAGGGTGGGCTCACAGCCCTCCGCGAGCTCGAGGGGATGTTCGGCATCTGTCTTGTCGACAGCCGTTCCGGGGAGGTTCACCTGGTGCGGGACAGGGTGGGAATCAAGCCGCTCTATTACCACGAGTCCGCCGGCAGACTATGGTTTGGCAGCGAGATCAAGGCTGTCCTCGCCGGGATGCCGGGCCGGCCTCCGGTGCATGAGCAGTCCGTCTGGGATTACCTGTCACTCCGTTACGTTCCGTCGCCCTCGACGATCTGGGAAGGCATTCACAAACTTCCCCCTGCCCACTACCTGAGCTGGAACATCGCGACCGGGTCGAAACGCATCAGCCGTTACTGGTCATGGAACTTCTGCGCCGAGGACGCCGATCCGGGCCGGAACTACGAGCGCGAGTTCGAGCACGCGTTCATGCGTGCGGTGGAGAACCATTTCCGCAATTCCGATGTTCCGGTCGGCGTATTGCTGTCCGGTGGCCTCGACTCAAGCTGTGTGCTCGCGGCGCTGGCCGAGATGGGGCACCGCGACATCCGCACCTTCAGCATCGGCTTTCGCGACGGGCGGCCATGGAACGAACTCGAATACGCCCGCGAGGTCGCGAGCGCCATCGGCGCCGAACACCATGAAATCGAGATAGGCTCTGGTGAGTTTGTCGAGTTCCTCTCCGACTTCGCGTGGTATGCCGATGAGCCGCTGGCCGATCTGGCCAGTGTGCCGTTGCATTATGTGTCCCGTCTGGCCAGCGGCCACGTCAAGGTGGTCGTCTCCGGTGAAGGCAGCGATGAGATCCTTGCGGGCTACGACTTCGACAGTGTCGTACGGGGTTACGAACGGATGCGGCGTTACCTGCGTCGGGTACCACGCCCTCTCTTCTCGATGGCGGCTCCCTTTTTCCGCGAACCACGCCGGCGCATGCTGCGCAACATGGGAATCGAGGGATGGGCGGGCTTCCTCCGCGCCCAACCACGGTTCCTGAGCACCCCCTTCCCGCCCGCCGAAAAGGCTGCCCTCTGGCGCGGCTCGGGCGGCATGAGGTCGACCGACGATGTCGTTCGCACCTGGTATGACGGGTGCAACTCGGATGAGGCGCTCGACAAATTGCAGCACGTCTGGTGTCATGACTGGCTCGTTGAGGATCTGCTGATGAAGGCAGACAAGATGACGATGGCCAGTTCCATCGAGCTGCGCGTTCCCTTCCTGACTCACCCCTTCATCGAGTGGGCGCAACGATTGCCGCTGGAGTGGCGTGTCGGATCGGCGCGCGACGGCTGGGCATCCAAACGCATCCTGCGCCACTTCGCCCGCAGGCGCCTCCCCGAGCGTATCATCAACCGACCCAAGCAGGGGTTCCCCACGCCGACACTCAGCTGGCTCGGGGAAAAGGGGCAACTCGCCGACTGGGCCCGGGAGCGCGTTTCCTCTGTTCACCCGGCACTGGAAAACTGGATCAACGTCGATGCGCTCCGGAGCTACCTCGACAGGGCGCGGTCCGGTGACCTGCGCTCGGCGCGTCGTGCGTGGGAAATTCTGATTCTCGACAACTGGTGCCGGCGCTGGTTGTGAGACCTTTCTTTGCGGCGCCCTCGGCCGGAGCAACGCGGCGTCTGCTTCTCGTCAGTTACAGCTTTCCGCCCGATTCGAGCATCGGGGCCCTGCGCTGGGAAAAGCTGATCGCCCACGGTGCAGGGCGAGGCTGGGAAGCCGACGTGATCATGATGGACCCGGATGACGCGGCGGTTCGCGATGACTCGAGGGTAACGTCGCTCCCCGCCGGCACTCGGCTTTTTGGCGTCCGCTTACCCGCGCATCCCTGGCTCACGTTCGAGCGTAGCATCAGAAGGATCGCAGCCCCGCGCAACGTCAGCGCGGGCAGCGCCGTTGATCGTGTGCCGGCTGCCGGCGCCCCCGCTCCCCGGCGCGCTCCGGCTGCAACGGCAGGCCGGGAGGACGGAGTCGACTGGCGGGGCCCCCTGCGGGCGATGCGCCGAGCCCAGCTCGCTCGCATCGACCATGCGCGCTGGAAGTGGTGGGCCGATGAGGCGGCACGAATCGGCATCGCACTGGCCAGGGAGAGGAGTTACGACGTCGTCGTCAGCTCGGGGCCGCCGCAGATGGCGCACGAGGCCGCGCGCCAGATCGCCGTCAGCCGCGGCCTGCCGCTCGTCCTCGACTTTCGCGACCCGTGGGCCATCGACGTCCACGATGCGCCCGCGGACCTCAAGAGCGAAACATGGCTCCGGATTTCGCGCCGCTACGAAGCCGACTGCATTGCGGCTGCGAGTCTTGTGGTCGCCAACACCGCCCCGGCGACCGCGACCCTCATTCGTCGCTTTCCTTCTGTAGCTGACAGGGCGGTGACGATCATGAACGGGGCCGATCCCGACGTCGGTGGCCAGCCAGCCGCAGCCGCAACCGGGGAAGGCTTCGTCATCTTCCAGGGTGGCGGCCTTTACGACGGCCGCAATCCAGCTACGTTGTTTCGCGCTGTGGGGCGCGCTGCGCGTGAACTCGACGCACCTCCCGACCGGCTGCGTGTCCACTTCCTCGGCAGCACTTCGTACGAGGGCACTCCCCTGGCCGAGATCGCGGACGCGGCAGGGATCGCCGACCGCTTCGGCGCCGAGGGGATGGTTCCGCGGCGCGAAGCACTGGCGGCGATGAGCCGGGCGCCGATGCTGGTACTCCTCCCGCAGAACGAACACCACTGCATTCCCGGCAAGACGTTCGAATACGTCCAGGCCTCCTCGTGGCTGCTGGCCCTTGCCCCCCCGCACTCGGCGACAGCCATGCTGCTCGCAGGCAGCCGCGCTTTTGTGCACGATCCGGCCGATGTTGATGGGATCGCCGCCACCATCGTCAGATGTTATCAGGCATTTGTCAGGGGCGAACGACCGGTGGCGGTCAACTCCGACGGGCGCTTCGACCGGGGGCGGCAGGCCGAGCGCCTTTTCGACCTTCTCAGCGCGCTGGCTCCGGCTCCTTCTCCGGGCTGACTTCGGGTACCGAGGGAACCGGTGCCTGGGCAGCGACCCGTCCCCGGTTCCTCAGCCTCCTCGCCACTTCGGTCGCTGTCCGCGCCAGCCGATCCTTCCACGGACGCGGCGACAGAACCCACTCCTGGCCGAACTCTATTTCCTCGCGGCTGAAGCCGCGCTTGAAAAACGAAATCCTGCCTAACGGGTCATCGCTGTCGGGACCGCCCGGGGTCACCCCACCGAAGTCGAACCAGGCAGCACCTTCCCGGCGGGCCCACGTGATCAGGTCCCAGAGCACCGCGTGCAACAACGGCGGATTGCCCGCAACACGCGTTGACGCTCCGGTCGAATATTCGGCCCGCCCACCGTGGTGCATCCCCCAGGCAAAGCCGAGGAGCGCCGGGGGACCGCGGTCAGCTCCCTGAAAGACGCCGACCAGCCGTGAGCGATGAGGTATCGCGTCGCCCATCTTCATGATCGGCCCCCAGTCGCGGTCACTCGAAGCTCCGCCCGTCCGGGCCATCGTCGCCGACAGCAGCTCGTTCATCCTCGCGCTGTACGCGGCATCGCGCACGACTTCCAGCTGCAGGTCGAACTTGCCGATGTTCCTGATGTTCTGACGGTGTGACGTCCTGAATCCGGCAAGGATCTCCTTTTCTTCCCTCCCCAGATCGAGAGCAATCGTCCGCTCCGCCGACCTCTCGGCGCGGACGCGGGCATACCCGAGTCGTGCCAGCGTTCCGGCAATGAAGCTCCTCGCCTCAACGTCGGCGCACTCCACCTCCGCTGTTACTCGCAGGATCCTTGACTCGCCCTCGAGTCGGTCGGTGATCGCCCTCAGGAGCTGGGCTCCGGCATCAGTTGCGTACGCCTCGGTGATCGTCTCCAGTCTCGCCACCCGGTGCAGCGGCAGCGCCCTCGTGCCGGTTGCGGACAGAGCCAGCATGGCGGCCGCCGAGCCCTCGTGGTCGGTTGCAATCGCGGTGAGATTGACCGCAGCCGGCACTGCGCGCGCCCACGCAACCCTCGACTGCAGTGGAATCGCGAATGATCGGGCGTCGAGCTCGGCCTCCACCCGGGCCACCTCCGGATCGACCGTGGGCAGCAGCCGGCAGCCCGGTCGCACGGGCATCACTTGTCCCGTTCCCGGGGGAGTCGGCGCTGGAGGTCGATTACCGTCAGCCCTCCACTTCGGTTCACCGTGTGCGTCCCTACAAGACCCTTGCGCCACGTCGGGTTCAGGCGCGAAACGGGAACCTCCTCGTATGCTTCCTCATCAAGCCTGATGATCTTCTGCAACTGAACGGCGTAACCGTACCTGATCGAACAGTCCTGGGCGGGACGGTACCAGGACCCCTCATATTCGAAGAGCGCCCCCGCCGGCCGCGATGAACGGACGTCGGTCCTGACCGGGTTGTGCCGATGCGGCTCCCATGGCCCGTAAGGGCTCGAAGCATGGAACAGGTGGAGGTTCGCTGACGGGTCAGAGCACTGGTCCGCCATTGTCGCGAACAGCCACCACCTGTCGCCGATCCTTGCCAGCGTCGAATCGACCAGCATCTCGCCTTCCAGAATCACAGCAGCCTGCTCCCATTCCCAGGGAAACCGGGTGGCCCTGAAAATCTCGACCCGTCCTTCCAACGCCATTTCCGGAATCATCAGGACCGCTCCCTCATGTTCGAGAACAAAGGGATATGACAGGTGGAAGGGACGCTCGAGCACGGTTACAGGCTCCGCAGCGAATCCGCTCTCTCCTAGTGGCGCGACCAGGATGCGGCCCAGACCCCGCTCGTGCAAAAGCTCCTCGAAGAAGACCCAGTCGACACCATCCCGGTTCATTACGAACGGGTCCGCCCAGAAGCGATCCGGCGGTGGCAATATCTCACTTACCACCGGCCCTCCATCAAAGAGCGCCAAAGGTGATGTCGTCACCGGATCGCGCCTGAAGGCCAGTGCCCATTGTTCGTCATATCGGGCCTGATCAACTCTGAAGCGCAGGTAGCGTCGGGCCAGTGCGAGTGCCCCTCGTGATCGCTTGCTCCCGTTTATGGTCGGCGCATCGATTGTGTTTGCTGCTGGTGCACTCGTCTGAAGCGCCCGCGCCAGGGTTGGCACTGCCGACCAGAGCGCATTTTGTGCCGTTCTCCGGGCTGAGTAGGGATGCACTCCCGACACCGCGGCCGAAACCATCGTGGGATCGCTGATTTCGCGAATACCAACACAGCACGTGGCTCGTCCCGAGACGACGCTCGCGAAACCGACGTCGCGAGGCGACACGCCGCTGTCGGTTGAGAACTCGAGATGTCGAACACTCCCCGTATCGAGCTCCCTGGGGGGTGGAATCAGCCATAGCACGACGTCGCAGCGTGCCGCCAGTTGGTCGGGGGCCGGGACCCCTTCCACCAGCGCGGCGCGGGATATCAGCTTCCGGATCGATGTGCGCTCCAGCGGATCCAGCATGGCCTCCGGCCGCCATCTGTCCATCCGGGAATAGACGTCCTGTATCAGTCGCCCGGTTCTTGCCAGAGGTGAGTCGATGAATTTCGGCGATCTCCCTGCCAAATGGGATCGCGCAGCAAAAACATGGGTTATCCGCGCGACACCGGACTTGACCGCTTCCTCCAGGGCGCGGGCAATCCACCGCGGCTGATCGAAGGAGTCGACGATCAGTCCGAGCCTGGTGGAACCCGCCTCCGGAGCCGTCGCCCGCTCCGCGGGCGAATCAGGTTGCCGGGCTCCGCTCGCCAAGTCGTTGGCGAGTGAGTCAGTTGGGTGCGGGGTGGGCTGCACTGTCGTCCATATTAATGCGAATAGACAACCAAGTCGTGGCTGAGCAACCTTACCCGTCCGCAACAGGCACCATCCCGGCCGTTTCCCGCCGAGCCTTCTGGGCGATCCTTGCGATCGCGGTCGGACATCTTGTCCTCGTCTGGCTCACCCGCATCCCGGGAGTAAACTGGGGAGAAGACGACGTCGGGTACCTCCTTCTTGGTCAGGACCTCAGGAGTTTCCACTACCGGGAGCTTCAGGATGTGGCCGCGCCGACCCACGCCCGCTTCCCGCCCGGCTTTCCGCTGTTCATCGCCATTTTCGGACTTCCCTTCGGCGACAACATCGACTGGCTGCTCTTTCTCGGCGCGCTCTGTACGGCTATTTCGATAGTCCTTGTCTTCGACGCCACGAGGCGCGTATTCGGCGAGGCTGTTGGCCTGCTCACGGCCGCAGTGTATGCCATCGGTCCGGCCTCGATTATCGACGCCCAGCGTCTGGCCTCAGAGCCGCTGTTCAAGCTTCTTGTGATTCTCGGCATCTGGGCGCTGACGGTTCGACCACATGCGGCGAAGTTCTCGAACATCGGCATTTTTGCGCTGTTGGGCGCGGCGATGACTCGTACGGCCGGGGTCGTGTTACTCCCCGCGCTCATTCTTGTGCTCCTCCTTCGCAGGGAGTATCGGCGGGCGGCAGTGGCGACGGGTGCGATCGCTGCTGTCGTCGGCGGGTGGATGGTCTGGACCCTGGTTGCACCCGAGGCGGCCGACCGGCGCCTCTACACATCGGTTGTAGGCCTCCGTACCGAGGCGATCGTTGAGCACACCACTCTGGCTGACCGTGTCATCGAGCGCCTGCCCTACCTTTTGACAGAGGGAATCCCGCGGGCACTCGCGTTCTTCACGGTCCCCGGCACCAGCGTCGATAATGCGATCTGGCTCGCGGTACTGCTGGTGACGGGGGTCACCGGGCTGGTTCTGATGATCCGCCGCTGGCCGGAGGCAGTGCTCGTCGCCGGCGCTTATGGCGCGATTCTCATCACCTACGTCTACCTCCTCCGCCGATTCATACATCCAGTGGCGCCGTTCATTCTGGCAGGAATGTTCGCCGGTACGGCCTGGCTGGCCAATCGCTGGTTGCCGCGCCTCAGAGTGGTCGCGTTAGGCACGCTGGCTCTCGCCCTCTCCATCGGTCCGGCGCGCCGGGCCGCGGCCGAGCTCAGGATCGCGGCGGCGTGCGACCGATCGGACCCGGCCAACGACACCGACTGCCTCGACCGGGACAAACGCGCCTATCTCAGGCTCGCGTACTTCGTGCGCGATTCAACGCCGCCCCGCAGCCTGCTCTTCGGGCCTAACGAGCGCGGCCTCTATTACCACTCACACCGGCTCACCATCAACCAGGATCGCGGACTCAAGGAGGACAGCACCTCGCTCGGTCCGTACCTCCGCGGCCGCGGCGTGACCCACGTGGCCGCAGCCGTCGTTGGCCCGCGCGGGTGGGAAGGCTTTCGTCTCGTTCAGAAAGCCTGCCGGGACTTCGACCTCCTGCGAGGTTTCGACGAACGGGCTTTCCTCTTCTCGGTACGAGCCTCACGCGACTCCGCGGCCACGACCGATGCCTGTAGCGCCACAGCCCGGTTCACCGGCAGAGGTCCCTCCGACGGCGTGGATGACTGACCTCGCTGTGAAACCCGGCTGGCGGACCTTCACCCCTGCTCTTGTCACCACTGTACTGATTCTGGCCGCGACACTGGTCCCCGCCGGGGGTGTGCGCAGCCCCCTCCCATTCTGGTGTGTCGCCTGCGGCGGGCTCGGCATCCTCGACCTCATCCAGAACATCGCGCTTTTCCTCCCCCTCGGCTTCCTCCTGCGAGTCGCCGGACTCAGCGCCCTGCAGTCTTTCGTTAGTGCCGCTCTCCTCTCGGTATCGGTCGAACTGGCACAGTTCCGTCTCGTGCCCGGTCGCGACGCATCCGCAGGCGACATCATGGCCAACGCCATCGGGGCCGCGGCCGGGATCGCGCTGGCCGGTGCGCGTGCGCATCTGCTCAGGCCGGGCCGCAGGCTCGCTCTGGTCCTCGCCGGCGTCAGCTTCACGTTGGCCACGTCCGTTGTTTCCGCGACGGTTCCACTACTCGCCCCGGCGGCTTTCGGCGGCAACCTGACCGGTCAGATCGCTCCTCAGCAAAACAGCTCCTTTGAACCATGGCCGGGCACTGTCCACTCCTTTGTGGTCAACGGTATTGAGGTCGCCTATGGACCTCTCGTGCCCGTTTCACCGGACAGCGCTGGCGGGAGCGCGTTCGAAAGTGGTGAAATCACGGTTCTCGCGCGCGTATCCCTCCCAACCAACTACACGACCAACCGCCTCTCGGCTATCGCACGCCTCGTCCGGAGTGGCCAGGAAGCAGTCCTTGTCGGCCAGAATGGAAACGATCTCGTTTTTCGGTCGCGTCTGGAGTCCGGACGCTGGATGCTGCGCCAGCCATACGTTGCCCTGAGCGATGCGTTAGGCACGGCGAGCGGGTCAGGGGAGGCGAATATCTCCGCCAGGCTCGATGCCAGGGGCTGGAGCGCCAGCGTCGAAAGTGCCAGCGGCATCACCGCTGACACGATTCCCTTCAGCGTAGCCCTCGGCTGGACATTTCTACTCCCCTTCGACAGACCTCTGCCGGCCCTGTACATGCTCGTCAACGGACTCTGGATGATGGCGCTCTCCACCCCCGCCGCCTTCTTCTCTTCCCGATTTGGCCCGCTTGCCGTGCTTCTGGCCACTGGGCTCCTGGGAGTTGCGGCCGCGACGATCGCGGGCCGCGCTGCGTTTGACCCGCTGTCGGCTGTCGAGTGGGCAGGCATATTTGCCGGCGCTATTGCCGGCTGGTTTCTGTCCCGTCGGATGAGTCCTCTTCCCACATGACTACTACAACTCCGATGCAATGCCGCTGAAGGCTATCGGCCGGCGCGTACTGAGCGAGATAAGACTCTCACCCCTCGCACGCGAGGAGCGCAGCCGCGACCGGACCCGTCCACTGGAGCCTGATCCGGGGCCTTCGCGTGCGATCGAGGGTGCCCTGGCATGGCTGCAGGCGGCCCAGGACAACTCTCTGACTTCTGATGGGGGCGTTGCGCATTCGTTTTCGGTGCTCGGCGGCTGGACTCCTTCCTATCCGGAGACAACAGGTTACATCGTGCCGACGATGCTCGATTGCGCTACCCGTTTCGGACGCGCCGAGCTGCGGCAGCGGGCGCTCAGGATGCTCGACTGGCTGGTCTCGATTCAGCTCGGGGATGGCGGTTTTCAGGGTGGAGTGATCGGAGCCACCCCCGTGGTGCCGGTGACCTTCAATACCGGGCAGATTCTGCTCGGCCTTGCCGCCGGCGCTCGCGAAGATGTGCGCTACGCAGTGGCGATGGAGCGTGCGGCGCAGTGGCTCGCGACGACGCAGGACGCCGACGGCTGCTGGCGCCGCTTTCGCACGCCGTTCGCCGGCGGCGGTGACAAGACCTACGAGACACACGTTTCGTGGGGCTTGTACGAGGCATTGCGCGTT
This sequence comes from Gemmatimonadota bacterium, assembly GCA_052389935.1. Taxonomy (GTDB): domain Bacteria; phylum Gemmatimonadota; class Gemmatimonadetes; order Gemmatimonadales; family Gemmatimonadaceae; genus JBQTHK01. The sequence continues at coordinate 18,699 of JBQTHK010000072.1, read as the reverse complement.
CAGGCCCAGGCATCGTGGCTCGACGCCGCCAACAGTCAGGTAGAGTGGGCGTTGCGGCGCCAGCTGCCTAACGGGTGGTTCGAAGGCAACTGTCTTGATGACAACGACCGGCCACTTACGCATGCGATCGGCTACGCCCTTCGCGGAATCCTGGAGGCATGGCGTTTTACCGGTGACGTGCAGCTCCTCGACGCGGCCGAGCGCGCCGGTCGTGGAGCGATCGCCGCCCTCGGTCCCGACGGCCGGCTCCCCGGGCGTATCGACCGGAACTGGCGCGGCGCCGTTCCGTGGGTTTGCCTTACCGGAAGCGTCCAGATCGCGCACTGCTGGCTCATGCTCTACAAGGCAACCGGTGATCAGCGCTTTCTCGATGCGGGTCGGCGTGCGAATTCCTTTGTGCGCCGTACCATCAGATGGAGTGGCGATCCGGGGATGGTCGGAGGTGTCAAGGGCTCGCTCCCCGTGGATGGCGGGTATATGACCTGGGCCCTGCCCAACTGGGCCGCCAAGTTCCTCGTGGACTCCAATCTCCTTGAAAGTGATATTGCCGGCGAATGACCGCCGTCTTCCGAGGCCTCGCGGCCACTCTGGATGCTTTCTGTAATTGATGTGATGCTGGCTGTCCTGCGGCCCGCTTTCTTCGTGGTCGCGGCCGTGGCCGCTGTAGTCTGTCTCGTCGACTGGCTGGTGCGGACGAGACGGGTGAACCCGTTCGGGCCCGCGGCGCGTTTCGCGAGGCGGTCCGTCGATCCACTGATCGCGCCAATCGAAAGATCAGTCGTTCGAGCCGGCGGGCTGCCTTCGAGTGCGCCGCTGTGGGCACTCGGCGCAGTCGTCATCATCGGCATCCTCGTCCTCACCCTCCTCGGCTTTATCCGTAACCAGGTTGTGATGGCGTCGTTCATGGCGGATCGGGGTCCGGCTGGAATCGCTCAACTCGTCATCAGCTGGGTCGTCGGCATTCTGCAACTTGCGCTCATTGTTCGTGTCGTTTCATCCTGGATCAGAGTGTCGCAGTGGTCAGTTTGGGTTCGGTGGGCCTTTGTTCTGACCGAACCGCTCATTGCACCGCTGCGCCGAGTGATTCCACCGCTGGGGATGATTGATGTCACGCCACTGGTAGCCTGGGTCCTGCTGATTGTGCTCGAGCGACTGATCCTCGGTCTCCTGTGACCGGCTTCGTTCCGAGGGTTGTTGGCGGGGCAACGAGGTTTGCCGTACGGGTGCAGCCGCGGGCGGCGTACACGGAGGTAGCAGGCGTTCATGGAGCCGGGCTGCGGGTGCGGGTGCAGGCGCCACCGTCGGGGGGCGCGGCCAATGCCGCTGTGATCGACCTCCTCGCCAGGTCGTTAGGTGTGCCGCGCTCTGCCGTCCGGTTCGTCAGTGGCGTTACGTCGCGCTACAAGATCGTCGAGGTGGACGGAGTGACCGCAGCCGAGGTCGTTCGTCTGGCCCGTGGGCCTCATGCGACGCTTGCACGCGACCAGTCCGGTTGATCAGATTTCCCCAGTGCGGTTGCGGCGGTGAGGTACATCCCTTGTGGCGATTTAAGGCAACTTGCGGCCACGTTAAATAAACGCTAAAGCGCCGGCCCTGGCGCTCACCCGCCGGGCTTTCTCTTTTGTAGAGGTGTCTTGACCGTCTCGATCCAGCAGCCTGTTCCGGCCGCGGTTTCACCCTCGCGCTACCTCGACGCACTCGCCCGCGGCGTCCTCGTCTACGACGGGGCCATGGGCACCAGCATCCAGCGCTTAAACCTCAGCGCCGCAGACTTCGGTGGCCCGGGCCTCGAGGGCTGCAACGACCACCTCGTCCTGACCCGCCCCGACGTTATCCGCGGCATCCACGAGTCATTTCTCGCGGTAGGCTGCGACGTTGTCGAGACGTGCACCTTCCAGTCCACGCCGCGCCGACTCGCCGAATGGGGGCTGCTGGACAAGGTGGACGACATCAACCGCGCCGCGGCGCGTCTCGCGCGCGAGGCCTGCGATCTCCATCAGACCGCATCACGTCCTCTGTTCGTCGCGGGCTCGATGGGACCCACGGGTATGTTGCCGTCCAGCAGCGATCCGGCGCTGTCCAGGGTCACATGGAACGAACTTGCGGAAGACTACCGGGCCCAGGCCCGGGCGCTGGTCGAGGGTGGAATCGATCTCCTGCTGGTCGAGACGGCGCAGGACATCCTCGAGGTCAAGGCGGCAGTCAGCGGAATCCGCCGCTACTTCATCGAGTCCGGTGTCTCCGTCCCGATTCAGGTCCAGGTGACACTGGACACAAGCGGTCGGATGCTCCTCGGGACCGACGTCGCGAGTGCTCTGACGACGCTCGAAGCACTGCGCATCGATGTCATCGGCCTCAACTGCTCCACCGGTCCGGAGCATATGCGCGACCCGGTGCGGTATCTCACCCAGCACGCTACGCGACCGTTGTCGGTGATCCCAAACGCCGGACTGCCGATAAACACGGGGACCGGCGAGGCTGTCTACCCGCTGGAACCTGCGCCGATGGCGGAGATGCTGGCCGGGTTCGTGAAGGATCTTGGCGTTCGCATCGTTGGCGGCTGTTGCGGCACAACACCCGACCATCTCCTTGCACTAAACCGGGCCGTCGACGCCCTCGGCGTTCGCAGTGCCGGCCGGAGTGCTCCGCCACCCTCGCGCCGCCTTGCCGTGGCCCGCGCTTCGAGCGCGATGCGCGCCATTACCCTGCACCAGGACCCGCCTCCACTCCTCGTTGGCGAGCGCGTCAACTCGCAGGGTTCGCGCCGTATCAAGCGCCTCCTCCTCGCCGACGATTACGACGGCATACTCGATGTTGCCCGCGAGCAGGGCGAGTCCGGGGCACACGTCCTCGATGTCTGCGTCGCCCTCACCGAACGCGCCGACGAAGCCGTACAGATGGCAACGGTGGTCAAGCTGCTGTCGATGAGCGTCGAACAGCCGATCATGGTCGATTCGACCGAGGCGTCTGTCATCAAGGCCGCTCTGGAACACATTCCCGGCCGGGCGATCATCAACTCCATAAACATGGAGAACGGACGGCAGCGCATCGACTCGGTGGTTCCCCTCGCGGTCGAACACGGGGCCGCCCTTGTCGCCCTCTGCATCGATGAGGTGGGGATGGCCAGGACGCGCGAACGCAAACTCGAAGTTGCGCGAGCGATCCACGATATCGTCGTCGGGGAGTTCGGCCTTTCACCACACGATCTCATCTTTGACGCCCTCACCTTCACCCTCGCCACCGGTGACACCGAGTGGATCGATTCCGCCCGCGAGACGATCGAGGGCATCCGGCTCATCAAGCGTGAATTGCCGGGTGTACTCACCATCCTCGGTGTCTCCAATGTGAGCTTCGGTCTTGATCCCGAAGCGAGAGCCGTCCTCAACTCGGTATTCCTGCACCACTGCGTGGAGGCGGGCCTCGACGCCGCGATCGTGAATCCCGCGCACGTCACGCCGTACGCCGAGATCTCGGCGGCCGAACGTGAGCTGGCCGACGACCTGGTGTTCAACCGTCGGCCCGACGCCCTGACTCGCTTCATCGCCGCGTCCGCGGGCGGAGCTGCCGCGGCCGGCGAAGGTGCAGACAGCGGCCGCGCCGACCCCACCGAGGGAATGCAGCCAGATCAGCGCGTCCACTGGATGATCGTCCACCGCAAGAAGGAAGGGATCGAAGCCGCGCTCGATGCGGCCGGCGTCCGCGAACAGCCGGTGCGCGTCCTCAACGAGGTACTGCTGCCGGCGATGAAGGAGGTCGGGGACAAGTTCGGTGCCGGCGAGCTGATTCTCCCCTTCGTGCTCCAGTCGGCAGAAGTGATGAAGAAGGCCGTCCGCCACCTTGAGGAATTCCTCGAACGCTCCGAAGGCTTTACCAAGGGCCGCGTTGTCCTCGCCACCGTCTACGGCGACGTCCACGACATCGGCAAGTCGCTCGTCAACACCATCCTCGCGAACAACGGGTACACGGTGTTCGACCTTGGCAAGCAGGTCCCGGTCAACACCATCATCGAGAAGGCGGTCGAGGTGGGAGCCGACGCCATCGGACTCTCGGCGCTCCTCGTCAGCACATCGAAGCAGATGCCACTGTGTGTGCAGGAGCTCGACCGGCGGGCACTCTCCATCCCCGTCCTCATCGGCGGCGCGGCAATCAACCGCCGATTCGGCCGGCGCGCCCTGTTCGTGGAGGGCGAACGCCACTACGCCCCCGGCGTCTATTACTGCAAGGACGCTTTTGAGGGTCTCGACACCATGAATCGGCTGCAGGACCCGGAGCAGCGCCCGGCGTTCACCCGGGAACTGCTCGACGAGGCGCGAAATGACGTCTTCCTCCACAGCGCGATGGGCAAGGAGGACCGGGGCGGCGTAGCTGGTGGTGAACGCAGCGCAGTCAGCCGCGACAACCCGATCCCCCCCGCGCCTTTCTTCGGCGCGCGTGTTCTCCGCGAGATCCCCCTGAGTGAGGTACTCGACCTCCTCGACCTCAACGAACTTTTCCGGCTTCAGTGGGGAGGCCGCGGCTCGGGTCCCGACTGGGAGCGCACCGTCGCCGACGAGTTCGAACCAGCGCTGCGGCGCCTCCGCGCCGACGCCCTGTCAGAAGGTTGGCTCCGACCTCAGGCCGTCTACGGTTATTTCCCCGTCCAGTCCGAAGCAAACAACCTCGTCGTTTACGATCCCGCGGCCTACGCTGCTGACGGAGGTTCGCTGCGCGAGATCGCGCGGCTGTCATTCCCGCGCCAGGACGGCCGCGATCGCCTCTGCCTTGCCGACTATTTCCGCTCCTCCGACTCCGGCGACGTGGATGTACTCGGCCTCCAGGTGGTAACCGTCGGTCGCGAGGCAACGCGCCGGTTCGAAGAGATACAGGCACGATCCGAATACAGCGAGGCCTATTACGTACACGGCCTCGCCGTCGAAGCGGCCGAGGCTACGGCCGAATGGTTGCATCGCCGTATCAGGTCGGAGCTCGGCGTACCTGCGGCCGCGGGAAAGCGCTACTCGTGGGGTTATGGCGCCTGTCCCGACCTCGACGATCACGCCGTCGTCTTCAGGCTCCTCCCCGCTGCTGACGCTTTGGGAATGGAGCTCACGACCGCCTTCCAGATCGTCCCCGAGCAGTCGACGGCGGCGATGATAGTTCATCACCCCGAAGCGAAGTACTACGCCGTCCGCGGGGAAGGTGCCTCCCGGGCAGCAGCTGCGGAATGAACCGCCGTCACCTCGTCTCGCGCCTTCTCGACCCCGAAGCGGTCGTCATGTTCGACGGCGCCATGGGCACGATGCTCTATTCGCGCGGGGTTTTCATCAACCAGTGCTACGATGAGCTGAACCTCCGCGCGCCGGATCTGGTGCGCGAGGTCCACTCCGCCTACGCCGCGGCCGGAGCCGACGCCATCGAGACCAACAGCTTCGGCGCCAATCGGCTCAAGCTGTCGCAGTTCGGGCTCGAACGGGAGGTGGCCGCGATCAATCGCGCCGCCGCCACGATCGCCCGCGAAGCGGCGGGAGACAACCGACTGGTTGCGGGCGCGGTTGGCCCCCTCGGTGTGAGACTCGAACCTTACGGACCGACCGCCCGCGACGAAGCCCGGCAGCTCTTCGCCGAGCAGATGAGCGCACTCGCCGAAGGCGGAGCCGATTGTTTCATCATCGAGACGATGAGCGACCTCGATGAGATGGCGCAGGCGATTGCCGCCGCGCGCTCGGTCGCACCGGACGTGCCGGTCATCGCCCAGATGACGATCGGCATCGACGGCCTGACCCCCTTTGGCACTGCGGTCACCGATGTGGCCCTTACCCTCGAAGCACTCGGGGCCGATGTCATCGGACTCAATTGTTCCGTCGGGCCGCAGATCATCCTCGAGGCGATCGAGCGGATGGTCACTGTGACCTCGCTCCGGCTGAGTGCGATGCCTAACGCGGGCATGCCGCGCGAAGTCGGCGGGCGCCACATGTACATGGCGAGCCCGGAATACATGGCCACTTACGCCCGGCACCTCATCCAGGCCGGAGCCAGAGTCATCGGCGGCTGCTGCGGGACAACCCCCGACCACATCCGCGCCATGGTTGAGGGTATCCGCCCCCTCGTGCCACGGCTCGGCACCCACGCTCTCATCACCGTCACCCGCGACCGGGGAGAAAGCCCGGACCCGGCAACCGTAACCGCCGCCCACAAGGCAGCCGGCGTTCCCGCCGTGCCCTTCGCGGAACGCTCCCGGCTCGCCTCAAGGATCGCCGCCGGAACCTGGGTCACGTCCGTCGAGATCGTCCCCCCGCGCGGCGTCGACGCCAGCCGGATGCTCGCCGATGTGCACAAACTCAAGGCTGCAAGCGTTGACGCCGTCAACGTTCCCGACGGCCCCCGCGCCCAGAGCCGGATGGGTGCAATGATGACGTCGCTGCTCCTCGAACAGCAGGTCGGCATCGAAACCGTCTGCCACTACGCCTGCCGCGACCGCAACCTCCTCGGAATGCTCAGCGACCTCCTCGGCGCTGCCGCCCTCGGGTTGCGCAATATCCTCCTTGTCACCGGCGACCCGCCAAAGATGGGTCCCTACCCCGACGCAACCGCCGTCTTTGACATCGATTCGATCGGACTCACGAATCTTGTTCGCAACCTCAATCACGGTCTCGATCCGGGAGGCAACGCCATCGGCGCGCCGACCCGCTACGCGATCGGCGTCGGCGTGAACCCCGCCGCCATCGATCCCGCGCTCGAAAGGCGACGGTTTGCATGGAAGATCGAAGCCGGCGCCGAGTTCGCGATCACGCAGCCCGTGTTTGATGTGGCACAACTGGAGAAGTTCCTCGCCGAGGTCGATGGCAACAGCATCCCCATCATCGCCGGCATCTGGCCGCTCGTATCGGTCCGCAACGCCGAATTCCTGGCCAACGAGGTGCCGGGCGTCGTCGTCCCCGACGCCGTCATCACGCGCATGCGCACCGCCAACGAAAAGTCGCGCGAGCACGCCGTTGCCGAGGGCATTGCGATCGCCAGGGAAATGCTGGAGCGGGTACGCGGTACTGTGCAGGGCGCACAGGTATCAGCCCCGTTCGGCAAGGTGGCGCTGGCGCTGGATGTCTTTGCCTCGTGATTATTGGGCACCGTCGGGATCGGCTGGAGACAACAGGAGCAGAATTGGGCCGCTGTTGACCCGTCTCGATTGAGGCGAGACGCGTCCCGGCGTCCTCCTCTCCATCCTCCTCATCCTCCTCGTCCTCCTCATCTTCATCATCCTCCTCATCCTCATCGTCTTCATCCTCGCCCTCATCGTCTTCATCCTCGTCCTCTTCTCATCATTCTCCCGCTCCTCTGCAAGAAATGACCAACGCCAATCCCTCACCCCTCACCACCCTCACCGACGACGAAACGCTTTTCCAGAACGCGGTTCGCGACTTCGCCGATCGTGAGGTAAAGCCGCGTGTCGGAGAGATGGAAAGAGCGGGAAAGCTCGACACAATCCTCGTGCAGGAGGCGTTCGCTCTCGGACTCATGGGAATCGAGGTCGAGGAGTCGTTCGGCGGCGCAGGGGGCTCGATGATGATGGTAGCCCTCGCCGTCGAGGCCATCAGCACAGCAGACGCCTCGGCAGCCATCCTCGTCGACGTCCAGAACACCCTCGTCAACTATCCGATCCGCACCTACGGCACCGAGGCACAGAAGGCTGCGTACCTGCCACGCCTTACGGACGGAACGGTTGGTGCCTACGCCCTCTCGGAGCCGGGGGCCGGCTCGGATGCATTCGGTCTGACAACACGCGCAGTGCAGCTCGGCGAAAGCTGGCGCCTCAACGGGCGCAAGATGTGGATCACCAACGGTGGGGAGGCCGACATCTTCGTTGTCTTCGCCACCGTCGACCCCTCGGCCGGCTATCATGGTATCACCGCCTTCATCGTCGAGCGCTCCTTCCCGGGGTTCGCGGTCGGCAAAAAGGAGGACAAGCTCGGCATCCGCGCCTCGTCGACCGTTGAGCTGATCCTCGAAGATTGCGAAGTACCAGCGGCCAACCTGCTCGGCGAGATCGGCAAGGGTTACCGCATAGCCATCGATACGCTCAATGGCGGTCGCATTGGTATCGGCGCCCAGATGATCGGCGTCGCCGCGGGCGCGCTCGACGCCACGCTCGTCTACGTGCAGGAGCGCCAGCAGTTCGGTCAGCCACTGGCCCACTTCCAGGCAGTTCGATTCCAGCTCGCCCAGGCAGCCACCGAACTCGAAGCGGCCCGCCTCATGGTCTACAACGCAGCTCGAATCCGCGACGCCGGCGGCGATGTCGTCAGATCCGGCGCCATGGCCAAGCTCTTTTCGTCGCAGGTCTGCGAGCGCGTAACGTCGCTCTGCGTCGAGCTCTTCGGCGGCTATGGCTACACAAAGGACTTCCCCGTCGAGAAGTTCTACCGGGATGCCAAGATCGGAACGATCTACGAGGGAACATCGAACATGCAACTGCAGACCATTGCGCGCTCCCTCCTTCGTTAGGCGGCACCTGTTCGACGGCGATCGCGCCGCTTTTCATGAGGAGAGCCCGGGATTTTGAAGACGATCCACGTAGCTGTCGTTCAGGGCGAGGCCACCTCATTCGAGAATGCAGCCGCCGCCACCGCGCAACTGGCCATGGAAGCCGCGTCCGGCGGCGCCCGCCTCATCGCCTTCCCCGAGACGTGGATCCCCGGTTATCCGGTCTGGCTCGACATCTGCCGCGACGTCACCCTCTGGGACCATGAGCCGATGAAGCGGCTCTACGCACGTTATGCTGATGCGTGCGTCGACGTGCGCGGAGATGGCGGCCAGGCGCTCTCAAGGCTCGCCGGCGATCTCGAAGTGACCCTCGTCATCGGTGTCAGCGAACGCGTTTCAACCGGACCAGGCCGGGGAACCCTCTACAACAGTCTCCTCACCTACGGACCGGACGGAGTGCTGCTCAACCACCACCGCAAGCTCTGGCCCACACACAGTGAACGGATGCTGTGGGGCGTTGGGGATGCCGACGGTCTGCGTGCCGTCGACACGCGGGATGCCAGAGTGGGCGGCCTCATCTGCTGGGAGCACTGGATGCCGCTCGCGCGGCAGGCCTTGCATGAAAGTGGAGAAGACATTCATGTCGCCGCCTGGCCGTCGGCGCCGGAGCTCAACCAGATCGCCTGCCGCAACTACGCCTTCGAGGGCCGGACGTTCGTGATCGTCGCCTGTTCAGTCATGCGGGCCGCCTCTCTGCCGAGCGAGCTCGAGCCGCATCCCGAGCGGGTCAGGTCGGACGCACAATGGGTAATGCGCGGCGGCAGCGCCGTGATCGGACCCGACGGCAATCATATCGTGCCGCCGTTGTATGACTCCCCCTCGATCATCCACGCCGAACTCGAGCTCGGCCGCATAACTGCGGAAAGCATGGTGCTCGACGTTGGCGGCCACTACAGCCGACCGGACGTCCTTCGCCTTGACGTCACGAGGACTTCCCGCCGCACTCCCTGACGGCCCCTGCGCCTCCTGCGCCTCCTGCGCCTCCTGCGCTTCCTGCGCTTCCTGCGCTTCCTGCGCTTCCTGCGCTACCCGTGCTTCCCGTGCTTCCCGTGCTTCCCGCGCTTCCCGTGCTTCCCGTGCTTCCCGTGCTTCCCCGTTCACATGCGCCTCAGAATCACGATCTGCCCCACGTGATACGCCGTGTGCTGGATAGCGCCGTGGAGGGTCTCGTAGACCGTCACGACCCGGCCGGTGTCGGGATCCGTCCTCACAACTGTTGACAGTTTGTCATCTCCGAGGCCATTGACGGTCTCAGTGAAGAGAGCGGTTGCGGACCGGAGTTTCGAGCGCAGTTCGTTCCACGATGCGTCGTCGAAAGCTGTTGCCGCCCTGGGAAAATCGCCCATCGTTGGTATGCCCGGTTCCCGCCCGGTTACTCGCTGGCCACACTCGTCGATCCAGGCGACGATGTGGTGCAGGAGCTCACAGATAGTGTGGCTGCCTGGTGAGACCCGTCGACTGGCCTGCGCTGCGCTCAGGCCCTCGATTGCTTCGAGGCACGAAGGGCCGTGCCACGCCGGCCCGTTGATCATCTTGTGGAACTGATCCGCGATTCGTTCGGCTTCGGTCATTGGAAGTCGGGTAACAGTGGTGTCCGGCAGGCCGGCCCTCTTCGCCTTCTTCGTCTTCTCGCCTTCTTCGTCTTCTTTCGCCTTCTTCGCCTTCTTCGCCCTCTTCGCCTTCTTCGCCCTCTTCGCCCTCATCGCCGTCTGCCCTCATCGCCGTCTGCCCTCGCAATTAACCTGACGTGCAAACCCGCGAGCCTCCAGCGTCTCCTTTGGCGCGTAGATAGCTGGCACCCCCAACTGGAGTCAACGTGAAAACGCATTGGCGTCGCACCCTGGTCGGCTTCGCTGTCCTTTGGTTCGCGGCCGCTTTCTCGGCTTGTGGGCGAGCGCGGGAGGACCCGGGCTCACAGGTGCAGCAGATAGATGCTGCACGCAGCGTTGTGGCGGGTGCTCCGATGGCACTGGACGCAAAAGTCGAGGAGCGAGCCGGCAGCCAGAGCCAGCCCGGAACGGTCCGCGACACTGTGGTTCCGGGAATGATCATTCGCAACGGCAGCGTCTCGATCGAGGTCGATTCGCTGGAGGTGGCAATGGCCGCCGTCCGCGCCCTCGCCGGCCGGCTCGGCGGCTACGTTGGCAACGTTCAGGTGCTCTCGGGTGAATACCAGGTCCGCAGCGCCACCCTCGAGCTGCGCATCCCGGCCAATCGTTTCGAGGAGGCACTGAGCGGCATGGCTCCTTTAGGCAAGGTCGAGAACAGCTCGACAACGGCTGAAGATGTCGGTGAGGAGTTTGTTGACGTTTCGGCTCGCGTTGCCAACGCGCGTCGCCTCGAGGAACGGCTGGTTGCGCTGCTCGCCACGCGCACCGGGCGGCTCGAAGACGTGCTGGCGGTGGAGCGCGAGCTGGCCCGCATTCGCGAAGAGATCGAGCGTTATGAGGGAAGGATCAGGTTTCTTCGCTCTCGTGTTGCAACCAGCACGATTTCGGTGACCGTGCACGAGGCTGCCCCGCTGGTCAGCACCCCGGGCTCGAACGTGATCGGCGACGCCTTCCGGGATATGTGGCGCAACTTCGTCGGCTTTATCGCCAGTCTGATCGCGTCCCTGGGTGTTTTGGTCCCGGTCGGGTTGATAGGTCTGGCACTCTTCGCCGCTGTTCGACGCTGGCGCCGGCAACAAGGCCAGGGAGGCACGGGATAGCGAGTTGATCAGGATGCAACCTCTTCATCCTCTTCATCCTCTTCATCCTCTTCATCCTCCTCATCCTCCTCATCCTCCTCATCCTCCTCATCCTCTTCATCCTCCTCATCCTCATCATCCTCTTCATCCTCGTCGTCCTCCTCATCCTCTTCATCCTCTTCATCCTCCTCATCATCCTCCTCATCCTCTTCATCCTCGTCGTCCTCTTCATCCTCTTCGCCCTTCTTCGCCCTCGTCAACTCGCCATCCAAGTCCTTAACCACCAGTGACTTCCGCGTGCGGCCCTCGTCTGATCATCAGGCGGCCCAACTTCGACCGCAGTGATGATCGCACCCACTCCCGCCGGAGCTTTCACACCCCTGCAGGCTGATGCTCTGCCTGCTGAGCTCCTCGACCTCGTCGTGGAGCTGGCGGTCGCCATTCACAAGCGGGCGTTCTATCCCGAGTTGCACCCTCTTCTCAGGGGCGCCGTCGAACAACTGCACGCGCGGATGTCAGTCGCGCTGGCCTCTGCTCCTGACTTGGCGATCGGTGTGGCCAATCGCCGCCTCGTCGTCAGCGGGTTCACCACGGGAGAGGACCACATCCACCTGCGCGAGCTGGCGGGCCGGCTCCACGAACATCTCCTCGGCGCTGTCACCTTCCAGCGGGGCCTAACGCCGAACGAGCTGTCGGCTTTCCTTGCCGCGATTTCCACCACTCGCGGCACCGAACCGTTAGGCACGCGCGACCCCGCGACGATCGGCCCCTGGCCTCATATACAACTCTCGCCGGTCGCCTTCGACCGCCTCGCCCTCGCCGGCGACCACGACGCGGCGGTGCCGGGCGAGTCCCGTGCCGGGGAGCTCTGGATCTCACTCGCCCGCGCAGCCCTCGCCGGTGGGGGATGGTCCGACGACGAAGCGAACGACCCGGGGTTCATCGCCACCACTTTCGACGGCCACAAGAGCGATCGGGCCTACGACCAGGTCGTCGTCAGCTGTCTCGTCCAGCTCCTCGGCGAACTGCGGGCGGCCGGCACCGACGCTCCGGTCAGCGTCCGCCGACGCACCTCCGAGCTCATCGAAAGCCTCAGCGATGCCGGTCTCTCGCGTCTCGTTTCGCTCGCCCAGGGCGCCGAGCGCGGCAACCTGCTCGTTGGCGCTCTTGACAGTTTGTCAGCAAACGCCGTGGTGGGGCTCGCCCGGGCCGCCGCCCAGTCCGGAGCCCAGGGAACTGCATCCCGCTCCCTCCTCAGGCTGCTCAGCAAGCTGGCCCGCCAGGCGTCCGGCGGGGGTGCGACGCCAGGGCGCGAAGCCGATGCAATGTTGCGGCTTTCGATCCGTCGACTTCTTGAAGGCTGGACTCTTGGCAACCCCAACCATGAGCAGTACGACGCCCTGCTCAGCGCCGGGGTGCGAACCATCACCGCCCCCGGTACCACCCGCCGCGATGCTCTCCGCGACCTCGTCGAACCCGACCGGCTCCTCGAGATCGGGCTCCACACCGGCTCTCTCACGCAAGCTGTCCGTGCGGCTTTCAGTCGGTTGTCTCTGCAGTCCGGGGTCACAGCCGCACTCGATCTCGTCCGTGCCGCACCCGCCAGTCCCGAACGCGACGCCCTGCTCGACCAGCTTCTCAACGATGGCGCACTCCGCGAGCAACTGGTCCAGGTGCGGCCGGACTGGGTTCTCGTCGAACACGCCGTCCACTGGTTGCGCGGAGGTGCAGCGAGGTCGCTGCTGCTTGCGCTGGATGCCCGTCCCGCGGACGGTGAGCAGCTCGCAACACTGATCGAGAAGACCGGTGGCGATGGAATCGCCGCCGCCGGTCAGGCTTTCGCCACGCTCAGCTCCCAGGCCCAGAAGCAGTTGATCCTCCTCTTCGAGCGGGTCGATACCTGGCCCCCCGAGGTCGATCCCCTCGTCCTCACCCGTCACAGCGACGCCGGCGTCCGACGCGAGGCAATCCGCCATCTCGTTCGCAACGAGTCCTCGCACGAGCAGGTACTTCCGCTCGCTGCCCGCGACCCCGACCACCGGGTCCTCAATCTGTGCCTGCAGGTCGCCCTCAGGAACTGCAGCGGCGAGACCTGCAGGGCCCTCATTCGCCGCTACGATGACGATGCCTCGTTAGGTGCCGAACTGCGGACGAGAATCATTCGCGCCGTCGGGCGCTCCCGCTCGCGAGATGCGCTCACCTGGCTGATGAACATCGCCGCACCTCCAACCTGGCTCTTCGGTTCCCGCAAACTCCGCTCGTCTGCGGAATCGCTGGCCGCTCTCGCCGCCCTCTCCGCCAACTACGAGAGCGCCGTCGAAGCAGCTGAACTCATCGCCGCCGGTCGCGGCAGTCGCTCCGGCGAAATCAGGCGCGCCGCCACCGCCCGCCGCAGAGAGGAGTCCAGCGACGATGACTGACGCAGTCGCTTTTCTCACTTCGTTTGCCCAGGCGCTGGCGCGGATGTCGCTCTACGCACCCGGTCACCCCGCTCGCGCCCGCGCCGCCGAATCGTCCTTTGCGCGGCTGCGGGACCTCGTCGTGTCGGACCAGTCGCCATCGTTCACGTTCCTCGGCGATGAGGTCGTGTACTCCGGTCGCCCGCTTCGCGAACTCGAACAGTGGGATTGGGCACGCAAACTGTCCGATGCGGGCGTACAGCGCGTCGAGTTCACGCGCGACGTGTCCGATGGCGAATACCTCGCCTTCCTCGAAAGTGTGCTCTCCCGCATCGTCGCCTCGCGGTCCGACCAGCTGCTCGCCGCTGGTACGACCACCGCCGTCGGCACCATTCGCTTCGGTGGCGTCGGAGTCCGCGGGCTCGGCAACCCCGTCAACACCGGGCCAGGCGAGCTCCACGAGGCACTTCCCGAAACGAGCGACCTCATCGACCTCACCGAGGAGGCGGACGCCATCGAGTGGATGCATTCCGAAATTATCAGCCACCGGCGCCTCCCGCTCGCCGAAGCCGAGGTCGTGGTTGCGTCCCTGGCGGCAGCCATGCACTCGTCGACAAGTGCAATCATCCCCCTGCTCTCTCTCAAGGAGTTCGACCAGTACACGACCACACACTCGCTAAACGTCGCTGTGCTGACCATGTCGCTCGCGGAGCATCTCGGACTGTCAGCGCGCGAGGTGCGCAACTACGGAATGAGCGGACTCCTCCACGACCTGGGGAAAGTGCGGGTCCCGGCAGACATCCTGCGCAAACCAGGAAAGCTGTCAGACGAGGAGTTCGCCGTCCTGCGGCAGCACCCCGTTGATGGCGCCCGCCTCATCCTCGAAGCCGACGACCGGCTCGACCTGTGCGCCGTGGTCGCCTTCGAACATCACATCGCGATTGACGGCGGCGGCTACCCGCTGCGCCGGAGTCGCAGGGATTGTCATCACGCCAGTCTCCTCGTGCACGTCTGTGATGTGTTCGACGCTCTGCGAACGCACCGCCCTTACCGCGTCGCCTGGGAGGAATCAGCGATAACGCAGTACCTGCGCCAGCGGACAGGGAGCGAGTTCGAGGCCACGGCCTGCCAGGCCTTTCTCCAGATGTTGTCGAACCGCGGTGTCCACCATGCCCTCGCCGAGTCGATCGAGGGTGAGAGACGGGAGGCGTCGGGAGCCGTCACGGGATAGAATTAGGTCGTTCGAGCCGGTCCCGCCAACGGCTTCAGTCAACCCGAACTGCCCGATCGATGCACCGACGTCCTGTACTACTGGCCGTGCTTTCTGTCATCGCGATTGAGCTTACCGCCCAGCAGGCGCCAACAGGCGTTGCTGTGCCGGATCTCATCATCACCAACGCCCGCATCTACACTGTCGACCCCAACCGGCCGGTCGTCGATGCGATGGCCGTGGCTAACGGTCGTGTGCTGGTGACGGGGCCCGCGGCCCTCGTGGCGACACTCCGCGGCCCGGCGACGCGGGTCATCGACCTCGATGGGCGCACGGTGATCCCTGGCATGATCGACTCTCATGTGCATCTCATGGGCCTCGGTCAGTCGCTGCGCAATGTTGATTTGCGGGGAACCTCGTCATATGACGAAGTCATCGCCCGGGTTGCGGCCCGGGCGCGGGATGTGCCGCCGGGCACGTGGATCCTTGGCCGGGCCTGGGATCAGAACGACTGGGAAGACACTCGTTTCCCGACACATGACAAACTGTCCTCTGCGGTGCCCAACCACCCTGTGTACCTGACCCGTGTCGACGGGCACGCGGCACTGGCCAATCTGGCGGCGATACGAGCGGCCGGGGTGACCGCCGAGGCGAGAGATCCCGACGGTGGTCGGATCGAGCGGGGTGCCGGTGGAGCCCCGGCCGGGGTATTTGTCGATCGCGCCATGGGGCTTGTGGCCCGCGCGATTCCACCGGCGCCGCGCTCGGAGTTGCGTGAGGCGGCGATCGCTGCCGTCACCGAGCTCAACCGGTGGGGACTCACGAGCGTCCACGACGCCGGTGTTCCGCGGCAGACCATTGATGTGCTGGAGGAGGTGGCGCGTGAGGGGCAGTTCACGGTGCGCGATTACGTGATGATCGCCAGTGACGATTCGACGCTCGCGCACTACTTCAGGCGCGGGCCGCAGCGCGGACTCCACGACGGGCGGCTCTGGATTTCCGCCATCAAGATCAGCGCCGACGGCGCACTCGGCTCGCGTGGGGCGGCGCTGCTTGAGCCCTACAGCGACGAAGCGGGCAACCGCGGGCTGGCGCTGGTGCCGGCGGGGAGAGTGAAGAAGGTGGCACTGGACGCGTTGCGGAACGGCTTCCAGCTGAATGTTCATGCCATCGGCGATCGGGCCAACAGGACGGTCCTCGACGAGTTCGAGGCGGCGCTCAGGGAGACACCACGTGTCGATCATCGTTTCCGGGTGGAACATGCGCAGATCATCCACCCCGATGACATCCCGCGCTTTGCTCAGTTGGGGGTTATCCCGTCGATGCAGGCCTCGCATCAGACCAGCGACATGTACTGGGCCGGCAATCGAGTCGGGCCGACGAGGCTTCTGGGGGCGTATGCGTGGCGGTCACTGCTCAATACCGGGGTCGTGATCCCCAACGGGAGCGATCTGCCGGTGGAGAAGACCGATCCGCTGATCTCGTTCCATGCGTCGGTGTCGCGACAGGACGATGCCAACTTTCCTGCTGGCGGCTGGTATCCGGAGCAGCGGATGACGAGGGAGGAGGCGCTCAGGTCGATGACGATATGGGCGGCGTGGGCCGCGTTCATGGAGAAGGACGTGGGATCGCTCGAGGCCGGGAAGTACGCTGACTTCGTTGTACTCGATCAGGACATCATGCAGGTGCCTGCGGAGCTGATCCTCAGGACCCGGGTTCTGGCGACATATCTGGGCGGGCGGGCAGTCTACCAGCGAGCTGCCGCGCAATGACATCCTCTGCTCCGCATCAGATGCAGTTGATCCGGATCGCGATGCTGTCCGGTGTCCTGTTGTTTGGTGGCATGGTTTGGTACATGCAGCGGTCGGGTACGGCGCCGACGCAGACGCTGGCTGATTACGGGCCGCTACTGACGTATGCGCGAGTTTTCTGGGGCGTGGCGATCGCGGGAATGGTTGCGATCTGGTTCGCGCTTCAGAACGTGCGTGGCGCGCAGGGTGTGCGGCGCACGACGACGCTGTCGATCATCGCCTGGGCGCTGGGTGAGGGGGTTGCGCTTCTGGGCGGTGTCGTGTGGATGTTGACGGGTTCCCCTGCGTGGTACGTGCCCGGTCTGGTGTTTCTTGTTTTGACGCTGTTGTTGTTTACGGGTCGAGGCGGGGATTGAGCCAGCAGCGAGCCGGGCTCTGAACAGCGTTCAGCCGCCCTCGGAACCAGCGTTCAGCCGCCCTCGGAACCAGCGTTCAGCCGCCCTCTGAACCAGCGTTCAGCCGCCCTCTGAACTAGCGTTCAGCCGACCTCTGAACTAGCGTTCAGCCGACCCCAACAGACAGAGGGCCGCTCTTGCCGACGATCAGCCAGAGCGCCTTCATCCATCCGACCTGCACAACTCTCGATGTCCAGCCGGACGTTCCCACGATATCTCGCACCACGGCTCCGCGAGGCACTCCGCGACTCACCCGCAGTCCTCATTCACGGAGCGCGCCAGAGCGGCAAGTCGACTCTGGCGCGTGAGGTCGGCGAAGCGCGCGGCTACCGATACTTCTCATTCGACGATGACGCGATCACCGCAGCCGCGAAGGCCGACCCGATCGGCTTTGTCGGCGGCTTGCCGGCGAAGTCCATCCTCGACGAGGTTCAGAGAGTTCCCGGGATTTTCACGTCGCTCAAGTCCGCAATCGACCGTCGCAGAACTCCCGGCCGATACATTCTGACCGGGTCGGCGAACGTGCTGTTTATACCGACCCTCGCCGATTCGCTTGCAGGGCGATTGGCGATCCTTCGCCTGCATCCGCTTGCCCAGGCCGAGATCGACGGTGTGCGCACAAGGTTCATCGACACACTCTTTCGCGGACGTTTTACGGCTGGGCTGTCGGAGCGCCTTGGCCCCGAGCTCACTCGCAGAATCGTTGGTGGTGGATTTCCGGCCGCGTTGAAGCGACCTGCCCCGTCGCGGAGGCGGGCCTGGTATCGCGACTATCTGGAAACGCAGATCCAGCGCGACGTCCGAGACCTGAGCCGCCTGCGCTCATTGGACACGCTACCAAAACTCCTTCGCGTTGCTGCGGCGAACACCGCGAAACTCATCAACGTCGCCGATCTGGCAGCACCATTCGAGCTGACCCGCCAGACGATTCATGAACACGTTACCCTGCTCGAACGTGTCTTCCTCCTCGAACGACTGCCGCCGTGGCACTCGAATCAAACCAGTCGACTCGTAAAACGTCCCAAGCTGCATCTCACCGATACCGGGGTGGCTTGCGCACTACTCGGCGTCGGCGACAGCGGTCTTGATAACGACAGGACTCTGCTTGGAGCCATGCTCGAGACGTTCGTGTTGCAGGAGTTGCGGCGACAAGCGAGTTGGCAGCCGGAGCCAATGGGGTTCTTTCACTATCGTGACCGGGACGATTTTGAAGTGGACGTCGTGCTGGAACAGGGGCAGGGGCGTGTTGCGGGAATCGAGGTGAAGGCAGCAGCTACGGTCAGGGAGGTGGATCTGCGCGGGCTTCGCAAGTTGCGGGCAGCAGCCGGTGCCCGCTTCGCCGCGGGTGTGGTGCTCTACGACGGGCCGGTTCTCGTCCGTTTCGGCGACGGCCTGTTCGGTGTTCCGATCCGGCGTCTCTGGGACTAACCAGCGAACACTTCATCAAGGGTACAGAGTCGGGTTCAGGCGGGCCGGGTCGCCGGGAACGACCTCCTGCCGTGCCTGCCGGCGGGCATGAGAACTTGATCTGACTGGACTGACCAGATATTCTTTGTCATGGCGCGGGAGTTCTCTCTCTACGAGGCAAAGGCCCGTCTGTCCGCTCTCGTACGTCAGGTACGCGAGGGGCAGACGGTAGTGATAACGGTCCACGGCCGCCCTGCTGCGGAACTACGGC
>JBQTHK010000071.1:0-34733 GCA_052389935.1 Gemmatimonadota bacterium | reverse complement strand
GGCGGGGGGGGGGCCGGGGCGCCGCTCGCCGCTCCCGCCCATCGCCCTGGCGCGCCCGTGGCAGGGCGATGATCGAGTCGGCTCTCGCGCGTTGATCTTCCGCAAGGAGCGAACGTGCTTCGAGGCGCGCCGCGTCATTGTTGAGTCGAACCGAATCGATTGTCGGCTGAGACCATGCCTGAAAGCGGGCCAGCGCCTCGCGATCTTCAGCCGACAGGCGGGTACGCTCGCTCAGTTCAACGCCCGCCAGTTCACGCAGCGAGTCGAGCTTCCCGACTAAATGAGCATTGCGCGAACGCAGTCGGCGCCTTATGTCCATCAGGCCCGACTTCTGTTCTTCGGTCAGGTCGAGGACCCTCGACCACTCGAGAAAAAACGAGATCGGCTCACCATCGGTCATCGCAAGCGCTACAAGACCGCGCGGGCCCTCGAAAGCCGGGTCCGGGCGCTGCGCTCCGGTCGTCAGCGGCATCGCTGACAACAGGGAGGCAAGGGTCAACCGCAGGATCCGCATCCTTCTACCTCGCGCCCCGCAACGTCCCTCTAGTGGGCTGCCTGTTCGGTCTTTTCAGCCGAACCTGACCCGCCAAGTGGGTCGTTGGGACTGTGAAAAGTGGTCTTCTTGATGATGCCGGCGAGGGCAAACGAGCCGATTGCCAGCATGGCGATAAAGCCGGCGAATCCCCACCCCCTGGAGAATTCCGCGCCTGATCCTTTTTCTTGCATCCTGTGAACTCCGCTCGGTAGCTCTCCGCGAAAGTTAGCTCCTCGCTGCACCGTCTGAGGAGGGCTCGCGCCCCGCGGCCTCTGCCGTCGCAATGATGTCGAGCAGCTCACTCAGCGTCGTCCTGCCCCGGTCACGAGCGTACCAGGTGCGCAGGTGGCGATACCGGGCGGTCTTCTCCATCGCCTTCCCTTCGTCGTAAAACCAGGCCTGGAGCGCCGCTGGCCTCGGTCCCCACCACCCAACCTCTGTGAACTCACTGTCATAGACCATCACGATCGGAATCGACCGCGTGCCTCGCGTGAGGTGACTATCCATCAGGTCGGGATTTGAGTCGCGACCCAGAACCCGGAATTCGAAGTTGGGGAGCTGTTCGCAAAGCCGCGCGACTGTCGGAAGGATGTTGATCGCGTCCCCGCACCAGTCCTCGGACAGTGCAAGGAGGTGCCAGCGCTGGCGCAGGGCTCGGGCACGCTCGACGAGTGCGTCGTCAGGAGCAGTGATTCTCCAGGCTGCCTCCCAGAACTCCGCGTTCTTCACCGCTCCCGCGATGAACTCCTCCATCGTGTGGGCGGAGCTGAAGCGGCTTTGATCCATTACACTCCTGTCGTCGTAGCCGGAAAAGTAAACCGGGCTCGACGTTTCCGGTTCCCTGCAGCGAGTCTGTGACCTGTGGCGTTGGCGGCGCGTTGGCCGCGCTGCTAGCTTCGGCGCCCTGATGAAACCGGATTGATCGAATGCAGAGTTGTGCATGGCGTGCGCCCGTCGCCGGCCTTTTACTGGGAGTCCTGATTCCGGAATTGCTGACAGCTCAGCGCCTGTCCTACCCCATGTCGCGGCGCGCGGTGGTGGTCGACACGATCCACGGGGTCGCGGTTGCCGATCCGTACCGCTGGCTGGAGGATCCCAACAGTTCTGAAACGGCCGACTGGGTGAGGGCGCAGAATCTGCTCTCGCGCGAGGTTCTCGGTGCAATGCCGATGACGGCTGTTTTCCGCTCAAGTCTCACGAAACTCTGGAATCGGCCGCGCACCGGGCTGCCGAGGCGGCTGCGTAACGGCGTGATCTTTCACACCCGCAACTCCGGATTGCAGCGTCAGGACGTCGTGGTGGCGCGCTCGTCGGCCGCCTCACCGCCACGTGTGATCCTCGACCCTAACGAGTTGTCTCCCGACGGGTCGGTGGCGCTGGCCCAGTACTCCCCCTCACCTGAGGGCCGTCTCCTCGCCTACGCTCTGTCCAGGGGTGGGGCCGACTGGCAGGAGGTACACATCCGCGATGTGCGGACTGGTGCTGATCTGGCCGACCGTCTTGAGTGGGTGCGCTTTTCCGCGCTGTCGTGGACGAGTGATGGGGGTGGGTTTTTCTACTCTCGCTACCCGGCGCGAAGGCAGGACGAGCTCCTGACCGCGCCCCTCGGCGACCACGCGCTCTGGTATCACCGTGTCGGAACCCCCCAATCGGAGGACGTCCTGATCGTCGAGCGGCGCGATCTTCCGGGTTGGTTCGTGTTTGCCGAGGTGAGTGACGACGGCCGGTACCTGTTCATCATGCTTTCAAGGGGCGCGGAGGTGCGGAACAGGCTCCACCTGGTGGATCTTGGGACGGGCGCGGAACCGAACGTCCGTTCGCCGGTGATTCCCCTGGTCGACAGCGACGACGGTGAATATACCGTCCTTGGCAATTCTGGCACTACACTTTTTGTGCGGACGGATGCCGGAGCCCCGCGCCGGAGGATCGTTGCCATCGACGTCGCGCGACCCGCCCGGGAGAATTGGCGAACGGTGGTGCCGGAGGGGCCGCACGCGATCGACCTCGCGGCGGCGACGAGGTCATCGATCGTCGTCACGAGACTCGTCGACGTCGCGAGCGAGGTCAGTGTCCATTCGCTGGCCGGGCAACGGCTTGCCGGTGTGACGCTGCCCGGTCGCGGGACCGTTTCGGGGATCAGCGCCAGCGGCCACAGTCCGGGCTTCTTTCTCGAGTTCTCGTCGCCGATTCACCCGACCGGCATCTACACGCACGATGCGGCCGGGCGCGGCACTGCCTTCGCCTCGCCGGCGCAGGGCGCCGACAGCGCGCGATTCGAGACCACGCTGCACTTTGCCACTTCGAAGGACGGGACTCGGGTACCGCTGGTCATCACCGCGCGGAAGGGCCTGCCCCGCGACAGATCGACGGCGACCATGCTCTACGGGTACGGGGGGTTCAGCGTGAACATGCTCCCGACCTTTTCACCCGCCATCACCGCGTGGGTCGAGGCCGGTGGCGCATTCGCGACCGCAATCCTGCGCGGCGGCGCCGAGTACGGGGAAGAGTGGCACCGGGCGGGCATGCTCGGCCGCAAGCAGAACGTTTTTGACGACTTCATCGCCACAGCCGAATACCTGGTCTCGTCGGGCATCAGCGCGCCCGGGCGCATCGCGATTCGAGGAGGCTCCAACGGAGGACTGCTGGTGGGGGCGGTGATGACGCAGCGGCCCGAACTGTTCGCGGCGGCCATTCCGCAGGTTGGGGTGCTCGACATGTTTCGTTTTCACCGCTTTACCGGCGGCGCCGCCTGGACTCCCGAATACGGGAACCCTGACGACCCGGCCGCGTTCGAATGGCTGAGTCGTTATTCGCCGCTGCAGAACCTTCGCGCTGGCACCTGCTACCCGGCCACTCTCGTCACCACCGCCGACCACGACGACAGGGTCGTCCCCGGCCATTCATTCAAGTTTGCCGCCGCCCTCCAGCACGTTCAGGGCTGCGACCGTCCGGTGCTGATCCGGATCGAGGCCGCCGGTTCACATGGTTACCGCCCTGTGGACCGTCAGATCGACGAGTCCGCCGACATTCTGTCGTTTGCCGCGGCCCACACCGGTCTCATTCCACTCTCCTCCGACCTGCGCCCCAGGTGATACTCTCTCCCGTCAGCCAGCGTCGCGCCCCCCGTCTCGCCGATGCCGATGCAAGGCCTCCGCGATCCCTTCCCCGGGGGGATGAACTCAGGGGGCTGCTGGCCGGGGAACAGGAGAAGCTGAGCGAACTGCAGAGCGTATTTTACGCCGACAGGCGGTTTGCCTTGCTGGTGGTGCTCCAGGGGCGCGATGCGTCGGGGAAGGATGGTACGATCCGCCACGTTTTCGGGGCGTGCAACCCGCTGGGGGTCCAGGTCACCGGCTTCAGGGCACCAACCGACCTGGAGCTGGCGCACGACTACCTGTGGCGCGTCCATCAGGCTGTGCCGCCGCGGGGCATGATCGGCATCTTCAACCGGTCCCATTACGAAGACGTCCTCGTTGTCCGCGTCAGGAATCTTGTCGGAAAAAGCATCTGGAGCGGGCGCTACGACGAGATCAACGCCTTCGAGCAGCACCTGAGCCGGAACAACGTCGTCATTCTCAAGTTCTTCCTTCACATCTCGCGCGAAGAACAGCGCGAGCAGCTGCTGGAACGACTCACGGACCCGACCAAGAACTGGAAGTTCCGCGCCGGCGATCTCGAAGACCGCGCGCTCTGGAACGACTACACCCGCGCCTACAGGGAGGCGCTCGTCAGGTGCAGCACTCCCCATGCACCGTGGTACGTCGTTCCGGCCGACAACAAGACCGCTCGCAACTACCTGGTGATCCGGGTCATCAACGAAACGATCGCATCACTGGGCTGCCGCTACCCGCGCGCCGGCCGCGAAATCCTCGCACTAAGGGCGAAGCTGATCTAGCGCAGCGATGCCACGCGCGCGTGTCGCCGCGGCTGGCGGTTTCTGCATACGTTAGCGGCTTCCGGTCTTTGTGATTATGAGAAGAACGCCGTTGGCGGTGTCGGTACCGAAGAGAACCCAGGCTTCGGCGGGCCTCAGCATCACCATCCCCTTGACCTGCTCTGGCCGCACTACTTCATCGAGGTGGAACAGCTGATCATCGCTCGACAAGCGGAGGCCATCGATTACGATAGTGATGCAGCCGTCGGTCCTGATAAAGGTAAGGCACGTTCTAAACCCGTCGACTCTTGGATCGCCGACGCTGACTTCGAAACTCTTCAGGTAGACCGTCGGAATCCTGAGGTTCTGAATTGCCTCGGTAGTGCGTGTCGTGCCCTCGGACGCCTGCTTAAACTCGGCTTGGGTGATGACGGAGCCGGCCAGAGTTTTGAGCGGCACGCCGCGCACTCGAAACTCCATCAACGAATCGCGCTGAGCTGAAACGACGATCGGGGAGAGCACCGTTGCCTGGCGGTCGAGGCGAAGTTTCACGTCGAGCGTTTCGCTGGCTGTCACTTCCAGCCAACCCGACACCACTCGTTTGAAGCCGGGGTTGGACGCGACGACTGCGTAGACGCCCGAGCCTGGTACGTTGATGGTATAGCGCCCTCTGCGATCGGTTCGCACCGCCGCGACCATGCCGCCCGTTGTGTCGATGAGGCTGACCAAGGCATCGTGGAGCGGCGCGGAATCAGTCCGGTTCGCGACCGAACCGATGATGGACTGCGGACCCGCGCTGCGAGCGAGCGGCAGCAAGAGCAGCGAGGCAACGAGGACGTGGAGGTGGCTCACTCTAGACGTTCTCTGCCGGCTGCTCGAGCCTTCCTCTGATCCGATACGCGATCAAGGAGCGCCTTCTTGCCAGGGAACCCTTGGTACACCCAACCGTCGACGAGAATCACCGGTGTACCGGTTGCGCCCAGCGCCGCAGCAGCTGTCGAGTCAGCCACGATCCTCTGGCTCACCGTGGAATCGGAGGCGACACCCGTTAGCAGCAGCGCGAAATCGCGAACCTGTGCTTCATCCGCAACCTTCTCCGCATTGAGGGTTCGACCAGCCCGCGCTTCCCGAAAGAGAACTTCCAGAGCCGCATCTAGACGTCCCTGGCGCTCAGCACAGACTGCAATTCTGGCCGCGGTCCTTGCCTGTCGGTGAAAATCCAACGGGAAATGACGATAGGAGACGGTGACATCTTGCGCCTCTCGTTCCACGTCCTTGAGCGCTGAATATGCCTCAAAACAGAATGGACACTCGAAATCCGAGAACGAGACGATGCGCAACGTGCTCCGCGCGCTGTCACCTGGACTCGACGCTGAACTGTACGTCTTCCAGTTGTCTACCCACTCCGGAATCAGGGGACGGTCGCGATCAGTTCCCCACCACTGCTGAGAAACAGCGTAAAGAGCAGTTGGTACCGTAACAAGAAGAGCAAGGTTGACGACGGCTTCTGCGATTTTCGGTTTGGTCAAAAGGAGTCTCAGGTTGGCGTCTGTGGCCACGGACCGCTGCGATCGGTTCGTGACCAGAGTCCTCGCTAATTACCACTGCGGCCGACAGATGTTAACGATGCATTGCGCTGTCCCGCAACACGGAAGAACAGCGCATCCGGATACTCCCTCGGCGGTACATTGGCGCGCCGCTTGAGCGGGTCGTGGGGCGGCAAGTATCGCGACCGTCGAGACAGCTAGCAGCATCAGCTTCTTCGTCATCGGTCCCTCCTCCTCTGCGCAACATGAACTTCGAAAAGTGACCCATTGATCAAGTGACCGTTTCGCAGCAACGGCACTCAACCGTCGGATCGCGGGCTGTCTAGGCTAGCGCAAAAAAAAAAAACACAAGCCACGGCGAACGAATTTCCCCAAAAGCGACCTCGGCGGCTACCTGTGCAACGGCGGTCGCCCGGCACGGGAAGCTGCAGCGCTGGCAGAAGCGGGGCAGTTTCGGTGCTTAACCCTGTCGGTGATCAGCGTCCTGGCGGTGCCTCCTGTGGAGTCGCAACCCGCTGTTGACAGTCGGGAACCTGCCGATACTCGCGGGAATGAGGCAGGTAGACTTGGTCGGGAGCGGCGTGCCCGATGGTGCTGGGCTGACTCTCAGGCGTGCCGCCACCCTGATTCTCTTCGGTATCTCGGTCCTGGTCCCGCAGATTCCGGCGAGGTTCACGCTAGGCGACAGCCGCTCCGTCGTCAGGCAGGTTCAGGGAGAACCGCAGGTAGTCGAGCGGCTCCACTCGCTCGGTGCCGAAGTCTGGGACTTCGGTTCGGCGCGTGTCACTTTCGACCCAATCACGGGAAAAGTGATCGGCTGGAACGATCCATCGCGACGACTCCGCGTCGAGCTGCGGTGGACTCGCCGCGGCAGGGATTCGGTAGTCACGATCGGGTCAGCCCTGGCAGACGTCGCCCGTCTCATTGGAACACCATGGGCCGTTACACCCGCTGCCAGCGGCGTTTCGTATCTCGCGTACGCACGATCGGTCATCGGAATTGAGCGGGACCGCGTCCGGGGCTGGATAAGACGCGATGACATCCTGAGAGTTGAGCGCTCTCTCGATTCCACGGCAGCCGCCGCCCTCGGCGCCGGCCGCGCCATGGCTCGCGCCGTGCCGGTCGCGAGCCGGACCGCGTCAGTTGAACCAGCCCCTGTCCCCGGGGCCCCGGTGCTGCAGGCAGGAGAAGTTCTGGTCCATGACGCTTCCGGAGACGGGCGGATAGCGCTCAGGGAGTTCGCCGACGTCACGATCGAAATTCGGAACCGCGGTGCCCGGCTCGGCAGCATCAGCGGCAGGATCGTGGCCGGCCCCGGGTTGCACGTCGTCGCTGGTGTCGCGGACTCATTTTCGGTCAGCGACGTTGCGGCCGGTGGCACCTTTGCAGTGAGTCTCGCTGTCTATGCAACGACAGCAGCGAGGGAGCGGTGGTTGTCGGTTCTGGTGTCCACCGGCACAGGTGACGGCGCTGAAACCAGTCTCGCTGTTCCCCTCCCCGGCTCCGACGAGGCGCCCCCTGTTGCCGGGAGAACCCCGTTACGGCATGCCGCGGCCCTCAACGGTGATGCACTGGCGGTGGTCATCGGCGTCGGTAACTATCGCCGGCTCCCCCAGGCCCAGTGGGCGGCCGAGGACGCGCGACTGATCTCCGGGCTCTTCACCCAATCGTTCGGCGTTCCCGCCAGTTCCGCGCATCTGGTGCAGAGACTCGACGCCGAGGCCACGGGAGGTGAGATGCAGCGAATCTTTGGCGAGACTGGCTGGCTTGCGCGCAGAGCAAACGATAACAGCGATATCCTCGTCTACTTCGCCGGACACGGCGTTGCCGACGCCTCGACCGGCTCGGCCTATCTCCTGCCCTGGGACGGCGACGCGGGCTACGTCGCCGAAACAGGAATTGCGTTCCTGCCGCTTCTCGAGCGACTGGCCCGGCTGCGCGCGCGCTCGGTTACTGTCATCGTGGATGCCTGTTTCAGCGGTGTGACCCGGTCGCGCCAGCCGCTGGTGCGAGGGAGCCGCGCAGTCAGTGTTTCGATCGAACACCCCGCGCTCCTCCGCCGCAACATGGCTGTCTTTCTCGCGGCGCGCGGTGCGCAGACCGCTGGCGTCCTCCCGCGTGTCCGACACGGCCTGTTCACGTGGTTTGTCGCGTCCGGTGCCGGTGGCGGTGCCGACGCAAATGCGGATGGAAGTGTCACCGTCACCGAGCTCGGCTCCTGGCTGCGCGCTGAGGTGTCTCGCGAGGCCGGACGCCTCGACCTCGAGCAGGAGCCTCTGTTTATTGCCCGCGACTCGCTGAGAGTCGTTACCCACCTCGCCAGGTGAAGAGCTTTCGGTTGTTATCGATCGTGACCGTGTTCGCAACGCTCGCCGCGGCGGTGAGGGCCGTTGGTGGGCAAACGCCCGTGAGCAGGACTGTTACCGTCGAACAGCGACTCGTCCTTGCCGGCGACCAGACACCCGCTGGACTTCGCCGTCGCGCGCTTGAGGAAGCGATGGCTGAGGCGGTTCGTGTGGTCGCGGGTGTGCGCCTGCAGTCCTCTGCGATTTCGGTTCTCGAAGAGAATGGAGCACTGCTCCGCGATGGCTACGCATCGATAGTCCAACTCGATGCAGCAGGGAGGGCGGTGGACGTCAAGGTCATCGAGGAACGGTGGGAAATCACACCCGCCGGCCTGCCCCTGCTTGTGCTGCGGGCGGAGGTAGCCGTCGAGCGCGACATCGGCGAGCCCGATCCCGGCTTCCGCGTGGAGCTAAGCGCCGATCGCGTCACCTATGCGGCAGGCCGCACCCCGGCCACCAGCGATGAAGTCGTCCTGACCGTCACTGCGACACGCGAGGCACTGGTCGCCCTCTGGTCCATTGCGGACGATTCGGCGACCCTCCTCAGCCCCGACGATTACGGGGGGTGGATCAGAGTGAAAGCGGGTACAGCGGTCGAAGTCCCGTCGCGTGAGTGGCGGGAGCGCGGACTGCGCTTTCGAGCCAGCCTTCCCGAGGGAATCAAAGAAAGGGCGCAGCTGCTGGTTGCAGTAGCTCTCGAGCCAGGGGCTGCGGTCCGACCCCTCCCCCCTCGTCGGGCCTCAGTACTCGAGTACCAGAAGTGGTTGGTGCGCATTCCTTCTCGTGAGAGGGCAAGCGGGTTCGTGCGGATACTTGTGGTCAGGGGCCAGGAATCGAAGGGAGGAAGGGGCCTCCTCCTCGAACCTCCTCGCTCCCCTTGAGACTCATGCTCGTCCTGCTCCACCTGTTCCACCTCCTTCTGCTCGAGCCCCCTCATGCCAGCCATACGCCCGGCCGATACTCCGAGTGTATGCCTCGACTCAGAGCACTGGCGGTGACGCTGACACTGCTCGCCGGCTGCCGCCGGACCGAACCCACCGACGACCTGACGCCGGCGGCGAGACCGGAGACAATCCGCAACCTCCCCGCCTGGTACTTGCGACCACCAACCGACGAGAACTTCCTCTTCGGCGCGGCGACGGCCGTTTCGCGCGACGTCCAGATCGCCATCAACAAGGCCCAGGCGGAAGGCCGAAACGCCATCGCCCAGGGCCTCGAAGTGAAATACGGTGCCCTCAACCGCCGCTTCGTCGAGGAAGTGGGCCGAGAGGGTTCCCAGTTGCTTGACCAGTACACGCAGGCCTACAAGGGGGTTGTCAGCGCAACGCTCTTCGGCAGTCGGCCACGTCAGCAAGTCCTCCGAACCGAAGGATCGTTGTATCGGGCCGTCGTGCTCATGGAGCTTCCGGTTGGCGAGATGAGCAAACGGCTCCTTGAGCAATTGCGGGCGCAGGAGCAGCTGTATACCAGGTTCCGCGCCACCGAAGCTTTCAAGGACCTCGACGCCGAGGTCCAGCGCTACGAGTCGTGGAAGCGCTCGCAGGGGATTCCACCGGGCTGAGATTCCGACGAACAGGATGAGCTCGACGAACAGGATGCGCAGCAAGGCCACCTCGTGTCGTCGCATGCATCGCGAACGCATTCCGCGCCCCTCGAACCGCCGCGTGGACTGAACCGTCGCTGCCGTAGCTGCTGACCGCCAACGCTGCCAACGTCGTCAACCACCCCGGCAGTTGCATTGCAACCCTCGAACCGTGAACTGCGACTAATCGCTCGGTCCCGGTAGTTTACGTCATCCCCGAGTCACGGACGAGGACGAAATGCGCACCGTCGTACGCAGTTTTTTGGTTTTGACTTTCGCCGCACCCCTGGCTGCTCAGAACACGCGCACCCTCAGCCGGCCGGATGTCGAGTTTCCTGAGCCCTTTACCAACGCCACCGGCGTCCGCGAGCTGAGAGATGGCAGGGTGATCGTCAGCGATCCACGTGACAAGGTGGTCCAGCTTATCGACTTCAGGACTTCACGCGCAACGAAGGTCGGGCGCGAAGGCAACGGTCCCAGGGAGTATGCCTTGCCGATGGCGCTCCTCGCGCTCCCCGGCGACACCTCGGCGATCTACGACCCTCTCAATCAGCGCTTCCTGCTCATCAATCCTGACGGAAGCGCGGGCGAGTTCTTCACCGTCGCTCCCGACGCCGGCGCGGCAGGCGCCGGCCTGGGGCGTGCGGTCTTCGGCATCACTCCACGTTATTCCGACTCCCGCGGACGGCTGTACATGACGGGTCTGGCGACCAGCGTCACTCCCGACGGGGTGCGGCAGGCTGACAGCGTGCCGGTGATTCGCTACGATCGTTCGACGAAGAGCCGCGACACCGTTGGCTATTTCAGACAACCGCGTGACAACGCCAGCGGCTCCGTCAGTGGCAATCGTCAGCAGATTCGAATAGGTGGAGGCAACCCCTTCTCGGCGCGCGATGAGTGGGCGGTCACCGCCGACGGCAGAGTTGCGGTGGTCCGGTCGCCCGAATATCGGGTGGATTTCGTGGGACCTGCGCGCTCGTCGGGCCCTGCTATTCCCTATCCGAAGGTAAGGGTCTCCGAGCGCCACAAGGAGCAATGGCGACAGAGTCGCCAGAACGCGACGGTGATGATGGTGCGCAACGACAACGGCAGGCAGACGACCTCGACCGGGTCGGCGGCCAACGTCAGCATTCCGGAACCGACCGACTGGCCGGAAGTAATGCCGCCGTTCCTGAGCAGTGCTGTTCTGGTCGCCCCGGACGGGAACCTCTGGGTTGCACGCACGCGCGAGGCCGATGATGACACGCCGCGCTATGACGTCATCGACGGCAGCGGCCGGGTAATCGAACGCGTCGCTCTCCCTCGACGCACGCGCGTCATCGGATTCGGGCGCGGAGTCGTCTATACTGTCCGGTCAGATGAGGACGATCTGCAGTACCTCCAGAGATTCGCCTTGAGTCGCTGACCGGGTCTCCCCTTGGCGCAAGGACACGGCAGGGTACTTTCAGGAATCCTTTCGCGTATGCCCCAGTCGCCGATGATTCGATTTACCCGCCTCCTCGCTCTCGCTTCAGCGATGAGCGTCGGCGCTGCCTGTCAGAAGGGGGCCGAAGGCGGCGCCGGGGACGACTCGACCGCGTCATCAGCTTCGGCCTCAGTCGATTCGTCAGTTACACCAGGCGCGCCCGCGACAACCGTCTCATTGCCCGTCGCGGTAGCCGAGGTGCGGAACGGCGACCTGATACTGTCAGTGAACACGACCGGACAGGTCAGATCGGACGGCGAGGCGTCACTGCGGGCGGAGGTGGCCGGGACGATCGATCGGGTTCTCGTGCGACCGGGTGACCGCGTTCGCAAGGGACAGATGCTGGTGCGCTTCGAGCAGCGCCCCTTCGACCTTTCCGTCGCCGAAGCGCAGGCTGCGATCGATGAAGCTCAGGTGCGCTATCAGGATGCGATCGTGCCTGATTCGGTGATTACAGGGCGAGCCCCTACACCGGAACAGCGCAGGATCGCGCTGACGCGGTCGGGGCTGCAGAGCGCGAGGCTGCGACTCGATCGCGCTCTTCTCGAGCGCGAGCGGTCGATCATCGTTGCGCCCTTTGATGGGATGGTGGATCGGGTCGACCGAACCGCCGGTGAACGAGTCGCGGCAGGGGAAACTCTCACACGCGTCGTTAATCTGTCCGCGCTACGCATCGAGGCCGCCGTACTCGAGCATGACATTCCTCTGATCCGCGAAGGTGGAGTGGCCACTGTCGCCAGTGCCTCCATCCGTACTCCGGTTACAGGCCGGGTCACGGCCGTGCTCCCACTCATTGACACCACCACCCGGGCAGGGCGCGTTTACGTCCGACTGCAGACACCCGGCACGTTGCGACCGGGGATGTACGCCGACGTCAGGCTCGAAGCGCAGCGACTGACCGGCAGGCGGCTCGTGCCTTCGAGGGCGATCATCGAGCGTGATGGACGTCCGCTCGTGTTCGTGGTCAAGGAAGGCCGCGCCCAGTGGGTGTATATCCAGCCGGGCCGGTCCAACGGGATCGACACCGAGGTTCTCCCTGATTCGGCCAGCGGAGTGATTCCGGTCGAGGTTGGCGACCGTGTAATAGTCGAAGGCCATCTCACGCTGACTCACGACGCCCCCGTTCGCGAGGTTATGGCGGACAGCGCAGTCCGGCCAAGAGTCGCACGCTAGCGCCGGGATGGGGTGGACGAGGCGTTGCAGGCCCCGAAGCGCCCGCCAGAACTCGCGCGGGGCCGTGCGTTACATGTAGCATTAATGTGACGACCTTCCCCCGACCTTTCTCCTAATGGCTGAAAAAACGCGCTCGCGACCACTCCCGCTGCTGATCATTGGGGGGGTTGCGCTGCTGGGCATCTTCATCTCGCTCGGCACCAGCTTCGCGGTCAACCTCTGGTGGTTCCGGGAAATAGGCTACGAGGTTGTATTCACCAGGGAGATCGTGACCCGGCTCTCCCTGTTCATCGTGACTCTTGTCGTCACTCTGGCGTTTCTGCGGCTCAATCTCTCGATTGCGCAGCGCGGCGTTGTGCCGCTGCCGGTCCAGATGCAGGTACAGATGGGAGAGACCGCGCAGCCGGTAGACATAACTGCCGGAATTCGCCGTTTGACGCGTCCGCTGTCGGTTGTGGCGGCAGTGTTCATCGCCCTGGCGGCGACGTCGGGCTGGGACTTGATGTTGCGGGCGTTGAACGCCACTCCGTTCGCGATAGTCGACCCTGTCTTCAGTCGCGACATCGCCTGGTACGTCTTCACCCTGCCGGCTATGTCGGCGTTGATTGCGCTTCTGTCGACGCTGGTTTCGCTGACCCTGGTGCTGCTCGTTGTCGTGTACTTCTCGCGAGGCGACATCGTCGCGGGCCCGCGCGCGATCAGGGTTGAGCCATCAGCAGGCACGCACCTCGGCATCCTGCTTGCGGCCTGGTTCGTTCTCACGGCGCTGCGCTTCTGGCTGGTTGAGACACCAGGCCTGCTGTTCTCGACGACCGGTCCACTGGTTGGCGCGAGCTATACCGATCTGAATGCGAGGCTCCCGGCGCTGCGTGCATCAGCGGTCGTGGCGATCCTGGCGGCGATCTGGGTGATTGTGGGGAGCGTCCGGAAGCGGGTGGTCTGGCACGCTTTCGTGGCGGTTGGGGTCTACGTCGCAGTCGGGGTGATCGGGCGGGTCGCTGTGCCGGCGCTGGTGCAGAAGTTCGTCGTCGCCCCTACGGAGTTGACGCGCGAGGCTCCCTACCTCGCCAATCACATCGCCGCGACCCGGCAGGCGTGGGGGATCGACAGCGTCGAGGTGCGTGATCTGGAAGGGGAAGCCAACCTGACGATGGATGACATCAGGTCCAACGGTCCGACCATCGAAAACGTCAGGCTCTGGGACCGCGATCCCCTGCTGCGCACTTTTGGTCAGCTGCAGGAGATCAGAACCTACTATGACTTTGTCGCCGTTGACGACGATCGTTACTGGATCGACGGCAAATATCGCCAGGTCCTCCTGTCGCCGCGTGAACTCAACGCGGCGTCACTGCCGACCCGCACCTTCATCAACGAGCACCTGACGTTTACCCATGGCATGGGGCTGACGCTCAGTCCGGTCAATCAGGTGACTCCCGAAGGTCTGCCCGTTCTGTTCGTCAAGGACCTTCCCCCATCGTCGGTCGGCGAGCTCAGGGTGACGAGGCCGCAGATCTACTACGGCGAGCTCACGGACGCGTTCGTGTTCGTCAACACCCGTCAGAGGGAGTTCGACTACCCCGCCGGCGAGACCAACGTCTACACCGCGTATGAGGGGACCGGGGGCATACCTGTTGGCAACTTCCTCAAGCGTGCGCTCCTTGCCCTCCACCTCGGGTCATCGAACGTATTCCTTTCCGGTGACATAACGAGCGAAAGCAAGATACTCCTCCACCGGGACATCGTCGAACGGATCCGCAAGGCTATGCCCTTCCTGCGACTCGACCGTGATCCGTACATGGTCGTGGCCGACGACGGTACCCTCAAGTGGATCCAGGACGCCTACACCGAAACCAGCAGGTACCCTTACGCGTTCCGCGCCACCGACGGCACGACCTACATGCGCAACAGCGTCAAGATCGTCGTCGATGCGTACAACGGAACTGTAGACTCCTACGTCGCCATTCCCGGTGACCCCATCATTCGCACCTGGGAACGTGTTTTTCCCGGAATCTTCCGGCCCATCTCCGAGATGCCTGAGGACCTCCGCCGCCACATCAGGTACCCGGACGACCTCTACCGGGCGCAGACATCGCTCTACACGACCTACCACATGGACCAGCCCGAGGACTTCTATCATCGGGAAGACCAGTGGCAAATACCGGTCGTGGAACGCCCCGATGGCTCGGTGCCGTTCATGCGTCATATCGTCATGCGCCTGCCCGACGAGGATTCGGCCGAATACATCTACATGGCGCCCTTCACGCCGCGCGGAAAGGACAATCTCGCGGCATGGATGGTTGCCCGCAGCGACGGAGACGATTACGGAAAGCTGCGGGTGTACCGCTTCCCGCGTCAGAGCCTTGTCTTTGGCCCGCGACAGATCGAAAACCGGATCAATCAGGATACCGAAATCGCACGACAGGTCTCACTCTGGGACCAGCGCGGTTCACAGGTCATCCGCGGTGACCTTCTGGTGATCCCCATCAATGAAGCCCTGCTCTACGTCCAACCCCTCTACCTTCAGGCCGAGGGTGGGCGCATACCCGAGCTCAAGCGCGTCGTCGTCGCTTTCCAGAATCAGGTCGTGATGCGCGAAACGCTGGACGCCGCTCTCAGCG
Source organism: Gemmatimonadota bacterium (assembly GCA_052389935.1). Classification (GTDB taxonomy): domain Bacteria; phylum Gemmatimonadota; class Gemmatimonadetes; order Gemmatimonadales; family Gemmatimonadaceae; genus JBQTHK01. The sequence continues at coordinate 19,594 of JBQTHK010000071.1, read as the reverse complement.
CCCTCTTTGGCGGCGGTGCCGTCACTCCGCCACCGGTTCAGATGGCGTCCGGCGATCCGGCCGCGCTTCCGGCCGCCGCCGTCGGGACCACGGGTGGACCTGAACTGCAGTCACTCCTCACCGAGGCGCGGCGCCGCTACCAGGCGGCGCTCAGCGCCCAGCGTGAGGGAGACTGGAGCCGCTACGGCGAGGAGATTCGAGCCCTTGGAGAGCTACTGGAGCGCATCGGCCGGTAACGATCCGACCTGACGGGTATCGAGAACCTCGCGCACCAGTCGCGCCAGTGCTTCGGGGGTGAACGGCTTCGGGAGATAACTACCCTTCTCCCGGAGCCGCTGGCGCACTGACTCCTCGCACGCAAAGCCGGAGATGAAAAGAATCCCCAACGAAGGAAAGCGGTCACGGAGAACGTCAGCAAGCTTCTCTCCACTCATCCCCGGCATCACGACGTCAGTGAGCAACAGGTCGATCCAGGTCGCGGCTGACTCGAGCAGCGCCAGCGCGGCCGGCCCGCTTTCGGCCTCGAGGACGCGATAGCCGATCGCCTCCAGCGACTGCCTCGCCACCTTGCGCACCGCTTCGGAATCCTCAACCAGCAGAATCGTCTCCGCCCCAACAGGAGAATGCCGCAAAGTCCCATCCCGTGACTCGTCAACTGCGACGCCCGGCAGCCGCGGGAAATGAATGTCGAAGGTCGTGCCAACACCTTCTTCGCTGGCGACTCCAATCACCCCACCACATCCAGCCACGATCTCGCGGACCGTCGCAAGCCCCAGGCCGCGTCTGCTCCCGTCCGACTTCGTCGTGAAAAATGGCTCAAAGACCCGCGCCCTCGTGGCGGAGCCCATCCCGACGCCGTCGTCGGTCACCGAAAGCTTCACCCACTCGCCCCGACCAGCCCCGCTGCCCGACGGGTCAACATCGCCCGCTACATCGACGGAAGTGGTTGTAATTCGCAGTCGACCCCCATTCCCCCATTTCTCCTTCATCGCGTCCCGCGCATTGAGCACGAGGTTCATCAGGATCTGCTCGATCTGTCCGGGATCGACGCGGACTCCAGCCGCCGAGTGCATGAGATCGAGAGAGATCTCGGTCCCGGCACCGAGAATCCGGCTGATCACTGGTTCAGCCTCGCGAAGCATCAGGTTCAAGTCCTGGTCGCGGGGGGCCGCTTCACGTGTAGCACCCGCCACCAGCTGGCGGGTGAGATCGCCGGCGGCCACTGCCGACCAGCGGATCTGTGCCACGTCCCTCTCGATGGGATTCTGTTTGTCGAGTCGCCCGAGTATGAAATCGCAATTGCCAACTATGACCGTCAGCAGGTTGTTGAAGTCATGCGCTACGCTCCCAGCCAGCCTGCCAGCCGCCTCGTGACGCCGTGATTCCTGCAACTGCTCCTCTGTCCGGCGCAGTTCGGCTTCAATGGTCTTCAACTGCTTCTCCAGCCTCGTTCGCGACACCGCGTATCTGATCGACTGATACAGACGCGGACCCACGCCGACGGCCTTGATCAGATAGTCCTCGGCGCCTTCGCGCACGGCGAGCACCCCCACGTTCTCTTCGCGCGATCCGGTGAGAACAAAAACCGGGAGGTCGGGCACAGTTGATCTCGCGAGCCTGAAGGCGGGAAACCCCTCGCCGCCGGCAAGACTGAGATCGATCACCACAGCGTCGAACTCTTTGGCCGCGAGAATACCCGGGTCGAGTCGGGCCACCCTGGTCAGTTCAATCGAGTCACCACGGCCAGCCAGGTTCTCGCCGATCGAGCCTTCATAATCCTCTGCCTGGCCTCGCGCGGCCCTCTCTGTGTCAGGGGTGTCGTCCACGAGGAGCACTTTCATGGATCTGACGGTCGCGCTCATGTCACTCTCGGCGGGGGCTACTGTCCTGGGGTCGTCTCGGCGGGAAAGATGGCGCGCGTGACGCTCGAACGCGACCTGCGACTTCCGCTGGCACTACTGTCCGTATCGGTCGATCTTGGAGTTGTCGCCGTAAACCCCGCAGCCCGCGGGCGTTCCTAAATGCCGGCAAGTAATTCAACTGAAACGACTCAGGAGTCGCTCACCCAGTGTCTCTGGCCGCAGCAGCAGTCCGCCGACCGGTTTCGACGATCGCAGCCACGATGGCGATCGTACTGCTCGGCGCCGTTTCACTGAGTCGCATCCCGGTCTCGTTGCTGCCCGACGTGACTCTTCCGGTGCTCACCATACGCACCCTCTACCCCGGTGCTGCCGCAACCGAGGTTTCGCGTTTCATAGCCGAGCCTGTAGAGGCCGCCATAGCTGCAACTCCGGGCCTGGTCGAACTACGCTCGGTAAGCCGGACCGGTGAAGCAACTACCATCGCGCGCTTCGCATGGGGAACGGACATGCAGGCGACGGTGCTCACCGTTCGCGAGCGACTCGATAACGCCCGCTCGCAACTCCCCGAGCGAGCGGAACGCCCGACGCTCCTCACCAGCGACCCCGGGGAGCGTCCGATCGCGGTTCTTGCCCTCGGCACGACCGGCAATCTCCGCGACCTTGCGTTGACCGGCGAGCAGGTCTACGCGCGCAGGCTCGAGCAGATCCAGGGTGTGGCCAGCGTCGCTGTGGTCGGCGCTCCGGAAGATGAAATCAGGGTTGAGGCAGACCCCGCGAGGTTGCGCGCCCTTGGGCTCACGCCTGATGATCTTGCCACGGCCATTGCGGCTGCCAACCCGACCGGCACCAGCGGCACGATTCGGCGCGGACAATTCCGCTTTGCGGTGCGGACGCTCACGGAATTCCGCGGGCCCGCCGAGGTGCTTGACGTGCCGGTGGGGAGGCCGGGCTCCGGCATCCAGCTGCGTGACGTCGCGACCGTGAACCTTGCGACCGCTGATCCCAAGACGCTGACCAGACTCGACGGCCGTCGGGCAGTGGGACTTGTGGTCTACAAGGACGCCGGCGCCAATACCGTGGCGGTTACGCGCGATTTGCGAGAGTCAGTGGCGACACTTTCCGTCGAGTTTCCCGCCATCACGCTCACGATGATCGCGGCCCAGGCCGATTTCGTCGTCGATGCGCTTTCGAACCTCGGTCAGGAGATCGTCGTCGGCGGTGCCATCTCGCTGCTGCTGATCCTTCTCTTCCTTCGCAACTGGCGGCTGTCGGTTGCGATCGGGGTCATGATTCCGCTGTCGATCCTCGTCGCTCTTGTTCTGATGCAGCAGATGGACGTGACGATCAACGTGCTTTCGCTCGGAGGGCTCGCCCTTGGAGTCGGGCTCCTCGTCGACAACGCGATCGTCGTCACCGAGGCGTCGGCACGCAAGATGGAGGAGGGGTTGCCCGTGCGATCGGCCGTGATCGCCGCGGCCGAGGAGGTCAGTGGACCGTTGATAGCGGGCACGCTGACTACGCTTCTGGTGTTTGGACCGATCATCTTCGTGCGTGGCCTGGCCGCCGCTCTTTTCCGCGACCTCTCGCTGGCGGTCGTGACCTCCGTGGGTGCCTCCCTCATTCTGGCGTTGACGTTGATGCCGGTCCTCGTGGCGGGGCGGCGGCGCGACAGCGCCTTGTTCAGGAAGTCCGTCGACGAAGACGATACTTCCCGGCTTTCGGCGATTGGAGCCGTCCTTGTCGGCTGGTACGAGCGGGGCATGAGATGGTCGCTCGCCCATCCGCGAATCGTTTTTGGCCTGACCATCGCCGTTGCGGCCCTGACGGTGCTGGTGACGACCCGCCTGCCGCGCGAAATCCTCCCGCAGGTCAACGAGCGCGTGGCTGTTGCTCAGCTCCAGTTGGCTGAGGGAACGGCGATCGAGGAGACGACGGGCCAGGTGGCGCGCCTAGAGTCTGCGGCGGCGGCCATCGGGTCCATAAACATCTACAGCAGGGTAGGCGTCGCGACCGACGAGGAGGTGCTGGCGGGCGCCCAACCCGGATCGAGTGCGACCGCACAACTGCTCTTGCCCGTCCCCGACGGGCGCGATCCCGTCGACTTCGCCGAACGACTCCGGGCGGCCGTGCCCGACCTCGCCCGCGGCGCACTCGCGATCGACCTTGCCGGACAGTCGGAGTTCGGCTCGCTGGTCGGGCGTGAAGGCCGCGTAGTACGCGTCGAAGTCAGCGCTCGCTCCATCGATGAGGCTTCAGCCTGGGCTGATTCGGCCAGAGCGAGGCTCCGTGACCTCGCGACCCTCGCCGACGTACGCAGTGCGCAACAGGGCTCGGCTCCTGTGGTCGAAGTTGGACTGGAGCGGGCGCGCATGGCCGAGCGTGGGGTCTCGATCGAGGCAGTCACCAATGCGCTTGCGGGCGGGCTCGGTGGGGTCGAAGCGAGCGAGCTGCGCGAGACCGATCGCCGTACTCCGATTACGGTCCGGTACGGCGGTGCGGCCAACGAAGATCTGGCGTCGGCACTGGCAACTGTGGTCGATGGAGTGCCGGTTGCGGACCTCGTCATTCCGCGCGAGACACGGGCGCCGGTCGAGGTGGTGCGGGTAGGGCAGCGGCCGGTGGTGGCGGTCGAGGCGCTGGTGGAGCGCGGAGGTACAAGTGCCGCCAACCGCGATGTCGAACGGGCGATGGCGGCGGTCGACTTCCCGTCAGGTGTGAGCTGGGCGGTGACGGGAGCGGACGCCGAGCAGCGGCGGACAACAAGGGAGCTGACGCTGGTGGCTGTACTTTCGGTGGCACTGGTTTTTCTGGTGCTCGCCGGCGAGTTCGCCTCCTTCCGCATTCCGCTTGTAGTCATGCTGACCGTGCCGCTGGCGGCATGTGGCGGCCTGATCCTGCTTTATCTCACGGGGCAGAGCATCAACGCGGTCTCGCTGATCGGAATGGTGGTGATGATCGGGATGGCAGACAACGAGGCGGTGGTCAAACTCGACGCAATCAGGCGCTTCCGCGAGGCCGGCCATTCTCTTCACGATGCAATCGTGCTCGGCGGACACCAGCGTCTGCGAGCGATCGCGATGTCGAACCTGACGACGATCACAGGCGTGCTCCCACTGGCGTTCGGCTGGGGGAGTGGCGGTGAACTCTACAAACCACTTGCAGCGGGAGTGATCGGCGGCTCGATCTCGGCACTGCTGGTGACGTTTTTTGTGCTGCCGACGGCATACGCCGTCCTGGAGTCACGCTCATGATCCGGTGGGCGGTTTCGAGGCCGGCCGTGGTCTGGGCCGCTTCAGCGACGCTCCTCCTCGCCGGAGGTGTATCGTTCACGCGGCTGGCTCTGGCCACGCGGACAACCGTCGAGCTGCCCCGCCTTCAGGTGAGCGTGACCTGGCCGGGAGCTTCTGCCCAGCTCAACGAGATGTACGTGGCGTCTCCGATCGAAGCTGCGATCCAGGGCGTCCGTGGCATCAGGAAAACGCGAAGCGAGTCCAACGACGAAACGGTCTCGCTTACCATCGAGCTCGACCCGGCCGCGGATGTGCAGATGGCCAGACTGTCGATACTCGAACGCCTCGAGCTGCTGCGCCGCGACTTCCCCGTCGGCGTGTCCCAGCCGCGTGTCGGCAACTACGTGCCGGACCAGCTCCAGGAAGAACCGCTCCTCCTCATCACCATCGGAGGCCCCTACACACCCGGTGCATTACAGCAGCTCGCCAGCGAGGTTCTCGAGCCGAGGTTGTCAGCGGTTCCGGGTGTGGCCGGCCTCAGCATCCGTGGCGGGTCAGACTTCGGGGTCTCGGTGGCCTACGACTCGCGCCTCCTCCGGCAGCTGGGCATCCCCCCTGCCTTGATCGGTCAGGCGATTCAGCGCGCCCGTGTGGTCAGCGCCGTGGGTCAGGAAGAACGCGGCGCGACCGAACGTCCGGTTACCATCCGCGACCAGCCTCAGGAAATCAGGCAGCTCGCCGACCTCCCCGTTCGATCGCCCTCGGGACGTGTCTTCAGGGTTGGCGAGCTGGCCAGTGTGCGGCCGGAGGAGGACCAGCGGGGTCGCTTCTTCCGCATCGATGGACAGCCCGCGATCGCGCTTGAAATCGCGCGCCTCCCTGACGCTGACGCTATCAAGACGGCGGCAGCGGTGCGGGAGGCACTGACCGCGATCGCAGGTCAACTGCCGGCGGGCGTCCGCCTCAACGTTCGCAATGACGACTCCGAGCGACTGAAGGAGCAGCTCGGCGACCTCGTCGGACGTGGAGCGGCTGCCTTCGGTGCGGTTCTGATCGTGCTCGTGCTCTTCATGCGCGACTGGCGCAGCGTCGGACTCGTTATGCTGTCGGCCGCCCTGGCAGTCGCAGGAACAGCCCTGGGGCTGTTCCTGTTCAGAATACCAGCCAACATGTTGACACTCGCCGGCCTCGCGATGGGAATCGGCATTCTCGTACATAATGGGATCATCGTCGCGCAGCATCTCGCGAACGGCGCGTCAACGGCCGACGCCCGCGCCCTCGCCGCAAGGCGGATCACACCCGCGGTACTTGGCGGAACGCTCACAACCGCGGTGGTTCTCTTCCCGTTCCTTTATCTGCAGGGAGACGCACGGGCCGCCTTTGCTCCATTTGCGTCGGCGTTTGTGCTTGGACTGGGCTGCTCGATCGTGACGTCGTTGCTCATGATTCCGGCGCTGGCGGGAACGAGGGGAGTCAGGACGGTGTCGTGGCCGCGATCTCGCCGCCTCTACCTGAGGCTCCTGCGACCGCTCGTCAGGCACCGCCTGATCACGCTCGTGCTCAGCCTCGCCGTATTGGGGATCCTGACCTGGGGGTTCGTGACCAAGGTGCCGAGGTTCGCCTTTGGCGGTTTTGGCAGCGACCAGAGAACGCTGATCAACGCCTCGATCTCCTTCCCGCGTGGTTCCGATCCCGCGACTCTCGACCGCGCCATGCGTGAGCTGGAAGCTCTGGTAGTCGGAGAGACCGGCGTCGAACGGGTACAAGCGCAGAGCTTCGGACCTTTCGGAGCCCAGATGCAGGTGCTCTTTACACGCGAGCATGAACTCTCGGCGATACCGCTGCAGCTCGAAGAGGGGCTGACTCAGCGAGCGGTGCTCATCGGCGGCGCTTCGGTGAGCGTTCGCGGTCAGGGACCCGGCTTCTTCAACGGCGGCGGATCGGGGAGCCTGTCGACCTTCCGGATACGTGTCCTGGGTTTTTCGTACGCCGGAGTCGAGCGACTGGCACTGGACCTCAAGGAACGGCTCGAGCGAATCCCCCGCGTACGTGATGTAGACATCAACAGCTCGTCGTTCTTCGGGCGCGACCGCACAAACACCGTGACGCTGGAGCCGGACCGGAGAGCACTTGCACTCTTTGGAATCACGGTGCAGGACTTTGCTCTCGCGGCAGCCCGTGAGATGCGGACTCAGGCGGGAGCGACAAGGCTCGAGATCGGCGGTGAGGAGTTCCCGGTCACGGTGCAGGCGACCGGCGCGAACGAGCGATCGCTTGACGAGCTGCGTGACGCCCTCGTCCCGACTCCTTCGGGTACTCCGGTTCGACTTTCCTCCATCTCCACGCTCAGCGAACGTCAGGGACTAAGCGCGATAAGCCGGGAAGACCAGCAGTATGTCCGCTTTGTGGCCTATGACTTCCGCGGCCCCAACCGTCTGGCGACACGTACCCACGATGCGTTCATGGCGCAGATTTCGGTGCCGCCCGGTTACTCCGTGGCCGACGCCGGTTTTGGGTTCGGCGTGCCCGACGATTCGGAGAAGGGACTCTGGCTCGTGTTCACGATCGGGGTCGTGCTTGTGATTCTGGCCGTTGCTGTTGTCTTCGACTCCGTGTGGGGGGCGGCGATGGTCTTCCTGTCGCTGCCGCTGGCGCTGGCAGGTGTGATGGCCGCCTTCTGGGCGTTTGACGCGGCGTTCACTCGTGAGGCAGCGGTGGGGGTGATCCTCGTGATCGGGCTGGCCGTCAACCAGGCGATTCTTCTTGTCGATGCCGCGCTCTGGCGCCGACGACGGCGCCAGACGGGAAGGCTCGATCGCGGTGATGTGTACAAAGCTTCGCTGCAGCGGTCAGGGATGATCATCCTCGTTACGCTGACATCACTGGCGTCGCTTGTGCCGCTTGCAGTGGGTACGCCGACGTCCTCGCTCTTTGGCGCGATCGCCCTTGCCACGGCCGGAGGCACGGTTGCCGGTACACTCGGCGCGATGTTCATCCTGCCGGCGCTCCTCGTTGGCCGGCGAAGATGGCACCGGCGTCAGCGTCCCGTTTCCACGCCCACTCCCGCGGTCTGAGTTCGCGCTTTGCGACGGCGCTTGTCTTCGTAAAGCTGCCGGTCGGCGCTTTCGAGCAACTGCGCCAGGCTGCGCGGATCGTCGGGCTCGAAGCGCGCCAGCCCCCGGCCTATCGAGAGCCGGTACGGCGTTGCCCCACGGGCGTTCCGTTCGGCCAACTTGTGATCGAACCGGTCGAGCAGCACCGCTCCGGTGGGATCGAGGCAGTTCACTGCCAGCACGACGAATTCGTCGCCGCCCAGCCTGCCGATGACGTCGGAATCCCTGAACGTCGCCTCCAGGATGCGGGCAACCTCCTGAAGAGCTTCGTCTCCCGCCTGGTGCCCCCAGGTGTCGTTGATCGGCTTGAAATCGTTGAGGTCGAAGTAGAGGAGGATGGTGTGTCCGACGTGCTGCCGCGCGATGTTGAGCTGCTGTTGTGCCAGCATCATGAAACCTCTCCGGTTGCAGAGGCCGGTCAGCGCATCTGAAACAGAGATCCGGCGGAGTGCATCCTCCGACTCCTTGCGCTCGGTGATGTCGCGCATGATCGTCGACAGGTATTCGACGATGCCTTCGTCGTTCTTGTGGGCAATGATCACCTGGGAAACGGGAACTTCCTTGGTGTCGCTCGTGCGGAGGACCGTTTCTCCTGACCAGACCCCGTAATCGACGGCGAACGGGATGGCCTGATCGCGAATGATTGCCTGCTCCTCCGGTGCAAACAGCGATTCCAGTCGCAGGTTGTCGCTGGAATCGAGCCCCAGCATGCGCCGGCCGGCTGCATTGATGTAGGGAATCTCTCCCTCGATCGTCGTCATCGCGATCAGGTCGGGAGTCGCCTCGAGGATCGCCGTCAGCCGCGCCTGCTCGGCCGTGGCGCGGCGACGGTCGGTGATGTCGCGCACTACCATCACCATTCCTCCGGACAGCAGCGACACGGTGAGCTCCAGCGGAAACAGTGTTCCGTCAGCCTTGCGCGCCGTCAGTTCTCCCTGCCAGTGACCTTCCACGTACAGATCGTGGAGGATGACCCGGTCGAAGACATCCAGCTGGTCCCGTGGATAAAACGCTCGCCAGTTGCGGCCCTGAAGGGACGCCCCACTTTCGTAACCATGCACCCGCGCAAACGCCGTGTTGGCGAATCTGACCTCCTGAAACGCATCAATGACCGCGATTCCATCCACCGATGCCTCGACGATTGCTGACAACTGAAGAAAGCGCCGCGCCAGAGTCTTGCGGGCCGTGATGTCGCGCCCGATCGAGACGAAGTGCGTGATCTCGTTGGCTCCGTTGCGTGCCGGCGATATCGCGAACTCATGCCAGAAGGGAGTTCCGTCCTTGCGATAGTTGAGCAACTCGCCAGACCACCCCTCGCCGGCAGCAAGCGCCGCGCGCATCCGGGCAATAGTCTCCGCATCCGACTCGGGCCCCTGCAAGACCCCACCCGGCCGGCGGCCGAGGATGCCCTTGAGGTCGTGACCAGTGAGTGCCAGCAGCGCTGCGTTTCCCCACTGGATCCTGCCCTCGGCGTCGGTGACTATGACCACGTCGTCGGTCCGGCGCGCCACAAGCGAGAGGCGTTCGAGTTCAGAGATCTCGGTACGACGGCGCGTGAAGTCACTGAACGTCCCGACCACTCCGACCGGCTTTCCGGAGTTGGGGTCCAGGACCGGCCTGGTGTTGATCGATACCCAGATCCGCCTCTGACCTTCCCTAAGTCCGATTACAACCGCGTCGAGGGGGACGCCCGTTCGCAGGGTCACGATCGCCGGGTGTTCATCCGGAGCGAGAGGCGCTTCGTCTTCGCGGACGCGCTCGACGCCGTCAGTGAGCGGTGAAGTCCCGATGAGTTCTCCGCGTCCCAGTCCAAGGATCCTTTCGGCACTTGGATTGGAGAGCACCACCACCCCGTCGGTGTCGTAAAGGACGGCGCCGTGACTCATTCCCTCGACAACGGCTCGGCTTCCCCACTCACTCAGGGGTGCCCCCTGGCGCGGCGATCCCAGAGAAAGCGCAGGCTCCGGGGACTCCGGTTGCGAGCTATCCACTGGATGGAGTGAGGGTGCCGGATTAGGGGTTTCTGACACCGTCTCGATCGGCCCAGACGGCCGTACATGTTCTGGGGTGGGGGTATCTGCTTCGGCTGCCTTCCCTCGGTTCCCGCTCTTCCTGCCCTCGCGCTTATCCTGCTCCTCGCGCTCTCTTGCTCCTCTTGCTCCTCCGTAGTATCGGTCTCAAGCCCGATTATTTGAGTTTTCCAATGAAAGTCGGCAAGCGCCGTGACCGTTGGTAACATTGGGCAGCAATTCTTGCCGTCCACCCTTCTGAGTGCCATGCGCCCGACCCCCCGATTCTACGCAGCTTTTTCCCTCCTGGCCGCCCAGTGCGCACTTGCAGGCGTGTCAGACGCCCAGGCTGGCCAGTCCGCTCTGCTGCAGCAGGTTGACCGGCGTGCGCGCGAACTGGAGGCCAAGGTCGTCGCGTGGCGACGTGACATCCATCAGCACCCTGAGCTGTCCTATCAGGAGGTCCGAACGGCCAAACTCGTGGCTGATCACCTGAAGAGTCTCGGGTTGGAGGTGCAGACCGGGGTGGCGCGCACAGGGGTGGTTGGTGTGCTCAGAGGAGCACGACCGGGACCAGTCGTAGCCCTGCGAGCCGACATGGACGCGCTACCGGTGACCGAGGAGGTCGACCTTCCCTTTCGTTCGCGCGTGCGCGCGACCTGGGAGGGGCAGGAAGTTGGAGTGATGCATGCCTGTGGGCACGACAATCATGTGGCGATCCTGATGGGCGTGGCGGAGCTGCTGGCCGGGATGCGTGCACAGTTGCGGGGGACGGTCAAGTTCATCTTTCAGCCGTCGGAGGAGGGTGCGCCACTGGGCCAGGACGGCGGGGCAAAGACGATGGTGGCGCAGGGGGTGCTTGAGAATCCCGACGTCGATGCAATCTTCGGTTTGCACGTCTTCCCGTTTCCTGTGGGGCAGGTTGTGTACAAGCCGGAGGGAATAATGGCGAGCAGTGATCAGTTCCGGATCGTGTTGCGGGGACGGCAGACGCATGGGGCGCTGCCGTGGAGCGGAGTCGACCCGATCGTGCTTGCCGCGCAGGTGATCAGCAACATGCAGACGATCGTGAGTCGCAATACCGATCTCACCTTGACGCCGGCGATTCTGACGGTGGGTTACATCCGTGGCGGCGTCCGGGTCAACATCATTCCGGACTCTGTGGAGATGGGCGGGACGATCCGGACCTTCGACGAGGCGACGCGCGACTCGATCCATGTGCGCCTGCGCCGGCTGGTGGACGCGATGGCCACGGCCAATGGCGCGCGTGCCAGCGTGATCATCGACAAGCTGACTCCGGTGACCTGGAACGACCCGGCGCTGACGGCACAGATGGCGCCGGTGCTGCGCACCACGTTAGGCAGTGACCGCGTGTCACTGGGCCGTCCAACGACCACGGCTGAGGATTTTTCATACTTCCAGCAGCGGGTCCCAGGCTTCTTCTACTTCCTGGGGGTCACACCACCCGACGTTGATCCGGCCACGGTGGCGCCCAATCATTCGCCACGCTTCTTCGCCGATGAGCGGGCACTGGTTCCGGGGATGAAGTCGCTGGCGATGCTGGCTCTGGAATTTGCGGAGCGGCGTTAGATCATGGTAACGATCTGATCTCGCCGCTCTCCGCGACTGCCATCGAGCCCTGCGGGATGCCATCGAGAAGGGTCATCCCGGCGCGTCAGCCCTGACCGGCCGTCGCCGCGGAACGGATTCGGCGGTCGGCGCGGAGGGTTGGCACCTCTGAATCGGTTGCGAGAAGCTCGGTCCGTTCTGCCCGCCCCGGACTTCGAGCGCCATCACTGGAGATCGCGAACGATCCCGATGAAGCGCTCCACCGGCTCCAGACTGTCCATCGCCGCGACCGCGAACCGCAGGTCCAGCTCCACGTATTCATGGATCAGCACGTTGCGAAACCCCGGCAGCCGCACCAACGCCTCGACCACGTCCGGAGGAAAACGCCTGTCATGCGAAAGATTGCGCACCGCCTCCGTATAGTCCTCGAACCGTTCACCACGGCCCGACGACAGGTCGCCAGCGATGTCGATCACGAGCTGACAAACCGTCAGAAGCGAAAACAGGACGTCGTTATGAAGCGTGAGATCAGATCTCAGATCCTCTGCCGACCGAACCCTCGGCCTCAACGCTCGCAGGTGATCAAGATGCCGCCGAAGCTCGACCAGCCGCTCGGCACGATATGGCGTCATCGATCGAGCGAGTCGAGTTTGAGCTTTCGGGTTCGCCTGAGAAATGGCGCGAGGTCAGCTGCACGCAGCTGCGAATCCCGGCGAAAGGCGTGTTCAAGATCGGTGTTCCCCACGTACACCGTCACTCCCCGCGTCGCTGCGTGCGCCGCAAGCCGCGGTGGTACGTCGTTGAGCACGACCAGGTCGACCAACGAACGATGCAACACCTCGATGCAACGCGTCGTAAGGCGGATCCTCTCCTCAAAGCGCGCTTCGACTGACGGGAACGCCGCTCTGTCCAGCACGACACCGATGTCCACGTCGCTCTCCCGATGAGCGCGGCCCTCGGCGAACGACCCGAAGAGGTAGACGGCGACCACACCCGGGGGCGCGTCGGTGCGGAGTGCACGCTCGAGTTCAGCGATGATTGTTGAGGATGCCGCCATTGTTTCCAGGGCTGGGCGCGGAAACGAGGACCGGCTCAGCCCCCGCACACCCTGGCGCCACGCGCCGCTGCCTCCATTACCACCACGAAATCCGCCAGCGTCGCGCTACCCTTGTCCTCGTCGTACCAGCCCATCTTCCCCGAAAAGAGATCGTCGTCACTCACCTTGCCACGCCGGGAACTCATCCACTCCAGCAGCGCCGCCGGTCGCTCGATCCAGCAGCCGCGCTCCTTCCACTCGCCGTCAAGCAACAGAACTGTAGGTGTCGCGGCCCGACCGTCTGGCGTCCGGTGCGACTTCATGATCGCCTCACCGGCGTTGTTGTCGATAATCCGCATCTCGACCCCGACCACTTGCTCGACCAGACGCGCGATGTAGGGAATCGTGTTCACGGAGTCCGAACAGCCGTCAACAGCCACCACCAGGAGTTTCCACGGACCGGCTGTAGCGGCCGACCGCGCGCGCGCCAGCAGCGCATCGGGCACCACCGCCTGCGAGTGGTTCTTCTCCCACTGCTCCTTGCGGCGTTTCGCCTTCGACGTGAATTGCGCATAGGTCACGCCACCCTCGAACAGTCCACGATAAGTCGAATCACGGCCTGAACCGCTGCCGCTCTCAGGGCCGGCGTTACATGCGAGTGTCGCGGAGATCAGAGCCGTCAGAATGGCGCTCATGGTTGGCTGGTTGTGGCGAGGTGGGCCTGCGAAACATCAGCACCAGCAGCAGCACCGCCCCCGTGGTGACACCGATGTCGGCAATGTTGAATGTCCAGAATCTGTAGCCCGCAACCCCAAGGTCAATAAAGTCCACCACCCCGCGTTCCGACCTCAACCTGTCCAGGAGGTTGCCGAAGGCGCCGCCGACCACCAGGCCAAGCGATGCTCCCATGGCATGGTCGGCAGGCTCGAGGTCACGGTACATCCGGACCAGCACCGCGATCACGCAGATCGCCAGCACCGAAAAGATCAGGCGTGAATGATCACCTAACGAGAAGGAGAACGCGGCACCGGGATTGTAGGTGAGCGTGAAGCGCAGAGCCTCGCCCACTACCTCCAGTGGCGCCGGTTCTCCGTCGAGATGCTCAACCGCCAGACGCTTGCTGGCGCAGTCCGCCAGAAGCAGGAGGAACGCCAGGGGCCAGAACGCACGGGACTTGGGTGGCACGATAACCAGGTCACACCCTCAGACCGTAACGGTTCCCTTCAACAGGCGATCAGGGCTTCTTCTCCACCATGGCCTTGATCTCGGCCGGCAGCTCCATGTCCTTCGCCTGTACTGTATCCCACTCGAACGAGTTGAGCGTGATTACGAACTGCTGGCCTCCCTGATCGACGGTCGTCGTGACGGCGCGCTTGATGCCGCCGAAGTCCTTGTACGCCGAAAAGTTCGTCGTCGTCTCCGCCTCACCCATCATCCCCATCACCTTCGACTGCGACCAGATCAGCATTCCGTCCGTGACCGAGAAACAGTCGTGCGAAACGCGGCCACTCTTCCAGGTGTGCTTGATCTTGTAGCACTCCTGTTCGTTCATCCTGGTCTTCTCAACAGTCTCCGAGTTCGCAATCGCAGCTGACATCCGGGTGTAGTTGCTGGGATCGCTGTCCTCCTTCATCCCTGCTGACTGTTCCGCACTCAGTACCTGGGGACCAGCCATCGGGTTCACGCTCCAGACCACGCTCCCATCGAACCCCTGCCACATCTCTCCGAGACCGGGGATTTCGATCCGGGACTTGCTCATGGCGGGCTCGAACGTCTGGAACGTCTCCATCCTGGCTGAGAGGGCCATCGCCGGGATGTCGAAAGTCGCCGTCGACTTGGCCGACTTGTGACCCTTCCAGCCGCCAGCGTTGGATTCTTTTGCCCAGCGGGCGATGATGTCCCTGGCCGCCGGCATGGTGGCGCTGGCGCCCTGCGCCTCGAGCGACGTGGGTGCGATGTAAAGCATTCCCGAAACAGCACCGGTCAGCAGCGCGCGGGCGATAGTCCTCGTTTTCATGCGTTCTCCGGAAAAGTGGACGAATGCGGCAGCGCTCAAATGTAACCGATCTCCCCCGTTTTACTGCTCAGCTGGAGGAGGGCGGCGGGCACCGACCGGTGGGGTCAGAGCAACCCTGCTCCGGATCCAGTCCACCGCCGCCAGCAATGCGCCATCCCTGTCGGCGGCGAGGCTCGCCTTGTCTGCCGGTATTACCGCATCGGGGATCACACCACGACCCTCGAGCCGGACGCCAGACGCAGACTTGAAGTCGGCAATCACGTGCATCAGAACGTCGTCGTTGGGGAGTCTGCTCAGGGTCGCAGGAAGCGCCTGTCCGGGTGTTGTGTCGCCAAAAACCCTTGCCCGGCCGAGCTCCTGCATTGCGGCAGCGAAGATTTCGCTGGTGCTGATGGACATGCGGTCGACCAGGATCGCCAGCGGTCCGTTGTGGATTCGCACCGGTTGCCCGCGACTGTCGAAACGTCGCGGATTGGCGACGAGTCGCAGCGTCGCCTTGCGCGCGAAGAGTGTGCCGAGGAGGTGCTCACGGTCGACGAAGAACCCGGAGACGCCCATGACCAATGCTCCCACTCCACCAGTGTTGCCACGCAGGTCAATCACGATTCCACTGCAATCCCCGAGATCACCCATTGCCCTGATCATGTGCGGCAGCAGAGGCGTCATCCAGGTGTTGAAGCTTATGAGGCCGACACAGGCCTCTCCGTTTGTCAGCTTCTGATGCTCGAAGTTGAAAAGCTGGGGAGGCAGGAGTCCGAACTGCACGACCTCGCCACTCCACGGTTTGCGTTCGACGAAGACCTCTCGCGTACCACCACCGGGGCCGACGAACTGCATTTTCGCTTTGGATCCGGCCGGCCCAACAGCGGCGACGCGGAATCTCAACGGGATCTGCTGCGCCGCAGCCGCACGTTCGCGACTCGTCGTGAGGGCGTCACGGCGTCTCAACAGCCCGGCGACACTTTCGCTGTCGATCGCGGTCAGAACCCAGCCCGCTCTGACACCCGCCGCCGCTGCTCCCGATCGCGGGATCACTCGCGACACTACGACCTCATCACCGAGCAACCGCACGTCGATGCCCAGGTCACCGGGCGGCACGTCCGAATCCCCAGCCCCCGTCCATGTCGCGGCGATCTCCGACGGAATAACTGCAAAATGCGACTGTCCCAGCTCGTCCATCATTCCCTGAATAGCTCGACGCAGTTCCGGCATATCGCGAGCGGCGAGGGCTCGTGGACGCCACAGCTCGCGCGCCTGTCGCCAATCACGCCCGGAAAAGTTGCTGTCGTAATACGTGGCGTTGACCCGGGTCCACGCGCTGTCGAGAGTCGCGCCGGCAAGTGACGAGTCGAGTGCGTTACCCTCTGCGAGTACAGCCGGCGCCGAAAACTTCGCGCAGCCAATTGTGGCGGCGCTCATCAGCAGACACAGCGTTTGGCGAGCTGGCATACAGTTGAGGACGACTTTCCGAAGCCCTTTGTAAAGCGCCCAGGACCTGAAAAGGGACAAAGTGTCCACTTGGCTAAACGCCCCGACGGGACAGTCAGCGAGTTTACGCCTTGGGCGTCACTCGGCCGTCACCTCGCGGCGATTGCGATGAAAGCGGCGCCGGGCGTCCGCGATGACGGCCTTGAATCGTGAAGCAAAGCGATCGGGTGCGTGGAAGCGTTGGACGAACTCCTGTCCCCGACGGCCAAGTTCCCGGGCCGACTCTCTGTCGGCCAGCAGTCGCTCAGCACACTCCCTGAGCTCGCGCGGAGTTGAGGCAACCAGACCCGTCTCCTCATGTCGTACGATTGTGGTCGGGTGGCGATTTGTGATTACGGGCATGCCGGCAGCCATCGCTTCGAGCACGGCCATGTTGTAACCGTCTTCGTAGCGTGGGTCGGCGGTGTGTACGAGGAACCGATGAACGGCGAGCGCGCTCTTAAGATCGTCCCAGTCACCCGCCGCCATCACTCCGGGCATGTCGGGGTTGTGTCCAACTATCCGCAGCGGGAGCCCTTCCATCGCCTCGCGGTGAAAATCCCAGGCGAGAAACACCTTCTTGCTGGTGATGTGGTTGGCGACGCGCAGTCCGCGGGCGAGCGTGCCCTCCCAGGGGAGGTAGGCACGAGCATCGACGCTATTGGGCACGATGTGGTGCGCTCCACCCCACGACCGCGCCTTGGCCGCTGTAATCGCCACACTCACCGCCCCCGTGTCGGCGCAGTAGCGCCGCACCATGTCTCGCATCTCACCGGCGTCGAAGTCGGCGTTCTGCTGGGCCATTCGTCCTTCAAGCGTCTCGTGAAGGACCAGTATCGACGGAGCGGGAATGTCCTTCGTGTCCAGCAGGTCGGTGATGTTGTGATTGATGACGGCGTCCCAGCCGACGCCACCCGCCAGTGACTTCGCTTCGGCCAGCGTGATCGTCCGCGAGCGCGGCGGGAGCGGGCGCATCGCCGTATCCCAGCGCTCCGTGTAGCGCCCCGGGAGGCCAACAACGATGTCCAGATCGGCATCGAGGGCGCCCAGCTGGTGAACCCAGGCTTCGTGGCAGTTGAGAACGAGCAGTCTCATCCGGCTCACCGCAACTTCGTGCAATCGTCTGCAGCAGACGCGCCCGTCATGCCGTTTGCGGAGCAAGCCCCGGCTGTTGCCGGCGGCTGCTTGCGCGAGCAGTGGTCACCCGGTCAGGTTGCGGCATGCAAACGAACATTCTTGCGCGTGTCGCTCCACTCGTGATGTTTGCCGCTGTTTGCGTTCCGGCGGTGGTCGCTTTGACGGCGCAGGGAACGGCCGGCCGCCCCCTGCCCCCCGCCGTAACAGAAGCATCGGCACGGGTGGCCGGGACTGTAGGGACAGCCCTCCCGTCGGGCTCGGCAGGAGGCGCAGGGGGCAACGTCAGTGTGCCTGCAGCACCTCAGCAGACGCGCCCGCGCAGCGATTCCGTCCGGCCAGCACGACCAGCACGACCCGCACGTCCGCAGCCGGTCTGGCCCGTTGTCGGCCCCGAACCCCTTCCCGGGTCGATTATTCCGTCCCGACGAATCATCGCCTATTACGGAAATCCCCTGTCAAAACGCATGGGGATCCTGGGCGAGATCCCCCCCGACGAGATGTTGCGACGGCTGGACCGCGAGGTGGAGGCCTGGACGAGAGCCGATTCCACTACACCGGCTGTGCCTGCCCTGCACCTCATCGCGACCGTGGCCCAGGCGTCGGCGGGAGCGGACGGAATGTATCGTGCGCGAATGTCCGATTCGCTCATCGAGCGTGTCCACAGCTGGGCCAGGCGCAGGAACGCCGTCCTCTTCCTCGACGTGCAGGTAGGCAGGAGCACCCTGCGCGCGGAGTTGCCCCGCCTGGCGCCCTTCCTGTCGCGCCCCGACGTCCACCTTGGCATCGACCCCGAGTTTTCAATGAAGACCGGACATGCGCCGGGTAAGCGCATCGGTACAATGGACGCGAGCGACATCAATTATGCGTCTCAGTTCCTGCAGAACCTGGTGACAGAGCACAACCTGCCACCCAAAGTCCTCGTCGTACATCGGTTCACCCGGCCGATGTTGACCAACTACCGGAACATAAAACTCGACCCGCGCGTTCAGATCGTGATCCAGATGGACGGCTGGGGACCACCCCACCAGAAGAAGGACAGCTACGTCGCCTATGTCTACAGCGAACCTGTTCAGTTCACCGGCTTCAAGATCTTCTACAAGAACGACGTAAGGCGAAAGGGTTCGGTGGTGATGAAGCCGGCCGACGTGCTGGCCCTGACCCCGAAGCCGCACTACATCCAGTATCAGTGACGGCGGCGGGCGGCGCCTGGCGCCCACCCTGCACCTCACACTAACAGAGAACAGCAGGTGACCCCACCTTCGGCCTTCGCCAGCTCCGAGGCGTCGACGATGATGAGGCTGGCGCCGGCTGCGGCGAGGCGCTTTGCCGTGGCGGGGAACGCCGAGGCGTAGATGACGTGGGAACCCGTCCAGAGCGCGTTGGCCCCGAAAGGCTCAACGTCAGCGACGTCGATTATGCCGTAGCCGCCGGCGTCGAAATCACCCGACCAATGTCGATTCGCAAGCAGCAGTTCCGGACCCACCCTCGTAAGGGCGGTCTTGAGGTGAAGCGCCGGCCCGATCGCAACCGCGTCCACACGGTACCCGAATGGCCTGAGGATTGCCCCGAGCTGCGCCGCTCCCTCCGCGTTGGTGCGCGTTCCGATGCCAACAAGGATGCGCCTGTCGAGCGCGAGGACATCGCCGCCGTCAAGCACACCGGGCGCGACTATCCGCGCCAGCGGCCGGTGCTCCGCGAGTGCTGGCTCGATCGCCTCAACTTCCGGCCTTCGCGATTTCGCGCCCGGTCGGGCCAGAACCGCGACCTCCTCAAGCACCACAGCAACGTCCTCGACGAATACCGAATCAGGGAGCTCTTCGAGCGTCGCAAGCTGCCTGACGGTAAGGCCCGCCTCCACGAGTGCCGCCTCATAGGCCGCGTGTTGTGAGCGAGCCACGCTGGGATCGATCGGAGATCGTTCGATATGAGTCAGCTCGCAACGCGTGACGTCTGCCGGGACGCCGCGGGTGAGGGCAATTGTCATTCGGATGAAGAGGAAGGAGCAGCAGGAGCGGCGTGAAGCCGCAGGAAGCGGAAGGAAGCGGAAGGAAGCGGAAGGAAGCGGCAGGAAGCGGCAGGAAGCGGCGTGAAGCGGCGTGAAGCGGCGTGAAGCGGCGTGAAGCGGCGTGAAGCGGCGTGAAGCGGCGTGAAGCG
>JBQTHK010000070.1:0-3633 GCA_052389935.1 Gemmatimonadota bacterium | reverse complement strand
TGGGTTAGCGAATCTGTACTTGCTTCGGCGCCGGTTGCTTCCCAGGGAGTTTGTACCTCACTTTTCATGAGCGGATGAAGAGAGACCCCGCGGGGGGACTCGGGTAGCGACCTTCCCGGGCTTTCCGCCGGGTCAGAAGAGGGGTTTGTCGTGCTTTCTTGGGAATGATGGACCGTCTGATCGGCTCTAATTCACTTATACCCGATGTACTCTGCCACTAGCTCCACCTGTGCAGAGCTTCCCTAGCTGCTTTTCAATCTCCTTTCTCGCTACGCGGGCCATTGCCTTACGTGATGAGGGTTCCGCCGGATGAGGCTCGTGCCATATAATAAAGCCTCGCGACAAAAATGGGTGGGTCGCGACATATCCTTGCGCTCTCACGAGTGGCTCGCGCCATATAACTGCCTTTCGCGCCGAAAAACTCAGGAGCGCGCCATATAGAGAACGAGCGCGCCACTTCGTGGAATGGCTTCAGGATACAGTGCGAGGCGCTCGATGTCTTCGGATGAAAGCTCGCAGTTCTTCTCGCCGAGGTTCTTGCGCAGCGGCTTGAACCACTG
Organism: Gemmatimonadota bacterium; assembly: GCA_052389935.1. Lineage (GTDB taxonomy): Bacteria > Gemmatimonadota > Gemmatimonadetes > Gemmatimonadales > Gemmatimonadaceae > JBQTHK01. The sequence goes on along the minus strand of JBQTHK010000070.1, from coordinate 3,073 downwards.
GCTGGCGTCGATGAGCTGTACCTGGCCCTTGCGACGCGCGGGCTTCTTGTTTGACAGCACCCAGACGTAGGTGGCGATGCCGGTGTTGCGGGACCTCAGGTCGCGCAGCGTGAACTTCGAGGTATTGTTGAAGGCCTGGCCAGCGGCATCGCAGAGCGCGGCGCGCTGCTCGGTGATGTGCGCTTCGTCGAGCACGTTCCTGGTCTCGAGCACCTTTCTCTTGGTCGGTTCGAGCACCGCGTCCATGCGTCGGATGACACACATCGGCAGAATTACGTCCGGGTACTTGCCACGTTTGAAAAGATCGCGCAGTACGTCGTGCGCGATGCCCCAGATGAAAGAAACGATTCTGTTGTGTGTTGCTTGATCCATTCCGAAGTCTGCGTGAGGGTCGAGCCTCTGCTCGATATCCCGCTTCCGCGTCGGTCGGCGCGCTTGCGGTTCGCAATTGGTCGGGCGCTAACGTGAGGTGAGCCACCGAGCGAGGCCAGAGGCGGCCGTTCAGGCACTATGGTCAATCGGGGCAGAAATAACTTGGCCCCTGGCGAGGTTAAAGCGCCAAGGGCCAAAAGGTTAGTTCAAGACTGGGGCGGGTGGATTCGAACCACCGACCTCCTGATTAACAGTCAGGCGCTCTGCCAGCTAAGCTACACCCCAAGATCGGGCTGAAATCTCGCCAGCTGGCGAATACCGGGCAACCTGCCCCCTCGGCTTCCCCCCAACCGCCTCAGGGCCGCTCCACCACTCCTCGCAGTGCCTCCCGGATCGCCGGATCATCAAACCGGGCAAGAGCAGCGATCGCCTTGCGCCGGCTCGCGAACCTCGATTGATCCTTCGCTATCGCGATCAGCTTGGCCGTAGCCTCCCTGGTTCCGGCCTGGGCAAGCTCATCCACGAGCGCACTCCTGATCTCGTCGTCCACTACCTCGTCGTAGAGCCGGATCAGGTCCCTGACCGGCATCCCCGCCTTGTCGAGCAGACTGGCAGCCTTGCGCCTCGTGCGCGCCGTCTCGTTCTCGTTCCTGATCAAGGCGCTCAGCCACGTCCTCGTTGCACCGCTTCCCGTACCCGCGATCGCGTCCAGGGCCGCATCTCGCTGCCGGTCACTGGTCAGTCGTGGATAGATCCGGGTCAGCAACTCCGCGTCCTGGGCGGTGGCGTATTCGTTCGCCAGGCCACGAATCGCCTGCCCCCGCACCTCAACCGATACGTCCTCGCGCCCCGCTAGCTCACGCAACGCGCGACGAGCCCTCGGATCTCCCGAGCGCCCCAAAAGCTCCGTTGCATAGCGAGCCAGCCAGAGATCGGTCCCGCTCCCTGCCAGCTGAATCAGCGACGGTACGCCCTCGCCTCGGTCGAAGCGCCCGAGGATTCCGGCAGCGTACTGCCGCATCGCCGAGTGCTCGGACTCGTCCCGGGCCAACGCCAGCGAGGCCCGAATAACCTCATCGGTGGACATCGCATCCGCCGTTTCCCTCTGCCGCGTTGCATGGCTCAGCGCGCTGCGCCGCAGCTCCCGCGATTTCGTCTGATCGCGCGCGATCGCCAACAACGGCTCCACGACCTGGGCGCTGTCGGCAAGCGATGCCGGCAGCAGGGCGTCGCGCGCCGCACGCCCCTCCGCTGAACCCGCAACGCCCACGAGGTAGCGCGCCGCTTCCGCCGCACTCACACGACCGAGGTTGATGGCGGCCGAGTCAGGCGCCAGCGGTCCGGCAAAGGTCTCGATCCTGATTGGCTCCCTCCCGGCCCGCACCAGTACCACCCGTACCGGTCCCGGCTCGCAGACGGCCCGCGTCATCTCGTTGAAGTTGCCGATCCAGTTCTCGAAGTCGGCTCTGATGTAGCGTCGGCCGTCGCCACAGACCCCGGACCGCGCCGCGAAGTGGAACTCCACGACCGACCCCGACGCGGCGTCGATGCGCCGCGCGAGACTCTGGCCGCAGGCTGGAACAGCCATCACTGCCAGCAGCACCAGTGTCGCTGTCCCTCGTGCACAAGTTATGTAGTGCGTCATTTGGATATCAGCTCCATCAGGAGTTGCATCGTCCGCGGATCCTTCTTTCTCGTCAGCGCGTTTATGGCGCGGCTCCGCAGCCGCGGATCGGTTCCGTTGCGCACGATCTCCAGCAGCTTGTCCGTAGCTTCGGCCTCCGGCCGCTGAGCAAGTGCGTCAATCAGGGTCTCACGCACCGACCGCTGCGCCGCCGCATCGTAGAGACGCCCCAGCTCGGCTATCGGCTGCGTCTCGGCTACCCGCCGCATCGCGTAGCTCCGCGTCTCGGAATCTCCTTCCGGATCCCGCGCGACCGACAGCAACCAGGCGTCGACCTCGGCGCCCCCGATTCGCGTCAGCGCCGACACTACCCGCGACTTGATGCGCGAATTTTCCGTCCGGCCGTAGAGACCCCGCAACCACTGGACGTCTTCGGTAGTCGAACGCTCCTTGGTAAAGGCGCCCAGCGCCTCCAGACGCAAACGCTCCGGAACATCCGAACGGTCGACGATCCCGCGCACGAGAGTCCGTGCCCTGGCGCTCGGATGCGCGACGAGTGCGCGTACGGCCGCCCGCTGAATCCGCTCGTCCGATGTGTCACGGGCCAGGGCCTCGATCGTGCCCAATGCGTCCTCACCCGGCATCCGCGCCAGCCATTCGAGGGCCGATGCCCGGACGTCGGCCGAGGGATCGTTCCGCGCCGCCTGGGAAAGGAGCGCCACCCCCTGTGCGTCGCGGCGCTTGCTCCCGATCATGAAGATCGCGGTCTGACGCAGGCGCACCGAACACTCATCGCCACGTGCAAGTGTCCGCTGCAGCAGTTGCTGGCTGCCCTCGGGATCGGATTCGATAATCGCCTTGAGCGCCTCGGCGCGCACCGACTGCTCCTCGGCGTCGCACCGCAGCGCCGAGTCGGATGCGGTCCCGCGAAGCTGCGCGGCGGCGTTAGTGTCGCCGCGGGCGGCAAGGGCTCCGCGAATCCGCATCGCCAGCGTCCTGCCGACGGACTGGGGTCTCGCGTTCGGATAGCGCGTCAGTTGCGCCTGCAACGCCTCCAGCGCTCCCCGGAGCTCCTGC
>JBQTHK010000069.1:0-32048 GCA_052389935.1 Gemmatimonadota bacterium | reverse complement strand
GCAATGATGGACGTCGAACTGGTCAACGATGGACCCGTGACGATCTGGCTCGAACGGTGAAACAGCCACGGGTCATCCTCGCCTCCCAGTCCCCGCGGCGCCGCGATCTCCTGCGCCTGATCGGCATCGAACACGACGTGCTCCCGGCGGACGTCGACGAATCGCTGATCCCCGGAGAAGAACCCGTACCTCACGCCGAGCGGCTGGCGCGCGCGAAGGCCGCGAAAGTTGCCGAAACGTGGCCGCAGGCGGTGGTGATCGTCGCCGACACCATCGTCGTCGTCGACGGCCACATCCTTGGCAAACCACGGGATGCAGCCGAAGCGGCACTGATGTTGCGCCGACTCAGCGGCCGCGAACACACCGTCCACACCGCCGTCGCCGTCGCCTGCGGAGGACAGCTGCGCTCAGGCGTCGAAACCGTGGCTGTGCAATTCCGCGAGCTCGGTGACGAACAGATCGCGGCCTACATCGCGACAGACGAACCGATGGACAAGGCGGGAGCCTATGGCATCCAGGGGTACGGCGCCGCTATCGTACGCTCCATCGACGGCGACTTCTTCGCCGTGATGGGCCTCGCGATCGGCCTGATGCTCGGGCTGATCGATGAGCTTGGACTTTCGTTCAACTTTGGCCCGCTGACGGAAGCGGAAGAGGGCTGAACCTCTCCCGCTTCGCGCCCCATCAGTCCTGCGGCGGGCGCCGCATCGACTCGATGTTCTTCTCAAAAACCTTCTTCTGCTCGTCGGTCAGGATCGACTTCAGCGCTTCCTGCTGTTTGCCCATCAGGTCCATGCGCTTCTCGCGATCTTCCGGAGAAGGTGGAGTACCAGGCGTGAAGGCCGGCATCTGGGCCTGAAAAACTCGCGCGATGGAGTCTCGCTGCGCCACCTGCGCCTCTGTCAGCGTAATGCCTTCGAAAAGGCGTTCCATCATTCGCGATCCGCCACCTCCGCGACCACCACCGCCACCCTGTGCCTCGGCGCCTGCAGCTGCAACCACCGTCGCCGCGAACACGAGTGCCAGCGTCCTGAGAGTCTTTCTCACGATTCCTCCTTGGGAGTTCGAAACGTGCGGGAACGGCATTTTGACACGGGGCCGCGGCCGAACGTTAGCTCGCTCCGCCGGTTGATCTCCCAGAGACCCCCGGCCCCTGCAGGATCGAGCCTCGGGATGGTTTCTTTCTGGCATGAATCCGAAGAACCCCCGTTCACGTCCGCGCGCCCATGACCGAATCGATTGGAACGCTGATCGCCGAGCTCGCAAGAACAAACGTCGAGCTCTGGCATGAAGAGGATAAAGCTCGCGTCGATGACGACCGCCAGGTCGCGGCTGCCAAACGTGTTATCGACAGGCTCAATCAACGCCGCAACGACCTGATCGAGCGCATCGACACTGAAGTGCGCCGACTGGCCGACGGCACGGAGAGCCTCCATGGCTGAAACGGTCGGAACACTGGCCGACAAGCTCTCGATTCTGGAACTCCGCATTTACCACATGCGCGAGCAGCTGGAACGACAGGATGTCGACGGCCGCTTTCGTGACCTCATCGGGGCGCGGCTGGCCGTTCTGGCCGAGCAGCGAGCGGATCTGTCAGCGGAACTTGCTGCTATAGCGGATGGCATCCTGAAAGGAAGAATCCGGCCCAAGGTCTACCAGCAGTTCAAGATGTATAACGATCCCGCATACCGCCCCGCTGCAGACACGCGCAAAGGTTCGGGGTAGTCCGGGGCCGTTCCCCGGCGCGGCACCGTTGTGTCGCGCGTCGTTTTCCTGCCGGACCTCCCGGTGGCGCGGGCGCTTCAACTACCGGGTAGTGGGTCAACTACCGGCCGCGTGCAGCTGCTTTCGCTACACCTCAGTCGGTCCTGAAGACCCGCACCGCCTCGGTCTTGCCACGCAGCATCAGCGGCTCGCGCTCAACGATTCGTTTGCCGTCGCTTACGGCCTCACGCATCGCCGCCGACATCAGAATCTCCTGACCTTCGGCCCAGGCGCAGAGCCGACTGGCAGTATTCACGGTGTCGCCGATTACGGTGTATTCGAGGCGCCGCTCGGAGCCGGTGAAGCCGGCGAAGACTTCGCCGTAATTGAGTCCGATGCCGATCTCGATCGCCGCTTTTCCCTGCGAGCGTCTGCGTTCTCCCAGCGACGCGACAGCCGTCAGCATGTCGCGCGCGGAGTTGAGCGCCCGATCAGCATCTCCGGCATCGCTGAGCGGTGCTCCCCACTGCGCCATGACGGCATCGCCGAGGAACTTGTCGAGAGTCCCGCCGTGTCTGAAGACACACTCCACCATTTCCGAGAAGAACTCGTTGAGGAGTGCCGCTGTTTCGTCGGGTGCCATCGTCGCCGCGAGCGGAGTGAAGCCGCGAATGTCGGCAAAGAGAACCGCCACCACGCGCCGCTCGCCACCGAGCACTACCGACTGCGGGAGACTGGCGATGCGATCGGCGATGTGGGGTGTGAAGAAGCGCTCGAAGTTCTCGCGGACCAGTGCCTCGCGGCGCACGCGCTCTCCAAACCGGAAGTTGTCGAGCGCTACCGCGACGATGCCGGCGAACGCGACGAGAAAGTCGAGGTCTTCGTCGGAAACTCTCGTACTTGGCGTTGCACTTTCGACGTAGACGACACCGACGACCCGGCCGTTGCCGCCTACAAGCGGGGTGCAGGCCGCCGATCCGGGGCCGGCAAGCGCGCTCGACGGCGTTGGCCGGAGGGTGTCCTGGGAGTCCGAAAGGACGGCCACCTTCTGCTCCATCACGGTTGCGACGAGGGCCGGCGAAATCTCGGGAGGCACGGTCCCGGAGACGCCGTCCCGGGCGCGAGCGATGCCGGTCTCGAGGCGGGAGGCGTCGTCGCCGAGCAGCACTGCCACCAGATCGACATCAAGAAGGCGAAAGGTGAAGGCAACGGTGCGCTCGAGCAGCTCGTCGATCGATGCAGTGCGCGTGAGTGCCTTGGACATCTCGACGAGGAGTGCGAGCTTGAGCCGGTCGCGGCGGTGGTGCTCGCTCAGGGAGGCTTGCTCACCTGATCGCACCTTCTCGTCGTCGGCGCTGAGGGCGGCGCGGAGGGCCTGGTCGGCGTCGGGAACGGGAACCTGGCGAATGATTGTGGTTCCGGCACGGGCGGCGCGGAGCCGTTTCTCAGCCGTTGCGTCGTCCACGAGCTGGGCGGTCTCTCGCAGTTCGAACGCGACGCGCCCGAACACGATCCGTTCCCCGGTGCGGAGGCGCGCCTGGTCGGTCCGCTGCCCGCTGACAAACGTTCCATTGCTGGAACCGAGGTCGCGGACTCTGAGAGAACCGTTCTCGACCGTCAGCTCGGCGTGCCGCCTCGAAATCGTCGGATCGAGCACCGGCAGGTCACAACTCAGGGCTCGGCCCAGGGTCATCGGCAGACCCGACCTGAGCTCGAAGGTGTGGGCCCCGTCGGCGCTGATAAGGCGAAAGGACATGTGCTGAATATGAACCGGGCGGTGACGGGCGCTACGTCGGAAGCACGCGGCTCGTGCGCGCCAGGCCAATGGCGCTCAGCAGGGCTCGAGCCTTGGTTTCGGTCTCGTCCCATTCACGGCCGGGGTCCGAATCGGCAACTATGCCCGCACCCGCCTGCACTGAGGCCACGCCGTCAGCAATAATGCAGGTTCGGATGGTGATGGCGAGGTCCATGCGGGCGTCGTCGTGAGAGATGTAGCCCACAGCTCCCGCGTATGGGCCGCGGTTCTCGGGTTCGATTTCGTCGATGATCTGCATCGCGCGGATCTTGGGTGCGCCGGTCATTGTGCCGGCTGGGAAAGTGGCCTTGAAGGCGTCGAGGGCCGAAAGCCCGGGACGCAGCCGGCCCCTCACCTCACTGACAATGTGGAGGAGGTGCGAGTAACGCTCCACGTTCATGAGCGCTGTCACTTCCACGGAGCCGGCTTGAGCGACCCTGCCCACGTCATTACGTCCGAGGTCCACGAGCATCAGATGTTCCGCGCGTTCCTTTTCGTCGGCGAGAAGTTCCCGCTCCATCGCCGCGTCGCCGCTTGCGCTCCCGGTGCGGCGGCGAGTGCCGGCGATCGGGCGCACGGTGACCGTTCCGTCGGACACGCGCACGAGCAGCTCCGGCGACGACCCTACAAGCTCGATGCCATCGAGCACGAGGTGGAACATGTATGGCGAAGGGTTCAGTGACCTGAGGATCCGGTAGAGCGTGGCGGGTTCGAAATCCGCTTCCAGGGAGATTCGTCTGGCAAGCAGCACCTGAAAGCAGTCGCCGGCGAAGATGTGCTCGCGGATGCGCTCGACGTGTTGCATGAAGTCGGACCGGGAGATGCTCGATGTTCCGGCTGGAGAGTCAGGGGCAGGGGACACATCCGGGATCGAAAGCCGCGGAAGTGGTGATGGCCCTGACAGCCGCGCTTCGATGTCGTCGAGCACCGATGCAGCGTCGTTGTAGGCGCTTCGGAGGGTCGCGGCCCCGCCGCGTCGTATCTCGTCGGTGATCACGACCGACACGACGAGGCGGGCCGTGCCGCGGAGGTTGTCGATGATCACGAGCGACCTTGTAAAGAGGAACAGTGCATCAGGCATCGAGCTCCAGCGTGGTGGAGCATGAGGAAGCCGCTCGAGGAGGCGGGCTGCGTCGTAGGAGAAGAAGCCAACGGCGCCACTCCAGAAGTCACCGAGCCCGGGAACCTGTGCTGGCTTGAGGGCCCGGAGCCGGGCCGAGAAGTCAGCCATCGGGTCCTCGCTCTGCCCCTCGTTTCTCCACCCCGTTGCGGGCAGCCAGCGTTCGATCATGCGGCCCGTCACCTTCCACGCCTCGCGGGGTTCGGTGCCGATGAAAGTGTAACGCGCCCACGTTTCACCGCCGGCGGGGGCCGACTCGAGCAGGAACGCAAACGGTCCGCGCCGAATTCTCGCGAACGCCGAGACCGCCGTGTCGGTATCGAGGAGGATGTCGCGCCAGATGGGCACAAGGTCCGCATCCCCGGCGATGGCCAGAAATCGCTCGAAGCTCAACCGCTTCCCCTCGTTGTATTTTTCGGACTCATGACTCGATGGACGCTGCTCCTGGTATCGTCGCTGCTGTTTTCCGGCGCCGCAGCCGCCCCGCGCAACCTGACCGCCCAGTCATGGAACAGCGAGCGCACACGGGATCTTGTCTTGCGCGCAACTCAGCGACGGGCCCTCCAGCTCGCCGATTCCGGGCTCGTCAGTTACACCGCATCGGCTCGCGGTTACCTCACGTTTCTCGCGCAGCTCGGTGAGGGATTCATCATACCGCCAAAGGTCGTCAAGGCGGATGAGCTTGCCCTCGAAGTCTATTGGCGAGCACCTGATCACAGCAAGCAGTGGATAGTTGGCCGGCGTGACACTCTGCTACTGCCCACCGACATCCAGTATCATCGCGACCATCTGGGGATAGTTCAGAACAATTTCCCGGAGATCATCCGCCTTGGCGACGGCGACGAAGTGCAGGACGTACCTCACCCCCTCTCGGCCCCGGGCCTCAGCGCCTACGATTTCGCGATCAGCGACTCGCTGCTGCTGTCGATTCCGGGCCGCGAGATCAGCGTTTACGAAGTGAAGGTACGGCCCCGCGACGAACAATCGGCTGCCGCCGTGGGCGCGCTATACATCTCGCGAGACGACTTTCAGGTCGTTCGGATGGCCTTTTCGTTCACTCGCAGCGCATTGCGCGACCGGCAACTCGAGGACGTATCGATCATTCTCGAGAATTCACTGATCGAAGGACGTTTCTGGCTGCCGCGGCGGCAGGAGATAGAAATCAGGCGGACCGGCAGCTGGATGGACTTTCCGGCGCGCGGCATCATTCGCGGCCGCTGGGAGATCAGGGACTACACGGTGAACAGCGGTGACACAGTCGCCCTGTCGGCGCCGGGCCCGGAAATCACCCTTGCCCCCGCCGAACGCCGGGCGCGGCACACCTGGCCGGCTCAACCGATCGTGGAGCTTCTCCCCGAAGACGTCAAGCTCGCGACTAACGATGATGTGCGCCGAGTTCAGGACGAGGCACGTCAGCTGGTCGAGGAGGAGGCGCTTCGGCGGGGTCGGGGAGCGCTGCCGGCGGCGAGACGGGTTTCCGACATCGTGGCGGTCAACCGGACCGAGGGAATTTCGTTAGGCGCGGGCGCGAGAGCCCTGGTGGGTGGCGGCATCGACTTCGCCGCCCGCCTGCGCTACGGCGTCGACGACCGCCGCTTCAAGGGATCCCTCGCCGCCTCCCTGAGGAGGGCAGGTGGACTGGTGGTCTCGCTGCGGGGTTTCGACGAACATCGGATCATCGAAGACGTACAGGAGATGTCGCGCCTGTCATCGTCCGTCGCCTCCCAGGAGTTCGGGTCGGACTACACCGACCCGATCTCCGTGCGCGGTGGTGAACTGGGCATCGGCTGGGGGTCGGCCGATCGAGCAACGTGGCGGTTCGCGGCCGCCTTCGAGCGCCACGGTGAGCTCGAAGTCCGTTCCTCTCCATCTCGAGGACGTTACGCGGCCGCACTCCCGGCAACGGCGATTGAGGGACCTCGCGTCTCGCTCCAGCTCCTGCGGAGCGAGGCCGCTGCGGCCGATCGGCGCCTCCTGGTGAGCTACCGGGCAGAGGCACGTGCGATGTCTGCGAGAAGTCTCAACGACGCTGTGTCCGATACACGGTTCTGGCGCTTTCATGGCCGACTCACAATCGAGAAAGCCGGCCCAGGAGGTGGTCGCTCGCGGACACCCACCATGCTCGACCTCGCGGGGGGTGCGAGTGCCAGCACTCGAGGACTGCCTCTGCAGGAGCATTTCTTCCTCGGCGGGCCCGTTTCAGCGCCCGGTTATGGCTTCCATGAGTTGAGAGGTGCGGGTTTCACGTCGGCCCGTCTTGAGACCGGGATTCCCATAGGCTTTCCGCCGATCCCGCTGGGGCGATTCGGGAGGGTCCCGGGGGCGGCTACTCTGCGGCCGTTTGTGGGTTCGGTCTGGATCTCCGGGACCGAGGGAGCCAGCGCGCGACCTTACGCCGGTGCAGGACTCGTTGCCCTCTTCGATCTGGTGAGGATCGATGTCGCGCGAGGGCTGCGAGACGGTCGTTGGCGGATCACCGCGGACGTAACACGCGATTTCTGGCCCATTCTGTAAGGAATTGGCACTACGGCCGGGCCTTGATTAGCCGATACTCATACAAAGTGAAATCAGCCCGCGCCGGCGCGGGCGAGTTCGTGCTTCTCCCATACCGAGCTTTCCGCTTGGCCCATCAGACCTCGCAGGCAGGTGTTCAGGCGCGTCCACCACGCGACGCCTGGCTGCTGCCGATCCTCGAGCACCTCGTGGATCGCGAGGCACTCGAAAGCGCAGCAGCCGAGGCAACCTCTCTCTGGAGTCATGTAGTCGGGTCCGGACTCGCTTCGGATGAAGACATCCTCAAGGCGGTATCGAAGCGGTTCCGCGTGCCCGTGGCTGACCCGCTCACGGCGGACGTGGAAGCCGTGGCCGCGGTTCCCGAAACGCTCGCCCGCAAACATCGGTTTGTCCCTGTCGCTACAGGTTCAACCTGGATCGACATCGCAGTGTCGGATCCCAACGATCTCGACTGCGAACGCGAGGTTGCCTTCGCTACCGGTCGCACCGTCAGGATGCGCCTTGCGGCTCCGGGGGCAATCGCGGCACGCCTTGATGAGATCTACCAGCCCGAAAAGGCCATGGACGCGATCCTCGAGTCGGTCGGGGAACACGACATCCGCGAGGTCACTGACGATGACGGTGCCTTTGATCTCGGGGCTGAAAAGGCGACCGAGCGGCCCATCATCAAGCTGGTCGATCACATTCTCGCCGAAGGCATCATCCAGCGGGCGTCCGACGTGCATCTGGAGAGCGCGGAAGAAGGTGTGAACGTTGTCTACCGCATCGACGGCGTGTTGCGTCATTCGTCGACCTTGCCGAGAGCGCTGGGTGTGCCACTGGAGTCCCGCATCAAGATCATGTCGGGTCTGGACATCGCAGACCGGTTGCGGCCGCAGGATGGCAGGGCGCGTGTACAGATCGACGGCAAGCGCGTTGACCTCCGCGTTTCGACCCTGCCGGCTTCGAACGGTGAAAAGGTCGTCATCAGGATCCTCGATCGGTCGGCGACAGTGCTTGCCCTCGACTCGCTTGGGCTTTCGGAGCACGACTTCGAGAGGATTCAGGCGCTCGTCAACCTGCGGGAAGGGATCGTGCTGGTCACGGGGCCGACAGGGTCAGGAAAGACGACCACCCTCTACTCGGCGCTCAAGACCATCCAGACGCGTGGTGTGAACGTGGTCACGGTCGAGGACCCGGTCGAATACAAACTGCCGGGAGTGGTGCAGGTGCAGGTGAACGAAAAAGCGGGACTGACGTTTGCAGCTGCGCTGCGCTCGATCCTGCGGCAGGATCCGGACGTGGTTCTCGTCGGCGAGATCCGCGATCTGGAGACGGCGCGGATCGCCATCCAGGCTTCGCTCACCGGCCACCTTGTGCTTTCGACACTGCACACGATCGACGCCGCGAGCTCGGTGGCGAGACTGCTGGACATTGGGATCGAGAGCTACAAGATCGGTGCCGCCCTCAAGGGGGTGATCGCCCAGCGCCTCGTTCGCCGCCTCTGTCCTGACTGCAGCCAGCCCGATCGTCGCGAATTGCCCGGGAGGCTGCGAAAGCACTTGTCACCAAACGCCAAACTGCATCACGGAGCGGGGTGCGAGAAGTGCGGCCAGACCGGTTATCGGGGCAGGCTGGCGCTGATGGAGGTGCTGGTATCCGATGCCAATCTCGAGCGCCGGATCGCAGCCGGGGAGCCCGCCGACCGCATCACCGCGTCCGCGAGGGAAGCCGGAATGCGATCACTGTGGGATTCGGGGATCGCCCACGTCGAGGCCGGCACCACCGATCTGGAAGAGCTCATGCGGGTGGTGGAGGTACCAGTGCTCGACGGGCGAAAGCGCGATGCTCGTCCGAGGGCCGATCCGACGCCCCGCTCCAGCGCCGCCGTCCAGCAGCGTGACTCGGCTCTTGATACCGGACGCCTGACGCCACACGCCACACCGATGGCTTCGATGGGCAACGCGGCGTTCGAGCTCGTGGATGACCTGAAGGCGCCGGTGAACTCCGCGGCGCCGCGGATTCTCGTTGCGCTCTCATCTGACGTCGACCGTCAAGCCTTGCTGGAGTCTCTCGTCGAGTCAGGTCTTCAGGCGAACTCGGCGGCTGACGGCATCGAGGCCCTCGAGGAAGTCGACAGGCTCGCGCCGACGGTCCTCGTGGTGAGCCAGAGCCTGGACGCTCTCGATGGCAGCGGAGTGCTCAAGCGCCTGAGAACGCGCCTGCCTACGGCTGGTCTGCCGGTCGTGTTGTTGATCGACGATCCGGACGAAGACGCGGAGGTGAGGGCGTTCTCGGCCGGGGCAACGGACGTCGTCGCCGGTCCGTTGAGACCGCGGGTTCTGGCTGCGCGCATAAAGGCGCTGGTTAACTTCACTGCCCGGAACGAGTGAATCTCAGCGGCTGGTGAACCCTGGTGGGCATCGATCAGTGCTCAATGGCGTCGTCGACGTAATCGCGGCTGATCCCGGTGATCTGGCGGCGGGATGGAAGATCCTGACGCTTCGCCGCGCCCCCGGCACGCGGTGCACGGGCTCGTGGGAAGTCGTGCACGGACGGATCGGGATTCACGAACGTCCGGAGCAGGCGGCAGTGCGCGAGCTGCGGGAGGAGACGGGTCTCGAAGCACGTCGCCTCTACAATGTCACCTGCCAGTCCTTCTACCTGCACTCAACCGGTCAGGTGCAGCAGGTCGTGGTTTTTCTGGCTGTCGTGGAACAGGGCGCCGTTCAACTCGGGCCCGAGCACGATGCTTTTGCCTGGCTCCCGCGCGACGCGGCGCTGCTGCGATTGTCGTGGCCGCGCACGCGCCAGGCGATCGAAATCGCGGCTTCGATGCTGTGCGGCGAAAACGGCGACGCGGGTCCGCTCGAAGACGTGTTGCGCGTTTTCTGAAACGAGTCAGGTGCCGCGCTCCCGTGCCGTGGGAAGGACGTCCCCGGACGACGGAGCATTGGGTTTGACGCGAACACTCTTGGCGGGAATGCCCACGTTGACATGGTGAGGCCTTACGTCCTTGGTGGCGAGAGCGACCGCGCCGACCATGCTGTCAGTGCCAACATGGACGCCGGCGAGCACCGTTGCGTGGTAGGTAATGCGGACGCCGTCCTCGAGCACGGTCATGGCGTTGGTGACGTCGCGCTGTTCGACGATGCTGTGAGTGTGCGAATAGATGTTGGCGTAGTCGCTGACCGACACCTTGTTGCCCATGCGTATGCCGCCCCGGTCGTCGAGCAGGACGTGTCGGTGGATCACGACGTCGTCACCAACTTCCATGTTGTAGCCAAACGAAAACTCGACGTGCTGGAAACACTTGAAGTTCTCGCCGCAGCGGCGGAAGATGTGGCGGGCGAGGACGCGGCGGAGCCGCACGCCAACGTCCACGTTCTGACCACCGATCGGCAGCCGATCGAAGGAGTACCAGAGCCAGAGAAGCGGCTTGACGTGCTGGAACCGCGCGTCGTCAACGTCAGAGTAGTATTCGGGCTCGAGGGTAACGTTGCGTGAGTCGAGAGAAGCCAGCGCGAGCCGTGAGGCAAGCGGGAGCTTTTCATCGTTGATTGCCGTCTCCCAGCTGCCCGTGAACTGCGGCCACGCGAGCTCGATCAGCGAATCGCGGCAAAGTGCGGCGCGATCACACCCGCGGTCGGCGAGGGAGGAGTCAACCTGCTCGATCCAGTCCCGGATCAGGGAGCCGGTGGGTGACTCGCGATCGGGGAGTTTTCGCAGCGGCAGCCAGGCCATAACGGGACCTCAGTGAGTCGCGGGAGAGTTGAGCTGCGCCGAATCGATCGACGGAACACGTTGTGAACCCGCGCGCGAGCGTATGAGTGCGCGCTCGCGCTCGATTCGTTCGAGAGCGACGGTCCAGTCGCTGGTACGGGTGGTTTCGTACTGGACGGCAAGAGGCTGGTTCACGTCCAGCTGGCCGTCGAAGATGTAGATGGCGCTCTGCACCTCGCGCTGGCGGAGCCGCTGCGAACCGAAGCCGGGTGAGAGGCCGATGACTTCGACAGGACGGAAGTCGCGGCCGACGTTGGAGATGATCAACTCCCGAGGGCTGAATCGCGTCTCACCGAGCTCGTGCCCGAAGAAGGAGACATACCAGAGCTGGGCGTCGGTCAGGCCGAATCTCTTCCGGGCTTCGTCGATGCGGGCGCGCTGGCTGTTGACCAGCTCATGGAGTGCCCGCCACGAGTCAGGGGACAGGGTACGAATCACGTTCTGGTCGAGCGGAATGGCTCTGATCTGAAACCCGCGGAGCTGCAGGGTCACCGCCACATCGTCCTGACGCAGCGATCCGAAGCCGGCGGGAATCAGCGAATCGGCCGGTTGCGCTGCGTCAGGTCCGGGCGGCGCCGCGCTCCCTTCGGCCCGATGTGGCCCGGGGAAGCAAGCCGCCTGCACACTATATAAGGTCAGCAGAATCAGACGCTTCGCCAGGCTGGTTCCTCCAGCAGGCTGGCCACGGCCGCCGCCAGTTCATCTCTCCCCTCACCGGTACGCGAACTGCACTCAACCACCTGACCAGGCTCAAGGCCCGTCTTTCCGAGGATCATCGCCACCTGCTCGCGGCGAACAGCGGTCGTCAGTTTGTCGACTTTGGTTATCGCCCCCAGAACCGGCAGCCCGCGCTCAGCCAGGTCGTCGAGCATCCCCAGATCATGATCACCGGGCTCGCGACGCACGTCCAGCAGCAGGACCACGCCCCGCAACGACGACGTCGAACCCAGATAGTGGTCGATCATCGACCGCCAATCCTGACGCTTCTCCCGCGCAACCCTCGCGTAACCGTACCCGGGAAGGTCCGCGAACACGAACGCGTCGTTCACCCTGAAAAAGTTGATCTCCTGCGTCCGGCCCGGTGTGTTGCTCACGCGTGCAAACGCGCGGCGCCTGAACAGCAGGTTGAGCAACGACGACTTCCCGGAGTTCGACCTCCCGGCAAAAGCAACCTCCGGGAGGTCACCCGGGGGCCGCCAGCCGCCCCCGGTGGCCATGCCTCCGAGGAACTCGAGGCGCCGGATCACCAGTGGATCAGCCTGCATTTTCAATGTTGTGCAGGCTGCACCTGCTGACCAGGTCCCGTGCGCGGCAGTCTGGTCAGGGCATGCGCGAGCACTTCATCCATCGTTGCCACCGGCACCAGTGTCAGGCGGGTCCGCACCTCCTCAGGAAGCTCCTCGATCTCGCGACCGTTGGCCGCAGGCAGGAGTACCACCGACTTTCCCAGCCTGAGCGCCGCCACCGTCTTCTCCTTGAGACCACCGATTGGCAGGACCCGTCCCCGAAGTGTTATCTCGCCGGTCATCGCCAGTGCGCCACGTGCAGGCACGCCGGTGAGTGCGCTGATCAGTGCAACAGCCATCGCGATGCCGGCCGACGGCCCGTCCTTCGGTGTCGCGCCAGCCGGCACATGGATGTGGATGTCGTGTCCTCGATGGAAATCCGGGGGGATTCCAAGAGCCTCGGCACGCGAGCGGGTGTAGCTCAGCGCTGCCGACGCCGATTCCTTCATCACATCGCCCAGCGCGCCCGTGAGGTGTACGCGACCCCGACCGGGCAGCACCGCTACCTCGATATCGAGCACCTCGCCTCCAACCGCGGTGTAAGCGAGCCCCGTCGCGACACCTACCTGTTCCTCGTTCCGGACCTCGTCGGCATCATAAGGGGCGACGCCGAGTAGCCCCTTGAGGTCGGCGACGGCGATGGAATCCATCTCCACCGCTCCGCTCGCTCGATCAGGGTTCTCCAGACGCCGGCGCGCCACCTTCCTTACCAGCCGCGCGATCTGTCGCTCGAACTCGCGCACGCCTGCCTCTCGCGTGTACTCCCGCATGATGGTCGGGAGGACGGCGGGGTCCAGCTTGACCGACTCGGAGCCGACCCCGTGTTTCGCGCACTGCCGGGGGAGAAGGTACTGTCGCGCGATAGCGAGCTTTTCCTGGTCGAGATATCCGGGGAGCCTGAGGGTCTCCATCCGGTCGCGCAGTGGCTCGGGGATGGTGGTGACCGAGTTGGCGGTGGTGATGAAGAAGACCTGGGACAGATCGTAGTCGAGCTCGAGGAAGTGGTCGTTGAAGGCGCGATTCTGTTCCGGGTCGAGGACCTCGAGCAGCGCCGATCCCGGATCCCCCCTGTAGTCTTTGCCGAGTTTGTCGATCTCGTCGAGGAGGATGACCGGGTTCACCACTCCCGCGCGTCGCATTGCCTGGATGATGCGCCCGGGGAGGGCGCCGATGTAGGTACGCCGGTGACCCCTTATCTCGGCCTCGTCGTGGACTCCTCCGAGAGACATGCGCACGAACTGACGGCCGAGGGCACGGGCGATCGAGCGGCCCAGTGAGGTCTTGCCGACTCCGGGTGGACCAACCAGGCACAACATCTGGCCGCCGAGCGAGCCGACGCTGGCGAGAACGGCCAGGTAGTCAAGAATCCGGTCCTTGACGTCCAACAGCCCGTAGTGATCCTCGTCGAGAATCGCCCGCGCCCGCATCACGTCGGCCACGTCATCGCTCCGCTCGGTCCAGGGGATGCCGAGAATCCAGTCGAGGTAGTGGCGTGATACAGTCGCTTCGGGCGAGATCGACGGCATCCTCCTGAGCTTGCGGATCTCGCGCATCGCCCGCGCCCGCACCGGTTCGGGAAGTTCGCGTTTGTCCAGCTGTGCCTCGATCTCATCGAGATCCTCGCCGTCATCCTGGCCAAGCTCGCGGTGGATCGCCCTCAACTGCTCCTGGAGATAGAACTCGCGCTGATTCTGGTAGATCGATCCCCGCACGTCATCATCGATCTTGCGTTCGAGCCGCAGAAGTTCGATCTCGCTCACCAGAGTCGCATGCAGATCCTGAAGAAGCCGGGACAGTCCGGTCGTTTCCAGAAGGCGCTGACGTTGCTCTGCCTTGACGTGGAGGTGCGCCGCGATCAGCCATGCGAGCCGCTGCAGCTCTGTTGTCCCGCCGAGCAGTTGCGGGAGGTCACTGGGTAGGCGCCGCTGCAGACCGACGTACTCCTCGAATCTCGTCAGGATCGTCCGGGCGAGGCCGGCTGCCTGATCGGACGATACGTCATCCACCGGCCCCCCGGTCCGGTAGACACTCCGCAGCACCCCGGAGCGCGTAACCACCCGCGTCAGGCGGACAACTGATTCACCTTCGACCATGACCCTGATCGTGCCGTTAGGCAGGCGGGCCGCGGTCCGGATCGTGGCCAGAACCCCGACGCGGTAAAGGTCGGTGGCGCGTGGCGTCGCCACGTCCGGCGAACGCTGAAGGCAGAGGACGATCTTCTGATCCGAATCCCACGCCTGGTTTACCGCTGCCACGCTACCCGGGCGCCCTACCACGAGCGGCATCGTCACATGCGGGAACGCGACCACGTCCCTGAGGGGGAGGACGGGGAGAGTCGCTGGGTGTGTGGAAGTTCTTTTCGTCATCACGGGCGAAAGATACGCCAGCCGGGGTCCGAAACGAGAAAACCCGGACCATGAAGGTCCGGGCCTTTCCAGGTCGAGACGACCGTGCTACGCCTCTTTCTTCTGTCGCCGGGGAGCGATCTCGAGCATTGGTGGAGCACCGTTGAGGATGCACGCTTCGGTGACCTTGACCTCGATCACGTCATCGCGGCTCGGGAGGTCGAACATCACCTCCATGAGAGTCTCCTCGAGAATTGCGCGCAGCCCTCGGGCACCTGTACCGCGCTTGAGAGCCTTCTGTGAGATCGCCCTCAGCGCGCTCTCCTCGAACGAAATCTTGACGTCCTCGAGGTCGAAGAGCTTCTGGTATTGCTTGGTCAGGGCGTTTCGTGGCTCCTTGAGAATCCTGATGAGCGACGGCTCATCAAGCGCCTGCAGAGGCACTACCACCGGCATGCGTCCCACCAGTTCGGGGATCAGGCCATAGCGCAGAAGGTCGTCAGGCTCGACCTCGGCGAATGGATTCTGCTTGACCAGCTCCGCCTTGCCGCTCGCGATCTCCTCGCGCGAAAACCCGATCTGCCGGCGACCGGTCCTTGCCTCGATGATCTTTTCGAGACCATCGAACGCCCCGCCGCAGATGAACAGGATGTCCTTGGTGTTGATCTGGATGTATTCCTGCTGTGGATGTTTGCGTCCACCCTGAGGCGGCACGGACGCAACCGTTCCCTCGAGAATCTTGAGCAGCGCCTGCTGTACGCCCTCTCCCGAAACGTCTCTCGTTATGCTCGGGTTTTCGCTCTTGCGCGCGATCTTGTCGATCTCATCGATATAGACAATGCCGCGCTCGCACTCAGCGACGTTGAAGTCTCCGGCCTGCAGGAGACGCACGAGGATGTTTTCGACGTCCTCGCCGACGTAGCCAGCTTCGGTGAGAGTTGTGGCGTCGGCGATGGTGAAGGGAACGTCGAGAATCTTGGCGAGCGTCTGCGCCAGCAGAGTCTTGCCGACACCGGTCGGCCCGATGAGAAGAATGTTCGACTTGTCGAGCTCGACGTCAGAGTCACGGGGGGCCGCGGAGTTGACCCGCTTGTAGTGGTTATAAACCGCAACCGCGAGCGCCTTCTTTGCCTGCTCCTGTCCGATCACGTACTGATCGAGAGTGTCCTTGATCTCGTGCGGTGTGGGAACCTGCGTTATCGCCTCGGCAACTTCTCGCTCCTCGTCCTCCGCCAGGATTTCGTTGCAAAGCGCAATACACTCATTGCAGATGTAGACCGATGGACCGGAGATGAACTTCCGGACCGAGTCCTTGGACTTCCCGCAGAAGCTGCAGCGCAGGTGCTTGTCGTGGGACATGGTCGCCCTAGTGATCCCGGTTGTGGAGCATCGGAGGGATAGCTGACGGTACGTAACAGGCCGGTTCAGGGACGGTCAAGCGACTGACCCTGACCTCGGCACCTCCGTCACCCATGCGGCGTGACCAGCCGAGCCCGAGGTATGCAGATCCTGTCCTCATCCGGCGACGGCTGTCGGCCTTGTCGCTTCGTTCGCCTCGTTACGGCTGGCGACGATCGTATCGACGAGGCCGTAGTCCCGCGACTCCTCGGCTGACATCCAGCGGTCGCGATCAGTGTCCCGCTCGATCTGCTCTACGGTGCGCTTCGTGTGCCGGGCGAGGAGCTCGTTCATCTTGGACTTGAGGTAGATGATCTCCTTGGCCTGAATCTCGATGTCGGAGGCAGATCCACCGCCCCCACTCTGCGACGGCTGGTGAATCATTACCCTGGAGTGAGGCAGCGCGAGGCGCTTTCCCGGCGTGCCGGCGGCAAGGAGGAAGGCACCCATGCTGGCCGCCATGCCCATGCACATGGTGCTAACCGGGCTCTTGAGAAACTGCATCGTGTCGTAAATCGCGAGACCGGCTGACACGCTGCCCCCGGGCGAGTTGATATACATGTTGATGTCGCGCCCGGGATTGTCGGCGTCGAGAAAGAGGAGCTGGGCTATGACGATGTTGGCAACGTCGTCGTTGAGCGGAGTGCCGAGAAAAATGATCCGATCCATGAGGAGGCGTGAGAAGATGTCGTAGCTCCTCTCACCTCTCGGGGATCGTTCAATGACGTACGGCGGGTAGATAGTCGGCATTTTCCCTGTCTGGATTGCTGAGTGCGTCGCCGGGTGTCCGCCCCAGGACGGTGCTCTCTGGAAAGTATCGGCCGGTCACACCTGTCAGAATGACCGCCTTTGAACAGCCTAATCCAGGGTGTTACGCTCGGAAAGCCATGCGAAGACCTTCTCCTCGGTAATACCCCGCTCGAGCTCGGCCAGTCTGCCCGCTTTCTGGAGCGATGCATAGAGCTGGCCGGGGCTCGTCTTCCTTCTCTCTGCAAGCTCCGTGACCTTGTTATCGAGGTCAGCCTCGGTTGCCTTCAACTGCTCGGTGTCGGCAATGGTCTCTATGACCAGATCGCGGCGCACCTGCCGTTCCGCGGTCTGACGGAACTGTGTAGCAAACCTGGGCTTTTCTTCTTCCGGGATCGAGTAGACGTTGGCGTAGCCATCGACGATCTGCCTGACCCAACTCGGCGGGACGTCAAAGGGATTGGCGCCGATAATCTCGTCGAGGAGCTTGTGTCTGGTCTCAGCATCGCTCATCTGCCTTGCTTCTGCGAGGAGGTCGGTGCGGACGCCCTCGCGCAGCGCGTCGAGGGATTCGAAATCACCAACCTCACGCGCGAACGCATCGTCGAGCGGAGGGGACGATTTTCGCTTGGCTTCCTTGAGAGCGACGTGTACAGTTTTGGTCTTGCCGGCCTGGGCAGCGTCGGGGAAGTCGTCAGGCCATTTGACTGGCCGGTTGGTTGACTCCCCCGGCTTGAGTTCGAGCACTACCTCTTCGATTCCCGGAATCGCCTGGCCACCTCCGATGACGATCGTGTAGTCGCGCGGGTCGGGCATGTCCTCACCCTCCTCGGCGCTCGCGAGGGATAGTGTAACGAGGTCACCCTCGAGCGGTTGTTCGTCGAGGGGGATCCAGGAAGCCCGCTGCTCGCGCAAGGTATTCAACTGCTCCTCGACCTTGTCGTCGCTGACCGTCAGCTCTGTCCGCTTGATCCGGAAACCCGAAGTTCGAGCGAGATTGATTGCCGGCTTGATCTCGAGGTGGAGCTCGAAGGAAACCGGACTTCCTTCGTCGAACTTGAGATCGTGTACGTGCGGCTGGGACGCGACCTGGAGGTTTTCGCGGTCCAGAACTTCCTTGTAAGCCTGCTGGACGAGGTGATCCAGCACTTCGGAGCGAATGGTGTCACCGAAACGCTTCAGGACCATGTTGGCCGGCGCCTTACCGGGGCGGAACCCGGGGATGGTAACCTTGCGTGCCAGCCTGCGGGCGACCGTAGCGCGAGCCTGGTCAACTTCCTCCACGGGAATCGTGACCTGGAGGAGTCGTTCGGCTCCGTCGGATTTCTTTTCTTCTACAGTGATGTTCATCGTTGCGAGCGAAACGGCCGGCGCGAACCCGGAATGGATCGGTCGGCCGGCCGCTGAGTACCAAGCTGCGCGAAAGTTAACGCTGGCGCGATGCCAGACAAAGCTTCAGTCCATAGGAGGCCGGATGACACGACCGCTCGGTCGCAGGATCGCACCACTGCTGGGGCTGGCGTTCCTGACCGCGGTTACAGCTACGACGCTTGGCGCCCAGCGAGTGCAGCTCGACTCGGTGAGGGCTGGTGATGAGTCGGTAGTACACAGTGTGCAGCTGCAGGACGGTTCGAGACTGATCGGCCTGGTCACGCGGGTAACGGCTGACAGCGTTACGGTTCGGGCTCCGGGCGGGCTTCTGACAGTGGCGCGTTCGGCGGTGGTGAGCGTTTCCCAGTATTCTGCCACGAGGATGCGGGACGGCCAGCTGTGGCCGGATAGCCCGCACACCACTCGACTCCTTTTTTCGCCGACGGCAACACCGCTCAGGAAGGGTGAGGGGTACTTTGCCGATTTCTGGATCTTTCTCGGCAGCGCTGCTGTAGGGGTGACGGACCGACTCACGCTTGGCGTTGGCGCCACTCTCTTCCCATTTGCAGGGACGGACAACCTCTTCTTTCTCCTTCCCAAATACACCGTCGTTCACCGGCCTCGAGGTTCGTTTGCAGTTGGTGGTTTGCTGGGCTCGGTTGGCGGCGGTGGCGGCGACCGGAATTCACTGGGGATATTGTATGGAGTCGGCACGATCGGCTCCCGCGAGAGCAATTTCACCGCCGGCGCTGGCTGGGGTTACGCCAATGGAGAGATCGCGGACAGGCCCATGGTGACACTTGGCGTGCTGCACCGCACCTCGCGGGGAACGGCGCTCGTCTCGGAGAACTGGATCATTCCCCTGGACAGCGAGGACGCGGTTGGACTCTTCTCTCTGGCTCTGAGACTCTTTGGAGAACGTGTTTCGGTCGATGCGGGGGCCGGCATCGGACTCGGCGAGGGCGGCGCCTCGCCGCTGATTCCGCTCCTCGGCTTTGCCTGGAAGTTCTGATCTCAGGCAGCTCCGATCAGGTCGGCCGCGATCTTCGCCGACGCAAGCACCCCGGGAACTCCGGCACCGGGGTGTGTCCCTGCACCAACGAAGTAGAGATTGTTGAGAGTCGGCGAGCGGTTGTGCGTCCTGAACCAGGCCGACTGGAGCAGTGTCGGCTCGATTGAAAAAGCGCTCCCCAGCGGAGAACCGAGGGTATCGCGGAAGTAGCGGGGGTCGAAGCGGCGTTCGCTGACGACGTGCTTCGTGAGGTCGGGGAGCCAGCGTCGTTCGAGGTGCGCGAAGATGGCATCCCGGTATTGATCGCCCTCGCGTGCCCAGTCGGTATTGCCGCCCAGGTGCGGGACGGGCGCGAGCACGTACCAGCTGTCGCACCCTGGCGGGGCGAGCGCTGGGTCGGTGGCGGTTGGCCGGTGCAGGTAGAGCGAGAAGTCGGGGGCGAGCACCTTGCGGCGGAAGATGTCGGTGAGGAGCTCCCGGTAGCGAGGCCCCATCAGGATCTCGTGGTGCGCCATCTGCGGGTACTGCCGCGTGGTACCGAAACAAATGACAAAAAGCGACATGGATCGCGAGTATCGGCGAATCCGGTGCTCCGATGGAGAGCGCCTGGGCGCAGGATCGAGCATTCCGAACAGCGTCTGCTCCACATCGGCGTTGCTGATGACGGCGTCGAGCCCGATACGGTCGCCGTCAGCGGTCACGATACCGGTCACGCGGCGGCGTACGGGATCGGTGACTATTCGGCTCACAGGGCAGCCGAGCCGTAGCGTTCCTCCGATGCTGGTGAAGAGGCCGGCCAGCGCAGCGACGAGCGCTCCGGTGCCGCCCATGACGAACCAGACGCCCCAACGCTTTTCGAGATGATGGATCAGGGCGTAGATCGACGTGGTGTCGAACGGGTTCCCGCCGACCAGCAGTGGGTGAAAGGAAAACACCTGCCGCAGCCGTTCATCGCGAAAATGGGATGCGGCCATCGTTGCCACCGAGCGCCAGGCTCGGAGTCGAAGCAGATCCGGCGCCGCTCGCAGCATGGATCCCGGCGTCAGGAACGGCTTGTCGATCAGGGCGAAGCCGGCGGCGAAAACCTTCTCCGCTTCTCTGGCAAAGCGCTGATAGCCGGCAACGTCCCTCGGCTCGAAGCGGTGGATCTCACTGATGATGTCGTCTTCACGACCTGAGTATCTGAAGACGGAACCATCGTCGAACCGGACGTTGTAGAACGGATCGAGGGGCACCAGGCGTACGTGGTCAGCCGCACGATGTCCCGCCGCGGCGAACAGTTCATCGATCATCCACGGCGCGGTGATGATCGTCGGCCCTGCATCGAAGGTGAAGCCGCCGTCCGCGAAGGTTCGCGCCCGGCCGCCCGGGGAATCGAGGGCTTCGCAGAGCACAACTTCATGACCCACGGAGCGCAACCGGATCGCGGCGGCCAGCCCGCCGAACCCCGCTCCGATTACTCCGATCCGCACACTCGTCAGCCGGGTACGCGAACGTGCTCACCCCGGACGTCAGCGGCCAGCCGCTGCCGCGGGGGCCGGAGCGCAAGCAGCACCGGGACCGCCATGGCTGCTGCCCCGAAGACGGCCGCCCACCAGAGTCCATCGCGGAGGCAGATCGCTACCGGCATTATTCCATTTGTCGCATAAAGGGCGACGGGGAGGCGCGACGGCGAAACGTTGCGGACGATGGTCGAGGGCGGGACGATCGAGACGAGAAGTCGCGCAATGAGCGTTCCCGTCAGGAGCCAGCCGAACCAGTTGCCGAGCGGCATTCCATAGAAGACATCGCGAGTGAAGAAAGTCGTCACAAACTCGGGGAAGCCGAGCGAACGGAATGCGTCCGGTCCGCCCCACATCCAGTGGGCGGTGCTCACCATCGCCGGGTCCATCGACACGTCCCACGCCACAAGAAACAGGCCGGCGACGAGCGCCCAGTTCCACCGCGAGCGCCCGCCGTCATCGCCGTGCAGTCGTCTCCCCGCCAGCGCCAGGCAGCAGTAGATCATGTAGAACCACGAGATCGGAATCGGAAATGGAACGAGGCCAGCTATCCGGTAACCGAGGAGGCCCGAATACCGGTAATCTCCGAACGGGAGCCCGCTCGACGTGCCGATCAACTCCGCGGCGAGCGAAACGGAGATTGCGGTTGCGGCGATCGCTGCTGCTTTCGCGAGGCCAAGCCTTGCCGCGGCGTGGGCAAGCGCTGCCAACGCGCCAAGCACCACATAGGTGGGACCCGACCACGTCCAGGCGATACGCATGATGGTCGCGTTAGGCTCGCGAGCGAGGAAGGGCGATGGAGGTCCGTTGAGGATCGTCAGCATCGCGACTGTCGAGAACACAACGAGGCCGGCGTGGGCGACGAAGAGCACTACCGCCGCCCGGTCGAGCCGTGGACTGGCGCTCATGACTGGAAAGGGTCGGGCCCCACGCCACGCAGCGGCACCTGAGACGCGGTGCCTGCATCCCGTCCCGGCAGAAAAGCCCGGATCACAACTCCAGCTCGTGCGCCCCAGCCGAGCGAGGCGCGCCGCGTGAAAACGTCGTAGTTGTTGGCCTCGATCGCGTCGAGGATGCCTTCGTAGCCGATGGCACAGGCGCGGGCGCAGGGTCGGGCATCGGGTGCGAGGAGCTCGATGCCCGGGCGTGCGCGTCGGTAGATGTCGCGGGCGCGCCGGATCTGCGCCTGCATGAAGGCTCTCCATTGGCCGCTTCCGTGGCGCACCTGCCGGGACAGAATGGCATCCGCACCAAGTCCGACCAGAGCGAGTTCGGCGCGGGGGAGGTAGCAGCGTCCCCGTTGTGCGTCTTCTCCGACGTCGCGGAGGACGTTGGTGAGTTGCATGGCGATGCCGAGGCGCCTCGCGCATTCGACCGCGTTTCTCTGCATCGCGGTGTCTGTCAGTCCGAGGACGTGCATCGTCATCTCGCCAACACTGGAGGCGACGCCGGCACAGTACAGCTCGAGTTCGTCCCACGTCTCATAACCAGTGTGGTCGAGGTCGCGGGCGACTCCGTCGAGGAGTTCGTCGAGAGGAGCGCGGGGGATGGCGAAGTTGACGAGTGCGAGTGTCAGCTCGCGGCCCACCGGATCGCCGGCCGAGCCTTCGCACGCCTGATGCAGCCGTCGGCGGCTGCGGTCGATGGCGCGCCCATCGGAGCGGCCCTCGTCGACGCTGTCGTCTGCTGCCCGGCAAAAAGAGTAGAGCGCAAAGGCAGCACGGCGTTTGTGCGCCGGCAGGAGGAGCGAGGCGAGCCAGAAGGTTCGTGCATGCCGCCGGGCGATGCGGGCGCAGTGGACGGCATCGGCGCCGTGAGCGGGAGGTCTTGCGCGCTGGTCTATGGTCGCCTCGAGGGCGTTGTGGTCGGAATTGAGGGCTGCAACGGCTGGCCTGGCTCTGGAAGCTAGTCGTAGCGTTGAGCCCAGGCGCCGACGAGTCCTCGGGTCGCCGTCGATTTCGGCGCTGACCAAGCATTCGTGGCCGGCCGAGCGCTTTAACTCGAGCATCGTGCTCGCCGTCAAGCCGGGCACGCGACTCCGCGTGTGCCCTCATCCGAGCACCTACCGAGGAGCTGACGGCCGTCCAGTTCGTCCCCGAATATTGACAGGCGGCTCCGGGCAACCCATTATGGCCGCCGCTACGGGTGGCAAACAGCCGTCGCAGATCGGTTCGTGGTAGCGGTGATCGTGATGCAAGTGATGGAAGGATAAGGACTTACGTGTCGTCGACACCCCCGTCGGCACCGGGGCCCCGGACTTCCTTTTTCGCACAACATCTGAGTTATCAGGGCGGTAATCGCAGCTTCTTCCACGCTCCGGGCCGGACATCCCGGAGTCTTGCCGTTTTCGGCAGTGGCAATTCACCCACTCACATGGAGGGACACATGCTGAGTCATGTCCGCACGTGGAGGTTCTTTGCAGCCGCGATGGCCATCGCGGCTCTGGTGCCCGGCGCCGCAGCGGCGCAGGCCACCGGGACAGTCGAAGGTTCGGTTCTGGAAACAGGTTCCGGCCGACCCCTCGGCAACGCGCAGGTCTTTGTCGCCGGCACGACGTTAGGCGCCCTTACGAATGGTCAGGGCTTCTATCGCATCACAGGCGCACCGGCACGCCAGCTCGAAGTCCGCGTCCGTCTCATCGGTTACGCACCAGCAGTAAAAAGCGCTGTGGTGACAGCCAATCAGACTGCGACCGTTGACTTCAGTCTCTCGGTTTCGGCGCTGCAGCTCGAGCAGGTCGTGGTGACCGGCTCGGGTCAGGCAGTCGAGGTCAAGAAACTGGGCAACACGGTGGCGACGATCCAGCCGCCGGCATTCGCGCCAATTTCTTCGCCGACCGAACTGCTGCAGGGTCGTGAGCCGGGTCTCGTTGGACTGCCCTCTTCGGGTCTTACCGGCGAAGGCGCCCGCATCCGCATCCGCGGCAACGCGTCGCTTGCGATGTCGAACGAGCCGATCGTTTTCATCGACGGCATTCGCATGAACAGCCGCGGTGACTTCGGCCCGAACGTCGGTGCCGGTGGCGGCGGTTCGCCCTCGCGTCTCGACGACATCGATCCCAACACGATCGAGCGCGTCGAAGTGCTCAAGGGAGCGGCGGCAGCCACTCTCTACGGCACAGAAGCGTCCAATGGCGTGATCCAGATCTTCACCAAGAAGGGCACTTCTGGCGCACCGTCCTGGACCGTTCAGGGTGAACAGTCGTTGATCAACTACGAGAAGGATCGCGTCAAGACGGCATACGGTGTCGTCCGTCCATCCCAACTCGCTACGGCCAATGCCTTCTACGGCAGGACGCACAACGCGTACGACATCATTTCGTCCGACTGGCCGACGAGGTTAATGGGCACCGGGATGGGCTCGAACGTCAACGGAACCGTCAACGGTGGAACGCAGAACTACACCTACTTCGTCGCCGGGCGTTATGGGCGTGAAGACGGTCCGCTCGATGCTTCCATCGCCCGCCCCGATGATGAAAACCTGACTCAGGACATCAACCGCAAGGTATCCGGTAACCTGAACGTCGGACTCGTCCCAACCAACAACATTCGGCTTGGTTTCCGCGCGGGTTACTACGACACCCACCAGGAAACTCCGGGCAACAACAACAACATCTACGCAACGACGACGCTCCCCATGTTCGGCAAGCCCGAACTGGCCAACTGCAATGCGTCTTCGGTTGCATCTCCGGGCAAGTGCTCGGGTCCGGGTAATGAAGCGGGCAACGCCGCGTTCATGACGGCGAGGGAGTCGCTCGGTCTTCTCACCATCAACGACGCCGGTCGGTTCCAGGGCGTCGTCGATGCGACCTACACGCCCACCTCGAACATCACATGGACGTCGACGATCGGTGTCGACGCCACCGATGACCGCTCGTTCAACTTCCAGGCCTTCGGTTACGCGGTCGACCAGTTCACCGGATTCGATGTAAACGGCAACCGGTCGTACGACGCACGCAAAGACAGGCAGTACACGGTCGACAGCAAGTTCCTCTGGAAGTCGCAGCCGATGGCCTCGCTCACCAGCGACTTCGTCGTGGGTCTCCAGGGCTTCGTCTCGCGGACGTACCAGATCGGCGGCTACAACGCCAACTTCCCAGGCCCCGGCATCGAGGTGATCGGCGCTGGAAACGTCGACGACATCAACGAGTTCTTTGAATCAACAGTCAACGGTGGTTACTTCGCGCAGGAGCAGGTCAGCTTCAAGAACTGGATCCACGCCACCGCGGGTGCGCGTTACGACTACTCGTCGGCGTTCGGTCAGAGTCAGGAAGGCGTGCTTTACCCGAAGGTTTCGCTTTCCGTGGTACCGTCCGACCTCGCCGGTTGGACGTCGCCGCTGGGCCTCAACACCTTCCGTGTGCGCGGAGCAATAGGCCAGTCGGGCCGTCAGCCGGGCGCCTTCGACAAGTTCACGACCTACTCTGCGTCGGCCTCGGAGCTTGGCTCCGGTCTCGCGCCGTCCAATCTCGGTAACCCGGACCTCAAGCCGGAAATCTCCACCGAGTGGGAAGTGGGCTTCGAGACGGGCTTCATGGACAACCGCGTCGGTATCGACTTCACCTATTGGGATCGGGTCGTTGACGACGTGCTCGTGGCCAAGCAGTTCGCCCCGTCAGGTGGTTTCACCAACCTGCAACTCGCCAACATCGGCAAGCTGGAGGCTCACGGGTACGACATCACCGGCAAGCTCTTCCTGGTTCAGAGTCGCGATGTTTCGTTCGACGTATTCGCCAATGGCGCATACATCTTCCAGAACGTGGCCTCGCTCGGTGGCGCGGCCCCGCTCAAGGTTGGTGGATCGTACCCGCGGTACCGCAACTTCATCATCGCCGGCGAGGCTCCAGGTGCATTACTGGGTGCCAAGCTGGTGCAGGATTGCTCGCTGCGGCCCTCAGGCGCCACATACACCTGCCTGCAGCCAGGCCAGCTCCCGTACGACCTGAACGGCAACGGCGTTCCTGACACCGAAGCCGAAATGCGCGCCTACCTCGCGGTTCCGCGCAACGCAACGGCATTGAATCCGATGCGCGTTGACGAGGACGGCGACGGCGACTTCCTCGATCACTACGATGGCAAGCCGTATCCGGACTGGCAGGGCGCATTCGGTGGCAACCTATCGCTGCGTCGCAACTGGAGGCTGTCCACGCTGTTCGAGTATCGCGGTGGCAACTACACCGTGACCAACCTGACAGACGCTTTCCGCCATGCCAACCCGCTCATCGGCCGCAACACGCTGCCGGCGGCGCGCGTTGAGCAGGCTCTCGAGAACCCCGCGAGTACAGTTGATCAGAGGCTGCAGGCCGCCAAGGATTGGCTCGAGCTCAAGGCGCTCTCTCCGTACGATGGTCTCAATCAGGGTGAAGACGGTTCGTTCGTGCGCCTGCGCGAACTGAGCCTGACCTACACCGCGCCTGCATCACTGGCGGCCAGGGTTGGCGCCAAGGATCTCGCGATGACTCTCTCGGGCCGCAACCTGTTCCTCTGGACCAAGTACCCCGGTACCGACCCCGAGGTCAACGCGATCGGACGCACCGAAGGCGGCGGTCGTGATGCAACCTTCCTCGACGCTGTGGACGCATTTGGCTGGCCGATTGCCCGCCGCTTTGCGTTCCAGGTCCGCCTTGGCTTCTAGGAGAACCCACATGAATTCCTATACCCCCATGGGATTCCGCGTCGGGAGAGGCGTTCGCAACGCCTTGCTGGTGGTGGCCGCGTTCGCGGCCACTGCCTGCAACAAGTTCCTTGATGTCGACAATCCCAACAACGTCGTAGACGAAGCTCTCAACAACCCTGCAGCCGCGCAATCGATAGTCAACGGCGCAGGCACATCAGTCATGCAGGCCCTGAACTCGGTCCTGGCGCCATATGGAGCCGTGACCGACGAACTCACCTGGTCGGGTTCGCGCGACGGATTCAAGCAACTGGATGATGGTGGCGTTTCTGATCCGGCCAACGAATACGTCGATGCAGCAACGTTCCGGGTTTATCAGGCGCGCTATCTGACAGACGAGGCAATAACCCGCCTGACGAAGTTCCAGACGGACGGTGACCTGACGAATCCGAACCTGCTGGCGCTCGCGTACCTGTACGGTTCGATCATCTACGCCACCATCGCCGACATGTACGACGACGCGGTTATCGGTTCTTTCCGCACCGAAGCCGCTGCGCCCGTCGGTGAGGGCAACATGTCGACGCTGTACGACAAGTCGATCGACTACGCCGCCAAAGGTCTCGCGCTCGCCACGACAAACGACCTCAAAGGCACCCTGCACGCGATGCGGGCCAGGGCGAGCTTTGGCAAGGGCGTCTGGGCAAAGCTCAATCCCGGTGGCACCGTCCCAGCTCAGCCGCTGGTAGCCGACGCCAACGCGGTAACTGCTGCAACGACCGCTCTGGCGCTCCGCAGTGGAGATTGGGCGTACAACCTCACGGCCACCGCCACTGGTGGTCAGGGAAGTCCGGCCTCCGGCTTCGAGATCAATCAGAGGCTTGAGCTGGCAGGTGGTGACAGGTTCTTTGTGCGCAACGCCGCCGGCACCAGGATCGATGCGGTTCGTCTCAACGACCCGATCACCGGACAGCCGGACCCCGCTCTGGCCAGACACGCGGAGCGATGCTGCAAGATCAACGCGGCGATCAACGGCGACGGGCGATACATCCCGTATACGGTTGTTTCGGCGCGCATGATGCACCTGATCATCGCAGAAAACGCGCTGGCCGGGAACAACACGACCACCTTTGCTTCAGCGATCAACGCTATCCGCGCTTTCGATGGCATCACGCCGTGGTCGACCGGCAGCTCGGTCTCCGCGCTGGATCTGCTCAAGCACACGCGGTCGACCAGTCTCTTCATGATGGGGCACCGCCTGGCCGACATGTACCGCTTCAACATCAAGTCGGACAAGTGGGTTAGCTCGTCGGACGCGTTCAAGCGTGTGGGATGCTTCTTCTCGATCTCCACCGCCGAGCGTCTCTCGAACCCATTCTTCCAGGAGAATCCCTCTCCGCCGAGCTGCAAGCAGTCCTGAGCAGCAGGTCCAGAACGTGGAAGCGGGGCATCGGCTAACCGGTGCCCCGCTTCTTTTAACCCGTTGCAAAGTCCGGCACGCTCAGGTCATGCGAAAGGGGGGACTCGAACCCCCACGGGTTTCCCCACCAGATCCTAAGTCTGGCGCGTCTGCCAGTTCCGCCACTTCCGCATTGCCCTCTATCCCTGCCGAAAATAGGCGATCCTGAGACGCCGGGCGCAACGGAGCGCCCGTATTCGCCGGGGTGCTGCTGATCGACCTGCTTCTGACATCCTTGCGGCGGTAGAGTGGGATGCACACGAAGGCCCCGCCACACTCGGCGAGGCCTTCGCCCTCTTCGCTTTCACTCGCCCTCATTTCGCCCGCATTCGCCCTCTTCGCCCTCCTCGCCTTCCTCGCCCTCCTCGCCCCTACCTACCGCGACCCTCCCACCCGGACGGCCACCACACGCGAGTTCCCTACCTGCGGATTGTATACAAGGAAGGTCAGCAGCGCCCCGGAACGGGCATCGTCGACGATCTGCCTCAGTTCGGATGCCGAGGCTATATCGCGCCGTGGGCCGGGATTGATTATGGCAGTGACGACGTCGTTCTGCGCCAACCGACCCCGCGCCGCACCGTCCTGGTCAACGCTCACGACGCGCGCACCTCGCTGGCCAGCGGGCAGCTGAGCCGATCGCGCGAAAGCTTCAGAGACGTTTTCAACCGTGGCACCCAGTTTCGAGATCTCCATACTCTCGGTGGGTGCGCCGCCCCGGTTGGGTGGAGCGTCCGTCCCGGAATTCCCGGCGACCACGGCTGCATCGGTCGGCGCTTCGCCCAGGCGCACGCGGAAGGTTTTCCGATCGCCGAAACGCATTACTTCGACCTCTATCGTCTCGCCAGGTTCGCGAGACCTGATGATGCGCTGCAGGGTGCTGACCCGGTCGACGACGCGGCCGTCGGCCTTGACGACGACGTCACCCTGCATCAGGCCAGCTCGGCGCGCCGGGCTATCGTCACCTACATACGCACCCACTACTGCCCCGCTGATGCTGCTCAATCCGGCCGCATCAGCCATCTCCGCAGTAACCGGACCGATGCTCACGCCAATAACGGCGCGACGAACACGACCGTTCTTGATCAGATCATCCATTACGTCACGGGCCAACGTGATCGGAATCGCGAAACCGTAACCGACGTAGGTGCCAGTGCGGGTAGCAATCGCGCTGTTGATGCCGATAACCTCGCCACGGATGTTCACCAGCGGCCCACCTGAGTTACCAGGGTTGATGGCTGCATCGGTCTGTATGAAATCCGAGATCGAGTATTGGCCCGAGAGAACCTGGACATCGTTCTGATCACGACCCTTGGCACTCACGATTCCCGCAGTAACGGTGTGGTCCAGGCCAAGCGGGTTCCCGATCGCGAGTACCCATTCACCAACGCGCGTGTTTGCGTCGTCGCCGAGGACCAGGACCGGAAGGCTGCGCGCGTCGATCTTGAGCACTGCAACGTCGGTCTGGTCGTCGCGGCCGATGAGCCTCGCAGGAAACTCCCTGTTGTCAGAAAGCATCACCCGGATGCGGTCCATGCCCTCGACGACATGGTTGTTGGTCAGGACGTAACCGTCGGCGCTGACGATGAAGCCAGAACCCGCTGATTGCTGCGGCTGCTGCTGCCTGGGATCAAACTGCTGAAAGAAGTCCTCGAGCCCCGGCTGGCGATTGCGCTGCGGTGTTCTCTCGGTCCGGGACTGTGTTCGCTCGGCCGCGATCTGCACAACTGCCGGCGAAACGCGCTCGGAGATGGAAACGAAAGCGTTGCTGAGGTCGACGAGTGGAGCCGGTGCAAGGGCGTTCGACACCGGCGTGGCTACCGTAGCAGAACCTGCCTGCGCGTAGCCGAAGGGTGTCAGGTCAAATCCGGCGGCGAAAACGAGGCCGCCAACAAAGGCGGCCGCGACCGCGCCAGGGACTTTGAATCTCGAGGCAGGCGACGTCATTTGGCTCTTCCGTTTGATGAGGTTGCAGAAGTGAATCTTAGCTGTGGTCAGCGAGGCGTCGAGTCCGGTGATGCCGGAGTCTGAGCCCAACTGCCCGGGCCGCGGTGAAGACGGTTGGGGGCGGGCCGGGGAAATCGGCCGCGCCCCTGTCCTACCCGTCCTGCATCAGACACGAACCGGCATCGCAGTGGTTGCCGATCCGTCGGTCAGTCCGCTCATCGCGAACTGACCCTATACAGATCACCCGAGTGGCTCCCGGGTTCCGAACTCTCGACTACTTCTTTTCGTCGACGATCTCGTAATCGGCCTCCACTACTTCGTCAGCCTTGGCGGCCCCGTCAGCACTGCCAGTGTCGTTCGACTGCTGCCCCTGCGGGGTGCCCTGGGCCTCCTGAGCCTGCTCCTGCGAGTAGAGTGAACGCCCGGCCTCCTGATAGGCGTTGGTAAGCTCCTCGAGGGCGGAGCGAATCTCGGACATGTTGTCACCGCGGTGAGCCTTCCGGGCGCGCTCAACCGCTGCCTCAAGGCGAGACTTCATTTCGGGTGCGAGTCTGTCCGACCACTCCTTCGCGTTTTTCTCCACTTCGTACGACAGCGAATCGAGTCGATTTCGTGTATCGATTTCCTCTCGCCGCTGTTTGTCCTCGCCCGCGTTTTTCTCGGCGTCACGGACCATGCGGTCGATCTCATCCTTGGAAAGTCCGCTGGACGCTTCGATACGAATCTTCTGTTCCTTGCTCGTCGCCTTGTCCTTTGCAGAGACGTGCAGGATGCCGTTGGCGTCGATGTCGAAAGTGACCTCGACCTGCGGCAGGCCGCGGGGAGCCGGAGGGATGCCGGTGAGCTGGAACTTGCCGATGGTCTTGTTGTGGAGGGCCAGTTCGCGTTCACCCTGGAGTACGTGGATCTCCACCGTCGTCTGATTATCGTCGGCGGTCGAGAAGACCTCGGCCTTGCGGGTCGGGATCGTGGTGTTGCGTGGGATCAGTACAGTCATCACGCCGCCGAGGGTCTCGATACCGAGCGACAGTGGGGTCACGTCGAGCAGTAGCACGTCCTTCTGCTCGCCGGTCAGGACCGCCCCCTGCACGGCGGCGCCGATGCCGACGACCTCGTCAGGGTTCACGCCCTTGTTGGGCTCCTTGCCGAAGAAGTCCTTCACGACCTGCTGAATCTTCGGAATGCGAGTCGAGCCACCTACGAGGAGCACCTCGTCGATGTCTGACGGCTTGAGATTGGCATCGGCAAGGGCCTTCTTCATCGGCTCCAGCGTGCGCTGGATCAGATCATCGACCAGCTGCTCGAACTTTGCGCGAGTCAGCTGATAGTTGAGGTGCTTGGGGCCTGACTGATCGGCGGTGATGAATGGGAGGTTTATATCCGTTGTCAGTGTCGATGAGAGTTCCTGTTTCGCCTTTTCCGCGGCTTCCTTGAGTCGCTGCAGCGCCATCGGGTCCCTGGAGAGATCGATAGCCTGGTCGCGCTTGAACTCGGTGACCAGCCAGTCGATCACGCGCTGGTCGAAGTCATCTCCGCCGAGGTGCGTGTCGCCGTTGGTGGACTTGACCTCGAACTGACGGGTTCCGTCGACATCGTAGAGCTCGAGAACCGAGATGTCGTAGGTACCTCCGCCGAGATCGAAGACCGCAACTTTTTCGTCCTTCTTCTTGTCGAGCCCATAAGCGAGCGCGGCGGCAGTGGGCTCGTTGATTATCCGCAGGACCTCGAGGCCCGCGATCTTGCCAGCGTCCTTGGTCGCTTGCCTTTGGGAGTCGTTGAAGTAGGCAGGGACGGTGACGACGGCCTTTGAAACAGAGTGCCCGAGATAGTCTTCGGCGGTCTGCTTCATCTTCTGGAGGATCATGGCCGAGATCTCGGGGGGCGTGAAACGTTTGCCCTGAACCTCGACATTCGCGACGTCATTGGTGCCCGGCACCACGCTATAGGGGACGCGCTTGGCCTCTTCAACAACTTCTGACATCTTGCGACCCATACAGCGCTTGATCGAGAAGATCGTGGTCCGAGGGTTGGTCACCGCCTGGCGTTTGGCGATCTGACCAACGAGGCGTTCGCCGTCCTTGGCGAAGGCGACGACGGAAGGCGTGGTTCGGCCTCCTTCGGAGTTCGGAATAACGATCGGATCTCCGCCTTCGAGGACAGAAACGACCGAGTTGGTCGTGCCGAGGTCGATGCCAATTACCTTGTCAGCCATTGATTTTCTGGTTGTGCAGGTGGTTTCAGGCGTTGCTGAACAGGACAGCATGGGCAACAGACGCGCCGTCAAAAGTGGCCAAAATGGCAGGGGTGGCTGAGGGCGAAGAGGACGAAGATGGCGAAGAGGATGAGGATGAGGAGGATGAGGAGGATGAGGAGGATGAAGAGGATGAAGAGGATGAGGAGGATGAAGAGGGCGACGAGGATGAGGAGGATGAGGAGGATGAGGGGGACGAAGAGGACGAAGATGGCGAAGAGGGCGAAG
>JBQTHK010000068.1:0-6084 GCA_052389935.1 Gemmatimonadota bacterium | reverse complement strand
TCCCCTTGCTGCTCCATGCCATAGACGCAAACGTTCTCTGGTGGCCCATCGGTCGACTCCGGAAAGAGAGCGGTCAGATGGACGACAATATAGCCTCGTTAGGCATACTTGTGCAGAGGTTCCCTAGGCGGAATCGTCGACCTCGTCAGGAAAAATCCTGCGGGCCTCGATCGGGAAGCTATTTCCGACGCTTATGCGACGCTGTACGGCGAGAAACTCTCCAGCCGTACCCTCCAACGACGTCTTGAACAACTCATAGTCCGCCAGCAGGTCGTTACCGAAGGTGAGAGCTCAAGCATCGTGTACCGTCCCGGCCGGGGACCTGCGCCGTCGACTGTTCAGGAAGCCGGATACGTACCCCTTACGGCAAAAGGCACACAAGTACGCGACCTGGTGCAAAAACCGCCTGTGGAGAAGACGCCCGTTGGGTACGACCCAAACTGGCTATTTGCCTACAAGCCAGGCAAGACTTGGTACCTAACCAGAGGGATTCGTGCCCGCCTCGACCAGCTCGGAAGAACGCTCGACGAAACCCGGCCGGCGGGCACCTTCGCGAGAGACATCCTCGGACGCCTCCTCATTGACCTGGCGTGGGCTTCGAGCCGCCTGGAGGGCAACACTTACACTCGACTCGATACACAGAATCTGATCGAATTTGGCCAGCGTGCCGAAGGCAAAGACGCGCAGGAAGCACAAATGATTCTCAATCACAAGGTGGCGATCGAGCTTCTTGTGAACGACGCCGAACAGCTTGGTTTTAATCGAGCTACACTTCTCTCCCTACATGCAGCCCTATCCGAGAGCCTCATCGGTGACCCCGCCGATGAAGGTCGTCTCAGGGAGCGCCCCGTAAACGTCACGGGCACTCGATACACACCCAGTGCAATCCCTCAAGTCATTCGCGAATGCTTCGACCGCATTCTCGAGACTGCTGCGCTAATCCCGGACGCGTTTGAACAAGCCTTTTTTGTGATGGTTCACATTCCATACCTGCAGCCGTTCGCAGATGTAAACAAGCGCACGTCCCGATTAGCTGCCAATCTTCCCTTGATAAAGGCCAATCTATGTCCACTTTCCTTTGTTGATGTTCCTGAGAGAGCCTACATCGAAGGAACGCTCGGCGTATACGAGCACCGAAGGACCGAGCTGCTACGAGACGTCTTTGTCTGGGCCTACGAACGTTCGTGTGCGCAGCACCGCGTCATTCGCGATTCAGTTGTGCAGCCTAACCCCCTTCGGCTACGCTTCCGCGGCGAACTTACCGAAGTGGTGGAGAAGACGGTTCGGGCAAACGAGGCACCTCGGACCGAAAAACTTCGCGAGTGGGCGGCCGCGCATGGCATACCAGGGCCGCACATAGATGCCTTTGCAGAGCTCGCCCTATCCTTGCTGTTGAACCTCAACGAAGGATCCGCAGGTCGGTATCGCCTCCGACCCAGCGAATTTCACGCGTGGAAGGGACGCTTTCAGCAGTAGTCGAAACCGTTTAGAGGCGTTAGGAGTTGAGATGAGCGGACGCGACCCGAGGCGGAGTCGCACCTAACGTGGCGCGCGCCCAAGCTCCGCTGCCGCCGGCGCGTCGAGCAGCCAGCGGATGCGCCCCCGATCCGGGGCGATCAAGTGCGCCGGCAAGTCCTATGGACGATAGGGACCTCGAGTACCTGTCGTACGATGGCCGACTTCTCTGCGCCCGAAAGCGTTGGCCCTGCTTCAGGCTACGTCTGCGAAGTGCGCCGGCGCTCCGCCAGAGCCTCAACGCGCGAACGCACGATGCTGAACGCGCCAGGATCGATGCCAGCCAGCGCCTGGTTCCTCCGCGGGCTGAACGAGCAACAGAAGTTCTTCGAAGAACTGCTTGCCCTGGAACACCCCCGGTTCATAATGCAGTATCGCCGCAAGCGACTGCCGGAGTTTCTCGACAGGTACGAATCCACCCTGCGACGGACTCTCCGCAAGGGCAACCGCCAGCACGACTGATCGTCGCGCTTCAGTCCCCGAACATCCAGTCAGATCGTCCGGTGGTCGACCCAGGCCGGGCGTGACCCGGACCGCGCCTCCTTAGCGCGTGTTTCCCCGACGGGCGACATGTCGCGCCTGAACCCTGGGCAATCCGCGCGACAGCTGTCGTCGCACCGCGGCCGGCGAACCAGGAGCGCGAAGATGGCAACCAGGATACAGATCGAGGATCACTACGATACAGTTGGCGCCCTCCACGCACTCCGCATGGAGGACGTCCAGGGCGGCTACCCGGACTACACGTGCGCGTTGTTCGACGGTGACTTCAGCAAGACATACGCCCAGGCACAGCTGGACAAACACGCATGGATCCTTGACAGTCTCAAACTCGGCCAGGATCTCACCGGCAAGCGAATCCTCGATATCGGCTGTGGCTGGGGACCGATCCTCAACGCCGTACGCAAGCGAGGTGGCGAGTCAATCGGCCTGACCCTGTCCCCGGCACAAACGGCGTACTGCCTCCAGCGCGGCCTGGACGCCCGACTGAAGGACTACAAGGATCTTGCAGCAGGCGAGCCCGGAATCTTCGACGGAATAATCTCCGTCGGTGCATTTGAACACTTCTGTTCGGTGGACGAGATGCTCGCCGGCAGGCAGGACGCTGTGTACAGGAGCTTCTTCAGGATCTGTGCAGAACGTCTTCGCGAAGGCGGTCGCCTCTACCTGCAGACGATGACCTGGGGCAGGCGCGTACCTGACTATCACAGCTTCTCCCTCAACGCGCCCGCTGACTCCACGGAGGCAATTCTGGCCAGAATGGAGCATCTTTATCCCGGCTCCTGGCCGCCTGACGGATTGCCGCAACTCATCGAGTGTGCCGGCGAACACTTCGACTTCGTCTCCAGCAGAAACGGGCGCCTCGATTACATCGAGACCCTCAAGCGGTGGGAAGCATCAACGCCCAACTTATGGAAACCACGCGTGCTGCCCCGCACACTGCGGCACGGTATTCCGCTCATGTTCAGCATCCTTGCGAGTCGTGGCGCCCGGATCCGGTGGCAATCCATCCGCCGCGGCGATCAACGTGCATCCTTTGCACGTGAGATCATGAGCCATGAACGGATGGTATTCGTCAGGAAACGCCCGCACGAGGCAGGTCATCGCGCCACGTGAACAACTCTTCGTGTAGTTACTGCTACTACGGAGAACCATCAAACTCAACGTTTGCTCGCATAGGCAATTCCCGCGTTGAATGGGGAGGCCCCGGCGGCGGCGCGAATCACGCCGCTGTTCACACGCTTCCTGCGATTCGTCCTGGAGAAGCAGTCAGATCACCTCACGGCTCGGCAAACGGCCAGCCGAGCGCCGAGCCTCGTACGCCTTGAGATGCGTATACGCGTGCGACAACAACGAAGCATCGATACCATGACCACGGGCGCGTTCGAGCATATAACCAACGATCTGCTCCGACTCGACGGGATTGCCGCCTTCCACGTCCCGCAACATTGACGCCGTAAGAGAGCTGGTACTGTCGAACAGGACGCGCCTCGCGAACTCGACTCCGCTGGGTCGAAGCGGATAACCCTCTCGTGCAGCAACGCCGCGCGCCGCGGAAAACAGATGCTCTATCGCCTCTGGCCCACCAGGCGCAGCATGAATCTCTCCAATGCTGGCACGAAAGAGGCACGTGGCGGCGGCTAACGTCGAAAGGACGACAATCTTCTCCCACATGTCCACTGCAACATCGGGCGATCGCTCCCAGGATACGGTCGTTCTGGCGATCTCTCTCTCAAAGGCGTCGGCCACAGCTGCTGCCGCCTTGGAGCGAGTCCCGAACACGAGGCGATGGAAGCTCCCCTGGTGAACGATGGCGCCGCCGCGAGTCAGGGATACGTTCAGCGCACACGTCCCTCCCATGACCCGATCGACTCCAAACGCGGAGTCGAGGACAGAGAGGTGTGACATTCCATTCAGGAGCGGAAGAACCACGAGTTCGCTGTGTCGCAGAGCCGCCAGAGAGTCGATCGCACCCGTGAGGTCATAAGCCTTGCAGGTGAGGAGAAGCAGGTCGAACTCCGGCCGCAGTGTCGCTGAAGTCACGGTCCTGACTGCCAGTTCGATGTCGCCGGCCGGACTCCGCACCTTCAGGCCTGATGCCTCCAGCTGCTTCCGGCGGGCCTCACGTACGAGAAAAGTCACATCTGTACCGGCTTCGGCGAGGCGTCCACCGAAGTAGCCGCCGACGGCGCCCGCACCGAGGACGAGTACTTTCACGCGATCAGCAGGAGCGCCGCGGCGCCGATCCGGCGCTCGCGAGCCACATCGGCGACAGCGTCATGCCTCGCGACCCTCGCGCATCATTCAGGAAGAAACTCCCCTCACTCCACTCGGCGGCGGAATCGCTTCATTCCTCAGCCGTTCGAGTTCCGCCCGGACCTCGGGAAGGATCGCGTTCCCCCGTTCGGTGCCCATCAGATTCTGGAGCTGGAATGGGTCGGCCTCGAGGTCGTAGAGTTCATCCATGCCGGGCAACTCCCGATAGACGATGTAGGTGTACCGTGCGGTGCGGACGGCGTCGTAACCCATCGTCAGGATCCGCGGAAACACCCGGTCGCTGTAGTACTCGAGGAACACCGACTTCCTCCAGTCTTGCGCCGAGCCGTCGAGCAGGGGCACAAGGGAGTTGCCCTGACGGCGAACGGTGTCCCTGACACCGGCCAGTGCGAGAACCGTCGAGGCGAAATCGATTGTCTGCACCATTTCGCCCGGAGTCGACCCGGCGCGAGCTACACGCGGAAAGCGAATGATCAGCGGGATGCGCGCTGTTTCCTCGTAGGCGAGCCGGCGCTCTTCGTTCAAGCCGTGCTCGCCGTAGAAGTATCCATGGTCGCTGGTAAAAACGATCACGGTGTTATCCAGTTCTCCCGTCTCGGCGAGGACGGCAACGATCCTGCCCAGGCTTTCGTCGACGCCAAGGAGCATTTCCAGCCGTGACCGAACGTCGACGGCGGGCGTTCCGCTCGAATCTCCGAGCGGCGGCAACCCGGCGATGGTTCGCTCGAGTGCCGGCTTTCCTACCGGCTTCCTGACGTTGGGACGTCGCGGCACGACGGAGTTGGCGTACGTGCCGCGGTGCCGCGGTGCGGGCACAAAACCTTCCGGCTGCCCCGCCAGAGCGACGGTGCTGCCGTCATTCTGCTGTTGGATGTTCGGGTGAAGTGCCTTGTGCGCGAGGAAGAGCAGAAACGATTTCCCCCGCGACTCGCGGATGAAATCGACGGCGAAGTCGGTGAGAACATCGGTGACGTAGCCGCTGACGACGCGCCGCTCGCCATCAATGTTGAGGCCGGGGTCAACAGCCTCGCCCTGACCCTTCATCGCTACCCAGCGACTCCACCCCGGGCGGCGCGTATCGTCGTTGCCCATGTGCCACTTGCCCATGAACGCTGTGCGATAGCCGGCATCGGCGAGCGGCACGGCAAAGGTCGGCAACCGGTGGCTCGCCGAGTCGCGGGCGGTGTTGTCGATGATGCCATTGGTCCGCACGTATTGACCGGTAAGGATGCTGGCCCGACTCGGTGAGCACAGTGGCGTGCTCGCAAAGGCGTTGAGGAAGCGTGCACCTTCGCGGGCCAGGCGGTCTATGTTCGGTGTCTCGACAAATGGATGCCCGCTGATCGCGATATCGTCCCAGCGCAGGTCGTCGACCAGGACGAAGACGATGTTGGGGCGTCTCGGCGCGGTCTCGCTTCGTGCACACGCCGTCAGAACAACCAGGGCGATCGCGAGGAGTCGATTCATCGAGGCCAAGGTTATCGCTCGATGGTCGCCGGCGCTACATTCGAGGCCCATGAAGATCGCGCCTCTGATCATCCTCGCAGCCGCTTTCCCCGGCGCTTGCGACGTGCGGCACAGGGAAGTGGCGCCAGGTCCGCCTCCGAACGGGATGGTGTGGATCCCCGGCGGCACGTTCCTGATGGGCGACGACGGCCCGTTGGCACTCCCGCCCGAGGGCCCCGTCCACAGGGTCCGCGTCGACGGGTTCTTCATGGACATCCATGCCGTGACGAACGAGCGCTTCGCGGAGTTTGTCGCCGCCACCGGATATCGGACTCTGGCAGAGCGCAG
>JBQTHK010000067.1:0-3118 GCA_052389935.1 Gemmatimonadota bacterium | reverse complement strand
GGCGGGCCGCCATTTCCCCCCAACGACCCAGGTCGCCGGCTATCCGAGTGTAGCCTTCACTGTCCTTTCGGCTGCGGGAATCCAGGGAATGGTCACGAAGTGGTGGCCGATCTCTTCCGCGCGTTCGAAGACCGCGTCGGGGCCACGCCTCAGCTCGCCGATATCCACATGCGCCGAAGGCGATGTGAGGTTGCTGGCCGAAAGCATGGCCGCGACCCGTGCCGGCGGATGGTTGAAGTATCCGGCGAACTCGACCTCCTGGTAGCCGAGTTCGGCTACTTTTTCAAGCGTACGCTCGACGCTCTTCTGCATTTCGGAGCGCACTGTGTAGAGCTGCACGCCAAAGCGGTCGACGGTGGCTGGCCGCAGCCCCGGTCCAAAGCCACGAAGCAGGACGGCAGCACCGAATGCGCCGAGCAGTTGCCTCCGTTCAGGTGACTCCGGACCGTCAGGGAGAAGATCAGCGTAGCGATTCATCCCTCAACAATCAGTACCGACCGGGGAAGTTGCGCCAGAGGGCTCTGCCTCTCTGCCACTCTCTCTTCAGTCCTGCTCCTGACGCCGGAAGTTCCAGTTCATGATCGGCAACACGCGCCTCCCCGGCGGATTGCGTCTTGCGATGTTGATGAGTCCGACCTGAATGCCATGCAACGACCACGTATAATTGATGATGCCTAACGAGAGGCCTCGCGTCGCGCCATCGATGTGATTCCAGGGGCTGACCACCAGCCCCTTCACGTACCCGGGCCGGCCATCGTCGTCCACTATGCGGGTGAAGAGACCGGCGACCATCAATCCTTCCACCTCGGCCGCGCCAACCGCGACTCCACCGACGGCAACTCCCTCGATTCGCGGAGCGCCAACGCCTATGCCGCCCACGGCGAGGTTCGGAGAGTCCCGCCAACACCAAGGCCGGCGCCGCTGATCGCGATGCCGGTGAAATCTCCGCCAACGCCTGTGCCGATCCCGCTGAGGAGAATGCCGCGCGAATCACCACCCAGACCGAGCCCAACTCCGGCGATTCCCACTCCGTCGAACCTGCCTCCTACGCCGGCTCCCACGCCTGCGACGAGAATCCCTTTCGAGTCACCTCCGGCGCCGACGCCGATTCCGCCAACCATCAACCCTTCGAGACCAGCTCCGGTCGCTACTCCAACTCCGGAAAGCCCAATTCCGCTGAAACGGCCACCCACTCCCCCTCCAACGCCGGCGATCATGAGTCCGGTGAAGTCACCGCCGACGCCGGCACCAACTCCTCCAATGACAGCGCCATTCACATCTCCGCCGGCGCCGGCGCCGAGCCCTCCAATCGCCACGCCAGAAACGTTCCGACCTGCTCCCATTCCCAGTCCGCCGACGAATACTCCCTTGATATTCCCGCCTGCTCCAAGACCGAGTCCTGCAGCACCTGTCCCTTTCAGATCTTCTTCGGCAGATACGCCAAGGATCGCCACGGCCAGGCCGCGAAGGTTGCGCGCCCCGGTGGCAGGAAGACCGACGGCCCATCCGTAGACGTCTCCGGCACCACCATCGTAGGGCGTCCAGAGGGTGAGGTTCACACCATCCACTCGCTCGAGGCGCGAGTCGCGAAAGTTGATGCGCAGGCCCTTGTGACGACGGGAATCACCGATCGAGAGTCCTGCACCCCCAACGGTGATGTCCAGTGACCGGGACGTTGGGGCTTCCTGTGCGCCAGCGGAGCCTGCGGCCATCGCAGCCCCGACGACGATCGACCAGATACGAGAGTTCATGAGTGGGCGCATGCGCTCCCGGACATACGAGAGGGGCGAGTCCGCCGGTTTCATCCGGCCCCGGTGGTGCAGCGCCGGACGCTGCACGGGAATTGGGGCCGCCCACGTCACCCCGAACAGGGCCCGGGACGACTGGCGCGAGCGGCCCGGGGACATCACTTTCGTAGTTTGCGGAATACGACCAGAACCTCAACGAAGGATCCAACCATGCGCCGTTCCATCGTTCCTGTCACGACGTTTCTCGTAATCGCCTGCGCGGGAGGAGGCGAAACGCCGGCTACCGACTCAGCCACCGCGATGATGTCCGCAACCATGATCTCCGATGCCGATATCGCCGGCACCTGGACGGGAACGATGATGCCGATGGATGCCGATACGGTTCTGGTGCGCTGGAAGCAGGTCTGCGGCGGCGGTCATTGCACCGGAACCAGCGAGGGGAGTGCGGACACGACGATGTCGATGTACACCGTCAGCGGCGACAGCGCCGTTGGCACAACGACACCCTACGCCGACCCGATGTTCGGTGGCACGCGGGTGGTAGACAACTGGGTTGCGCGCCCCAGCGCTGGTCGCGTTACTGGTACGGGAATGCTGAAGATGGCGGACCGCCCCGACTCGGTGTTGATGCGCTACCGCTTTGAGGGATCTCGCGCACCCTGAAAGCGCGCCCGATCCCGATTG
The DNA here is from genome assembly GCA_052389935.1 of Gemmatimonadota bacterium. GTDB lineage: Bacteria > Gemmatimonadota > Gemmatimonadetes > Gemmatimonadales > Gemmatimonadaceae > JBQTHK01. Next base: position 686 of record JBQTHK010000067.1, on the reverse strand, counting down.
GCGAGGCCGCTCTGTACGAAGGAGCGGCCTCGTATTTTCTAGCGCTGCAAAATGAGCCTGCCGTTTTCCACCCAGCCGCGATCCCCAACTCTGACGGTTGCGTTGGTGAAGAAGTTCCACCGCACGTAACCACCGGTCACCGCTCCACCAAGTTCACTGTTGTCGCCTAACGAGAGTCGTACGACACCAGCTCCATAACCATAGTACGGTATCCACCGACGGCCGTCGTCCTCCCTGATCGCGAGCAGCGGGTTGAATCCCAGTGCCAACTCACGAAACGACCGGGCAGCCGGTCCGCCCAGGGCGAGCTCACGTTCAACCGCGGCCGCACCTGTGGTCGCGCGAAACGCAACCACTCTGCCGGCGCTCAACGTCATGACCAGGCCTTCGACCGGCTCCCCTGCCCACACCCCATCAGGAAAGGCAATCTGTCCGTCGACACTCTCCTCAACCGGCGCGACACGAATGGCACCAGCCGGGAGCTCGATCTCGCGATCGATGAGATTGCGGGCGAGGGCAGCCGCCGCAGCCGAGGCATCTCCATCCTGTTTCGTCACCGGACGCTGGCCGATACGGAATCGAAGGTCTGTACCTTCTGGTGTGGTGACCCTGATTTCCGCCTCACGGGCAGCCGACTCGAAGCTTCGCTGGGTTTCGGCCAGTGCGGCGTAGTCGGTCTCGATCAG
>JBQTHK010000066.1:0-34737 GCA_052389935.1 Gemmatimonadota bacterium | reverse complement strand
TTCTGTGGGTAAGTGTGGCCTGTGGGGGCTCCCCGCCAACCCCACGTCGCATTTGGGACCTGGGGGGAATTGCCCCGCCACCGGTCCGGGCGCCCGGCCCCCCCCCCCCCCCCCCCCCCGCCGGCGGAATCAGGCGAGGAGCTTTTCAAGCTCCGCGAGGGGCATGGCCCCCGTAGCCCGCGCAACCTCCTTGCCGCCCCTGAAAACAATGGTCGTCGGGATGCCGCGAATGCCCAGCGACTGTGAAAGCTGAGGGGCACGGTCGGTGTCGAGTTTGGCAACCAGAGCCTGGCCCGAGCGTCTGGCGGCGAGGGTGTCGACGGCCGGCGCCATCATCTTGCACGGTCCACACCAGTCGGCGTAGAAGTCCACCAGAATCGGCAGCTCGGTCTCGTCGATCGTGCGCTGGAAAGACTCGGAATCCAGCGGCCAGGGGCGATCGAGGAGGAGGGGCCGGGCGCAGGATCCGCACTTCGGCCGGTGGGCGGCCCGTGCGGCGTCGACGCGGTTCCAGGTGTGGCAGAACTGGCATCGCAGAGTGAGGGTCGCGGGCGTCGGATTGGCGCTGTCGGTCGACATCAGATTTGTGATTCAGTGAAGTGCAAGCGCATTGAGTTCATCGTGTATATTAGTCGTGCCTTGGGGGCGTTAGCTCAGCTGGGAGAGCGCCTGGTTTGCAACCAGGAGGTCATCGGTTCGATCCCGATACGCTCCATAGTTCGAAGATCGGGAGAGCAGGGCGATCGGGAGGCGACGGGAGGACGCGGGGACGAAGAGGACCGCTGGCCGCGCAGGGTTATCTTCATGCCCCATGCGCATCCAATACGTCGACCCGGCGCTGCCCCGACAGATCTTCGGCTGGCGGTCGCCCCGCCTCGGCCTCGAGATGCCAGTGGTCAGCTACGGACATGCCGGCGTCCCCATCCTCCTCTTTCCCACCGCCGCGGCCGACTTTCTTGAGAACGAGCGCTTTTTCCTCGTCAAGGCGATCGAAGACAAACTGCTGAGAGGAACGGTCCGACTTTTCTCGATCGACAGCATCAATGCGCACGCGTGGATGGACCGCGACGTGCCGGTTCGTGAGCAGGCGCGGCGACAGGCTCTGTACGTCAGTTACATCGAGGAGGAACTCGTCCCTTACATGCGGCGAGTGTGCGGTGACAATTCGGTTCGACCGCTGACCACCGGCGCGTCATTCGGAGCGTTCCACGCCGCCAACACGTTTTTCCGGCGGCCCGACCTCTTTGGCGGGACGATCGCCATGAGCGGTTTCTACGACCTGTCGGTGTCCTACCTCGACGGATTCGCCGACGACAACGTCTTCTACAACAATCCCGCCTGGTACATCCCCGGCCTCGGCGGGCAGCAGCTAGAGCTGCTCCGCAGCCGCTCTCATATCGTGATCGTGACGGGGCAGGGTCCATACGAAGTGCCAGAAGCGTCACGCAAACTTTCGGAGCTCCTGCGTGCCCGGGAGATTCCGCATGTTCTCGATCTCTGGGGACACGACGTGAAACATGACTGGCCGTGGTGGCGAAAGATGCTCCCGCATTTCCTTGGTCAGATGGGGCTCTGACAGCTTTACACTCTGCGCGGTGAGATGATGATCCTCCGACAGTTCATTCTGCTGGCAACGGCAGGCGCGGGCGCGGCCGCAGCGCAGACGACGATTCGCGCCGGGACGATGATCGACGGCCGCGGAGGAGTGCGGCGTGACGTGATCATCACGGTCGAGGGCTCGCGCATCTCATCGATAGCGGCAGCGGGCACTTCACGGGCCACGGTAACCCACGATCTCCGGGAGTTCACCGTTCTCCCGGGACTGATCGACACCCACGTCCACCTCGAGTCCCATTTCGGCGCCGATGGCCGGGCGCAGTCGAGCGGCGAAACGCCCGCTCAACGACTCCACGCGGCTGCCGACAACGCCTATTCCACACTCATGGCCGGTTACACGACGGTGCAAAGTCTGGGCTCCCCGCTCGATACCACACTCCGTCGACTGATCCGCGATCGAGGGACGTTCGGCCCGCGAATTCTTACGTCGATCCGGTCCCTGACCGACACCTCCCTTTCACCTGCGGCCATACGGGAGTGGGTGCGGGCAACGGCTGGAGCGGGCGCGGACGTGATCAAGGTCTTCGCCTCACGCAGCATCCGCGAGGGCGGGGGCCAGACACTTGCCGAGGAACAGATCCGCGCGGCCTGCGAGGAGGCCCGCGCGCTTGGCTTGCGCACCTGGATCCACGCCCACGCGGCCAGTGCAGCCAGCGCCGCCGCCCGTGCCCGCTGCCATGCGGTGACTCACGGCAGCCAGCTTACAAACGATGTGTTGCGCGAGCTCTCCGCTGCGGCTACGTGGTTCGAGCCCAACATCGGGCTCGTGAGCCAGAACTACATCGAGAACAAGGCACGCTATATCGGTATCGGGAACTACGATGAAGCAGGATTCCGCTTCATGGAGGAAGGGATTCCGCGAAAGCTCGAAATGTTCAAACGTGCGCTGCAGGTTCCGGGGCTGCGCCTCATCGGCGGAACCGACGCCACGGCCGGTGCCCACGGATCGAACGCCCGGGAGGTCATCTATCGGGTGAGAACCGGCGGGCAGACGCCGGCCGCGGCCCTCGCCGGCGTCACGTCCCTCGCCGCAGCGTCACTTGGTCTCGCCGACTCGATCGGATCACTGGCGCCGGGAATGGTGGCGGATCTGATAGCCACGCGGGGAAATCCGCTCAGCTCGATCGAATCGCTGCGTGACATCATGTTTGTGATGCAGGGAGGGCGCGTGGTTCTGGAGCGGCCCGCGGCGTTCACCCTTCGCGCCGGAGAGGCACTCGAAGTGCCGACCTTCACCAACGCCGCGGCCGACTATGATGGTGATGGTGACGCCGACCTGTTCATCGGCCTCAACGGACAGCCTAACCGCTTGCTGCAGAACGATGGTGGAGTTTTCCGCGATGTTGCGGGGGCGTGGGGCGTGGCCGATGCCCGCGCGACACGATCGGCGGCGTGGGGCGATTACGACGGCGACGGAGACATCGATCTGCTGGTCGGCTTCGTCCCCGGCGCCCGATCGCTGCTGCAGTTGTACCGGAACGGCGGCGGCAGTTTTACCGATGTGACGCGCGAAGTCGGTCTTGCGGTGGACTCGGGCGCAGTCAGGCAGCCGGCGTGGGTGGATTTCGACGGCGACGGTGACCTCGACCTCTTCGTCGCGTTCCGTGACCGCGCCAACATGTTGTTCCGCAACGACGGCGGCCGGTTTGCGGAGATCGCAGCAACGGTCGGTGTGGCTGATCCGCGGCGCAGTGTCGGTGCGCTCTGGTTCGACTACGACAGCGACGGAGACCTGGATCTCTACGTTGCCAACCAGGACGGAGACGCCAACGGTCTGTTCCGGAACGACGGCGGCCGGTTTACAGACGTGGCGCAGACCGCGGGCGCCGAGTGGGCGGGGCGGCGACCGGGCGAAACCACCAACGGCACCGTGCGCCCCTGCGCGGCGGATGTCAACGGCGACGGCCGGCTCGACCTCTTTGGGGCCAACTACGGACGCAACGGCCTCCTCATCAACAGAGGCAACGGCTCGTTTGAGGATGCGTCGTCACAATGGGGCGTGGATATCGACGCCCGCCACGACGCCTGCGCCTTCGAGGACTTCGACAACGATGGCCGGATCGATCTTTACGTGAACGGCACAGTGACTGGTGGTGTGAGCTACAGAGATTATCTCCTTCGCAACACCGGTTCGACGTTCGTCAACGCCACGCCAGCGGCGATCGGCGCCCTGCCGGCCGATCATGGCGTAGTGTGGCTGGATGCAGATGGCGACGGTGATATGGACCTGTCGCTGACCGGTGTGGCCTTGCGCGGGACGCTGGCGCTCGTTCGCAACTCGTTGCCTGCTTCGCAGGCGCGGCGGTCGCTGCGAGTGAGGGTGGTCGACAGTCAGGGGCACGCCACCCGCGCGGGCACCGAGGTGCGGCTCTTTGCGGCTGGTACAGACCGCCTGCTGGGCATGCGCCTCGTGGATACAGGATCGGGCTACAACTCCCAGAGCGACCTGCCTCTGCACTTTGGCGTACCCGGCGGCGGGCCGGTCGACGTTCAGGTGATCTGGCCGGCAGGAGGTGAAAGACGTGAGACGTGGGTGCGGAGGGTATCACCGGGCGCTGCCGGCGCACTCACCATCCGTGCGCGATGACAGACACCACTTTCGCAACGACCCCTGCCCGCTTTTCATCGTTGATAGATCCGATTGAATTGCTGGCTCGAAACGACAAGTGGTATCTCGGGAGCGGAGACGGGATCATTTTTGCGCCGTCGTTCCCCCAGTGGCTCGACGCACCGGGATTCTGGGACGAAGCCACGTTCTATCAATACCAGCTTGGTCCGCTCTACACCGTCAGCTGGCTGGACGAATCGGGGCGCGAGTTGCCGCTGAGGATACTCGGCCGGCGCTGGACTCCGGCGGAGCTGACCGTCACATACGAGTTGCCGGACGACATTCATGCGACTGAAGTCCGGTCGGTGCAGCCGAGGGGCGTGTTTGCATCCGAGTGGTCTCTGAGCGGGCCGCGCGCCGGTGCGTTGCACGCGGTGGCGTGGACAGCGCAGGACACGACGATGCTGGACCTGAATGCCTCAGAGTGGAACGCGGCGCTATCCGTCATCAGGCGCGTGACAGACAGACGCGACGTGGCATGTGACGTGAGGATGGAGCTGGCGGCGGTTGGAGAAGTTTCGAGCTGGTCAGCAAGTCTGAGCGAGCGTACCGCGATCCAGCCGCACTGGCGCTTTGCCCCCTTCGCGGAGCTCTGGTATGGTGAACGGCTTCCGTCGCGCTTCCGCATCGAGGGTGTCTCGACGGACGGACTGCTCTACGCTGGAGTCCACGTCGCCGTGGCTGGCGGAGCGCGCGAAGCGACGGCGGCGTTCGCGATGCGACTTTCCCCGCTGGACCACGATCTCGGTGGAGGCCGGGCGCCCACTCCATTGGGTGTGTACACCATCAGGAGCCGTCGCACACCGAGCCCCGTGAGTTCAACACCGGTAGTGCAGGGAAGTCGCGCTCCGACGCAACCAATGGCACGCGCGAGCCGGAGGCGCTGGCATCAGTTCTTCGAGGCAGCACCGTCCTTCCAGTGCTCTGATCCGTATCTGGAACGGTACTACTACTACCGCCTCTTCGGTCTTCACCTCAATTCGGTGCAACCCGGGCGCGGCAACTACCGGTGGCCGACTGTCTGCGAAGGTCCGGGGTTTTTCCATCAGCCGATCACGTATTCGGCACAGTGCCACGTGCGCGAACTGCGCTGGCTGCACGATCCGGCGCCTGCGCGCGGAGTCCTGAGGACGATCTTCGAGCACCAGAAACCAAACGGCGGTCTGCATGGCAGGGTCTACGTCAACCACCTCAGTGGAACTGACTTCTACCACGCCAACTGGGGAGACGCGGTTGGCGCTCTCGATGAGATTCACCCCGACGCATCGTTCCTCGACGAGATCTATCCCCGCCTCGCGCGCTACGCGGACTGGCTTGTTACAACCCGGGACCGTGGCGGTGACGGGATGATCGACGTCGTCGATCAGTACGAAACGGGGCAGGAGTACATGTCGCGTTATCAGGCAGTTGATGACCGGGCCGATGCCTACGGCTGGGAGAACCGGATCAGGCTCAAGGGAATCGACGTCACCGTTTACGCCTGTCAGCTCTACACGAGACTTGCAGAAATGGCGTCACGCCGCGGCGAGCCTCATGCGGCTGCGCAGTGGTCAGCGCTGGCGGAGCGAACCCGGTTCGCGGTTCGTGACCGGATGTGGAATCCCCGGTCGGGAATGTTTTCGGACGTCGATCCGCGCACCGGTAACCGAACTGATGTGCGCGCCGCGGTCAGCTTCTATCCGTACTTCACCGACATCGCCACCGAGGAGCACATCGAGGGACTGACGAGGAATCTCCTCGATCCCGGCTCGTTCTGGACCCACTATCCGGTGCCCTCTTCGGCGCTCGATGACCCGGAGTTCAGCGCCATCGCCGAGTGGAAGGGCAAACGCCACGCCTGCCCCTGGAACGGCAGGGTGTGGCCAATGACCAACAGCCACATCATGGAAGCGCTGGGGCGCTGGGCGACGCCGGACCGGCCCGCGATCAGGGAAGCAGCAGGACACTTCCTGCGACGCTTCATCCACATGATGTTCCACGCCGGCGATCTCAACCGCCCAAACTGTTTCGAACATTACAACCCGCTCAGCGGCGCTCCGTCCGAATATCGTGGCATCGACGACTACCAGCATTCGTGGGTGCTCGATCTCATCATCCGCTACGCCTGCGGCGTACGCCCCGGGCCGGAGACGATCGTCATCGACCCGCTGCCCATGGACCTCGATTCATTCGAGCTGCGTGAGCTGAGGATCGGCGACGATGTTGTCACGGTCCGGCTCGACCACGGTCACGTCACCGCCACCGTCAACGACGGACTGCACCTCGGCCGGATCGGGGAGCCTATCGTCATCACGCGCTGACGCTGCGGATCGTCGTCGTCGGCAGGGACGCGGCCGACGCCGGCCGGGAGGAGGCGCTGGTGCGCAGGGCGGTGCGCGACGCCGGCCTCGAGGTCAGCGAGCAGACGGCGGGATCGCAGAACCAGGCGTTCGAGCTGGCGTGGTTCCTCCTTATCGACGCAATGGAAGGTGTGGATACGATCGCTGGCCTCATGTCGACAGAGCTGGTAAGTGTCTGGGGCATTTTCCTGATGCGGCAGTTTCTCGTGAGCCTGCCGGCTGAGACTGAAGACGCGGCCCGTATCGACGGCGCAGGGGAGTGGACGATCTTCAGGGAGGGACGATCTTCAGGATGATAGCGATTCCCTCGGCGCTACCCGCCCTCTCCACCGTGGCGCTGTTCGCGTTTATCGATGCCTGGAAAGCGTTCCTGTGGCCCCTGATCATCACGCGGTCGATGAACAATCGGACCGTCGAAGAGGGGATCTCATCGTTTCATGGCCTCTATTACGCCAATTGGCCCTTCCAGATGGCCGCCGCGGTGACAGCGCTCATCCCGGTCTTCGTCGTCTTCATGTTTGCCCAGCGTTACTTCATCCGGGGGATCCAGCTCACAGGGCTGCGATAGACCACCAGATCGGAGAGCGGGGCCGCGCCGGGGCATTTTCCGGGCGTGTTGTTACCTCTGGAGGCCTTCGTCGGTCAAGCTGACCGAGGGGGCGCAAGGAGCGCCTCCAGCCAAGTGGAGCCCGGCCATGGAATCATCACCGACGGCGCTTCTCGCGTCCCCGCTTTCCCTCGTTGGAGAAGTGGCGGCGCGACTCGCCGGAACGGATGACATCGTTCGCAAGACGAGCGACGTGCTCGAACGCGTCGTCAGTTCACTGGGAGCATCAGAGTGCTCCCTGTGGTTGTCGACGCCGGCGGGACTCGTTTGTGCGGTGCGAAGAGGTCTGACTGAAGCGACACAGCAGGACGTGCATGCTCAGCTGGAACGCGAATCCGCATCCGGCGAGCTACATGCGCGCCGAATGTCGGCGGTGGGACGCCGGCTCGGGGCACTTGCGATGCGACTGGAAGGTGCGGCGCCGGACGCGCTGATCGCCTTTGAGGCAGTGGCGGATATGCTTGCGTCGGAGCTGGTGCGTGCCGATCAGGCGAGGCAGTCGGCCGTGGCCGGGGCTGCCGGTGGTGCGGGTGGGGCAGGTGGGGGCAACGACGAACGCCGCTTCTTCGAACAAGTCATCGATTCACTCCCTCTCGGCCTCTACGTGATCGATCGCGAGTACCGCATCTCGCTCTGGAACCGGAAGCGCGAGTCGGGAAGTCAGGGTGTGCAGCGGGAGCAGGCCCTCGGCAGGACCATCTTCGAAATCCTACACCGCGCCCCTGCCGAGAAGCTCAAGCGCGAGTTCGATGAAGTATTCCAGAGTGGCCGGCTGCAGCAGTTTCATATGGAAACCCGCGGCAGCGGCGACCGGCGAACGTTCAGGATCAGCAAGGTGCCTGTGCGCGCGCAGGACGGTGGCGATGTGACGCATCTGATCACCGTTGGTGAGGACGTCACTCATTGGACCGCGGCGCGCGATCGGATTGCCCAATCCGAGAAACTCGCCGCGATCGGCCGGCTGGCCGCGGGAGTCCTCAAGGAGATCGACGCGCCGCTCGGGGCGATCGCCGGGAGTGCGCGGCGCCTGGCGGCCGCGTTTCAGAACGGCTCCAACCCGGATCCCTCCGAAGCTGAAGCGATCGAGGGTCAGCTCGATCGTTGCCGTTCGATCGTTGAGGGGCTGCGTCAGCTCAGCCGGTCGAGCGGCGGATTGGGCGTATCGCGGCGGGCCACGAGCGTCAACACGCTTGTGGACCAGACGCTGGCCTTGCTGCGCCACCACGAGCGATTCCGGCAACTCAACATTACGACGTCCCTGTCGCCGAATCTGCCCGCCGTACAGGCAGACCCGGAACAGCTGATTCAGGTTCTCGTCGCGCTGGTGACGAACGCCGCCGAGTCGATGGCGCAAGCGGCGGGCGGTGAGAACGGGAGGATCACCATCCACACGCTGGCCGGCGATGGCGCGGAAGATGCCGTCATTGCCGAGGTGATCGATGAGGGCCACGGTATCTCGCCTGAAATCCTGCCGAGGATCTTTGACCCGTTTTTCACAACGCGGGGGAGGGCCGGTGCGACCGGGCTTGGCCTTTCCATCTGCCACAGCATCGTTTCCGAGCACGGCGGGCATATGGCGGTAGACAGCGCAGTTGGCGTTGGCAGCACTTTCCGAATCTTCTTACCTGGCGCGGAGGCTCTGTGAGTCCTGAGCGATTTTTTGGAGGTCTGGTGCGTCAACTCGACGCCGCCTCAACGAATGGTGCCGTAAACGGCGTCGCGGGTCAGCATTCCGGCGGTGGCGGTGGGGGCGGGACGCCTGCAGGTTCAGCGGCTGGGGGTCAGGACGACGCCCATATGCTCACGAACGTGCCGACACTCGAAGAGCTTGAGCGGGTGCATATACGGTTCGTGCTGGAACGGGTCCGGTGGCATCAGGGTCGCGCCGCCGCCGTTCTGGGGATATCGTCAAAGACGTTGTACAGAAAAATCAGACAGTACGGTTTCCATCGTCCGCACGCATCTCAAGCCGCGAAATGAAGGTTCTCGTCATCGAAGACGACCCCACGGTAGGATCATTCATCAAGAGAGGGCTGGAGGAGCAGCGGTGGGGAGTCGAGCTGGTGACGGATGGCGAAGACGGTGAGCGTGCGGCGGTGGCGGAGGCATTCGACGTAATCATCCTGGACATGCGATTGCCCAGGAAGTCGGGACTCGATGTTTTGTCATCGTTGAGATCCCGCGGTTTCGAAAAGCCGATTCTCGTGCTGACCGCGCAGGACGCGGTGGACTCGAAGGTTCGCACCCTCAGAGCGGGTGCCGACGACTACGTGACCAAGCCGTTTGCATTCGAGGAGCTTCTGGCGCGTGTCGAGGCGCTGGCGCGCAGGCCGCGCGCCCTTGTAACCCCTCAGCTTGCAGTGGCCGATCTGATACTGGACCGGGATACCCATGAGGTCCGGCGCGCCGGTGAGCTTGTGGAGTTGACCCCAAAGGAGTTTGCCGTGCTGGAGTATCTGCTGCGGCATGAGGGTCGGGTAATGAGCCGCACATTGATCACGGAGTATGCCTGGGGTTATCACTTTGACCCGGGGACGAACATCGTGGATGTGGTGATCAACCATCTGCGAAAAAAGATTGATGCCGGGCATTCGAAGAAGCTGATCACGACGGTTCGTGGCGTTGGGTATGTGATCAAGGGTTGAGCGGCCCGGAGGTGGGTGAGGGTGATGGCGAGGAGGGCGAAAAGGGCGAGGATGACGAGGACGACGAGGATGACGAAAGGCGAGGATGACGAGGATGACGATGAGGGCGAGGATGACGAGGATGACGAGGATGACGAGGATGACGAGGATGACGAGGATGGCAAAGCTGGCGAGGAAGGTTTTGGCGGATTGATCATCGCCGGGTTCGGCGGCCCGGGAGCACTCGGGGTCGCGAGGCGCTAACTTCAAGGCAAGCGCTCAACCCGCCCCCAAACGTGTCTTCGATCCGAACCAAGCTCGCCACCCGCTTCGTGGGGCTGGCGCTGGTGGTCGTCGCGATCTTTGCGGTGGCCGTTTACGCTGCCAGGCTGGCGGGAGTGTATTCCCAGCTGCAGCGAGACGCTGCAATAAGGGGTGATCTCGCCCTCCAGATTGCGCGACAGACCGGGAACCTCGCGGTCGGCACCACGGGCTCCGAGACGATCGTTGGCGGGGCGAGAGTCGCTCTCGACGCGATCCCGGGCTACCTCGTGCTTTACGACGTCACCGGCCAGCGACTCTACAGCTCGCCAGCAGTACGCAGGTTGTCAGGGCTTCAGGGAGAAGAGATCTCCAACCTCGCGCGCGTGGACATCGCTGCGTTCGACGATGCGCTGCGCCGGGCACTCGAAAGCGAGACTTATATCGAGTTCCGGACCAGCGGCGATCGCGGAATCATGATCCAGCGCCAGGACCTCAATGATCGGCGAGCGGTGGTGGGGATAAGCCGCAGCGAAGCGGCGGTCTCCTGGCTCGAGATACTCGGCGGAGCGCTGATCACCCTCCCGATCATCCTGCTCGTAGCTGTTGGCGGGGCCTGGTACCTGGCCGGTCAGGCGCTGTCACCGGTGGACCGGATCAGGCGCGAGGTCGAAGCGATCACGGACGGAACAAGCCTGCATCGTCGCGTTGCGACAGATAGTACGGATGATGAGATGGCGCGGCTCACGGTGACGCTCAATGAGATGATCGGGAGACTGCAGACGTCGTTCGGTGGCCTGCATCGCTTCACCGCCGACGCCAGTCACGAGCTCAAAACGCCGCTTGCAGTACTGCGCGCGAACATAGAGCGGGCGATGAACTCGCGGCCGCGGTCCAACGAACAGGCCGTGGCCCTGGAAGAGGCGCTGCAGGAGACTGCACGCATGGGGTCGCTGGTGGATTCTCTTCTCACCCTCGCCCGCGCCGACGAAGGGCGCTTCGAGGTTCACCGCGAAGAGGTCGACCTGAGCGCACTTGCCAATGAGGTGATGGAAACGGCGCTGATGCTGGGCGAGCCCGGGGAAATCAAGGTGACGATGCCCAGTGCGGAGCCCGCAGTCGTTATGGGGGACCGCACGCGCATCAGGCAGCTATTCATGAACCTCGTTGAAAACGCGATCAAATACACACCCAGGGGCGGGAAGGTCGAGCTGTCGCTCACTGCCTCTGAGGGGGAGGGGAAGGCGACTTTCACCGTAACGGACTCGGGGATAGGAATCTCGGCTGCAGATCTGCCTCACATATTCGAGCGATTCTGGCGAGCCGACCGGGTCCGGTCGAGGCTGTCAGAGCGCGGCGGCAACGGGCTCGGCCTGGCGATCTGCCAGTGGATCGCGCAGGCGCACGGGGGACAGCTCTTGGTTCAGTCGCGGTTGCATCGTGGAAGCACGTTCACGGCAATCCTGCCTCTTGCCCCTGTCAATGCGCAACCCGCTATGGGGCAAGCAGATGAGAAGGCTGCGCCAGAGCGAGCGGAGCAGAAGACAGCGTGATCTAACAGCGTATTAATCAATTCCTAATCAACTCGACATTCCCCTCTAAGCCACACGTCGTAGAATCGGGCGGGCACTGAAGAAGCGCCTGGACTTTCACGAGTTTCCCGTCCGACGAGGGCTATGTTCAACAATCTGGTCGAGTCGAAACGGAAGAGGACGCGCAGTCTCGGGGGGACGTTCACGTCGTTTGTGATTCATGCCGGGCTGATCGGCCTGGCAGTGTACGCAACGGCGCACGCGGCAGTGGAATTCGAGAAGCCGAAGCAGGAGAAGGTCGACTTCGTCGAGGTAAAGAAGGACGAGCCGCCGCCGCCGAAAGACGAGCCCCCCCCGCCGCCTGATGTGGTGGCTGCACCGCCGCCGCCCAAGGGTTTCCAGATCCTCACCGCGCCGGTGGAGATTCCGGACATGCTTCCAGACATTGATCTGTCGAAGAAGATTACTGACGCCGATGACTTCTCCGGGCGTGGCGTCGCGGGCGGGACGTCCAAGGGAGTTGAGGGTGGCCGTCCGGCACCGGTATCCGACCAGCCGCTGTTCGAGTTCCAGGTCGAGAAACCTGTCACGCAGCTGAGCGGAGCCGCTCCCCGTTACCCGGACATCCTGCGCCAGGCGGGCGTGGAGGGCGAGGTACAGGCGCAATTCGTGGTCGACACGACGGGGCGCGCCGAGATGGCTTCGTTCAGGGTGTTGCGCTCTTCGCATGACCTGTTCGCCGCGGCCGTGAGGTCGGCGCTGCCGGGCATGCGCTTCATTCCGGCCGAAGTTGGCGGACGCAAGGTTCGTCAGCTTGTGCAGCAGCCGTTTTCGTTCGCCATCGCCAAGTAGTTCAATCCCACACCGCATCTTTTCACGGAGTGCCTAACGTATGAGTCTGAACCTTCAGGACATCTGGACGCACACACCCTTCTTTGGAAAGTTCCTGTGGGCCGTCCTCGCATTCATGTCGGTGTGGTCGATCTCGGTCGCCATCGGCAAGTGGTGGAACCTGCGCAAGGCGCAGAAAGAGACGTTGAAGTTTGCACCCGAGTTTTCGCAGTTCCTCGAAGAAGACAATCTCGGCGAGGCGATCAAGCTGGCCGAGAGCTACAAGAAGTCACATGTCGCCCGCGTACTTGGCGGCGCACTGGCTGAGGTGAAGCCGCTCATCATGGACGGCTCGGTGACGGTTGCCGACATCAACACGGCGGAGCGTGCAGTCGAGCGCGAGATGCTGATGGAGATGGTGTCGCTCAAGCGCGGCCTGGCGATTCTGGCGACCGTCGGCTCGACGTCTCCGTTCGTTGGGCTTCTGGGAACGGTGTTCGGAATCGTGAACGCCTTCCAGGGCATGGCTTCGTCCGGTGGCGCCGGCATCACCGCGATCGCTGCCGGTATCTCGGAAGCGCTGATTGCGACCGGTTTCGGTCTCCTTGTGGCCATCCCGGCGGTGTGGTTCTACAACTACTTCACCACCAAGATCGACAACCTTTCGGCGGAAATGACCTACACGTCGAAGGAAATGATCGACTACCTGATCAAGGGCGTCTCCGGCGAGTTTGGTCGTTCGCGATTCACCCGCGAGTTCAATACCCAGGCCACCGGCGGCAACCCGATCTCGCAATAACGCTCGTTCACCGAATCAGACTGCGAGGAGAACGGCCCGATGGGAATGTCAGTGAGTGCCGGAGGCGTCAAGGCGGAGCCTAACGTCGTACCGATGATCGACGTGATGCTGGTGTTGCTCATCATATTCATGGTGGTGACGCCATCGATCACAGCGGGATTCACGGCGGTTCCGCCCGAAGGGATCAACCTCAAGGCTCACCCCGAAGAGGACCTCGATCAGGTGCTGGGCATCGACAAGTCGGGCGCGTATTACATCAACAAGCGCCCAATCGACATGTTCAGCGAGACGGGAAAGGACGCCGATGAAAAGCTTGGCAACATCCTGCGCGGGATCTACGACAAGCGTACGATCGACAAGATCCTCTACATCAAGGCGGACAAGGACCTCGAGTACGGCAAGGTGCTCGATGCGATGGACATTGCGTCGAGGGCGGGAGTGCGAGTGGTGGGGGCTGTATCGGACCAGCGACCAGGAACCGTGTCGACCGTAGCGGGGGATGACCCCGAAGCGGCTCGAGGCAAATAGAGGAGAACCGCATGGGTGCCAATATAGGTGTGACCGGGCTGCAGAATGAGCCCAACGTCGTTCCCATGATCGACATCCTTCTGGTGCTGCTGATCATCTTCATGATCATGCAGCCGAGGGTGCGGCGTGCGGTTGACCTGCAGCTACCTGATCCGAACCCGCAGGTGGCGCCGGCGAACGCAATTTCCGATCAGATCGTGCTCGAAGTAGCGCCTAACGATCAGTACTTTGTCAACAAGGAGAACGTGCCCAAGGATCGTCTGGCTCTCCGTCTCAAGGAGATCTACGATCCGCGCCCGGAGAAGATCATGTTCGTCAAGGGCGATCCGACAGTGAAGTACCAGTCGGTGATCTGGGCGATGGATCAGGCCCGCGGCTCGGGGGTCAAGGTTCTTGGTGTGACGCCAAAGGAGAAGGGCACCGGCGGCAATTGAGAACCTGAGCGCCACGTTTGGAGAAACAACGGGCTGCACCGGGATGGTGCAGCCCGTTTGTGCAGGTGGCCGGCATGTCGCGCGATCGGGGCGCCTCCGGTGCCTGAGACCTGAACGTTCGCCGTAGCCACGGGTCGCGATTCCAAAGTCTGCAACAAGATCACTTTTTTTTTTTCGACAAAGCGCACTACTCTTTACGGAAGCGTGAGGATGAGGCGATAGCGGTCGCCCTGGAAAGTGCTTCACGTTTCCCTTTTCAGAGTCGAGCGTGTATAGATGCGGAGCCCCAGCCCTCGCGTGACGGAGGTGAGACCGGTGTTCGTGCTGTTCGGCGTTGCCCTCTGTCTGAGTTGCACGGAGCAGGAACGTGCCATCGGTCCTCGCCTGGGGGTCCCGGAGCCCACGGTGACGACCTACACCGATGGGTGCGCGCGATTCCAGATAAGATTCGACGACGGTGTCGCGCAGGTCATCAACACGATGCCGTCTTCGGGGAGCTGCACGCATGGTGAGCTGCGACTGACGACCGACACCGCGGCCGTCTTCGATGCTGCGAGCGGTCGACTGAGGATTGGCGTTGTGCTGCAGAACCAGGGCACGAAGCCGATAGTGGCGCCGGTGCGGCTCAGGTTCGACGCTGACAGTGTGGTCCTCCTGAACGCGAACCAGACGCCGTTCGGAGTTCCGTCGAATCTGCTGTCGATCGATGCTGATTCGTTGAACGCGACTGGTCGGCGGGCGACATGGTTCATGGACTTGCACCTTGCATCGTCGGGGCAGCCACAGGTGTTGCTGCCGGGTGCGTCATCGATCAGGCGCTGGATCGAGTTTGGGGGAACGACGTGGGCGCCGCGGGTCAGGATCAAGATCCAGCTCTTCGGTGCCGAGCTTTCCCAGCTTGTGCCCGCGGTGCCGCCGGACAGCACGCCTTCCATTGTTTACCTGCCGTCGGAGACGGTGTCGCTGCCAACCCACATGAAGTTTGTTCGCGACTTGCTTGTCATACAGTTCTCCTCCGCTGCAACACAAGCACAAAAGCAGAGCCTCATCGATTCCCTGGGAGGCATCGTCGTTGGCGGGATTCGAGGTTCGATCGAGGGTGGTGGATACTACTACGTTCGGCTTCCACAGGACGCCACTCACGCACGATTAGGTGCCGCCGAGTTGAATCTGAGATCACATCCCGCGGTTCGACGAGCGAACCGCTACTACAGAGTCGATGTAGTTCCGAATTATTTGTTCCCAGCAGACGGCCCTGATTGGAGTGGTACAGACTGGCGCCCCGATACAAGTTTGAGCGTCGCTCAGACCGGGAACTGGGCCTTGCGACTTGGAAAGTTTCCGCTGGCGTGGGGCTGTTCCACCGGCGATAGCGCAGTGCGTGTGGGCGTTCTGGATATCGGGTTTAAACTGATTGGCAGCGGACTAGCGGATATCGCCGGCAACATCGTCCACAGACGAGGTGCAGACTTGGTCGGTGATACCGTGACAGCCCATGGGTCGTGGGTAACATCGGTCTTGGGAGCGCGCGGGAATAACGGTGTCGGAATCACGGGCGCGGCGTGGCGGGTTGGACTGGATGTCGTTGACCCAACTGGCATCGATGTCGCGACCGGTGGTCCTCGCTACGTGTCAGGGCGGCGCGATGTTTCATATACCCATAGAGAGATACAGTTGGACTCGCTCATTAGGCGCGGCTCACGGATTATCAGCTTCTCCCTTGGCGCCGACACGTCTACTGGAGCGATAGTCGATCTCAACAACGCTTCGCAGGTCGATCAAGCCAGAACGATCGTCGGGTATATCGCAGACAACGCGCAAAGGAGCGGCGGGGACCCGCTCTTTGTGGTTTCGGCGGGGAACCTGCCGGGTGCAGATCCACGCTCGTCCGTTTATCCGTACTTGAAGGACTCGATTGCAACACTTGTTGTGGGAGCGATGAACAAGAGTTTGCTACCCCAGTATGCGCCACCGCCGGGTAGCCCATATCTGGACGTCCTCGCGCCCGGGGAGGACGTCGGCATCCTTCTAGCTTCGGGGGCGGTTGGCCGTGCAACGGGGAGCTCCGTTGCCGTACCTCAAGTCGCAGGACTGGCCGCCCTTATACTTTCTTTCGATCCCCGTCTTACCGCTGCGGAATTGAGGCAACTTATCATCCAAGGAGCAATCAATGGCGGCCGAACCGCCGGCGGCTATCCCGTCATTGACGCTTACGAGTCGCTGAAGCTGGCCGCTCAGAGACCGGGGGCCCCACTCTGCGGAAACAGACTATGGACAGACGGTGCAGATCTGTGGACTCGCCGATCCACAGGGGGGGAGAAGATTGGAGCAGATTCCGGGGCTGCTGGCTCGCTGATCCAGACATTCCATGGTGGCAAGGACGTGATCGGGAAGGAGTGGTTCCGATGGAGCCCCGCGGCGGGTTGGCAGGCGCAGACAACAGGGTCTCCCGATCTCTCCCGACTAACCGGATCGTATCACTCATTGAGAGGCTTCGATCATGATATGGACTTCGCGGCCAGGGCCGTGGGGTCCGGGAATCCGCCGAGCTGGAGGATGATGATCCAGCGGTCTCGTCCAAGCGACCCGTCCTACTTCATCGAGTTCCCGACGTTCTCGTTCTTCGCAGCTCTAACTGACGTTGTTCACGTCGCGCTGGCGTACCCGCCGATAGGCGACACAGCGCTCGTAAGCGTTTCATTCGGTGCGCAATCACTGCCGACCTTCACGTTGACGAGTGCGTCGGTCTACAAGGTGTCTCTTTCCACACAACAGCATACCCTCGCCTGGACCGAATCCGGCCGCGGAGTCAGGACATTGGCGTACTCAGAAGATGGCGCCGAAGTGACCGTTGGAGTAACCAACTCCGGTGTGCGTCCGAGCCAACCAGCCACCGCGAACGCTGCCTGCAAGGTTGTCTGGAGAAACGCGCGGACCGCCACTCCGGTAGATTCTGCTTCGACGCCCTTCGCGTGTGTTTTCAACTATTCAAGTGACTCGAATGGTGACGCGAAGCCCGGAGGGGCAAGCAGTGCTCGCGTTATTGTCCCGCCGCGATGAGAGCACGGTAGCCTCGTCGGTACACCAAGGCTGGAATCACCGCGGGGCGCTTGCGTCGCGCTGAGCAGGTAACTGCATGCGCCAGCTGTTGCGACGGGCTGTTTGGAGGGTGTTGTGTGAGGACGCCTTGATTCCCGTGCCGCGCCTCGGTGGCGATCATCTCCGCTCAAGATGGTTCCGGGACGTCGATCCCGGATTACGGGCGTTCTGAACCCGGCGCTGGTGCGGGACCGTAATAGATTGAGACCGGGAACCCCCTCATCGGAGGGAGTGTTCTGTGAGCGTGCTCAGTAACCTTCGCCGACGCGCTGTGAACGGGAATCCGAAGCAGGGCGACTTGACCGGCTCGGCAGCACGGCCGCGCTACAGGCCGCCGTTTGGCATTCCTGACCGAGCGAAGGCCGGACGCGAGGCGACGATCGCGTCACTCCTCCTCCATATCCTCCTTTTTGCGCTGATTCTGGCCTCACCGCTCTGGATATCACGGCAAATCGACGCTGTGCAGCAGCGGGGGCCGCAGGGGGATGGACGGGCTGGTGGTGGAGGTGGGGGAAACCGAGGCACGGGGGGACCCGAGCGGATCCGCTTCATGGCTTTTCCCACGGCGCGGGCAGAGGACATGAAGACTTTCCCACCCCTTCTGCCACTTCCGGACCAGCCCGTCCCGGAGCCGGTCAAGCCGCCTGAGCCTGAGCCTGTGCCGACAGCCGCAACCGTGGATACGGCCGCAGGTGCCGCCAAGGCGCCTGATGTGGCCAGCGTTGAGAAGGGAGCTGGAGGTGGTGCAGGGCGGGACGGAACGATCGGGAGCGGACCCGGCAGCGGTGGCGGGACGGGGTCAGGCACCGGACCGGGTAGCGGCTCGGGGACCGGCCCTGGTACGGGCGCGGGAAATGGCGATGACGAGGTGTTTCCACCAACTGTAATCGCTCTGACGATCCTGCCGATTCCAGTACCGTCGAAGGTGCGGCCCTACAAGCTGGTTGCCTATTTCGAGGTGGACACGGCGGGGAACGCGCGCCTGCTCTCGTACAATCCACCGGGTGACGGCGGCTATAATCGCCGAGTGAAGGAGATGTTGTCCGAGATCAGGTTCCGGCCGGCGGTGAGGCGCAATGGTCGCCCGGTGGTTGATACAGCGGTGGTTACCGCCGAAGCTCCGAGGTCCTGAGTCACTTCAGAGGACTCGACCGAATCCCGGGTCTTCGCGCCTGAGAACGCTGGCTCGTCAGTTCAACCGTTGCCGAGGAACAGGCCATGAAAAAGGGTCCCCTGCTGATGGTAATTCCGCTGGTCGTGATCGCCATCCTCTGGTGGTGGTCGTGGCCGTCGCCATGCTGCAACAGGTGGTCGGAACTGATATCATCCAACCGGTTTGCTGCTGCGCTCGATGGTACAGCTTTTCTGGACCGGGAAACAGGCCTCGTCTGGGAGGTCAGCCAGGACGCTCTCCAGCGTGAATGGGTCATCGCTCGCGAGGTCTGTATGAACAAGAGCATCGCCGGTCGCAAGGGGTGGCGACTCCCTGCCTTCAACGAGCTCACCAGCCTTCTCGACCCATCGCGGACTAACTCTGCGCTGCCAGCAGGGCACCCCTTCCAGAACGTTCAGAACTCCGTCTACTGGTCCTCGTCGACAAGTGCCCTCGCCGCAAGCCCGGGAACCCACGCCGTCGCTGTCGATTTCGGGCTCGGTGACGTGAGCATGGTCAACAAGTCGAACCAGGCCTGGACGAAGTGCGTCCGTGGTGTCATGGCCGGACCAACCATTTACTGACAACGGTCAAGCACCGCCATTCTCCCGTCCGATGCGTTCGAGGGTCGAGGGCTCCGGACACGCGGCGAAGACAGCACCGTCACCTGGCTCGAAGCTCAGTTCAGCACTTGGTCTGGAGCCCGGTAATCCCGACGGCACCTGGATCCAGAATTTGTGGGAATGATCCGGCTTCACGGCGCGCTCGACCGCCAGCTTCGGCGTGGCTGGCCGGACGCGAAGCGGGCACCAAGCTGCTTTTCGAAGTTGGTTACCGCGTTGCGCAATCGGCGGTTCGGCCGACATGGAAGGCGGCGTCCGAGTTCGCACGTCGTCGCTAGTCGTCCTGCTCGACGTTATTTCGCACGCCGGGCAGACCGGCGGCGCCACGCAGCCTCGAGCGCAATCGCCAGCTCTTTCTGTGGCGCGCGTCGCAGGAGAACAGAGGTGGCCCCGGCCCGACCCCATGCCCCACGCGCAGCTGAAAACGCCTCCGGGTAATCCCTGACCAGAAACAGCTGATCTTCCGGCGAGATCATTATCGTGGCGTACGTCGAGTCCGGATAACCCAGGCTTGCGAAGATCCGGCCGCCGACCCGGAAGTCGGGGTGATCCATGTGCTTCTTCTCCTCGGCGCCCGGAAAAGACAGCGCCAGTCGCCGAAAGCTATCGGGGGTCAATGGGCCTGCAGCAAAGAGTGGTTTGGGCGAAAGGCGACGTGCGGCAGGTCATTATTTGGGGACAGCGACTGCGGGACGGGTGGCGCCGACGTGATAGTTCATTGCAACATCAGCAGCATCAATGAGGTCTCCGCGGGGCTCGGTGGTGGTGAGCTCTCTGCTCGCGCTGCATCTGGCGATGGCGACGAGCGCGGTGCCAATCGCCGCGCCAAAAGTGCAAGTCCAGAAAATCTGGGCGGCACGACCTGTAAGCACGGGGTAAATGGCAGAGCTGAGCGCGCCCCAGAGCGCGGCTCGTGGCAGCGAGAGGTTGCTGAGTCTGTTGCCGCGTTCAGCGACCGCGAGAAACAGGCCGAAGAGCGCTCCTGACACAAAACCTACCCAACCGATAGCGAGGATAATGCGGATCGTGCCCACATCGCTGTCTGCCGGGAGAAAAAACTGCGCGATTCCGGTGAGCAGGGCAAAAAGAGTGGCCCAGATCGGGGCCGATACCAGGCTGATCGAAGCGACGCCGCGAAGTTTTCTCTGGTACGATCTCATCACACAGGTGCGTGAGTGGACCCGCCTCTGCACTGTCAGGCTGTTACGATGTGCTGGAAGGCGCCGTGCCACAAGGCGTCGGCTCGACTGGGTTCGATCCTGGCATCGCCCCAGGAGGAATCGCCGGTTTCGCTGTCGGCATCACGACCGGAGGGCTCGACTCCACGCGCTTCGAGGCCGGACCGATTCGAGGCGACTACTGCCGACGTGCCGGGAGACTCGACTGCGATTGCTCAAACAGCTGGACGGGAGTACGTTTTGGCCCTTCGGCCAATCCGGGAGGCGCCCATGCAGCGACGAGCCTTCTTTCACTCGACGATGGCGGCCGCCGCGGTCGTCCTTGTCCCCAGAAGGTCCCTTGCCCTTCCGGCATTCCGGGCCCCCACTGGCCAGGACCTGCCCGACGTCCTGGCGGTTCGAGGTGACGGCGGCCGGGTAACGCTTCGTGGCGCGATACTGCGCGACGTGCGACGGAACCTGCGGGGGAAGCTCCTTCTCAGGTCCGATGCCGGATACGAAGACGCGCGTCATGTCCTCAATCCTTCGATTGACAGACGTCCGGCGCTCATTGTCCAGCCGACCGGCGTCGCAGACATTCGCACTGCCGTCGACGTCGCACGCGAGTTTGGGCTGCTCGTTGCCGTCAAGTGCGGAGGTCATTCCTTTTCGGGTCAGTCGACCTGCGACGACGGGATGATGATCGACCTTTCGTCGTTCCGTGGCGTCCGCGTCGATCCCGGCGCGCGCAGGGCGTGGGTTGCCGGTGGCACACTCCTCGGTCAGGTCGATCACGAAACACTGTCGCACGGCCTGGTCACCACTCTTGGAACTGTCTCGCACACAGGAGTTGGGGGACTGACGACTGGTGGCGGATTTGGCCGGTTGGCGAGAAAGTTCGGGCTCGCCGTGGATAACGTCGTGTCGGTGGACGTCGTCACCTCCGATGGCGCTGTTCGACACGCGAGCGCAACGGAGAATCCCGACCTCTATTGGGGCGTGCGTGGCGGGGGAGGAAACTTCGGCGTTGTGACGAACTTCGAGTTCCGGCTGCATCCCTTCAACCGTCAGATAACTGGCGGCAGCATCCACTTTCCAGCCAGCCGAACGCGCGAGCTGCTCGCCTTCTATTCAGACTTTGTCCCGTCGGCGCCTGATGACCTTTACATGGACCTGGAAATCGTACACCCACCGGGCGGCGCGCCGGCGGTCTGCGGTTTCAGCATCTGCTACGCTGGTCCGTCGGCCGCGGCCGAACGTTTGCTCGCACCCGTCCGCCGGCTGGGGACGCCGCTGCAGGACACGATCGGGCCGATGGATTACGCTGCCTTGCAGCGATCGGGTGACATCAGCGATCCGCGTGCGGTGGGCTCGTATCTCAAGAGTGGGTTCGCAAAACGAATGACACCTGAGCTGCTCACCGCCATCGCGGGTGGTTTCGAGCCACAGCCCGGCAGGGCGACGCTGCTCTTCACGCAGCATTGCGGTGGGGCGATATCGAGGGTACCTGCGGCCAACATGGCATTCGCGCACCGCGACGCCGGTATAAATCTCCTGGCGGCGGTCGGTTGGCGCATGGGTGATGACGGGAGGCCGCACATGGACTGGGCGCGAAAGTACTGGTCGACGCTGGAGCCGTTCACCTCGGGTTGGTACGTGAACGAGGTGGCTGATGAGTCGGCGGCGGTGATCAGCGCCAACTACCGTGAGAATCACCGTCGCCTGGTGGCAGTGAAGAACAAGTACGATCCGTCCAATCTTTTCAGGCTCAACGCCAACGTCCAGCCAACTGTCAGAGGCTGACGACCACTATCTCCGCGGGGCCGAAGCACCTGGCGTTCTTGCTCTCATCGGACCTCGGACCTCGGATCGCGATCGATCCGATCGTCCGTTACGAGATCGAGCGCCTCCTGTACTCGACGGGGATTCGTTGCGGCGCTGTGAGGTCCGGCGACCGGGCCGTGGTTTGGGCACGCGAGTGCTCGAGTTGTAGGCTCGAGCGCGCTTCGGATTATCACTCGATGCATGCAGCATAACCGGATCGTGCTTGCTGTTGATCAATGCGGAAGCGCTTGACGTGCTTGGGGTTCGGGCTGACTACGGGCGCGGTGCCGCGGATTATGCGTAGCAGCGGGCGTCGTATAATCTCGCGAAAAGTCGCTAATGCCGCTCAGGCAACAACGTCCACACCTGCGTTAGGCGTCAATCCAATTGGAGGTCTGAGCATGGGGCACGTCCGAGTTGAGAGCTTTGCCATCTCACTTGACGGATACGGAGCGGGTCCGGATCAGGACATCAACAATGGGCTCGGCGTGGGCGGGGAGGACTTGCACCAGTGGTTCATTCCAACACGCACGTTCCAGCGGGCCCACGGTACAGGCGATGGCACGACCGGGGTCGACGACGATTTTGCCGCGCGGGGATTCAGGAACATCGGAGCGTGGATTCTGGGGAGGAACATGTTCGGACCGATTCGCGGTCCTTGGCCCGATTTGAACTGGAAGGGCTGGTGGGGTGATAACCCGCCGTACCACGTGCCCGTTTTCGTCCTGACTCATCACGCGCGTCCGCCCGTCGAGATGGAAGGCAATACGACGTTCCATTTCGTCACGGGCGGCATACACGAAGCGCTGGACCGGGCGCGCAAAGCGGCGAACGGCATGGACGTGCGCATTGGTGGAGGGCCCAATGTGATTCAGCAGTATCTTCGAGAGGCTCTCATTGATGAACTGCATGTCGCGATCGCGCCGGTCCTGCTGGGCCGGGGCGAGCGGTTGTTCGAGGGGGTGGATCTGCCGGCTCTAGGATATGAATGTGTGCAGTTCGCAGCGTCCGAGAAAGCCGCCCATGTGGTACTTCGACACCCGAGGAAATGACGCCCAAAACCGGTTGCAGCGGACGGTCCGCTGCGCGGCCCGCCGCTGAACCGGGCGCTAGGCTGCTCAATGCAGGCTCACGCTTCACTTGACGCCACCGCGTCGAGAACGAGCCGAAGGAGTCCCTGTCGGTCGTACGCTCGGTGGCGGGTGAGTTACTCCTTTACGAGTCCCGGTTGACTCGAGCTGCGCGCTGCCCTCTCGAAGCTCCGCAGAGGGGAAAGAAGTCCGATTCGAACAGACTTCCCCGTATCGATGTGCCAAGACCATGAGCTCTCGAAGAAGGCCGCGCGTGCTACCGTTCTGAGCAATGTTACACCGGCATCAACAGTGACTTCGATGTGCGCGGTCTCGCCTGTTTTGAGCCCTGATCGGAGTAACTGTGCCATGCTGTCAGTCCGAGACATGTCGACGAGGATGATGAAGCCACGCGAGTTGTAGGGTTTGTCGCCAACCCATAGGCAGGCAAACGAGTTCCATTTATTCAGAGCTTGGTCCTCGCGGCTGATATTCCGCACGTCGATCTCCACCCGCACCAGCCGGTCGTGCCGCACCGAATCGTACCCGAGTTGCGTAGCCTGCACGAACGTCCAGTCGAATCGCGTGTCCGGCGGCTCCACGTAGTCCAGGGTGAATGTGCGCTGGCCGCTAACGGTGTTCCATACCGCAAGGCCGGCCAAGCGGCTAACGGCGGCAATCCATTGACCGTCCGCACTGAAGGTCGCATCCGTGATGGCAGCGACCGACGCACCGTCACATCGTGTCGGTATCGCGACGCGGAACTGCTTGATGGTAGCTCCGGTCGCCAAGTCGAGGATCGACACGTTCGTGTCTTCCAACCGGACACCGGTTCGCCCATCGGGTGATAGCTGGGTGTATTCGACCGAGACCTGGGCCGACTCCCCCTCTTTGGAAGTCGCAGCCGATGGCTCGATCACCAGCGACTTCGTCGCAGGTCCGCGCCGCCGGTTGACGCGGCTCGCATCGTCCTCGAGTAGCGTCTCGGGGCCATTCGGACCTCGGCAAGAGCGATTGAATCGCCGTTGCCGTGAAGCGTGCATCCATCACACGTGCTGGAACACGGTGATTCCACACACTCCGCCAAGTGGACGTATTCCAGAGTCGAATGAAGCTCTGCTCGAGATTAAACGACACAGCGAGCAGACGGCTGCCGTCCGGGCTGAACCGCACGAGGTCCATCCGATCGCCACCGTGACCGCGAAGGGTCTCCAACACTCCGAAGCGCGCGACTTCCACGATCGACGCGACGCCATCGGAGGCGCCAACGGCAACGAACCTGCCATCCGGGCTGAAGGCGACCGCTGAGCTGCTCAACAGCACATTCGTGTCGAGAAATACTCTCACGAGACGTCGCGGAACACATCGTCGTCTGTGAGATAACCGGCAGCCTCGGCTAACGGCGCGAATGCGGCGACGCGCTTCCTCGAACTGCAGTAATGCCAGCTGGCGCCATGCCCACTCTACGAAGGTCCTAACGCCCAAGCACCGCATGCCGCGGAACTCATGGCCGCCGCCGGAGCGTCGCGATCTCCCGACCCAGCGAAACGACTGCCTCGTCGGGCAAGTTCCAGCCGATGATGTCGCTCAGGCTGAACGAATCGCGGCCGGCCACCCGTATGGCGGGCATGGGTAGCAACCGCCATGTTGCCGGATCGAACAGCAGCTCGGCTGGGAGGTCACGGCGCAGCAACGGTGTCCGTACCACTGTACGGGCCGAATAGCCTGGGATCCTGCGGAGTTCGATGTCGCCGGCCAGCTCGAAGCCGCCCCCGGGAGAGCTGCGCCGCCAGTCACGCAGCGTCGTTCCAAGCGCTGAATCCCACGGGGCCGGGCGCACGGTGGTCCCGTCGAAGTAATAGAGATCGACGAACCGGCCGACGATCCTGCCGCTGATGTTCTGGTGATCTCCCTGCACGACACCGAAGACGATGCCGGAATCAACGGCGTTTGCGTCGGTGATAGCGAACACGCCGGCGCGCTCCCGCAACCATCCGTTGCCAGTCGCGATCGTGCGCCAATCACGCGGCCGGCCGACGAGGACACTAGCGCCGCGACGGACCAGCACCACGAAGCGGCCGTCACCCAGCGGGACGGCGCTGCGGATGTCCTGCCAATCGCGCGTGGAATCGCCGGGCATGAGCTCGCTGGACCGCGCCAGCAAGCGCGAAGCGCCGCCAACCGTTCCGTACAGCTCGGCGCCTCGCCCGCGAAACAGGATGCTCCAGTCGGCGCCACCAGAGCGGAACGACTGCCACGCGCCGTACGTCGGTGCGTGATGCCCGCCGGGAGGACCGAGCCGTCGCCGAGGGTATCGCGGTCGGCCACGATCATCACAATGCCGGCGGGAGAGATCCTGGCGATGCCGTTCAGTCCCTCCCCATCGAACATAGCAAGCGGCCGGCCCTGTGGGTCGGGCGCAAAGACCCGAACGTTGTTGACCTTGACCCGGCGCCCGCGCACCGTCACCGTGTCGTCGCGATGCGCCACGGCGCGCCAGCGCTCGCCGTCGGTCGCGTAGACGGAGAACCCGCGCCCCGTGACGGTGCTGATGTAAAGCTCGCCGCCGGCCGCTACGAACTCGGTAGGAAGGCGCCACCCCTGACCGAAACGAATCCTGAGGGCACGCCCGCTGGGCGCGAATTCCTCTCATCCACCGCGAGCAGGATGGTCCTCCCGTCCACCCAGGCCAGCAGCGCACGCTGGCCACCTACCGCGCGAGGGCCGGCGTACACCAGGCGGCGCGGCCCGAGCCAATGCGCCCAATCAATCCGCCGCAGCGTCGTGGAGTCGGTGGCCGTCGAGTCGGCGCGCACCAGCGTGGTGGCTTCCCACTCGCCGGCGAACAGCCGCGCGCTGTCGAGCAGCGGGTGAGAAACGGCCTGAGCTCCCAGCGGAGCGCGGAACGCAATGGTGAGGAGAGCGAGTGTGACACTGAGTTGAGCCGGCATGTTCATCCTCGTCGGTTTAACGGAGATTAGACATCTTTTTATTCTGCCTCGTTAGACCGCCACCAGCAACAACTGCTGCCAGCCGTCCGGAGTGTAGTGAGACTGGATGCACTGCTTCCGATCGCGCAAGTGGCCTTGAGTGCCGGACTTGGCCCACGGAGCATCCGTGCGCGGGACACGTTATGCTGCGAACCTCACGCAGCCTATCCTCGCACCTACTCATTTGTGCGCCGAGCCCAGCGAAAAGATGCTATGTCCTGGCGCCGACCACCCAGATCGGATCGCGATCGATCCGATCGTCCTTACGACGTCGAGTGCAGCCCGTACTCGACGGGGATTTGTTGCGGCGCTGTAGATGTCCGGCGATCGGGGCCGTGGTTTGGGCACGCGACTGTTCGAGTTGGCGGCTCGAGCGCGCTTCGGATTATCACTCGATGCATGCAGCATAACCGGATCGTGCTTGCTGTTGATCAATGCGGAAGCGCTTGACGTGATTGGGGTTCGGGCTGACCTTGGGCGCGCGGTGCCGCGGATTATGCGTAGCAGCGGGCGTCGTATAATCTCGCGAGTCGTCGTTAATGCCACTCAGGTTACCACGTCCACCCCTGCGTTAGGCTGCTCAATGCAGGCTCACGCGATCCAGCAGGCGCACTCAGAGCCACACGGGTATGCGTTGGCGCGCTTCCTGCTCTCCGCTTGTTCGGTGTTCGTGCCGTCTACCCGTACGATTGAGGCGATCATGACTCCATTCCTGCGCTCTTGGATGCAGCGGGCCATGCTGGGCGGCGCCATGCTCCTGTCGCCCCTTGTGGTGTGCGGGCAGGCCGCTATTCGCGCCGACTCCTCAGCGGATGTCCGGGCCATTGCGGCAGCCCGTGCGCGATCGAATGCGGCGATCGCCCGGCACGACACAGCCGGCATTGTCCGTGAGATGATGCCCGATGTGACCGTCGTGTCCTCCACGAGCGCCATGGGGAACGGAGCGGCGGCGAACGTGTCGCGTATGGCCGCGCAATTCGCGCGGCGACCCGATACCCGCTGGGTACGAACACCTGATACGATTGCGGTATTCGACGCGTGGGGTGTTGCATCGGAGCGCGGACACTGGGTCGGCACCTGGACTGAGCCAGACGGGCCATTGGTGATTCGTGGCAGCTACGCAGCCCAGTGGCGTCGGCACGATGGCACGTGGCTCATACAGGGAGAACTGTTCGTGCCACTTCGCTGCGAGGGCGGCGCGTACTGTCGCGCACGCCCCCAATAACACGGCAGTCCGATCCGTTCGCGGCGGAACGCCTCAGTCAAGCGTCGGCCTGACGATGCTCGCTGGAGACGCGGACGTCAGAAGCTCTCCTCTTGCGTCAGCAAACCCTGCAGAACGGTGAAGTCGAGGTGGCCCTCGTTCTCCAGGAGGCATTCGAGATGCTCGAGCAGCCGGTTGCGCCGGATCCGACGCTCATAGTCGACGCCGAGAAGCCCCGGCGCCGCGTGCTCGTAACCCTCCACCGCAGCCGCAACCTGCCCGGCGGGGATCGAGACGAAATCAAGAGTGGGATCGCCCCATCCGGCGTCTCCCCAGTCGATGATCGCCAGAAACTCACCACTCGGCGAGCACATCACGTTCCCGGGGTGAACGTCGTTATGGATGAACCGGTCTTCAATCACATCGCGCGCAGCTGGAAAGAGTTCGTCGGCTTTGACCTCGAACTCCCGAGCTGCTGCGGCGTCAAGCCTGCCAGTATCGAGGAATGATCTCAGCACTACGGCGATGTCATTATCACGCGCAGGCCGATCGAGATAGCCGTCAGGGTCAGGACAATCACGGACGTGCAGATGAAGACCCGCCAGCTCGCGCCCGACGCACCGCCAGACGTCAGCATTCCGGGCATCTGTCAAATCACTCGCGCCGAGCGCCACACCGTGGACGCGTTCCCAAAGTGAAAACGGTCGATCCACCAGCGTTCGCGTGTCGTCAAAGGCAATTAGCCGGGGAGTAGAGACACCCGCCGCTCGGGCAGCGGGGGCGGCGACCGACTCGGTCCGCGCATCTTCGACAGCTTCAGGGTGGTCCGTCGCCACGCGGAGCACGACAGCCACTGTCGCAAAGACGTGATTGGCCAGTCCCAGCCTGGGCAGAAGTCTCCAGGTTCCCCGGATGCCATGCAGGGCAAAGATTGCATCGATCACACTGGACGGGAGTTCCATCGAGTCGATTGCTGCCACTGATCACTCCTCTGCGCGACGCGCAAACGGGAGTTTCGATAGGGTCCAAATCTCAGCGTCGTGGCTCGGACCTGAATCCTTGGCGTTGCCCCGAAAGGCGCCCGGCCCCAACGCGGACTCACGCTCACTGGTCAAGCGCCACACGAGTTCTGGAAAGCGACTGGTCGCTCAGGACTGGGGCCTGATTCTGTAGCGTCAGCCAGCGATTGCCTTCGTCTGTCTGCATGGCCGGGCTTTGTTGCGCCGCACCGTCGGCCCAGTGCGGGGGCAGCAACTCTGGGTTAGGCAGATGTCACCGCGTACGCCCGCGCTATTCGACGGGAAGGAACGCAGCCCGGATGCTCAGTATCAGAAACAGCCCCCCTATGACAATCACGGCCAGATTTGCTCCGGAGAACCGGTCGTCGCGCTCGGCGGCGTCGGCGCCCGCGCATTACGATCGGCCGCCGACGTCACAGTGCTTACCGTCCCTTCACATCCACGGCTCGTCCGCGCTCGGCCCATATATCGACGGCACCTTGCCGCCTGCCATCCGTAGGTAGATCGAGAACTGGCCGCGATGGTGGATCTCATCGTGGAGCAAAAACCACAGGAAGTCGATGCGCCCGACGTCGCTCAGCGCCTTGGGCCCCGTGAAGAACCTGACCTGCTCGAACAACTTCTCCTCGGCCGTGTTGCGGACCAGATCGCCAAACTGGTTGTGACTCTTCTCGACTTCGGCGAGGATTGTGTCCCAGGATTCAGGCGCCTTGGGCATTTCCAGCGGTGGCATCCCTGACGCGAATGCGTTGTTGAAGACCATGTGACCAAGCCCACGCTCGAGGACAAAGACCCACGCGAGGTCGCGCGCGGTTTTGCACTTCTCGTGCGGTGTGAGGTCGAGCTTGTCGGTCGGGTAGGCTCGCAGGACCTTCATGGTCGTAGCGTGTTCCCTCTCGTACGCGTCGAGGAAGACCGCCTTGGGCGAGGCAACGGCGGGCATCGCTGGAGGCGTGACTGTTGTGCTCATGGGTCCCCTGGGGAGAGTCGAATCATGAGCATGTGGCGACTTAGCCGGTCGGTCAAGCGGGCTTTGCGCAGAAACGCATTGAGGGGGCATATTCCGAGTCACCCCGTAACTTTCGAGGCTGCCATGCGCGTTCCCGCGACCGCGTCCGTCCCTCGTCGCCGATTCCTCGGCGGCCTTGCGGCGGCCGTCGGCACCCTCAGCGCCCGCCCGACGCAGGCCTTGCGACTCGATAAGAGCGACCTCGAGCCATGGCAACAGCCGCGGGACGATTACGACGCGTTGGCCAAACTGGCGAACAACGAGAATCCGTACGGCCCGCCCGAGTCCGTGATCACAGCGATGACCCAGGCGTTCAAGTACGCGAATCGATATGGCTACCCTGACGGCGGCATCGACGAGGCGTTGGCCGGGCATCATGGCGTGAAGACCGAGCAGCTGTTGGTGGCTGCGGGCTCAGGGGAGATCCTCGATGTGTCGTGCTCGGCGTTGCTTGCGGGCGGCAAGAAGATCGTCGGCTCCGATCCGTCGTACAGCATCCTCTATTCGCATGCGACGGGGCTCAAGTTCGACACGATTCGGGTCCCGCTCCTGTCCGATTTCCGGCAAGACATACCCGCGCTCATTCACGCGACCCGCACCAACTATCGCGATGTCGGGTTCGTGTACCTCTGCAACCCCAACAACCCGACGGGGATGATCGTCAGTGCCGCCGAGGTGCGGCAGCTCCTGGACGGGATTCCCGCTGACGTTCCCGTGCTGATCGACGAGGCGTACCACCATTTCGTGGACGACCCCACGTATGCGGAGTCCGTGTCGTACGTGAAGGAGGGACGGCAGGTGATTGTGGCCCGCACATTCTCCAAGATCTCGGCACTCGCGGGGATGCGGTTGGGTTATGCGGTTGCCCCGCGGGCCCTGCTGCAGCGGCTGCGGCCGCACATGACGGGGAGCGTCAACGCCGTGGTCAAATGGGGAGGCGTGGCGGCTCTCAAGGACACCGCGTCGCAGGCGTGGGTGAAGCGGACGACGATCGCGTTGCGCGATGGGGCGACCCGCGATCTCAATGCGTCAGGCTACGCGACGATTCCGTCGCAGGCCAACTTCTTCATGGTACACCTCCGGCGACCCGTACCGCCCGTGATCGAGGAATTTCGGAAGCGTGGAGTATTGGTGGGGCGTCCCTTCCCTCCGCTCAACGAACACCTGCGGGTGTCGATCGGGACCGCCGATGAGATGAGGCGCTTCGCGGCGGCGTTCCGGGACATCATGCCCGCCTGAGTGCGCCTGGGCTCGGGGCCCGACAGGCGTTAGGCGCGGAGCCGAGCGGCGCGGCCACCAGCCATGCCAGAGTGGTCGCTCAGCCCGGATCGAGTCCCTGTCATGACGCGTCCCTCCGGGCGATGGTTTCAGCTGATGCAGCGATGCGTTCGGAGGCTCGGACGAGCCGCGTGACCATCGCGACCAGCCAGACAACGACGGCGAGCGGGATCAGCCAGACCACAAGAATGAAAATCAGTTCGAAGGGGCCAAAGTTGCCGAGGTTCATGAGAGGCCTGAAAGGTAGATTGTGTCCGGCTGGCGGCGTGCCGTTCTGCTGCGCCGCATTTGCTGCCGTGGCCCAACAGCACGGCGGCAATCGATACCGAGTCTGCGGCAACTGAAGCAACGGCTTGCAGGCCGCGCGTTGAATGGGTTCGATGCGGATGGCGCGTTGCCCTGCGGACACGCGATGGTTGCGGGACGGGCATACCGGGGCACGAGATCGAGGAGCGCCTCGAGTTCCGCCCCAACCAGGCGGACGCTCCGCAGGCGGGCCGCGGGATCTTTCTCCAGCATCCGGTGGATGAGGTCGACGAGCGCGACAGGCGCGTCGGGGCGCAGAGCCTCGAGGGTCGCCAGCACCTGGATGATGTTGGGATGGTTGAGCTGGCGGAGCAGCTCCGCTTCGCGACAGAATCGTGCCAGCGCGTCGGGCCGCCAGGCTCGCCGAAGTCGTGCAGCTGCTTCAGGAGCAGCCAGCGGCTGACGACGGTGAAGCTCGTGAAGTCGAGCGGCATGGCTCACCACGAGACCGTCACAGGCGGGGGTGTCCGTCCCGCGAGTTTCATGCATCCTGAGAGGCGGCAGAAGGCGTCTGCCTGGGTTTCGCGATGAACTGCCCTGCCATAAGTATGGTCATCAATGCTTTGGCGAAGGATTCGTATACCGCGCCGGAGTTAACCGGCAGGCACATCACATGAGATGCGGCCCGCGAGCGGGCAAAGGCCGTCGGATCCTTGGGATGGTAGCCGGTCATTCGATCCTCGTACTCGTGATCCAGGGTGAACATTAAAGGGTCCCCCGGAGCTTCCTGCCGGGCCAAATAAGAGTGCGCCGCAAGGGCACGTTCCGCAAACCGCTCGTCAACTGCAGCGCAACGTTATGTCGCGCTCTTCCCGGCGCGCGCCGCGCCGCCTCAGTTGCACCTGTCTTGCTCACCAGGGCCTTACCCTCTACGATTCGTGAGTGCCGCCAGGGCGGCTGACGGTCCGCGTGAAGGGTTCAACCCACCCTCTGCCGTTTGAAGCACAACTTCTATTCCTCGCCCCATCCGCGGACGCCGGGGCCTATGAAGGGCTCACGCCCTTTCCAAGGAATGGAGGTGTGTGATGTCCGAACCTAAGGCGAGTTTGGGGCCCGGTACGCTGACGCTCCCGGACAATCCCAACCTGTCCTGGCTTCGCAAGCAGGCCAAACGCCTGCTCGGCGAGTTGCGGAGAACGGATCCGGCCGCGCGACTGGCTGGCGCGCAATTCCGCCTCGCGAAGTCCTATGGTTTCGCGAGTTGGCGCGCCCTTGTGGCCCATCTGGATTCTCTCACGATCGAAGGACAGCTCTTCGACGCCGCGCGAAGCGGGCAGCTGAAGCGCCTGACCGCGCTCCTTGACGCGCATCCCGATAAACTGCTCGCGCGCGACAAGCCCTACCGCCACACCTTGCTGCACGTTGCTGCGCGACACGGACAGCTGGCGGCTGTCGACCTCCTGCTCGCTCGCGGCCTGGATGTCAACGCGCGCGAGCCGGGCGACAACACCTACGCGATGCACTGGGCGGCGGCGGGTGGCCACGTCGACGTCGTGCGGCGGTTGGCCGACGCGGGCGGCGATGTGATCGGTCACGGCGACGACCACGAGCTGGATGTGATCGGGTGGGCAAGCTGTTGGGAAGAATGCGACGATGCGGCGCACCGCGCGATCGTGGCATTTCTCGTCAGTCGAGGCGCGCAGCACCACATCTTCTCGGCGATCGCAATGAATCTCGAGAACGCGGTGCGACGGATTGTCGCGGCCGATCCATCCGCACTCAACAGCCGGATGAGCCGCAACGAGAGCAACCAGATGGCGCTTCACTTTGCGGTCAGGATGAAGCGCGCCGAGATGATTGCGCTGCTTCTCGACTTAGGCGCCGACCCGCTCGCGGTGGATGCCGCCGGGCAATATGTCGCGTTCTACGCGACCTCGAAAGACGTCGATCGGCGGGTCATGGAACACATCCGCTCGCTCACGATGGCGGAACTCACCAGTGCGGACCGTGGAGATCGCTCCTCACATGGAGGACCGATGGATCTCGCCGCCGCTCTCTCGCTCGGCGACTGGACAACGGCCAGCCGGCTCGTACGCGACAATCCTGCGCTGCTCGAACGTGGCGGCGGTATCCTCCACCTGATGGCGAAGCGGAACGATGCGCCGGCGGTGCGGTGGCTGCTCGATAATGGTGTGGATCCGAACGCACGATGGATGCAGTACGACTCCGAGGTGACTGCATTGCACATGGCGGCGGGGGCCGGCAACGTCGAGGTCGCACGCCTGTTGCTCGAGGCTGGCGCCGACAGACGCATTAGGGACAGCAAATTCGACTCCGAGCCGATCGGGTGGGCCGAGCACTTTGGCCAGGCTGAGGTACGGCAGCTCCTTGACGCTCACACGACGACATCATAAGGATGTTGGGCGAGAAGGATCGCGGCGCATCGGGGCATCAACAGTCCGCGGTCGCGGCGGCATAACGGCGTGCAATTCTGCTGCGACGCATATCAACAGATGCTGCCGTGGCGAAGCAGAGGGCAGTCATCGATACAGAGTTTGCGGAGTCTGCAGCAGTTGTTTGTTAGGCCGCGATGGAAACGGATCAGGGGTTGAGCCGCCTGGGCTTCGCCTCCGCGGGCCAGGTGCCCGCAAGGAAAGTGTCGATTGCCGCGAAGAATCGATCCGGAGCTTCCAGGTAAGGAAAGTGCCCGACATTCGGAAGCGTGAGTAGACGCGCATTAGGCAAGGTGACTGCCCATTCCTCGGCCGTTGCCAGTGGAATCGGATCTTCGGTGCCGTGGATGATCAACGTGCGGAGGGGTAGCGAGGCCATGACTCCACGCCAATCCCAGTTCCCAATTGACGCCATGGTGAAGCGGTCGACGCCCTGCAGCTTGTTGCGACGGCTTTCGGTTGTCCCCGCGCAGAAGTCGCCGCGGCTTCGGCTCAGCGCGGCTGGATCCGCGAAGAACGGCCGGAACCAGAGACGGTAATAGGCCTGGCACGCCGCCGCGTCCTCAGGATGCGCCCGCCGCGTTACCATCCACCGGTCCATCTCGGCGCGCTCGGTGCTATCGCGCGCCTGTGCCATTGCTTCGAAGCCCGCAATCAGGTCAACGCGTCGCAGCGGGATGCCATCCACCAGGATCAGCTGGCCAATCCCGCTTGCGTATCGTTGGGCGTAGAGCGCCGCCAGGCCGACGCCCCAGGAATGCCCCAAAAGGGTCGGCTTTGAGAGGCCAAAATGGGCTCGGATCGCCTCGAGATCCTCCACGAATCGCGCGGCGCTCAGGCCGATCGAATCGCTGACGAGGGTCGACCGACCTGTACCCCGCTGGTCGTAGAAGACGAGTGTGTGCCGCGAGGCCAAGGGCTCGAGGTCCGGCGCGAGGTAATCGAGGGTGAAGCCGGGACCGCCGTGGAGCACGATGATCGTATCGGATCCCGAGCCGATCACGCGCGCGAAGAGACGGACGCTGTCAACCGTGGAAACGAAGCCCTCCCATCGCCGAACCGTATCCGGCGTCGCGGTGTCGGTTCGGTCAGGCGGCCGACCACAGCCGGTCGAGAGGACCACCGAGGCGGTAGCAAGAAAAGCGATTACGTCTCGCATCGGCATCTCCAGCCGAGAGGAATGTCGCGGCCTAAACGCCCGAGCTAAGCTGCGAACGAGCGAATAAGAGCGCGCGGCGAAGCCGCTCGCAATCCCTGGATCGTTCGTCAGCTTCAGCGTTCGTTAGCCGGCGTCTGAGAATACGCTCTTGGAAAGAGCTTGGATCACGGATCGTCGGCCGGGTCCTGTCGGATTCGCACTTCGCCGCGGAGCACCGCCCCGGGATCGGTGCGCGCCGCCCATCGCGCTGGGACAAGCGTCGCGCACACCGTC
>JBQTHK010000065.1:0-3168 GCA_052389935.1 Gemmatimonadota bacterium | reverse complement strand
CTTGGCAACGGACCCTTTGTTGTGCGAGCCGCCGGAGGACATATCTTCGCTGGTGGGTTGAGTCCGGATAGGCGCGTTTTGGTCTACGACTCAACCGGTCGATTCGCTGGCACGATCGGAAGGTCCGGGGAAGGACCGGGGGAATGGCGGATCATCCAGCGTCTCGTATCAGGCCCAGCCGATTCGCTGTACATCTTCGATTTCAATCGACGGATGGTTGTCTTCTCTCCATCGGGCCGAGTGGTTCGAACAGTCACGCAGCCGCTCAGGGTGGTCGACGCCCTTCCGCTTTCCAACGGATCCGTGGTCTTGTCCGGGGCCCTCACGACTCCGGCGGGCATCGGTTACCCGTTCCA
This sequence comes from Gemmatimonadota bacterium, assembly GCA_052389935.1. Taxonomy (GTDB): domain Bacteria; phylum Gemmatimonadota; class Gemmatimonadetes; order Gemmatimonadales; family Gemmatimonadaceae; genus JBQTHK01. The sequence goes on along the minus strand of JBQTHK010000065.1, from coordinate 2,812 downwards.
TCTGGTCTCGGCGGATGGAAGGCACGTCAGATCGTTCGGAATGGTGGACGCGGTTCGCGGATGTAACGACTTGTCATCAGTTGGCAGACATCTCTCTCTCGCCAGCAATGGGTCAGTCTGGGCCGTTCCATCCGACAGCTACGAGATTCAGCGTTGGGATACCGCCGGCGTCCTCAGAGGGAGTTTCGTGCGCCGCCCGGCATGGTTCGAGTACTACAAGCAGACATATCGCCGAAGAGGTAGTGAAGGCGAAGTCAGGCCTTATCTCCGCAAGGATACGCCCGAGTCGTGGATTCGCGGCGTTCGAGAAGACAGGAGCGGCCGGCTTTGGGTTCTTATCGCTGTGGCCGCGACAGACTGGGAGTCGCACGGGATCATGGGCGGTGAAGGTCAAGCGGTCACGCATGATGTACGCGACAAGCTGTACGACACGATCGTTGAGGTAATCGATCCACGAACTGCTCGTGTTGTCACGCGCGCTCGACTGTCCTTCAACGTTGCTGGTTTTGCGTCCGACGATGTGATCATTCACCATCGCGAGGCACCGAATGGCCTGCGATCGGCTGAGCTCTGGCGCCTGGAATTCATCTCACAATGACAGGCTACGAGCAAGCGTTCGGCTCGGACGTGTTGACGTAGCTGCTGCGATCGCTTGGGGGTGAGCTACACTATGCTATGATGCCGCTGCTCCATGCTGCCGCTGCTCCGCGCCCGCGCCCGCTGCCAGGATGAGGGCAGCCAGTCGTCGATCCGACGGATCGAGCATGTTGGAAGCCGGGTCAGCAAGGCGCTCAGGTACGCCTCCACATCGGTCCTCGCCTGCCTCGCATTCTCCACCAGCGTGAACAGGTGCGCCAGTCTCGGGCCCGATCCCGGGCTACCGATGAACAGCAAGTTCTTCGACCAGAGCTTGAGCGGGCGGACGACCAAACCCGCAAGTGCCGGAAGCCGGCAAAGCTACTGAGCCCTAACGAAGAACATCCACTCGTCCCGCACCGTTACCCACGAGCAGCGTGCGCCCGTCAGGCGAGACCGCGATCCGACCGGGACTCCCGCTCAACAGTACCACCCTCGCCACCAACGTCCCGCGTCGCTCGAGAACCAGCAGTCCGCCACCATCCCCCACTCCGGCGGCGCAGCTCACATAAGCCTCGCGACCATCCGGCGAATGCGCGACGTCGGCCGGTGTGCACGGCAGGCCAATCCGGCGCACCTGCGAATAATCTGAAGTCCGCAACACCTGGATCGCATTCCCACCGGGCACGGTCAGCCAGAGCTCCGTGCCGTCCGGCGACGCCCGCATCGCACCAGCCCTGAACGCCAGTGGCACCTCGCGCGCACCGCGAGTGTCGAGATGGAGGGTGCCGATCATGTCCTGACGCAGGACAACCGCTGTGCGGCGCGACTCGATGAGCTCCAAAGCCCGGATGCCGGCCCAGTCCTGCGGACCCCGCCACAACTCCCGCCCACCCCGGGCGTCGAGCGCCACTACTCCTCCGCCTCCCTCACCATCGCGTCCCGCATAGAAAAGGGTCGCACCGTCAATGCTCACTGCCAGCGCCGAAGCAGCTCCCTCGATCCGCCACAACTGTCGCCGGGCAGCCATGTCGTACGACGCCACGGCGTCACGGGCCACGAGTGCCATGAACGAGATGCGCCCGTCGCGAGTCAGCGCTACCGCCGACGCGCCCGCTGCCGCGCCCATCGTTGCGCTGCGGCCGGCGTCGCGCCAGTCGCCAACGGTCGGTGGCCCGTGCATCCTGCCGACGATGAATTGATGGTCGGCGGCCGCCAGGTCAGACATGTCGTGTGCAAAAACCGCCCCCACCTTGTTCCACGATGATGAGGACCACGCCGTGACCCAGACCGGGACCTGCCGACTGACCGCGTCACTGCGGACTGTGACCATCGTCGTGCCCTGCCCACCGACGGAATAGATCACGCCGTCGTCCGTCGCGCGGACGAGAGTGGTGTCCGCCGGAAGCACCTGCAGCGCCGCCGGTGCCATCACGTCGCCGCCACGATCGAGAACAGTCGGGCTCAACACAGTCGACGAGCCCTCGCCAACCGTCACGACAGCGGGCAATCCCTTCATCTGCGCCGCCACAGCCCGCACAACCAGGGCCGCACTCCCCGTGACCGTCCGGCCGTCGTGAGTGGCGGTCATTCCAATACGCAACTCGCCGGTCTGAGCCGAAGCCCTGAAGAGCCCATTGAACGTGATATCGCCGCGATCACGTTCCCCCACAAACCACGAAACGCGTGATCCGGTAATGGGATGCCCGACCACGTCCTGCGCCTGTGCCTGCAACTGGACCGAATCGAGTTGTGGCACCGCCGACGGCGGATTCAAAAGCACAACGCTCGCCAGAACCTGAGTCGCCGACACCTGCACTGTCGTCGCCACGCCGTTGGCTGCAACTATTATCTGGGTGTTTCCGTTGCCACGATTGGCCCGGATGACGCCGGTTTGTGTGACCGTCATCACCAAAGTGTCCATCGACGCAAATGACACACCCGCGCCGGGCATCAAGAGACCGTCAGCGTCAAAGAGCTCGACGTTGATCGCGGCCTGCTCTCCCTGACGCAGAACGATTGTTTCGGGCGACGCCTTGATCCTGGCCACCTTCACATTGGTGGTCAGCCGTTCCGCCTCGTCGCAGGCGGCAAGCGCAAGGAGTGAGGCTACGGCAAGAACCGGCCGGCGTATCGAGGACTTATGCATGAGAGCGCTGCGGCTGGACAAACTGCGCGTTACAAGTCGCGCCAGATACCATGACCTAGCGTAGCGCAATCACTCGTTTCGCGCCAC
>JBQTHK010000064.1:0-9234 GCA_052389935.1 Gemmatimonadota bacterium | reverse complement strand
GTGTGCCCCAGGAGTGTGCCGTCTGGCAGAGCCGCGAACGCACCTGGAACTCGGTGAGGTTGGGTTCCCGCGACAGGATCAGAGCCGCCGCTGCGGCCACCTGGGGCGCAGCCGCTGACGTCCCTGTGAAGGTTGCGGAGTAGTTGATATTGCCTCCCGGCCCGTCGTTGCAGCCGGGTGACCCCCAGAGATCAATGGTGACGAAATCCCCGGCCCCACACGGTCCGGGACTCGGTCCTGAGGGAGCTACCAGGTCGACAGACACACCGGTCTGCGAGTAGAATGCCCGGGGGCCGAAGCGTGTGATCGCGCCGACCGTTGCTACATTCGGGAGGTTGTTCGGGAAGCCGATTGCTTGCGGATAGCTGTTTCCCGCCGCGAACACAACAACCGTCCCCTTCCCGCTCCTCCCCATCGTTGTCGCCTGATCTATCGCGCTCTGAATCGGCGCGCTGAACGCTCCCTGCGTTGCCCAACTGTTGTTGATCACATGACTTCCTGCCTGCCAAGCAAAGTTAATGGCACTCGCTACCTGAGCATCCGTCGAGTACGCAGCTTCTCCGGGAAAGTAGGTACCGCAGAAGATCCGCACGACTGTAAACACCACACCGGGTGAGATGCCCACCACACCCTGCCCATTGTTGTGCGTCGCAGCGATAATCCCGGCGATCGCCGTCCCGTGCGTGTCATTCTGCTGCGGAGTAAACGCATCTCCTTGACACTGCGCTTGGGCGCTGTTCACAGCATCGTACCCCTGCGCGCCCGCAAACGCACCGATCAGGTCTCCAGCGAAACCTCCGCCGCTATTCGCATGCTGGATGTCCACGCCGTCGTCGATAATAGCAACCCGCACACCCGACCCGATCGTGAGATCCCACGCAGCCTCCACGTTGACGTCAACGGGCACGCCGTTGAAGTATTGCATGTTCTTCAGGTGATACTGAAGCGAATAGAACGGATCGGTCGGTGTGTATGCCGGTCGCGCATCTGACATCTTGTCGACGGCCGCCCACGCCACGATCGGGGACTCGGACGCCATGGCGGCGATTGCCAGCGCACGATTCTGCACCCCTGCGGGGAACTGAAACAGGTGCTCGAAGAATGCCGAGTCGGGTCTTGGCGGCCGCTCGAGGCGAAGCGACAACGCCCTGGCGAATGAATCCACCTGCATCGGCGTCGCACCGCCAACGAACCTCACGACGAGTCGATTGACAAGGTGAATCCTGGCGCCGTTCGCCACGACCCGGTACGTCGGTTCGGCGAACTGCACGCCAACGACTGCTCGCAACAACTCCGCAGTCCGTTCAGCCGAAGGGCTCGCTGACGTTGCCTGCACTCCTACAAGCCAGTGATCCGGCATCTGTGGAAGCTTTGTCACCGAACCGAGGTTTACACCCGCCCGCGCGGCAAGACCAGTGACGACGCCCGCATCGCTTCCACGTGACAACTGAACGACAAGTTCACGAGGTTCGGCTGTGAGCGGAATCTTCTGGCGGAAGAAGTAGTAGAAGGGCCCGTCAGTGTCAGCCGTGACGCTCGCATTACCTGACGCAGCTACATCTGGGGGGGAGGGGGGGGGGGGGGGGCGCTGCGGCTCGGTGCATTGCAGGAGCACTGAGCTCCCAACTAACGATAAAAAGCCGCGGGCACCAGTGAAACTTTGTGCAGTCATCTGTTCCTCCTTGCCCGACCTTAGCGGGCCCAACGCCGAAATGAACCGTTGTTGACAACACTGCTTCGGCCTCGGTAAAACGCAAGCAAGCTCGGCAGTAGCTGTAAAAACCAGGTCACAACCCGCCGGCCCACGAGACCAGCCGATCAACCAGCCGCGCCTCGATCGCTGCCGGAGTGCCGACTCGCTTTGGTGCCTTGAACGAGTGGTCAGCGTCTTCGATGAGCTCAAGTGTGGCCAGCCGCCCGAGGCGCTCTATTACGCGTCCGAGAAGCTCGGGCTCGGCGAATTCGTCGCGCGTGCCTTGCAGAAAGAGCATCGGCACCTTGACGCGATCCAGGTGTTCCGCGCGTTCGACGCCCGGCTTGCCCGGTGGGTGCAGTGGAAATGCCAGAAAGCAGAGTCCCATGACGCCGTCCATTGGAGCACTCGCCTGTGCTCCAGACGTCATGCGACCGCCGAACGAACGACCACCCGCCACAATCGCGACGTCGGGAACGAGCATCCGACCCGCTGCCACCGCTGCTCTCACGGTCGCTTCGGCAACCGCTGGTTTGTCAACGCCACCCTTCCCCGCCTCCATCCAGGGAAAGTTGTAGCGCAACACCGCAGCACCGGCCGACGAAAGCCGGGTCGCGAAACTCTCCAGCGATGCCTGCCGCATCCCGGCACCCGCCCCGTGCGCCAGCACACAGAGAAACCGCGGGTTCCCGTCAGGCAAATCAAGCAGAGCGGACACAGCGCCGCCGGGCGTGTCAATCTTGTGGTCTGATTTCATTGAGGTCGTCCGGCCGCACTCATCGATAACCACCTCGCATCCTCGTTATCTTCGCCCTCCTCCTCATCCTCCTCATCCTCCTCATCCTCGTCTCGTCGCCCTCTTCGCCCTCCTCTTCATCCTCTTCATCCTCTTCATCCTCGTCTCTTCGCCCTCCTCTTCATCCTCTTCATCCTCCTCATCCTCTTCATCCTCGTCCTCCTCGTCCTCCTCGCCCTCCTCACGACGAAAAATACGCCGCGTTCTCGTCGATATACCCCCGCGACAGATCGCAGCCCCACGCTCGCGCCGCCGAATGCCCCACCCCAAGCAGGACCTCTATCTCGACGACCTCTTCCGCGAGTGATCGCCGCAGCCCCGCCTCGTCGAACGAAAGTCGCAACCCGGCGCCGATTACCTGCGTGCCATTGATCCAGGCGTCCGTGGTCGCTGGATCGACCGTGCAGCTCGTGCACTTGCCCACCGCCATAAGAATCCTTCCGACGTTAGGGTCGGCACCATGAACCATCGTCTTGATCAACGGCGAGTTCACTATCGACTTGGCCACCATCTTCGCCTCCCCGTCCGTCCGCGCCCCGCGAACCAGAACCCGCAACAGATGCTCTGCCCCCTCACCGTCGCGGGCCAGCAGCTCGGTCATCCGCACACACCCCTCGCGCAACGCCGCCTCGAATGACTCGAATGCCACCTCGCCCGCGACTCCATTCGCCATGATGACGCACGTATCAGACGTGCTCGTGTCGCTGTCAACCGAGAGCATGTTGAGCGATTCACCAACCACTCTCTTCAGGAGCCGGTCGAGTGTCGCGGAATCAACCCGCGCATCGGTGAAGATGTAGCACAACATCGTCGCCATGTTGGGCTCGATCATCCCCGACCCCTTGGCCACCCACGACATCACGGCGCTGCTGCCGGGCACAGTCAGCGATATCGCCTTGGGATAACTGTCCGTCGTCATGATTCCGCGTGCGCCGGTCACGGGATCGGAACCCAGTTGTCGCGCCAGCCCCGAGAGACCGCTTTCGATCTTTTCGATCGGCAGCGGAATCCCGATCACCCCAGTCGAGCTCACCAGGACTCTTTCTGGTGAACACGCGACCTCCCGGGCCGCGGCCGCGGCCATCCTTCGCGCGTTATGAAGCCCGGGTTCGCCAGTCGCAACGTTCGAGCATTTGCTGTTCACCGCGATTGCCCGCAGCACTCCACCTTTGATCGTCTCGCGGCCGAGTGTTATCGGCGCGCCCGGAAAATGGTTGCGGGTGAAGACCGCCGCGGCCGCGGCGTCCACCTCGCTCACGAACAGCGCCAGGTCCTCTCCTCCGTCGGCCTTGAGGCCACAGTTGATGGCCGTACAGCTGAATCCACGTGGCAGTTGTGGGATCGGATGTACTTCGATCATCGCCGCGGCATCCTTCCGGCAGGGTTCAGGGAGTGTGTAAGGAAACGCGATTCCACTCCCCGACAAGGCCGGAGCAGTCCGAACAATCCGTTCCGGTGTTCGTATCGTAGGTCACTCGTCGCACCGTGACACTCGCTGGCCAATGCCGAAGACGTCGGATTCGGAGCGAGGCCCCGACGAGGAGTTGCCGCGGATGGCGTCAGCCTGGATCCAACCGGAACCCGGGCACGTTTCCACACATCCATGAGGAGAACACCTATGACTCGCGCAGCAACCCTGCGGCGCGCGGCGTGGCTGAGCATCGCCGTCGCCGGTTCGGTTGGAGCGTTCTTTGTGAGCCGAGCCTCGCTGGCTTCCGATCACCAGGATACAGAACTGACTGAACTCCGGCAGACCCCCGATATCAACGACGTCTACGCATTCCCCGGCTCCACCCCTGATCGCATCGTCCTCGCCGTGACCACGGCCTCGCCGGTTACGCCCTCGCAGTCGGCAACGATCGGATTCAACCCCAACCTGCTGTACCAGATCAAGGTCGACAACACCGGCGATGGTATCGAAGACCTCGTGTTCCAGATGGTCGCCGAAGGAACGGGACCCAACCAGATCGTCGCGCTGTTTGGCCCGGCCGCACCAAATCAGGTCGGCACCATCAACACGCGCCTGAGCGGCAAGAGAATCATCGGACGCGCCAATACTACGCTTGGCTCTTCCACCGGCATCCAGTTCCGGGCCGGACTCGTCGATGATCCGTTCTTCATCGACCTCGAGCAGTTCTTCCGAATCCTGCCCGACCGGCGCCCGGAAAAAGGACCACTCTCCGTGTTCCCCGTCCCTGCCACGTCGTTCCGGAACCCCGGAATCGATTTCCTCCGTGGGTTCAACGCCCTCGGGATCGTGATCGAGCTGCCCGAGAACATGCTCCTGCCGCCCAATGCGGGGCCTGACCCGAAGATCGGGATCTGGGCTACGACAAGCTCCTGAGCCAACCAACGAGGACCAGACAATGAGAGTATCAACGATGAAGGTTCTGGCATGTGCGGCCGCAGTTGTGCTGGCCGGCTGTCAGGACAATGTGTCGCCGATGATCACGGGCACGCCTGAGGCGCTGCTCGAGCGCACCGCCGCCCGGCAGTTTCGGCAGCTCGAGAGGCTTGGCAATCCTCTTGTATCGGAAGTGATGGTCGTCAAGGCGCGCCACCAGCTGTACAACGAAGGACAGCCGGTCACGGATGTGGCCACATGGACAGGTGACCTGGTCAGCTTCGTTACCGGTGTCGCCGGCCGCGATCAGGCGTACGCCAACACGATCGCCGGTGCCTTGCTCCCCGACATGCTTCTCACCTATCCCAAGCGGGACGGCAAACCGGTGTTCTGGTTGAGCTGGGTGTTTGGCGGCTACGGCGGGCGCGGACTGGCCGATGATGCGGTCGACATCGGACTGGGTGCGTTGTTCGGCAACCTGCTGGGCAACAACAACAACGTTACTCCGGGACTTACGACGGATAACGTGCCGGCCAACGATGTGTCGTTCGGTTCGGCCTTCCCGTGGCTGGGGACGGCGCACTGAGCTGAGCGTTCACGTTGTACCGGGCGCCGTGGCAATCGCTGCGGCGCCCGGTTCGTTTCAGGCGCGTTTCTTCGAGCCGACGATGACCAAAACGATCCCGGCAATGAGAGCTGCGCCGGACGCGATCGGGGTGATAGGCACACGCTCCCGTTCCTCGGCGCTGATCTCGATCGGTCCGAGGTCGACGACTTCTTCCCGTCTGGTGAAGGAGAACCCGCCGGTCGCGAACCCAACCAGTCCGAGGACGATGAGGATGATTCCGAACACTTTCATGGACAGGCTCCGGGCGATGAACGGTGTGTGCCTGTCTACCCGCTCGTGGGCGAAAGTGTCGCGCGGCACACGTGTCCGATGCCCTTTCCTCGTGTGACAGGGCCCCAACCCGGTCGGTGACGGGCATTTCCAATGCGCCGATGCAACACCAACTGTGGTTGACATGAGCTTCAACGTCACGCAACGTAGCGCGCGATCACCGGCCGGTCGCCGGCGAGAACCCACTTTGACGGGAGGTCTATGAGGTGCAAACGCGTCAGGAATCTGCTGCCGCTCTTGGTCGCGATACTCGCAGCGTGCTCCCCCGATAGCCCGCTCAATGCCGGTCGCTTCCCGGGACTCAGCCCGTCCCTCGAGGTGCTCCTCGGTGCCGAAAACGGCATAACACTCGTCCAGGCACCATCGACGTCGGCACTCGCCTCCGCTCGCGGTGCAATCGCGGCTCGTGGTGGCCGGATCATCCGGGAAATTCCTGCTCTCAGGCTCATGTACGCGAGCGGACTTGATCAGGCAGGTGTGGCAGCGATCAACGTCAGTGGGGTCACCTCGGCCGGTGACCGCCTCGTGCGCATGACGCCGGAACCCGCATCAGCCTTCCGGGCATCGCGCACTCTCTCTTCCTTACCCGGTGCCGCGGGTACCGACCAGAGCACGGCTGCCTTTTTCTCCCTCCAGTGGAACCTCCGCAGCATCCGGGCAGACCGCGCCTGGTCGCTCGGACGCACCGGCAGCGGGGAACTTGTCTGTGTGCTCGATTCGGGTATCGACCCGCATCACATAGACCTGTCGGGCGCCGTCGACATGTCACGGAGCTTCACCGCCATTCTCATTCCCCGCTTCGCCAGCGACGCCACCGTCCTCGACTTCAATTCGCACGGGACGTTCGTAGCCGGCTTGGTACGCACGCAGGGACGCGGCATTGCCTCCACTGCCTCCGACGCGCGCCTGTGCGCGATCAAGGTTCTCTCTGAAGACGGCGCGGGCACCTTTGGCGACATATTGTTTGCCATCTCCGAGGCCGCTCGCATGGGCGCCGATGTCGTCAACCTCAGTCTCACCGGGATCGTCGACGCCTTTTCACCGGGCGGTGCGTTCCTGATCTCCCTCCTCGAAGCGGTAGTCGCTGATGCCCGCGAGCAGGGCACGGTCATCATCGCCGCCGCGGGCAACAATGGCCTCAACTTCGACGACATCCACCCCCGTTTTGTGGTCGTACCGGCCATGATCCGGGGCGTCGTTTCTGTGGGCGCAACGGCTCCGATCGCCCAGCTCAACTTCGACGTCCTCGCCTCCTACTCCAACTTCGGCGCTACCCGGACTCTCGATCTCGTCGCCCCAGGCGGTGACTTCGTCCTCGGGGGGGTGGTGGAGGATCTGGTGCTTTCCGTCTGTAGCCAGTATCAGACCACGCTGCCCTTTTCCTGCGCCGGCGGGACAACGGTCCTCTTCGGCGCCGGCACGAGCTTCGCGGCGCCACTCGTAGCCGCGGCCGCTGCTGTTGCCGAGTCCGGCAGCCCGAGCGGATCACTGCGATCCCAGGACCTCGAACGGTGCCTCCTCCGCGCAGACAGACTTTCGCCGCTCTGGAAGTTCGGGCGAGGTCGGCTCAATGTCGTCGCGGCTCGTAACTGCGTCGCACCTACCTGACCGCTGCGCCTGGTTTGGCCGGCCGTAACCCCATGACCGCGCGGTCGAGGACAGTCGTCGCCTCGGCCGCGCTGGTCATTGTTGTTCTGCATGTCGCGGTCTCCTGGGGCCAGATGCCCGTTTACTGGGGCGACTCGGGACGCTGGCTTCATGAGGTCGACCGGTTCGCAGGCGGCGAGCGCCTGTACCGGGATTTCTACTGGCCGTTCCCGCCTCTGGCGATGTGGATCGTTGGAGGCCTGGGGCGGGTGTTTGGGTCCGATCTGGCGCAGATATGGACGATTACCGCGATTGTTGCTGCCCTGATCGCGCTCGCCTGGGTCCGCTATGCAGCAAGGCTGTGCGGTGATCTGACTCTGCCGGTCGTCCTGATTGGTCTCCCCCTCGGAATCACTTTTGCGTCCATCGGCTCGGCGCCACTCTCGACCGGGATGTACACCCCGGCCGCGCCGGTCGGCTTTCTCTGCCTTCTGGTCCTGCTGCTCTTCACGATTGCGCTCGGGCGGCAGCCTTCGCTCGCCAGCGCCGCGGGTGTGGGAGTGTTTGGTGCGTTGTGCGTGCTGTCCAAACACGACTTCTGGATTTCGGCTTTTTTACTCGTCGCGGCGGCTCCCTGGCTCGCCTCTGATCGGCGACGTGAGGTCTGGCTCACATCCTGGGGAGCGTCTGCCCTGGTGCTGCTGCCGGCCGGTGCTTTCCTCGTGGCGCAGAATGGCTTTAGTGTCCTCCCTGGTATTCTGGGCGGCTACGGAATTGCCAGGGAGTACGGAGGCCGCAGCAGCCCCACGCTCGAGACCCTCGTCCTCGAACTGATCGCAACAGCGGGACTTCTGACTCTGCTCCTCAGCATCACCGCCATTGCCGTTCCGCGGCGCCGCCGACTTGCCCTGGCCGGTACGGTCGTTGCTAGCAGTGCTGCTGCGGTGCTCGCGACCGTCTGGCTCCTCAGGACGGTCACGATCGCTCAACTGGCCACCGGCGCCGGTGACACCGGGCGCTCTGAACTTCTCTCGATGCTCGCCGGGACCGAGATCACCCTGCCGGCCCTGATCAGGACCTCCGTCAGACTTCTGCGAGACCGCCTGACGCTGCACGCCATTCCCTCACTTGTGCCCGTCATCGCCCTCGCCGCACTCGTCCGCTGGCGTCACCGGGTGGACGGTCGCGAGCTGAGACTGATGATTGTTCTCCTGGTCGCTGCGATCGCGCTTCGGGCGCGCCGCGGAATGGAGCACAGTGAATGGACGTCCGTGCTCCTCGAGCTCCCCCTGTACGTGTTCCTCGCAGGCGCGATCGTGTCAGACCTCACTGAGAGCAGACGCGTGATCCGCTGGTCGCTGATCGCCCTTGTGCCGCTGATACTCTGGCAACATTACGCGAATGGTTACGGCGTCCTCACCCGTCGCGGGCCGAGGGTCGCCGTCGATACCCCCCGAGGGGCCGTCAGACTGCACCCCGGCCAGGCGCGGCACTACCAGAGGTTGAGAGCAGCCGTTGACTCACTCGATCCGTCGGGGCGGCGCGCGCTTCTGTCCTTTGGCTATTCGAGCAGCTTCAATTACTTCCTCAGGCGACCTCCGGCCACACCACTCACTCACGGTTTTCGAATCGGGACGCTCAAGGATCCACGCGATGCCGTGCGCATCGCACGTTCGCTCAACCCGCCCGTGATTGGCATCGACAATCCGTTCTGGGCCTTTGGACTTCCCGAGATCGGACTCGCTATTCATCGTTGGGAACGGCGTGAAAAACCCGGTCCTTACATCACGTTCGACCGCCCATTGTTCGAGGCGGTGGTGGCCGGCTGCCGGCGACTCGAACATGTGGGGCTCGAAGGGTTCACGATTTATGACTGCCCAGCGCAGGTTCGCCCACCCTGATTTCGCCAGATATCG